>CAVRCC010000023.1:0-102154 GCA_963719395.1 uncultured Gammaproteobacteria bacterium | reverse complement strand
CAGGCTGAATACGACCGGCTGTGCAAGCTGATGGTCGAGGGAGGCACCTTCATCCGCCTCAATCCGGAAAAACGGCCCAACTCCTATCTCGCGAGGTCGCACCCTTCCGACGTCGGCCGGGTTGAAGACCGCACTTTTATCTGCTCGATCAACAAGGAGGACGCCGGCCCGACCAACAACTGGGCGCCGCCGGCGGAAATGCGCGCCACCCTGAACGGTCTGTTCGACGGCTGCATGCGCGGCCGCACCATGTATGTCATCCCGTTCAGCATGGGTCCGCTGGGTTCGCCCATCGCCAAGATCGGCATCGAAATCTCCGACAGTCCCTATGTCGTGGTCAACATGGGGATCATGACCCGGATGGGCCGCGCGGTGCTGGACGTGCTGGGCGAAGACGGTTTCTTCATCCCGTGCGTCCACTCGGTGGGCGCGCCGCTGGCGCCGGGCCAGAAAGACGTGCCGTGGCCGTGCGAGGCCGACATCAAGCGCAAGTACATCGTCCATTACCCGGAAACCTACGAGATCTGGTCCTACGGTTCCGGCTACGGCGGCAACGCCCTGCTCGGCAAAAAGTGTCTGGCGCTGCGCATCGCCTCGGTGATGGCGCGCGATGAAGGCTGGCTCGCCGAGCACATGCTGATCATGGGGTTGGAAACGCCACAGGGAGAGAAGACCTATCTCGCCGCCGCCTTTCCCAGCGCTTGCGGCAAGACCAACCTAGCGATGCTGGTCCCGCCCAAGGGTTTCGAGGGCTGGAAGGTCACCACCGTGGGCGACGACATCGCCTGGATCAAGAAAGGTCCGGACGGGAGCTTGCGCGCCATCAATCCGGAATCGGGGTTCTTCGGCGTGGCGCCCGGCACCAACATGAATTCCAACCCCAACGCGATGCTGACGATCACCAAAAACTGCATCGTCACCAACGCCGCGCTGACCGACGACGGCGACGTCTGGTGGGAGGGCATGGACGGCGAGCCGCCGGCGCACGCCATCGACTGGAAGGGCGAGGACTGGACGCCCGGCTGCGGTCGTGCGGCGGCGCACCCCAACGCCCGCTTCACCGCGCCGGCCAGCCAGTGCCCGAGCATCGATCCGGAATGGGAAAATCCGGCCGGCGTACCGATCAGCGCGTTCGTGTTCGGCGGGCGGATGAGCAAGGACATGCCGCTGGTGTTCCAGGCCTTCAACTGGAGCCACGGCGTGTACTTGGCCGCCACCATGGGCTCGGAAGGGACGGCCGCCGCGATCGGCCAGGCGGCGATGCGCCGCGACCCGATGGCGATGTTGCCGTTCTGCGGCTACAACATGGCCGATTATTTCAGCCACTGGCTGAACGTCGGCCGCCGGGTGCCCAATCCGCCCCGCATCTTCCGCGTCAACTGGTTCCGCAAGGACGACAACGGCAAATTCCTCTGGCCCGGTTTCGGCGAGAATATGCGCGTCCTGAAGTGGATCGTCGACCGGGTGCACGGTCGCGGCTATGGCGTCGAAAGCCCGATCGGCTGGATGCCGCGCCACGAGGACATCGAATGGTGGGGCCTAGAGTATTCAAGCGATACCTTCTACGACCTGATGTCCGTCGGCCGCAAGGCCGGCACGTCCGAGGCGCACGCCCACGAGGAACAATTCGATTTGTTCTTCGACCGCCTGCCCAAGGAATTCATCTTCGAACGTGAATTGCTGCGTTCCCGGTTGTGGCGTTCGCCCGATCAGTGGGAACTGGCGCACGAGGCCGCCTGACCGGTTTTTAGCTCTGGATCGGGCTGCGCCTGCAAAAGACACCCGGCCTAATCCCCCCGGTGGCGCGGCTCGATCCTCTCATGCAGCTTGATCGAAGGTTCGTTGAGGAGAATATCCGTATGTCACGCAAAAAAATTGCGCTGGTTGGCGCCGGCCAAATTGGCGGCACACTCGCTCTGCTGGCCGGCATGAAAGAGTTGGGCGACATCGCCCTGTTCGATATCGCCGACGGCGTTCCCCAAGGCAAGGCGCTCGACATCGCCCAAGCCGCGCCGGTCGAGGGCTTCGACGGCGTTTATACCGGCGGCAGCGATTACGCCGTCATCGAAGGCGCGGATGTGGTCATCGTCACCGCCGGCGTGCCGCGCAAGCCGGGCATGAGCCGCGACGATCTGATCAGCATCAACACCAAGGTCATGGTCGCGGTCGGCGAGAACATCAAACAGCGCTGCCCCGACGCCTTCGTCATCGTCATTACCAACCCGCTCGACGCCATGGTCGGGGTGCTGCAGCAGGTCTCGGGCCTGCCGGCGGAAAAGGTGGTCGGCATGGCCGGCGTGCTGGACAGCGCACGATTCCGCCATTTCCTGGCCGACGAGTTCAAGGTTTCGGTCGAGGACGTCACCGCCTTCGTGCTGGGCGGCCACGGCGATACCATGGTGCCGCTGGTGCGCTATTCGACGGTCGCCGGCATCCCGTTGCCCGACTTGGTCAAGATGGGTTGGACCACCCAGGAACGACTGGATGCGATCGTCAAGCGCACCCGCAACGGCGGCGGCGAGATCGTAGCGCTGCTGAAAACCGGTTCGGCGTTCTACGCCCCGGCTTCCTCGGCGATCGCCATGGCCGACGCCTATCTGAAGGACAAGAAGCGTCTGCTGCCCTGCGCCGCCTATCTGAGCGGGCAATATGGCGTCAACGGCATCTACGTCGGGGTTCCGGTGATCATGGGCGCGGGCGGGGTCGAGAAGATCGTCGAAATCGAACTGAACGCCGATGAGAAGGCGATGTTCGATCACTCGGTCAAGTCGGTCAAGGAGCTGGTCGAGATCACCAAGCAGTTCCTGTAGACGCCAGCGCTATCGATTGGCTGTTCGGCAAGACCCTGCCTCGCTGTGGAGCGGCTGCTCGGACAGCCGCGCGCCGGCCCATCAGATCACCGGCCTGAAGCCGGGCGAGGTTTTGGCCGTCCGGTCCAGTTCGAACCTGGCTATCGGGCGGCGCTGGAGGTATTGGCATGTCGAGTTCAGGCGGCAATCTGGCGGCCTTTTTCCTCGCGGTCGCCTTGCTGATCCTGGCCGGTTGCGCGCCGCTCCGCTCCTACGAGGCGGCGCTGGTGCTGGCGGATGTTGGAGCAGGTGACGCGCCTTCCCGCCTCAAGCAGACAACGGCGGCACCCATCCGGCAGACCATCACCTACTGCATCGCCGGGCGCGGCCATGCAGCCGACCTGTATCTACCCGGCGCGGGCGCCCCTGCGGCGGGAATCGTGATCGTGCCCGGCGTGGCGCCCAAGGGCAAGGACGATCCACTCCTCACCGCCTTCGCCAAGACCCTGGCGCGGGCGCAATTCGCCGTGCTCGCCCCCGAGTTGCCGGGCTTCCGGCAACTCACCATCCAGCCGTCCGACGCGCGCGTGGTGGCCGATGCCTTCGCCTGGCTGACCCGCCGACCGGAACTTGCTCCAAACGGCCGCGCCGGTTTCAGCGCTTTCAGCTACGCCGTAGGTCCGACCCTGTTGGCGGCCCTGGAGCCGGACATCCGTGAGCGGGTTCGTTTTGTGGTGGCGGTAGGCGGCTACCACGATTTAGCGCAAGCACTACGGTTTTTGACCACCGGCTGGTTCGAGCACGCCGGACAGTGGCATTACCGGCAGCCGAACGAATACGGCCAACTGGTGTTCGTGCGCTCGGCCCAGCCCTATCTTTCATCACCGGACCAGGAGTTGCTGGAAGCCATGGTCCAGCGCCGTCTTCTGGATCGCCACGCCGAACTTGCCGATTTGGCCACAAAACTCACTTCGGAAGGGGCAGCCGTCTACGCCCTGGTCACCAACCGCGATCCGGCGCGCTTCAAGGTCCTCGCGGCGGCGTTGCCCGAGCGGTTGCGCGCCGATCTCGCGGCCTTGAGCCTCGCCGACAAGGATCTCAGCCAACTCGCGGCACGCCTGATCCTCGTCCACGGCAAAACCGACAGCCTCATTCCCTACCCGGAGAGCATCGCGCTCGCCGGCGCGGCACCGCCGAATCAGGCGCGGCTTTACCTGATTGAGCGCCTGCTCGGCCATGTGGACCTGAGCCCGGAACCCATCCTGACCCCGGCATTCTGGCATCAGGATCTGCCGGATATCCTCCGTCTGGGGACGGCGATTTATCACCTGCTCGGGGAACGCGAAGATAGGTAGCCGCAAGCGCTCGCGCATCGGGTTCATCGGCCTCCTCACCCTGGCCGTCGCCCTGGCGGTGACGACCCTGCCGCCGATCCCGCAACCCCAGTGGTATCATGCCTTCGCCGACCAGCGGGCCTGGTTCGGCATTCCCCATTTCCTTAACGTCGTCTCCAATGCGCTTTTCCTCGGTCTGGGCCTGGCGGGGCTTTGGCAACTGGCCAGCGGCCGGCTGGTCTTAATCGATTCCCGCGAGCGCTGGCCCTGGGGTGTGTTTTTCCTCGGCATCGCGGCCACCGGCATCACCTCCGCTTACTATCACTGGGCGCCGGACCATGCCGGGCTGTTTTGGGATAGACTGACCATGGCCATCGCCTTTATGGGCTGGCTGGCGGCGCATCTTGCGGAACGAGTTGGCGTGCGCGTGGGCTTGGTCTTGTTGCCCGTGCTGCTCGCGCTGGGGCCAGGGGCGGTCGTTTATTGGAGCCTGAGCGAAGCGGCGGGCGGCGGCGACCTGCGGCCCTACGGATTTCATGCACTTTTACCCCGCGCTCCTCGTCCCCCTTTTGCTCTGGCTGTTTCCGCCCCGCTACACCCGCGCGGGCGATGTGCTCGTGGTGCTGGCACTTTACGCCGCGGCGCTCGCCGCCGAGTGGCTGGACCGCCCGATTTTCGCGCTGACCGGGACGCTGAGCGGACACACCCTGAAACATGTCCTGGCCGCCCTGGCGATCTATTGGGCACTGCGCATGTTGCAACGGCGTCGTCCCGCCAGCCAGCGGGAGAAGTCTCATGCGCAGTGACCACCTTGCCACCCCTCATGAGCGACCCGATGAGCGTCATCCCGTCGCCGCGTAAAGAGAAAATCGCAATGTCTTTGTCCCCGCTCGAACCCAATGCCTCCTCCTCGGCCCTGCCCTGGCACGCCGAAACCCCTGAAATCCGTCGCCAGTCGGCTGGCAGTCGATCCGGCGACGGGACTGACGGTCGCCGAGGCGCAAGCCCGCCTCCAGCGCCACGGCCCCAACCGTCTCGCCGAACCGGCGCCGCGCCCGGTCTGGCTCAAGTTTCTCGACCAGTTCAGGAGCTTTCTCGTCATCGTCCTGCTCGGCGCGGCCGTGCTGGCGGGCGCGGTGGGCGATCTCAAGGACGCCGTGGTCATCGCCATCGTCGTCTTCATCAACGCCCTGCTCGGCTTTTTCCAGGAACATCGGGCCGAGGCCGCGCTGGCGGCGTTGAAGAACATGCTGGCGCCCATCGCCCGGGTGCGCCGCGACGGCCAGGCCGCGCTGGTGGAGGCCGCGCATCTCGTGCCCGGCGACGTGCTGCTGCTGGAAGCCGGCGACCGCATTCCGGCCGATGCCCGGGTCATCGCCGCCCATGGGGCGGAGGTCGCGGAGGCGGCCCTGACCGGCGAATCGCACGCCGTCACCAAAACGCCGCTACCGGTGGCGGCGGATGCCGTGCTGGCCGAACGCGGCAGCATGGTGTTCATGAACACGGTGGTCACCCGGGGTCGCATCGAGGCGGTGGTCACCGCCACCGGGATGGCCACCGAAATGGGCCGCCTCGCCGGTCTCCTGGCCGAGACGGCCGAATCGGCCACCCCGTTGCAAGTCCAGCTCGACCGGCTGGGCAAGCGGCTGGCCGCCATCGCCGGGGCGGTGGTGGGGCTGATCTTCGTCATCGGCGTGCTGCGCGGCGACGATCTGGTGACCACCGCCATGACCGCCATCGCTCTGGCCGTGGCGGCGATTCCGGAGGGTCTGCCGGCGGTGGTCACCGTCACCCTGGCCCTGGGGATGCACCGCATGGCCAAGCGCCACGCCATCGTCAAGAAACTGGCGGCGGTGGAAACGCTGGGCTGCACCACGGTGATCTGCTCGGACAAGACCGGCACGCTGACCCTGAACCAGATGACCGCGCGTCGCCTGTACTACCGGGGCCGGCGCTTCGCCGTCAGCGGCGAAGGCTATGATGGCGCTGGAACCATCACCGCCGAAGACGGGCAGGACGCCCCGGACTTCCTGCCGCTGATGGCGCCCGCCGCCCTGTGCGCCGATGCCCGTCATCCGCGACGGCCAGCTCATCGGCGATCCCACCGAAGGCGCGCTGCTGGCGCTCGCCGCCAAGGGAGGCGCGACGGCGGACGAGTTGGGCCGGCGTACCCCGCGCATTGCCGAAATTCCCTTCGATTCGGCCCACAAATTCATGGCCACCTTCCATCACGACGGGACCGTGGTGCGGATGTGGGTGAAGGGCGCGCCCGACGTGCTGCTCGCCCGCGCCGGTCGCTGGCTGAGCGCGGACGGGGAAGCGCCGCTGGACGGCGCCGGCCGCGCGTCGTTCGAGAGAGAAAACACTGCTTTGGCGGAGCAGGCCATGCGCGTGCTGGCGGTGGCGGGGCGGACCATTCCGGCCGGCGACTTCGATCCGGCCGGCGATTTGATGGCCTGGGCCGACGATCTCACCCTGATCGGCTTGATCGGCATCATCGACCCACCCCGCCCCGAGGCGCGCGAGGCCATTCGCGTCTGCCAAGTCGCCGGCGTGGCAGTGAAAATGATCACCGGCGACCACCGCGCCACGGCGGCGGCCATCGCCCGCGACCTCGGTCTGAGCGGCGAAGTCCACGAAGGCCGCGAACTGGAGGGACTGGACGCCGCGACGGTGGCCGCCCTGGTCGAGCGCACCGCCGTGTTCGCCCGGGTGGCGCCCGAACACAAGATGCGCATCGTCGAGGCGCTGAAAGCGCGCGGCCATGTGGTGGCGATGACCGGCGATGGCGTCAACGACGCGCCGGCCTTGAAAACCGCCGACATCGGCGTGGCCATGGGGATCACCGGCACCGAGGTGACCAAGGAAGCGGCCACCCTGGTGCTCACCGACGACAACTTCGCCACCATCGTCGGCGCGGTGAAGGAAGGCCGCACCATCTACGACAACATCGTCAAGTTCGTCCGTTTCCAACTTTCCACCAACATCGGCGCCATCCTCACCGTGCTGGGCGCGCCGCTGTTCGGGCTGCCGACGCCCTTCACCGCCATCCAGATTCTCTGGGTCAACATCATCATGGATGGCCCGCCGGCCATGACGCTGGGCGTTGAACCGGCGCGCGAGGGCATCATGCAGACGCCGCCGCGCGCGCCCGAGGCCGCCATCCTGACCGGAGCGCGCCTGCTGCGGCTGGGAATCTTCGGCTCGATCATGGCGGCGGGCACGCTGGGCGCCTACGTCTGGGGCCACGCGCACGGCGGCCACGACTACGCCGTGACCCTGGCCTTCACCACCTTCGTGCTGTTCCAGTTCTTCAACATCTTCAACGCCCGCGCCGAACACGGCAGCGCCTTCAACCGCCAGTTCTTCAGCAACGGCAAGCTGTGGCTGGCGCTGGCCGCCGTGGTGTTGCTGCAAATCGTCGTGGTCCACTGGGGACCGGCCCAGGCCATCTTCGACACGGTGGATTTGAATCTGAACGACTGGGCCTTGTCGGCGGCGATTGCGTCGAGCACGCTGCTGGTGGAAGAAGCGCGCAAGTGGGTCGCCGGGCGTGGCACTGGATTACTCCGATGCCATCAGGAATGATCCCTTTGCCGTGGTCGGATGATCGCGGTCAGCGCTTCCACCGTGTAATCCACGGCGTTGCGCATGGGGTAGATGACGGTCGGGGCGCCCGCCCGCTTGAGCGCCAGACCCTCCTTCTCCTCGCGGGCGACGATGGCCACCTCGGCGCCGCAATGGCGCTCCCGCAGCGCCTGCAACAGGTCCAGGTTTGAAGCCAGATCCGGGAGAGTGCTCACGACCCAGGCCGTCCCCGGCAAGGGCAAACCCTCGAGGAAAGTTGGCGTCCGTGCCGTCGCCGTAACTTACCGCCAGTCCTTTGCGGCGCATCCCGCTGCGCCACTTCAGGGTCGAAGTCCACGCCGAGCACCTGAAGTTCCGCTTCCTTCAACCCGAAAGCCAGCCGCTCGCCGAAGCGGCCGAGGCCGAAGACGATCACGTCGGGCTGGTCTGGCGCCAGTTGTCCCATCTCCACTGCGAGTTCCCGGTGCGGGCGGCGCCGTTCGAACACGCCGAGCCAGGGCGCCAGCCGTTCGTACAGCGGATGGGAATAGAGAATCATGTAGGTGGACAGGGCGATGGTCACCAGGCCGACCAGGGTGGTCAGCCCGAGCGCCTCGACCCCGACGTGGCCGAGGGAGATGCCCATGGCCACGAAGATGATGGAGAACTCGCTGATCTGGGCCACGGTCAGCCCGGCGAGAAAACCGGTGCGCTTGCGGTAGCCCATGTAGCCCATGATGGCCATGACGATCAGCGGATTGCCGATGAGGACGAACAGGGACAGCACGACCGCCGGCCACAGCTCGCCGCCGAGGGTGGCGAAGTCGAGTTTGGCCCCCAGGTCGATGAAGAAGAACAGCAGCAGAAAGTCGCGGATGCCGGCCAGCCGCGCGTTGATGGCGTCGCGGTAGGCGGTCGAGGCCAGCGAGAAACCGGCCAGGAAGGCGCCGGCCTCCTTGCTGAAACCGGCCCATTCCCCCAATGCGGCGAGACCGGTGCCCCAGGCGATGGCGAAGATCAGCAGCAATTCCTGGGAGCGCGCCATGAGGGCGACTATCCTGGGGAGAACGTAGCGCATGACGACGTAGAGCAGCGCGAACGCCGCCGTCACGCGCCAGACGAGCGAGAACACGATCTCGGCGAGCCCGATCTCCGCACCGCCGCGCAGGGCGCTCATCCCCATCATGGCCAGCACCACGGCCAGGTCCTGCACGATCAGGAAGCCCACCGCGATGCGCCCGTGCAGGGCGTCGAGTTCGCGCTTGTCGGACAGCAGCTTGATGATGATGATGGTGCTGGAAAAGGTCAGCGCCACCGCCACGTACAGCGCCTCCATCACGCTCTTGCCCATGAGCAGGATGAGGATGAAGCCGAAAAAAATGGTGAAGCCCAACTGCCCCAGTCCCGTGGCCAGGGCCACCGGTCCGATGTGGCGGACATGCGGGAGGTCGAGCTTGAGGCCGACCGCGAACAGCAGCACCGCCACGCCGACCTGGGCCAGCAGATCGATCTGGTCCTGGGCGGTCACCAGCCCCAGCACCGCCGGCCCGGCGACGATCCCGACGACGATGTAGGCGATCAGCACCGGCTGGCGCAGCCACATGGACACGGCGCCGGCGGCGGCGGAAATCAGCAACAGCAGGGCGAATTCGCTGAAGACTTCATGCATTGCTCGGATATCCTCCTCGGCCATGCTGCGTCTGGGATGAATAGGCTCGATAACAATGGCGTCGACAGGATTTCCCCGTCATGGCCTGCCCGATCCACGCCGGCGCGGGTTTCGCCGTCCGAGATGGCGCACGAGCGCCTTTTCCAGTTCCACTACCAGCAACACGCCCAGGCCGAAGGCGAGGATGCGTCCCCAGGCTGCCCAGTCCAGGGCCGCCGTGTGGAACAGCGCCTGCAGGGTGGGCTGGTAGGTGAACAGCAATTGCAGGCCGATCAGGACCAGAATCGCCAGGAGGACATAACGGTTGCCCGTCAGACCGTCCCAGGACAGGATGGAAGCGGTCAGGCGGCGGCAGTTAAACAGATAGAACACCTCGCCCAGCATCAGCAGGTTGACGGTGGCGGTGCGGGCCACCTCGACCTCCTCGCCGCGATCGAGTTCCCACAGAAACAGGCCCAGGCTACCGCCCACCAGCAACAGGGAGACGAAGGCCACCCGCCAAAGCATGAACGGGGTCATGATGGCCTCGCGCGGATCCCGCGGCGGGCGGCGCATGATGTCGGCTTCCGCCGGCTCGAAGGCGAGCGCCAGGGCCAGGGTCACGGCGGTGACCATGTTCACCCAGAGGATCTGCACGGGGATGATGGGCAGTTGATGCAGCCCCAGCAGGATGGCGGCCACCAGCACGCCGGCCTGGCCGCCGTTGGTGGGCAGGATGAAGACGATGGCCTTGCGGATGTTGTCATAGATGGCGCGGCCCTCCTCCACGGCGGCGGCGATGGAAGCGAAGTTGTCGTCGGCCAGGACCATCTCGGCGGCTTCCTTGGCCGCCTCGGTGCCCTTCATGCCCATGGCCACGCCGACATCGGCGCGCTTGAGGGCCGGCGCGTCGTTCACGCCGTCCCCCGTCATCGCCACCACTTCGCCGTTCGCCTGCAGGGCCTCCACCAGACGCAGCTTATGTTCCGGGCTGGCGCGGGCGAAAATCGCGGTGTCCGCCGCCGCCCGCTTCAGCGATTGGTCGTCCATGGCCTCGATCTCGACGCCGGTCAGGGCGCGCACCTCCTCGGCCAGGCTCAGTTGCGCCCCGATGGCGCTGGCGGTGGCGGCGTGATCGCCAGTGATCATCCTGACCCGGATGCCGGCCGCGCGGCATTGGGCCACGGCGCGAATCGCCTCTTCCCGTGGCGGGTCGGCGATCCCCAGCACCGCCAGCAGCGTGAAGCCGCCCGCTTCCACGTCGGTGAAGTCGATCATCTGCCGGCCCGCCGCGGCGGGCTTGCTGGCCAGGGCCAGCAGCCGCATGCCGCGCCCGGCCGCCGCTTCCATGGCCGCGTGCCAGAACTCCGGTTCCAGGGACCGGTCCCCGCCGTCCTGGCGCTGGCTGGCGCACAGTTCCAGCACCCGCTCCGGCGCCCCCTTGAGGAAGATGAATCCGTGGCCGGCATGATCGTGGTGCAAGGTGGCCATGAAGCGATGCTCGGATTCGAAGGGAATCACATCGGTGCGGGGCAGGGACTCGGACTCGAACCTCGCGTCCAGCCCCGTTTTGAGGGCCAGCGCGATCAATGCCCCCTCGGTGGGATCGCCGGTCAGCCGCCACTGGCCTTCGGCCTGCTCCAGCACGGCATCGTTGCACAGCAGGCCGACGCGGCCGATGTCGCGCAGTTCCGGGGCATCGTCCGGGGTCACTTCGCGGTCGTCCAGGCTGAAGCCGCCGTGGGGCGCGTAGCCCACGCCCGAGACCGCGAACCACCGGCCGGCGGTGATGACCTCCTGCACGGTCATCTCGTTGCGGGTGAGCGTACCGGTCTTGTCGGAGCAGATCACCGTGACCGAACCCAGCGCCTCCACCGCCGGCAACCGCCGGACGATGGCGTTGCGCCGGGCCATGGCCTGCACGCCGATGGCGAGCGTGATGGTCAGGATGGCCGGCAACCCTTCGGGGATCGCCGCCACCGCCAGACCCACTGCGGCGAGGAACATCTCGCTGGCCGTAAAATCGCGCGCCAAGACGCCGAAGGCGAAGGAAAAAGCTGCGATGGCCAGGATCACCCAGGTGAGCCACTGCCCGAACACCGCCATCTGCCGGATGAGCGGCGTGGCGAGTTCCTCCACTTCCGACAGCAGCCGGCTGATGCGACCGATCTCGGTAGCGGAACCCGTGGCCACCACTACGCCCGTGCCCTGACCATAGGTCACCAACGTGCCGGACCAGGCCATCGAACCGCGATCGCCCAGGGCGGCGTCCGTCGCCACGGGGCCGATCTGCTTCTCCACCGCCACCGACTCGCCAGTCAGGGCCGCCTCCTCGATCTTCAGGCTTTTCACCTCGATCAGCCGCAGGTCCGCCGGCGCCCGGTCGCCCGAAGCGAGGAAGACGATGTCCCCCGGCGCCAGTTCGGCGGCGTCGATCTCGTGGCGATGGCCGTCGCGCAGCGCCTGGGCATGCGGCGAGAGCATGCCGCGGATGGCATCCAGGGCGCGCTCCGCCTTGCCCTCCTGGAGGAAACCGATATAGGCGTTGATCACCACCACCCCCAGGATCACGCCGCTGTCCACCCAGTGGCCGAGCAGGGCGGTGATCGCCGCCGCGGCCAGGAGCACGTAGATCAGCACGTTGTGGAACTGGAGCAGGAAGCGCAGCAAAGGTCCGCGCTTCCTGGGCGGGGGCAGCACGTTGCGGCCGTAACGGGCGAGACGCTCGGCCGCCGCCTGGGCGGAGAGCCCGCGCGGGGTAGCTTCCAGCCTGGTTAATGCCTCCTCGCGCGTCAGGGCATGCCAGTCCACGGCATGATTGGGATTGTCTGCCATCATGGGATGCACCTTGACTCGGATCGTTCGTAAAATAGCCGGCTAATATCATTTAAGATATTGATATAATTAAAAATTTATAGCTTTGGCAAGAAAGCCTCGGAGAAGTTCAACGAGGCCGGCTACTCAGATGGCTCGTTCTTCCCCGCCGCAAGTGGTGGGGAAGAACAATCGTCCCCGTCCCAGGGCTCCCGATGAATGCGCAACCCCAGGTTCCTGGCCTTCAGCTCCTGCAACGTCTGGTCGACCGCCCGAGACTGGCGCGTTTCTTTGCCTTCGGGCGATCGCCCGTAGAAGAGAACGAAGTCGGAAATGCTCCCGGCATACGGCGAATCAGGGTCGTACAGGAGCGTCAGCGTGGGTCCGGCCACCCGGCGCACCGTCGACAAGACGGAAGGCGCTACCGGCCCGCTCGCGCTCGTAGGGATCGTTGTTTACGGCGATCCAAGAGACCAGCACTCGACGGCGCATGAGCTACTACCCGATCCCTGCAAGAAGTCGATCAATGAGGTCGCTGGCCTCGCGTTGCCGACGCACCCTCGCCTCGCGCAGTTCGGGGTCCAGCCCTTCGCCCAGCTCGAACTTGGCCACTGAAACCGGCCCGTCCTTGCGATAGCCCTCCGTCGCGTCGTCATCGGCGAAGCGCCGTTGAAGGACGTCCAGCGCGTCTCGGATCACGGCCGCATGCTTGCCTGCGAGCGCCCGGCCGAAGGCCGCGATGACGGCGTCCAGCCCCTCCGGAGCGTGCTCGATGCAGTAGATCAGGTCGTGGGCGTCCTTGCGTTCGAAGCGCTGATCGAAAGCGAACGCCTTCAGGCAGGTGAAGCTGACGATGTCGGCATGCTTGACGCGCTCGGTCGCCATCCCGTTCCCGCCGAGCAATTCGGTGCGAATCTCGGCGACTTGATGCAGGTCGAAAACAATCGACGAGTGCGGGATGTTGAGCGCCGAGATCGTGCCTTCCGTCGGTAGCGCCTGTACGCGCCCTCCGGCGATCCGCGGCGCGTCGGCCAGCAGCTCTAGCACCATCAGCGCGCCGTGCTCGGTCCGGGTCTGCCACCGCCAGGAGAGTTTCACGCCCTGCTCGTTCTCGGCTCTTACGAAGCCCATGCGCTTGAGGTTGTCCTCGAGCGTGTGATACGCCTCGGTATCAGCCAGCAGTTGCAGATCGACGACGATGTCGACGTCCAGGGTGCCGGCGTGCGCGGGCACGAGCGGCGGGCGTGCGGGGACCAGATATCTCGGCGTGAGGCCGCCGACCAGGTAGACAGATTCCTTCCATGGACCGAGTCCGCGCAGCAGCGTGACCAGGACGCGCTCGCAGTCCAGCGTGTAGGCGTCGCTGTATCCGTCGAGGCTCGTGGGCTTGATCATCAGAATCCGATCTTTTCCTTGCGCAGGTGCTCGGCCATCTCCTTGGCGCGACCCTCCGAGCGCAGCAGATCTAGATAGACCTGGATCGGACTGGACAGCCAAATGCCGCCCACGCGCTGTCGAAAGAGCATGTCTCCCGGTGGCTTCGCCTCGATCACCACGAGATTCGCACCCTCAGTGACGGCCCGCGCACCTAGCTCGCTCAGCGCCGCCTCGGTTGCCGCGCCAGTGGGAAGCCTGCAGCGAAGCTGCGAGATTCCAGAGAGGAACGGGGCGTAACGCTGGGCGGCTGCCTCGTGGGTCAAGGCGTAGTCGATTCCGCAGGCGGACAGGACCTGGTCGAGACTTTTGGCTAGGCCGTCAGCCTTCAGCGAAGGAACAAAGAAGCGCCTCATGCGCTCGAGGGGCTGCTGTTTCAGGTTCGTCGCCCACGCATCCAGCAAGGCTGCGGGCTGACTCAGACGCCGTTGCTTGCCGGGCCCCTGCCCGCGTGAATCGAGCCAATCGAACCGCTCCAACGCCGTCAGGACCTGCGAGACCGTCGAAGGCGATGCCGAGACGTCTTCTGCCAACTCGGTGACACCGAGCCAGTCCCCATGCCTCTCAAGCAAACCATGCAGCACGTGAGCCCGTCGACCCGAATACAGGGACCGGATCGCGCGTGAAGTCGACTTCGACGGCGGCTTGTCCACGAAGAAGAGCACGCCGGGCGCCGGCAGGTACAGGCTGCCCCCTCCGTCGAAATAGCCGACCCGCTCGCCCCGAAGCAGCTCCTTGGCCCCCGGGGAGATCGACTCGGCAGCCAGCAGCGGAACGGCAGCCCCGCCATTCCCATCGCCCTGGCGCCGGGAAGCGGAGTCACGGATCTGCCAAAGCGCCTGCCGCACATCCCGTGGGTACAGGACCTTGCGGATTTCGACGAGCAGCGCCAAGGGGCGCTCGGCGACGCGGATCGACAGCGGCACTTCGCGTTCGGCGCTCGCACTCGACCCACCTGGGTCGCCCGGGCGCCCCAGATCGGCCGTCACTTCCGGTAGCCCGCGCAGGGCCTCCAGAAGCTTGCTGATCAGTGCGTTCTCGGCTTCACGGATCTCTAGCATCGCGCCTCATGAGTTATTCGCTGTGCAGCGAATAACCGCAATGTATAGAATATCCCACGCAAAGGCAATATTTGCTGCAAAGCAAACTCTCCCGGGACAACCCCAATGATCGGCGTATCAATCATCGAAAGTCGAGGGCCTGCACCCATGAAACCAGCTACTGCATCCTCAGATAATCAGGCGCGCAGGCGTCCGAGCGGCGTCTTCAATGGTACCACCGTCAAGCGGAAGTTCGTCGACGCGGTCCTCTCGGCCATCAGGCAGACGGGGACCGCACATGAGACCTGCATTGAAGGCAACATGGTCTCGTCCCGGCAACGGGATGAATGGACCATCCCCGGCCGGCAAAGCCGTGCGTACCCCAACGTCCTGGGGTCGCCCCAGCAGCCTTTACAGGACAACTGCTTAGCGATACTTTCCGATAGATCTCAATAGACCCTGAAACACGCCGATTCACTCCCACTCGATGGTCGCCGGCGGCTTGCCGGACACGTCGTAGACCACCCGGGAAATGCCGCGCACCTCGTTGATGATGCGCCGCGACACCCGATCCAGAAACTCGTAAGGCAGGTGCGCCCAGTGGGCGGTCATGAAATCCACCGTTTCCACCGCGCGCAGAGCAACGACAAAGTCGTAGCGGCGGCCGTCGCCCATCACCCCCACCGACTTGACCGGCAGGAACACCGCAAACGCCTGGCTGGTTTTATCGTACAGGTCGGCCCGGCGCAGCTCCTCGATGAAGATGTGATCGGCCCGGCGCAGCAGATCGGCGTAGTCCTTGCGCACTTCGCCGAGAATTCGCACCCCCAGCCCGGGACCCGGAAACGGATGGCGATAGACCATTTCGGAGGGCAGCCCCAGCTCCATCCCCAGCCGCCGCACCTCATCCTTGAACAGTTCCCGCAGCGGCTCGACCAGCTTCATGCGCATCGCCGCCGGAAGGCCGCCGACGTTGTGATGGGATTTGATGACGTGGGCTTTGCCGGTCTTGGCGCCGGCCGACTCAATCACGTCCGGGTAAATGGTTCCCTGGGCCAGCCATTTGGCGCTTTGCAGCTTCAGCGCCTGTTCCTCGAAGATTTCGATGAACAATCCGCCGATGATCTTGCGCTTCTGTTCGGGATCGGTCACGCCGGTCAACGCGGCCAGAAACCGCTCCTCGGCGTCCACCCGGATCACCCGCACGCCCAGATGCTGGCCGAAGGTCGTCATTACTTGATCGCCTTCGTACAGCCGCAGCAGGCCGGTGTCCACGAACACGCACGTCAACTGGTCGCCGATAGCCCGGTGCAGCAGCGCCGCCACCACGGACGAATCCACCCCGCCGGACAGGCCCAGCAATATCTCGTCGTCACCCACCTGGGAGCGGACGGCCGCGATGCTGTCCTCGATGATGTTGCCGGTGGTCCACAGCGGCTCGCAGCCGCAGATGTCCAGCACGAAGCGGCGCAGGATGCGCTCGCCCTGGCGGGTGTGGGTCACTTCGGGATGAAACTGCACCCCGTACCAGCGCTTCTCCTCGTTCGCCATGCCGGCGATGGGGCAGGTGCCGGTGCTGGCGATGCGCGCGAAGCCGGACGGCAGCGTGGTCACCCGGTCGCCGTGGCTCATCCACACATCCAGCAGGCCGTAGCCCTCCGGGCTGGCATGATCCTCGATGGCGCGCAGCAGCGCCGAATGCGCGTGGGCGCGGACCTGGGCGTAACCGAACTCGCGATGGTCGGAGGACTCCACCAGACCGCCGAGTTGCATCGCCATGGTCTGCATGCCGTAGCAGATGCCGAGCAGGGGCACGTTCAGGTCAAACACGACCTGCGGCGCGCGGGGACCGTCGGCCAGGGTGGTGGATTCCGGGCTGCCGGACAGGATGATGCCGCGCGGGTGGAAGGCCTGAATGGCGGCCGGCTCGGCGTCGTAGGGATGAATCTCGCAATAAACCCCGATTTCCCGCACCCGGCGGGCGATCAACTGGGTGTATTGGGAACCGAAGTCGAGAATGAGAATGCGGTCGAAATGGATGTCGCGGGCGGTCATGGGCACCTCAATCGACCCGGTAGTTCGGCGCTTCCTTGGTGATGGTCACGTCGTGGACGTGGCTTTCCCGCATTCCGGCGCTGGTTACCCGGGTAAACGCCGGCTTGACGCGCATCTCGGCGATGTCCTGACACCCGACATAACCCATGCTGGAGCGCAGCCCGCCCATCAATTGATTGATGATCGCCAGCACGCTGCCCTTGTAGGGCACCCGGCCCTCAATGCCTTCCGGCACCAGTTTTTCCACCGCGCTGCCTTCCTGAAAATAGCGGTCGCTGGAACCGTTCTTCTGGGTCATCGCGCCCAGCGAGCCCATGCCGCGATAGGACTTGTAGGAGCGGCCCTGAAACAGTTCCACCTCGCCCGGAGCCTCCTCGGTACCGGCGAACAGGCCGCCGATCATCACCGTATGGGCGCCGGCGGCGATGGCCTTGGCCAGATCGCCGGAATAGCGGACGCCGCCGTCGGCGATAACCGGCACGTCGCAGTCGCGCAAGCGCCTCGGCGACGTTGGCCACCGCGCTGATCTGCGGCACCCCGACTCCGGCGACGATGCGGGTGGTGCAGATCGAGCCGGGACCGATGCCCACCTTGACCGCATCCGCGCCCGCTTCGACCAGATCGCGGGCGGCGGCGGCGGTGGCGATGTTGCCGCCGATGACCTGCACCTTCGAAAACCGATCCTTGACCCAGCGCACCCGATTCAGCACGTTGCGGGAATGACCGTGGGCGGTATCCACCACGATCACGTCCACGCCCGCGCTCACCAGCGCCGCCACTCGCTCCTCGGTATCGCCGCCGGTGCCGACCGCCGCGCCGACCCGCAACCGACCCCATTCGTCCTTGCAGGCGATGGGGAAATCGCTGGATTTTTGAATGTCCTTGACCGTGATCATGCCGCGCAACTGGAAGCGGTCGTTGACCACCAGCACCTTCTCGATGCGATGCTTGTGGAGCAGGGTAACGACTTCCTCGCGGCTGGCCCCCTCGTGCACCGTCACCAACCGCTCCTTTGGGGTCATCACCGTGCTGACCGGCGCGCCCATGTTAGACTCGAAACGCAGGTCGCGGTTGGTGACGATGCCGACCAGTTCCTCGCCCTCCACCACCGGCAATCCGGAAAAGTGGTGGGCGCGGGTCAGTTCCACCACCTCGTGGATAGTGGCGCCAGGGTGGATGACGATGGGATCGTGGATCACCCCGCTCTCGAATTTCTTGACCCGCCGTACTTCCTGCGCCTGTTTCTCGACCGGCATGTTCTTATGGATAATGCCGATGCCGCCTTCCTGCGCCAAGGCAATGGCCAGTCGCGCTTCAGTCACCGTGTCCATCGCCGCCGACATCAACGGAATATTGAGGGTAATGGCGCGGGTCAGTTGGGTCTTGAGGCTCACGTCCTTGGGCAGCACCGCGGAATAAGCCGGAAGAAGCAGGACATCATCGAAGGTCAGGGCTTCTTGAACAATGCGCATGGCGAGACCTCGGGACTTGGCGAAAAATAAGCCGGTTAGTTTATGCCACGACGCCCGCCCGGTAAACGGAAAATCGGCCAGAACATCCTTGGCGCGCCAGCGGGCTACAATTGGGTTTTTCCGAAACGGGCAAGGCTCCTCATTACAATGACAGACCCAAGTCAAACGCCTTTCAGCTTGAACGACGATCCGGTACTCGACGCGGCGCACCGGTTCAGCGACGCCGAAATCAATGCGGTATACAAAGCCATCGCCTTGCGCCGCGACATCCGCCATTTCCGATCCGGTCACGTCCCAAAGGAGCAACTCGCGCGCCTGCTGGCGGCGGCGCATCGGGCGCCGAGCGTGGGCTTCATGCAACCGTGGCGCTTTATCCGCATCACCGATGCCGCCCTGCGCCGCGCCATTCATGCCCTGGTCGAGGAAGAGCGCATCCAGACCGCCCGCGCCCTGGGCGAGCGTGAGGACGCTTTCATGCGCCTCAAGGTTGAGGGGGTGCTGGACTGCGCCGAAGTGCTGGTGGCGGCGTTGATGGACGGGCGCGAGCGTCATGTGTTCGGGCGGCGCACCCTGCCGGAGATGGATCTGGCCTCGGTGGCCTGCGCGATTCAAAACCTGTGGCTGGCGGCGCGGGCCGAGGGTCTGGGACTGGGCTGGGTATCGCTGTTCGACCCCGAGGCGCTGGCCGCCTTGCTGGGCATGCCGCCAGGCGCGCGGCCGGTGGCAGTGCTGTGTCTGGGGCCGGTCGAGCGGTTCTACGACAAACCCATGCTGGAACAGGAAGGTTGGGCGCGGCGCCAGCCGTTGGACCCACTGATAGGGGAAAACGGCTGGCCGGGATGAGCGCGTTGTCCGCTTTTCCCGAACCCTCCCGCTTCCAGAACCCTCAACAGAGGTCGATACCCCGGTAAACTTGCGCAGGGCGCCGACAAATGATGCCGTTAGCTTTTCAGCAAACCGATTCGCACGGTAAACTGTCCACACAGGATTTGAAAGTAATATCATGATCTTCACTTTCCTGACCCGGCGCGCGGCCCGGCTCGACACCCAGGGCCGGAAACCCTTCCCTGCGATCGTCGCTTACATGATCGGCCAGCGCGGCGTTGCCGGGCATGGCCGCGAGCAGGGCGCGGCGATCTCCCTGTCCTACCCATTCGGGCGTTAGCCGGCGGCTATTGCGTCCCGACACGCTCATGGCGAAACTTCACAGCAACATCTACACCGTCTCTCGCCTGAACCAGGACGTGCGCGCCCTGTTGGAAGGCGAATTCCCCACGCTCTGGGTCGAAGGCGAGGTCTCCAATCTGTCCTGCCCGTCTTCCGGCCATCTCTATTTCTCGCTGAAGGACGCGCGCGCGCAAATCCGTTGCGCCCTGTTTCAGAACCGCGCCCTCCTGTTTCGCGATTGCCCGCGCAACGGCCAACACGTGCTGGTGCGGGGCCGGGTCAGCCTGTACGAACCACGCGGCGATTTTCAAATCATCGTCGAGTACGTGGAAGAAGCCGGCGCCGGCGCGCTGCGGCGGGCCTACGACGAACTGCGTCTCAAGCTGGAACGGGAAGGACTGTTCGCGCCGGAACGCAAACAGCCCCTGCCCCGCTTCCCGCGCCGGATCGGCGTCATCACCTCTCCGAGCGGCGCGGCGATCCGCGACGTGCTGACCACCCTGCGCCGCCGCTGCCCCGGCCTACCGGTGCTGATCCATCCGACGCCGGTGCAGGGCGACGGCGCGGCCGAGCGCATCGCCGCAGCCATTCGGCTGGCGTCCCGGCGTCAGGATTGCGACGTGCTGCTGCTGGTGCGTGGCGGCGGCTCGCTGGAAGATCTCTGGGCCTTCAACGAGGAAATCGTGGCGCGGGCGATCTTCGACTGCGCCATCCCACTGGTAACCGGCATCGGCCATGAAACCGACGTCACCATCGCCGATTTCGCCGCCGACCTGCGCGCCGCCACCCCCACGGCGGCGGCGGAGTTGGCCAGCCCCGACCGGCTGGAATGGCTACGCCGGGTTCGGCTGCTGGCCGAACGGCTGGACAATGCGCTGCAACGGCGGTTCGCCCACCAGCGCCAGCGGCTGGCGGAATTGACGCGCCGGCTCGACCGCGCCCAACCGCGCCAGCGCCTGCGGGATCGCGCCCAACGACTCGATGATCTGGACCAACGCCTGCGCGCGGCGGTGCGCCAGCGGCTGACAACCGCCTCCCAGCGCCTGCGCGGCCTGAGCGGCCATCTACACGCCCTGAGTCCGCTCGCCACGCTCGAACGCGGTTACGCCATCGTGCGCCGGCAACCGGACGGCGAAATTCTGCGCCGGGCCGACGCCGCCCGCGTCGGCGACACCGTGGACGCGCTGCTGAGCCAAGGCCGCCTGCGCTGCGAAGTCATAGCGATTGATGCCGCGGATTGGACCCCGGCAGTGGACCAGAACAAGAATGCGTGAGGGAGCGATCCGCAATCCATGCGTCGCATCTGGCGGCCCCGTGGCCCCGCGCGGACGAATCGCCGGTCAACCGCCCGCGCAACCATTCCCTTCAAGCGCCGCGCCATCCCAAAGGCTTACCGTATCCCATCGTCTTTCCTCACCCGACAGGATTTCAGCATGAAACTGGACATGATCAGCCGCTATCCCGAAACCACGCCCAAACCGACACCGTTGCTGTTCGTGCATGGTTCGTTCACGGATGCCCGCTGCTGGGATGAAAACTTCCTGCCCCATTTCGCCCGGCATGGCTACGAAGCGCACGCCTTCAGCATGCGCGGCCACGGCCTCAGCGAGGGTCACGAGCGACTGCATACCTGGCGGCTGGCCGATTACGTCGCCGACCTGGAAAAGGCCGTCGCGACCCTGCCCAGCCCGCCGGTGCTGATCGGTCATTCGATGGGTGGCATGGTGGCCCAGAAGTACCTGGAAACCCATCCCGATCTCCCAGGACTGGTGCTGATGGCCTCGGTGCCGCCGCAGGGCCTGCTGCCGACCAACCTGCACATGGCGATGCGGCATCCGTTCCTGTTCCAGCAGATGTCGCTGTTTTCGCTGCTCGGCCCCAATTACGGCACGCCGGAGATGATGCGGCGGCTGCTGTTCTCCCAAGACATGCCGCTGGCGAAATTGCGGGAGTACTTTGATTATATCCAGGCGGAATCACAGGTCGTCGTGCTGGACATGATGGGCCTGAATCCGCTGCGCCTGAAACCCGAACAGTTGCGGATGCCGATCCTCGCGCTCGGCGGGCGAAACGATGTATTTGTCTCGCCCGCAATCGTCGAGGAAACCGCCCGCTTCTACCACGCCGAGGTTCGCATCTTCCCGAACATGGCGCACGCCATGATGATGGAACTGAACTGGCGCGAGCCGGCGGATCATCTGCTGGATTGGCTGGAACGGGGGCTCGGCGCCCAGTCGGCCGCAGCCTGATCGAGCGCCTTCACCCCAACACTCTCCCGCCGGGAGAGTGAGAATAGCCTATCCCTCTCGCAACAGCCGGCGCAGGATCTTGCCGACGTTGGTCTTGGGCAGTTCGGTGCGGAACTCGACCCGGCGCGGCACCTTGTAGCCGGTTAAATGCCGGCGGCAGTGCTCGATCAACGCCTCGGCGGTCAGGGCCGGATCCTTGCGCACCACCACGATCTTGACCGCCTCGCCGGTCTTCTCGTCCGGCACCCCGACCGCCGCCGCCTCCAGCACCCCGGGGTGATGGGCGACCACATCCTCGATCTCGTTGGGATAGACGTTGAAGCCCGACACCAGGATCATGTCCTTTTTGCGGTCCACGATCCGCACGTAGCCCCACTCGTCCATGAAGCCGATATCGCCGGTGCGCAGATAGCCATCCCCGGTCATGACCTGGGCAGTTTCCTCGGGCCGGTTCCAGTAACCACGCATCACCTGCGGGCCGCGGATGCAAATCTCGCCCGCCTCGCCGATGGCCAATTCCCGTCCCTCATCATCGCGGATGGACAGTTCGGTCGAAGGCAGAGGCAAACCGATGCTACCGTTGTACTCGGGCAAGGTCAGCGGATTGAGGGTCGCCAGGGGTGAGGTCTCGGTCAGGCCATACCCTTCGATCAGCGGCGTCCCGGTCACCCGCCGCCAGTTTTCGGCCACTGCCCGCTGCACCGCCATGCCGCCGGCCCCGCACAGCTTGAGGGCGCTGAAATCCAGCCGGTCGAAACCGGGCGTGTGCAATAACCCATTATACAGAGTGTTAACGCCGATGATGGCGGTGAAGCGAACTTTGCCCAGTTCCTTGACGAAACCGGGCATGTCGCGGGGATTGGTGATCAGAATGTTGTGACCGCCTACCTTCATGAAGAGCCAGGCCATTCACGGTCAGCGAGAGGACGTGATACAGCGGCAGGGGGGCAATGATGGTCTCTTCGCCCGGTTTGGACACCGAACCCAGCCAAGCTGAGGCCTGTTGCAGGTTCGCCACCATGTTGCCGTGGGTCAGCATCGCACCCTTGGACACACCCGTCGTGCCGCCGGTGTATTGCAGAAACGCGATGTCATCATGATTCAGCGGCGTGTCGGCCAGCGTTCGCGCCGCGCCCTCGCGCAGGGCTTGATTGAACGGAACCGCAGTGGGGATTTGCCAGGCGGGCACCAGTTTCTTGACCCGCTTGACCACGAAATTGACCAGCGTCCGTTTCACGAACGGGAACAAATCGCCCAACTGGGTCGTGATCACGGTCTTGATCGGGGTCTGGTCCAACACCTCCTGCAAGGTGTGGGCGAAATTTTCGACGATGACGATAGCGGTCGCGCCGGAATCTTTGAGCTGGTGCTCCAGTTCGCGGGGCGTGTACAAGGGATTGACGTTCACGACGATCAAGCCGGCGCGCAGGATACCGAACAGCGCGACCGGATATTGCAGGACGTTGGGCATCATGATGGCGACCCGCTCGCCCTTACCCAACCCCAGCGCCTGTTGCAGATAAGCGCCGAAATCGCGACTGAGCCGGTCGATGTCCCGATACCGCAGAATCACGCCCATGTTGGAATAGGCCGGCAGATCGGCGAACCGCCGGCAGGTCTTTTCCAAGATATCCTTCAACGAGGCAAATTCGTTGAGATCCACCTCGGCCGGCACGCCCGGCGGATACTCGCGCAACCAGATTTTTTCCATGCTGTCCTCCTTTGGTTTTCGTTATCCCGGCCGAGCCGGATCGTTGGAAAATAGCCCAAAACCATCCACAATCAAACAAACGGTGCGACCCCCTTCGGCCCCCGCGCTCCGCCACTCCGCCTGGAACCCGCGCCAGCTTTATTTTTATGAAAACCCGCGACCGCATCCTGCAAACCAGCCTGCAACTATTCAACGAGCACGGCGAACCCCGCATCACCACCAACCATATTGCCGATGAACTGGACATCAGCCCCGGCAATCTGTACTACCACTTTCGCAGCAAGGACGAGATCATCGAATTATTGTTCCAACAGTTCGAGCGACGAATGGACACCGCATTGCAAACGCCCGAGCGCCGCGTACCGAACATGGAGGACATGTGGCTATACCTGCATCTGGTATTCGAGAACATCTGGGAATACCGCTTCCTCTATCGCGATCTCGACAACATCCTCAGCCGCAATAAAAAGCTGCGGACTCATTTCCGCCGCATCCTGGAACGCAAGGTCAGCACCGCCGCCGCCATCTGCAAGGGTCTGGTGGACGCAGGCGTCATGAACGCCACCCGCGAGGACATCGCGGCGCTCGCTCGCAACATCGCGGTGGTCGCAACCTACTGGCTAAACTTTCAGAGCGTCCGCGCCAGCGCCAGCGCCGCCCCTCGCGACGATAGCAACAACCTCGGTTTGGGGGTCTATCAGGTGTTGTCGCTGGTCGCGCCGTTCCTGAACGGCGAGGCGCGGCGGCTATTTCAACAGATCAGCCAGGAATATCTGGCGTAATCGGCTAGCGCGGGCGTTCAGCGGACGCCGAACCCACCCAGTCCTGCAATTGATCCAGGGCCGAGTGCAGATCGCGCGCCAATTGGCCACGATATTTGGCCGGCGCGGCCAAACCTCGCTGATCGCGCAGGCTGGTGTAATAACGCCGGTCCGGATCTTCCAACACGTCCAACCGCATCCGCACCCCATGCCGGGCGAGAATCGGCTCCAGTTCCGCGCGCCGGGCCAGCAAGTCCCGGCGGGTGGTCTGATAGGCGTGCTCGCACACCCAGTCCCGGCCGGAGAAGCTGAAGACGTTGGTGAAAAACATCTTGGCATCGTCGCGGTTGGGCTCGAACAGGATAACGTCCGTATGTTCGAACTCGCTGTCGTACTTCTGCATGCCGACTTGCAAACGGGAATGAATCAGCGCCCGGAAGGTTTGGGACAGCACCGCCGGCAGGCCGCCTTCCACCAGCCGCCCCACTTGGGTGGGCCGGCCCGCCTGAACCGCCAGTCGGGCGTCGAACGGGACCAGCGGATTGAGGCACAGCAGTAAATCCAGCCCCTCCTGCAAAGCGACCGACGCATGCATGGTTTTCCGCAAGGCGCCATCCACGAAATAACGGCCGTCGATCTCCACCGGCGGATACAGCCCCGGCAACGCGCTGCTGGCCTGCACCGCCCGCGAAATCGGTACGTGGTCGTAACCGGGCGCGCCGAAGTTGACCGACTCGCCGGTATCCAGGTCCACCGCCACCACGTACAGCTTGTTGGGCAACTGGCGAAAATCGTCGGTGCGGCCTGGGGCGCTCCACATCCGCGCCAGATAATCATGGATCGGCTCGTTGTCGAAGAAGCCGGAGGGCAAGGCTCGCCCCAGCCGGGTCAGCGATTGCAACAGGCTCAGGTCGAGGGGATTTTGCAGGTAGCGCCAGAACGATTCCCACAGCAACCGCGGCGCCGTCGCCAACCGCCGCCAATACTCGCCGAAAGCCGGCATCAGGAAAATCTGCGGGTCGAGCGGATGTTCTTCGGATTCGTTGCTGATGAAGATGTGGCAAATCTGGCCGGTTTTGAATTGATTGGCCAGCAACGCCGCCGTCACCGCGCCGGCGCTCACGCCCACATACACGTCGAGATGGTTGAAATCAATGCGGTCCAGCGCCTCGTCGAGCGCGCGCAAGGCGCCGATCTCGTAGACCAGCCCCACCGGCCCGCCACCCGCGATCGCCAAGCCGATCCGGGGGCCGCTGGCCTGACGCCGAACGCTTTCGGGTTGGGTGACAAGCATGTGGCCTCCCCTGCTTCTTCATGATCAGTTTTGATGATTACGCGATGGCCGCACTCGCGCGCGTCACCAGTTCGGCGATTTCGCTTTCGAGTCCGGCGACCAGTTCCCTCGGGTCGGCGACCACGCCACTGTCGGTGGCGACTCCAATCGTCACGGCCCCGGCGTAACTCAACACGCAAAATCCGATCCCGATACCGGTGATCTGCGGCACCCAGGCCAGCCCCCGCGCCACCGGCGCGCTGGCCAGATACAGCGCTTCCTCCGGTCCCGGCACATTGGTCACCACTGCGGTCGCCTTCGTCCCGAACAGTCGTAATACCCCTCGTTCCAGCCAGTCGGGCAACCGGCCGACCATCCGGATCAACACCTGGTTCGCCACTGCTTCCGGCGAGGCCTTGACGCGCTCCATGCGCGCCCCCACCGCCGCCAGCCGCGCCACCGGATCGGCCACGTCCAGCGGCAGTTCCAGAAAAATCACCGCGAACTGGTTGCCCAGGCGGATCTCCTCCTGGTACGGCCGCAGATTGACCGGCACCGCCACCCGCGCGGTCAGCCCGGGCCGCATTTCGCCCCGCGCCCGCAAATACCGACCCATCGCGCCAGCCACCACGGCCAGCATCACATCGTTGACCCGCCCGCCCCAGCGCTGGCGAACGATCGCGATATCGCTCAGCGGGATCGGCGCCGACCAGGCCGTGCGCTTGCAGCCATTCAACCGCCCGCGCAAGACGGTGCGCGTATCCGGCATCAGCAGCGCTTGCCGCAGCAGCGCCGCCAAAAACGCCGCGCTCCAACGCCACCGCTCCACCCAGTCGGGCAACGGTCGCGGCGCCTTGGCGGTTTTCGCCGCCAGCCGGGCCTGCATCCGCCGTTCCTCCAGCGTAGCCGCCGGCGCCGCCGTGGCCCCGTCCGGATTCGGCGTGCGGTCGGTCAGCGTCAAAAACACCCGCAGCAACGCGACCCCATCGGCGATACAATGATGCACCCGGAACACCACCGCGCATCCCGCGCCATAATTCTCCACCACCACGCAGCACCACAACGGCCGGCGAAAATCCAGCGGCTGGCTGGCGAGTTCGCCCACCAAGGCCTCCAACGCCGGCTGATCGGCTGGCGCTGGCAAGCGCCGCCGTTCGACGTGGTCCGCCAGATCGAGCGCTGCGTCCTCGACCCAGGCATGGCGGCCGCCCTGCCGGACCAGCCGCTGCCGGAAGCGCGCGAACGACAACAACCGGCCGCGCAGGAGTGCTTCCAGCCGTTCCTGATCCAGCGGCGCGGCCACCAGCAGCAGGATCGTCACCACCATCGGCTGCCGTGGCGTATCCATCCGCGCCCAAGCCACGTCGCCGTCGGTGGCCCACTCCCGCGCTTGGTTCACCCTGTTCTCAGGACCGTGGAGTTTCCCGAACGCGGCGCAACTCGTCGATGTGCGCCTGCAAGGCGTCTATCCGTTGCGTCAGTTTCCGCAGCTCGTCGTGGCTGGGCACACCGAGCTGTCCGAGCACCCGCGCCAGCCGGTCCTCGAAAATCTGTTCGACCTTATCCCACGTGTCGGCCACTTTGCCACGCGTCTCGTCGGTCTGTTCCTTTGCCGCTTGGAGCGCGCTCGCGGCGGCTCCGCGAGTTCGCTCTTCGATTTTCTCGCCTTCCGTAACCAACGTATCGAACAGCTTGCCGCCTTCCGAACTCATCTTGGCGAACGCCCCCAGCCCGGCCAGCCAGATCAGGTGCGCGGATTCCCGCACGGATTGAGACAACTGGCTGTCGGCGTTGCCTTTGACTTTCTTGACCATGATGATGCTCCTGTTACAAGGTACCCCCACGCCAGGTCCCGACTCCAAACCCGGCCTTGTGTTTATTCTGTGACAAGCCGTTAGAATAAACACCCTAAAACCGGCGGACTTCAGTCGTTCGGCCCGGCCAGCGCCTTGAGAGAGCGCTCGACCTGTCGGGAATCCAGCTCCTGCCCCCAGGGACTCATCAGGGTGATGAACAACAGTTTTTCGAACTCGCCGGCGAAGCGGCCGATAATCGCTTCTGGAGCGTCCACCAGCTTTCGGTCGATCACCAACCCGAAATGGACGCGGTTGTTGTAACTGAGAATGCTGACCCCCATGCCGATCTGGCCCGATTGCGGCACCCAGAACATCATTTCGGCAATGCGGGCCCCGGCCAGATAGATCGCCTCGCGCGGGCCGGGCACGTTGGTCATCACCGCCGAGGCTTTATTGCTCAGCATGTCCAGCAGCGGCTGCTGCAACAGGTTGGGTCCCATGCCGGCGACGCCGAGCAGGCCCAAGGCCAGGATCGGTTGGTAGGATTCCTTCAGCTCGTTCATCCGCCGCCGCACCTCGTACAGCCGCTCCAGCGGATTGGCGATGCCCACCGGCAGCGCCAGAAACACCAGTCCAAAGAAATTGCCCAGCCGGGCCGCCTTCTCCAGCGGCCGCAGGTTGACGGGGATAATGGCCCTGACTTGCAGGCTCTCGGGGATGGGATCGCCCTGCTCGACCAGATAGTCGCGCAACGCGCCCGCCACCGCCGACAGCAGCACATCGTTGAGCGAGCACCCCAGGGCCTTGCTGACTGTCTTCACCTCGTGCAACGGCAACGGCTCGGCCCAAGCGACCCGCTTGGATACGCCTAAATCCCCCTTGAAGCGGGTTTTGGAATCGTCGCTCATCAGGGCAATCCGGGCGATTTCCGTCGCCAGCCGGACTCCGTCGCGGGCATAGTCAAGCGCATGGCCCGGGTGCATGACGATATCGGCGCCTTCCCCCACCAACCCCCGCCCCAGCTTGAGGGTCGTGTTCACCACCCTGTCCACCGGCTCGAAAAACCGCCGAAAAATGCCGGCCTCCTCGGCGCGCTCCTCTTCCTCGGCTGGAGCCGGCGCCCCATGGGGCGCGGGGTCGGTCAGCGACAACAGCACGTGAATCAGGGCGATGCCATCGGCGTAGCAGTGATGGATCCGCAGGATGACGGCGCTGCCCCCCTGATAGTCCTCGACCAGATGGAACTGCCAGAGCGGCTTGGTAAAATCCAGCGGGGCGCTCATCAGATCGCTGGCCAAATGCTGCAATTCGGCCTTGTCGGCCCGGCCCGGCAACGCGGTCCGCAGAACATGCCGGCCGATATCAAAATGGGGATCGCTTTCCCAGAAGGCGCCCGCGGCTTTCTGGACGACCCGTTGGGTGAAACGCCGATATTTCAGAAAACGGGACTCGACAACTTCCCGCAGCCGTTCGTAGGTCAACCGCTCGGCAAAGATCATGACCCCGGTGATCATCATCAAATTGGTGGGACGCTCCATGCGCAACCAAGCGGTATCGATTCCCGATATACGCTCGCTGTCTTTATTCTTGGCCATAAGGAAATCCAGAATCATGAATAGTTGTCGATTCTAAGCCGGTGGATTACAAGGAACTTTGCTGAATTGGCCGCCGCGCCAGCGGTCGTTGGGCCGTCGCGTTTTGGCTGCGTCTCGCGCACAGCCATTACATGCAATGAACTCTCACCGTGGTTCGGCTACACTTGCCCATCTCGCGAACCCCCATTACCGGAGCACAACCACCATGTCCGACCTCGCGATCCGTTTCCAGACCGCCCAGGATGACAGCAAAAAACTCACCAAGCGCCCCGATAACGATACCCTGCTAAAGTTGTACGCCTATTTCAAGCAGGGAGCGAACGGCGATGTCGAAGGCAAGCGGCCCGGTTTCACCGATCTGGTGGGCCGCGCCAAGTACGACGCCTGGGCCAAACTGAAAGGCATCCCCAAGGAAGAGGCCATGCAGCAATACGTCGATCTGGTCGAATCGCTCAAGAGCGCCTGAGTACAGCATAGCCCGACGGGCCAGCGGCGCCACCTTCCCGATGCCCGCCGGTGGGGCTGTCAGATTGTCCAGACAAGCCTACGGGTAAAGCTCCGAGTCCCCCGGCGTTATCCCCGCTCCCAAGCGAAGCCGGCCAGGTTGCGCTGATCGCGGCTGAATTCCACGCCGATCAGATCAATCGGCCCGCCGCCGGCGCGGTATTTGTCGGCTAGCTCCGGTCTTTCATTTGTTGCCAGCGCGCGGCCCTCCGGGACGATCTCCACCACCTTGAATTCGAACAGATAAATCCGGCCCTGGATTCATCACCGTCATGTCGATGCGCCCGGATTGTGGCGTCTTCCAGGATGATGTCCAGCCCCAGCGCGGCAAAGTGCTATAGAACAGCGCGGCCCAATAGCCCTCGTAGCGGGCGAAGGGTTGTTGCGTACCAGTGGTGCGGAATCTGGCGAACAAGGCGTGGAAAGGCCTTTCAGGCCATCCAGGTCGTTGGCTCAGCAGCAGATCGAGCAGACGAAGCCGGTGGGCGAGATTTTGGCTGGATCGTCGGTGTAGACGTCGACAACAGGCCCGCGTTGAGGCTGGATTCGACTTCGTGGTTGGGATAGCCCAGCCGATAGCGGTAGACCCAGTCGACCCCAGATCCGCTCCTGACCTTCTGATGGTCAGATAGCCGGTCTGAAACAGCAGCGCTTCCGTGGCGATGTGGTCCACATCAAAGCTGGACCAGCAATTCCTTGCCAGTGCGCAGGCGGGCCAGATGCCGGCGGGTAAATTTGCCGCGCTCGGCCAGCAGATTGATCAAGAACGTCGGCGTGCCGGTCTCGAACCAGTAGGGCTTGAATTCCCGATGGCGCAAGTAGAGCAGGATGTCGAAGGGGTTGTAGACCGGCTCGCCGAGGAAGTTGTAACCGTTGTACCAGCGTTTCACTTCCGCCAAATCCACCCCGTCCAGATAGTCGGCGAAGGCGTCGGTCAGTTCGTCCTGGGTGTAGCCGCACAGGGTCGCCGCGCGGGGATCGAGGGTGATGTCCTCCAGGTTGTTCAACCCGGAAAACAGCGAGACCTTGGAGAACTTGCTGACCCCGGTCAGCAGCACGAATTTGAGATGCGGATCCAGACTCTTGATGACCGAATAGAAATTTTGCAGCCCCCCGCGCATCGCCCGCGCCAGTTCCGGGTTTCGTAGATTGTCCAGAATCGGTTTGTCGTATTCGTCGATTAACAGGACGACCGGCTGCCGCCACCGGCCTCGCGTCACAGTTCCGCACCGAGCCGGGCCAGCCGTGATCGTGAATCGGCGCTTCTTGCCAGGGCCTCGCCCGTGGCGTTCGTGATCTGAGGCGCAACTGATCTTGCAGGGTGGCGTCCAGCAGGGCGCGGTCGGGCAGCACGCCCTCGCCAAAATCAAAGCGCAGCACCGGATATTTCCGGCTCCAGTCCCAGTGCTGCTCCAGATACAGCCCCTCGAACAGTTCCCGGCTACCGGCAAACGCCTCGGCCAGCGTATCCACCAGCAGGCTTTTGCCGAAGCGGCGGGGTCGGGCCAGAAAGTAATACTTCCCCTCCTCGGCCAGCCGGGCGACGTGGGCGGTCTTGTCCACGTAGACATAGCCCTGGGTGCGCATCTCGCGCAGGTTTTGCAAGCCGATGGGCAGTTTCTTTTTCATGGCGACAGGCTCCGACCGGGCGGGGGCGATGCCGGAGACTATAGCGCAACATGCAAAACGCCCGCCGGCGCGTCACCGACGGGCGCTGTTGAACGCGCCGGGACTGGGTATCCCGGCCAATCAACGCGATTCATCATCGCCGCGATCCTCCGGACGGGCGCCCCGCAGCAGGTTCAAGCCGCTCTCCACCAGCGACGAGCCGGTGCGGACCACTTTCCTGGCGGTTCGATCCAGCAGTTCGCTCGTGGCCAGCGACGCGATGGCGTCGCCGAACCCTTTGCGCACCTCCTCGCGGAACGCCGGCAAGCTTTCCGCCGCCGCGTCCCGAAACCCGGCGGTCAATTCCGCCCGGACTTTGGGGAGCAGTTCAGCCGCCGCCTCTTCCATGCCACCGCGCACCTGCGCGCGCAACGGTTCCATAAGTTCCTGGCCCGCCGCGCGCGCGCCCGCCTTCACCCGCGCTTCCAGCAATTCGGCCAAGGCCTCCAACCGGGACTCCAGTCGCGGCCGAACCCAGTACCGAAAAATCACCAGCCCCAGCGCCAGCGTGCACAGGCTCGACGCCAGCGCCGCGACGGCGATCAAAACCAGCCATTGTCCGTTACTCAACGGTTATTTCCCCCATCGTCGTTCCAGTCAATCTCATCATTCCGTAATCCGATCAGCTTCATCATCAAAGATTTTCAGAACAACAAATCCTATAATTTAAAATTGTTATCATAAAAAGCCCGGAGCTAAAACAAGATGAATTATTTCGTCACCGGCGCCACCGGTTTCATTGGCCGGCGCCTCGTCGAAAAGTTGCTGCACCGCCCCGACGCCACGGTTTACTACCTGATCCTCGAACGCGAACTGCCGATGGTCGAGCAACTCCAGCAGCGCTGGGGATCCGGCGCCGACCGCACGATCCCGATCATTGGCGATCTGACCCTGCCGCGACTGGGCGTGTCGGACCCCGACCTCGCCCGGCTCAAGGGCAACATCCAGCACCTGTTCCATCTGGCGGCGATCTACGATCTTAAGGCCAGCGCCGAGATTCAAGAAAAGGTCAACGTCGCCGGCACCCGCCACGTCGTCGCCTTCGCCGAGGCCATCGAGGTCGGTTGCTTCCACCTCACCAGTTCCATTGCCGCCGCCGGCCTGTATGAAGGCGTGTTCCGCGAGGACATGTTCGAGGAAGCTGAAGAACTCGATCATCCCTACTACCGCACCAAGCACGAATCGGAAGGCATCGTCCGCCGGGAATGCCGGCGACCGTGGCGGATTTACCGGCCCGGCATCGTGGTCGGCGACTCGCGCACCGGCGAGATGGACAAGATCGACGGTCCCTACTACTTTTTCAAGCTGATCCAGAAGCTGCGCAAGCTGCTGCCACCCTGGATGCCGGTCATCGGCATCGAAGGCGGCCGGCAGAATCTGGTCCCGGTCAACTTCATCGTCGATGCGATGGAACACATCGCTCATTCGGACGGGCTGGACGGCCAGTGCTTCCATCTGGTGGACCCCAACCCACACCGGGTCGGCGACATCCTCAACCTATTCGCCCGCGCCGCCCACGCCCCGGAAATGAGCCTGCGGGTCAACGCCCTGATGTTCGCCTTCGTGCCGCAGGTCATCAAGACCGGCTTGGCGCATTTCAAGCCGGCGCGGCGGATGCGGGACCAGATCCTCAAGGATCTGGGTATGCCGGCCGACGTGATGCGCTTCGTCAACTACCCCACCCGCTTCGACTGCCGCGAGACGCTCAAGGCGCTCAAGGGCACCGACATCGCGGTGCCGCCGCTGGAAACCTACGCCTGGAAGCTATGGGACTATTGGGAACGCCACCTCGATCCCGACCTGTTCATCGACCGCAGCCTGAGCGGCGCGGTCAAAGACAAGGTGGTGCTGATCACCGGCGCCTCGGCCGGCATTGGCAAGGCCGCCGCCATCAAGATCGCCGAGGCCGGCGCCAAGACGATCATCATCGCCCGCACCGAAGAGAAGTTGCTGGAAACCCAACGGGAAATCCAGGCCCTGGGCGGCTCCGCCTTCATCTACACCGCCGACATCGCCGACCTCGCCTCCTGCGACGCGCTGATCCGGCAGGTATTGGACGAGCACGGCGGAGTGGACATCCTGATCAACAACGCCGGCCGCTCGATCCGCCGCGCCATCGAAAACTCGCTGGACCGCTTCCACGACTACGAGCGCACCATGCAGCTCAACTACTTCGGCGCGCTGCGGTTGATCATGGGTTTCATCCCCAACATGCTGAAGAAAAAGCGCGGCCACGTCATCAACATCTCCTCGATCGGCGTGCTCAGCAACGCCCCGCGCTTCTCGGCCTACGTCTCCTCGAAGGCGGCGCTGGATGCCTTCGCCCGTTGCGCGGTCGCCGAGTTTTCCGACAGCGGCATCGAGTTCACCACGATCAACATGCCGCTGGTGCGCACCGAGATGATCGCGCCCACCAAGCTCTACCAGCACGTGCCCACGCTCAGCCCCGAGGAAGCGGCCGATCTGATCGTGCAGGCGATCATCTACAAACCGGAGCGCATCGCCACCCGGGTCGGGATCTTCGCCCAGGTACTACACGCCGTGGCGCCCAAGCTGTACGCTGTCATCATGAACACCGCGTTCCGGCTGTTCCCCGAATCGACCGCGGCCAAGGGCCAGCAGCCGGCCGACAGCCAGGAACCTTCGCTGGAGCAAATTTCCTTCGCCCAGTTTACCCGGGGCATTTATTGGTAATCTCGACAAACCGACCACATGCTTGACGGCGCGATGGGGAGCTTTTCGCAACCGGCGAGTCAAAGACCGGGGTAATGCCCCTCGCGCCCCTACCCTCCAGGGCATATACCCCCGGCTGCGGCGAATCCGCGCGCCGCGACTGGGGAACTCTGGAAATCCGTTCAAACCACCTCGTGAGAATAGAGCGATGAAACTGAAAATCGGCGATCCGGCCCCCATGTTCGTTGCTGCTGCCACCGATGGCAGTATCGTCAAGCTATCCGATTATCTCGGCCGAAAGCTGGTGCTGTACTTCTATCCGATGGACGACACCCCGGGTTGCACCAAGCAGGCCTGCTCCCTGCGCGACCACAACGGGGAAATCCGGGACAAGGGCGCGGCCGTGCTCGGCGTCTCTACCCAGGATATCGAATCCCACCAGCGCTTTACCGCCAAGTACCAACTCAATTTTCCGCTGGTGGCCGACACCGACGGCGCCGTCGGTAAGGCCTACGGCGCCATCGGCGGCGGCGGCATCGCCGGCGCGGCCATGAACCTGCTCGGGATGGCCAACCGCATCACCTTCATCATCGACGAGGGCGGCCACATCGCCCACATCATCGACAAACCCGATTGCGCCGACCATGCCGAGGAAGTGCTCGGACTACTGTAAGCCCGCAACCTATCGGCGTCGCGCCGCCGCGCTCCGACCGGATGCAAATTTTGGATTGTTTGTCCCCGATCATCGGTCACATAATTGCGTTGCCGCTGGAGAATAAAGAACCGCGTCGTCTCTCCGCGCCAACCGGTTGCCAGGATCACCCGCAACCACTGTCCTGCCCATCCAGAGTGTTGCCGAGGAGAACCGCATGCTCGGGCGATATGCTCGCAACGTCCGTTGTTCCGCTGGCCGGACTCGCCCCCGCGCGATCCGCTTGCGATCACATGCCGCGGCTTCCAGCCCAGCGCCGGTCGCCGCCGGCATCACCTTCGCCCGACTGCTGGAGGCGCCAGCATGACGTTCCACCCACCGAGTCGAATTGACCCATGGGATCGGGGGGCCGCCAGCGCGCTGGGCGCCCGCCACGAACAGCAGGACCGCTGGGGCATCTTCCAGTCGCCCGACCGGCAGGGACTGCTCGCCATCCTGGCCGACGGCATGGGCGGCCATCTCGACGGCGCCCTGGGCGCGCAGCTCGTAGTCGACGAAGCCCGCAAATTCGTCCAGAATCCCACGACACCGTTGCACGCCGAGCCGCTCGCCGCGCTCGATCAATTGTGCCGGCGGATGCACGACGCCATCAACAACCAGTCGGAAACCGCGCGCAGCACCGTCGTCATGACGTGGCTCCAAGGCGACCGGGCGTATTGGCTGAACGTCGGCGACAGCCGACTCTACCACTTCCGCGACGGCCAGCGTTTGATGCGCACCCGCGATCACTCAGCCGTGCAACTGTTGATGGATCTGGGCGAAATCGACGAATCCCAGATGGCGACCCATCCCGCGCAAAACCGGCTTTACCGCTGCCTGGGCGGCGACGATCCGCCCAAACCCGACTTGGGCCAGCTCGCGATCCAGACCGGCGACCTGCTGGCGCTGTGCTCGGATGGCGTCTGGGAGCACGTTCCCGAGGCCGAACTCTGGGATACCGCGCGCGTCAACGGCCTGGCTTCCGCCGCCCAACTGCTGACCGCGCAGGCCGTGCAACGCGGTAACGCGGTAGCCGACAACGCCACCCTGATCCTGTTGCGCGCCGATGCCGCCGTGGGTAGCCGGACACCCTGGTTGCGGCGGCTGGCACAGGGTTTCGTGTCGTTGCTGAGTCGCGACCGCCGCTAGCGCCGCCCCCAGTTCGCCGCCGCCATGCCCGGTCCGCATTCGCGTCCACCCACCGCAAGGGCAGCTCGATGATCGAAGAAACCAACGCGCTACCCACGGGCTACAACCTACACCGCTACCAGATCGAGGGCGTTCTGGGAGCCGGTGGTTTCGGTATCACCTACAAGGCGATCCACGAAGCACTCCAAAACGAAGTCGCCATCAAGGAGTACTTTCCGGCCGAGTGGGCCTACCGCGATCGCAACGGCACGACCGTCCGCGCCAACGCCCAAGGCCAGATCCCGGCCCGGCACAGCGAGCCGCCGTGTTACGAATGGGGCCTGCAGCGATTCCTCGACGAAGCCAAAATCCTGGTGCAGGTGAATCACCCGGGCGTGGTCCGCGTCCGAGACTACTTCACCGCCAACGGCACCGCCTACATTGTGATGGAGTACGAGCAAGGCGAATCGCTGAGCGCCACCTTGCAGCGCGGCGGCATCCTGCCCGAACCCGAGCTGCGCCGGATTCTGGACGACGTGATGCCGGCGTTGGAAGCCGTCCACGCGCAGGGCTATCTGCACCGGGACATCAAACCCAGCAATCTCTACATTCGCGGCAGCAGCAACCAGGTCATTCTGATCGACTTCGGCGCGGCCCGCCAAGCCTTGGGGCGGCGCACCCGCAGCGTCACCAGCGTGGTCACGCCCGGTTATTCACCGATCGAGCAATACGTCACGGTCGGCGAGGATTATGGCCCGTGGACCGACATTTATGCCCTCGGCGCGGTGCTGTATCGCTGTATCACCGGCACGCCGCCAATCGAGGCGCCAGGACGGGTGCTCAAGGATCCCGTACAGCCTGCCAGCGAAGTCGGCGCGGGGTTGTACTCGCGCGGGTTGTTGCAATTGGTCGATCAGGCCATCGCCGTTCGGCCCGAAGAGCGGTTCCAGACCGTGGTCGCGATGCGGGAGGCATTGCAGGCCGCCGATCAGGCCAACAATCGCCCTGATTTCTCCCAGTTGCCGCCTCTCAATTCCCGGCTCCTGGATTTGCCCGCGACACCGCCGGCTCAAGACGTCTGGTCGGGACACGATGCCCGCCCGGAGCGCCACTCGCGACCCTCGCGTTCCGCCGCGGAATCGTCGACCTCCCCATCACGCCCTTCCCAGCGCCTCGCTGAGGAGCGTCCCACCTCGGAAGCGAGCCTGCCTAAGAAGGTATCTGGCCCTCGCGGCCCGTATGACTCGCTCCAGCCAACCAGCGCCGAGTCGCTCTCTTTGCAGCCCCGGTTCGAGGACGCCGACGGTTCCATGCCGCTTCTGGAGAACATCTGGGAGCATATGGACCCCATTGCGCCACAACCCGCCTCCACCCAGCAACTCACCGCGCCCGCTACCGAAGCGTCGCCCACGCAGTCAGAATTTTCCAACACTCTGCTCAAACGCTCGCCGCAATCGGCGCTGGAACACTTGAAGAAGGCTTCCACGGTCAGGCGGGAAGAGGTGTTGAGCCCCCGCACCGTGCTGACGGAAGCCGAGCTTGCTTTCGAGTCGAAGCCGGCCATCGAAGTTTCGGTCAGGCCGGCCATCATCAAGTCTGCGCCAGTCCCATGGACGCGCATCCTGATTACGGTCTTCGCGGTTTTTGGCTTGTCGGGAATCGGCCTTCTCGCCTATCAGTACTACGATGCGATGCAGGAGCAGGGTCAGCAGGACGCGGCGGCGTTACAACAGCGCCAGCAGGAAGAAGAGACGCGCCTCGCCCAGGATGCGGCCCAAACCCGCGAGGCGGAAATGACCCGCCACCTCGAACAAGTCCGCCAAGCCATCGCCGCCAAAAATTGGGCGCTGGCCGCCACCTCTTTGGATCGGGCGGCGGCCCTCAACCCCAACCACCCGGCGTTGGCCGCCGCCCGGGCCGAACTGGCCGCCGCCCAGCAGCCGAACGCCTCCATCAAAACCCGGACCGAAAACACCACCGGACTCGAACTGAACTGGATCGAAGGCGGCTGCTTCACCATAGGCAGCCCCACCATCGAACGGGATCGCGGCCGCGACGAGATCCCGCATCAGGTCTGCGTCAAGGGCTTCTGGATGGGCAAAACCGAGATTAGCAACCGTCAATTTCGCCGCTTCCGGTCCGCCCACAACAGCGGTTCCTTTCAGGGACGCTCCCTGAACGAGGATGCCCAACCCGCCGTCAATCTGAACTGGGAGGATGCGCGAGCCTTCGCCGAATGGCTTTCCTGGGAAGCGGGTTCCGGCCAGCGCTTCCGGCTGCCCACCGAGGCCGAGTGGGAGTACGCCGCCCGCGCCGGCGCGAAGACCCGGTACTCCTGGGGCAACGACTTCGACCCCCGCCATGCCAACTTCTCCGACCGTAACGACCCGACCGGCGCTTCGATCGGCAACCTGGACGATGGCTATGCGGTCACGGCGCCGGTCGGCAGTTATCTGCCCAATGCCCTGGGCCTGCGCGACATGGCCGGCAATGTCTGGGAATGGACCTGTTCGGAATACAATCCGAACTATGGCGGCGACGAGGAGCGCTGCTCGACCCTGCGGCCCAACGAAGGTCAACGGGTCGTCCGGGGCGGCTCCTGGAGCAACGGCGCCGGCGATCTGCGCGTGGCCAAGCGCCTGGCCCGCAAACCCGATTACCGCGACGCGATGACCGGGTTCCGGGTCGTCATGGAAGAGTAGTCAGGCGTGACCCCTGGTGCTGGGTTGCACCGCCCGGCTATTACTACGCGCCCAGATAGGCTTCCTTGACCCGGGGATCGCCCAACAGCTCCCGGCCCGCGCCGGACAGGATGATGCCGCCGGTTTCCAAAACATAGGCGCGGGATGCGATCCGCAAGGCCATGTTGGCGTTCTGCTCCACCAGCAGAATGGTGGTTCCGGAACGGTTGATGTCCTCGATCACCCGGAAGATCTCCTGCACCAGCCGCGGCGACAGGCCCATGGACGGCTCGTCCAGCAACAGCAATCGGCCCCGGCTCATCAACGCCCGCCCCACCGCCAGCATCTGCTGCTCGCCGCCGGACAAAGTGCCCCCCGGCTGGTGCTGGCGTTCCTTCAGCCGCGGAAAGATCGCGAACACCCGGTCGTAATCAGCCGGGATTTCGCTCTTGTCGGTCCGCTGCCAAGTCGCCAGCCGCAGGTTCTCCAGGACCGTCAGATTGCCGAAAATGCCCCGGCCCTCCGGCACGTGGGCGATCCCCGACCCAACGATCCGGTGCGCCGGAATCCGTTTGAGATCCTGGCCCTCGAACACGACGGCGCCGCCATACGGCGTCAGACCCGAAATCGCCCGCAGAATGGAGGTCTTGCCCGCCCCGTTGGCGCCGATCAGGGTTACGATCTCGCCCTTCAGCACGGTGAAGGACACGCCGTGCAACGCCCGGATGCCGTCGTAATGGACCTCCAGGTCGCGCACTTCCAGTTGAATATCCTCGAACCCACTCGTTCCATCGCTCATCCGATCGGCCCCTCGCCCAGGTAAGCCTCCAACACCTTGGGATCGTTCTGGATCGCTTCGGGCGGCCCCTCGGCCAGGGTTTCGCCGAAATCCAGCACCATGATCCGCTCGCAGATGCCCATCACCAGCTTCATCTGGTGCTCGATCAGTAAAATGGTCAGCTTGAATTCCTGGCGGATCCACTGAATGAATTCCATCAACTGATCGATCTCGTTCGGGTTCATCCCCGCCGCCGGTTCGTCCAGCAACAACAGTTCCGGGTCGATGGCTAGCGCCCGGGCGATTTCCAGCCGCCGTTGCGAGCCGTAAGGTAGATTCTTGGCGGTCTCGCCGGCCAGATGCTCCAGCTTGAAAATCGCCAGCAGCCGCTGGGAATTCTCGATGATGCGCCGTTCTTCTCGCCGGTAGCGGCCGATGTGCAGCAAGGCTTCCAGCGGGCTGTAGCGGGCCTGGGCGTAATGGGCGATGCGCACGTTGTCCAGCACCGACAAATCCCGAAACAGCCGGATGTTCTGGAAGGTGCGGCCGACCCGCAGCGCGGTGATCTGGTGCGGGGTCTTGCCCACCAGTTCGGTCTCCCGCAGCCGAATGCTGCCCTCGCTGGCCCGGTAAACCCCGGTGATCAGGTTGAAGATCGTGGTCTTGCCCGCCCCGTTGGGACCGATGATGCCCATCAGTTCGCCGGACTGGAGTTCCAGATTGAAATCGGCGACCGCGCACAGACCGCCGAAATAATGCTTGACCTTAGTGGCCGCGAGCAGCGCCATGGCTTCCTCCGTGGACGTCGTGGCGGTGGGCGTCCAGATCGCGCTTGGGGATAAACCAGCGGAACTCCCGCAGGCCCATGATCCCACGCGGCGCGAACAGCATCACCAGCACCAGGGCCAGCGGCATGATCACCATCCGCCAGACGCCCAGATGGCGGATGAAATGCTCGTTGAGCGGATCGAACACCATCGCCGGCAACCAGGCCAGCATCGCCGCCACCGTGGACGGCCGCAGCAGTTCCAGCAGCACGGTGTAGACGGTTGCGCCGAGGATGGAGCCGACGATGGAGGCGATGCCGCCCAGATAGACCATGATCAATACGTCGGTGGTCTTGATGATGTCGAACACCCGGGGGCTGATGAACTGCAACAGATGGGCGAACAGCGCCTCCGGCGATGCCGGCGAAAAAGGACGACACCATGAACGCCAGGAACTTCACCCCGCGAGTGTTGACGCTCATCAGTTCGCTGGCGATCTCGTCCTCGCGGATCGACAGCACCCCGCGCCCGTACTTGGAATAGACGAAGTTGCGCACCACCCAGACCGTCACCACCACCCAGAAAAACACCCAGGGCAGCGTGGTCAGTTTCTTGATGCCCGGAATGCCGCGCGGGCCGCCGATGTAATCAATGTTCTCGATCACCGACTTGACGATCATCAGAAACGCCAGGGTGATGATCGCCAGATAGTCGCCGCGCACCTTGAACGACGGCACCGCCACGATCAGCCCCAGCAGCGCCGCCGCCAGCCCGCCGGCCAGCACCGCCAGCGGAAACAGCCCCGGATACGCCGCCACCGGCAGCACCTTCTGGGTCAGCAGGGCGGCGGTGTAGGCCCCCACCGCCATGAAACCGGCGTGGGCCAGGGAAAACTCGCCCATGTAGCCGTTCACCAGGTTCAGGCTGACGGTCAGGATGATATTGATCCCGACGTACATCATCACCAACTGGATGTACTTGTTGAACAGGTTGTATTCGGGGATGGCGAAAGCCAGGACGAACCCGACGGCAATCAACACCGGCAGCAGCCAGCGCTGGGCCATCAGCCATTCCCAGCTTCCGTTGCGCGCCTGGTTCATACTTTTTGCATCCTTGGCTGGCCCAGAATGCCGTAGGGTCGAACGACCATCAGCAACATCAGCAGGGTGAAGGCGACGAAATCCCGGTACGTCGAGGGAAAGAAGGCCGTGACCATGATCTCCACCCCGCCCAGGATGAAGGCGCCGATCATCGCCCCGCGGATGTTGCCGATCCCGCCCACCACGGCGGAGATGAACGCCTTCCAGCCCACCATGATGCCCATGTAGGGATCGATGACCGGATAGGCGAGGGCGTACATGGTGCCCGCCGCCCCGGCCAGCCCCGCGCCGATGGCGAAGGTGACGGAGATGATGAGATCCAGCGGCACCCCCATCAGCGGCACGAAGGTCTTGTCCCAGGAAATGGCCCGCATCGCCATGCCCACCGGGGTGCGGTGGACGACGTAATCCAGCAGGAACATCAGCCCCAGCGACAGAAAGATGATGATGACCTGCAGGGACGACAGGGACACGCCGCCCAGATCCCAGGTGACATTCTCCAGCAGCGCGGGAATATTCTTGGGATAGGGGGCCAGCGCCAGGGTGAAGTTTTCCAGAAAAAGACCCACTCCCAGGGCGGTGATGATGGCCGACACCCGGGGCGCGTGGCGCAACGGCTTGTAGGCCAGGCGCTCGATCATCACCCCCAGCAGCGCGGCGCCCAGCATGGTCAGCAGCAGCGTGGGCACGAAGGGCAGGCCCAGGTACACCGCGGCCAGGAAACAGAAAAAGGCCCCCACCATGAACACGTCGCCATGGGCGAAATTGATCATGGTCAGAATGCCGTAGACCATGGTGTAACCCAAGGCGATGAGGGCGTAGATGCTGCCCAGTTGCAGGGCATTCAAGGTCTGTTGCAGCCAGTAGACGATGCCTTCGCTCAAGATCGTGACTCGCGATGCCGCCGTTGCAAGAAAAAGGGCGGCCCGCCGGGCCGCCCTCGCGCTACGTCAAGCTGTCATCCCGGACCGATCAGGGATTGGCGTTGGTGAAGTAGGTGAACTTGCCATCCTTGATTTGCAGGATGACGGCGCTCTTGATCGGATCGCGCGAATCGGCCTGGAACTTCATGTCGCCGGTGACGCCCTTATAACTCGGCAGAGTGGACAGCGCGGCGCGGATGGATTCGCGGTCGGCCTTGCCGGCGTTCTTGATCGAGCCGAACAGCAGGCCGAAAGCGTCGTAGGTCAGCGCGGCCACGTCGTCTGGCTTGGCCCCATAGGCCTTCTCGTAGTCCGCGATGAACTTCTTGGCGACCGGCGCGGCGTTGTCGGCGGCGTAGTGGGTGCTGAAGTAGTAGCCGTTCAGATCGGCGCCGCCCAGGGTGAGGAGTTCGTTGCTGCCCCAGGAGTCGCTGCCGATGATGGGCACGGTGATGCCCAGCCGCTTGGCCTGCTGCACTTGCAGCGGCACTTCGCTGTAGTAGTTGGGCAGGAAGATCACGTCGGGCTTGGCATCCTTGATCTTGGTCAACTGCGCCGAGAAATCCTTGTCGTTGGTGGTGTAGGTCTCGAAGGCGACGATCTTGCCGCCCAGTTTCTCATAATTTTCCTTGAAGACTTCGGCGATGCCCTTGTTGTAATCGGACGCCACATCGTAGAGCACCGCGGCCTTCTTGGCCTTCAGCTTCTCCAGACGCGAACTTGGCGAGCACGCCGCCCTGGAAGGGATCGATGAAGCAGGCCCGGAAGACGTACTTCTTGGGCTGGTTGGTCGTGGTGTCCAGCGTGGTTTTGGGAGCAGTGGACCAAGGGGTGATCAACACTGTTTTCTCGCTCTCGGCGATCTCCGACGCGGGAATGGCGTAGCGGCTGGCGTTGGGGCCGACGATAGCGACCACTTCGTCCTGGGTGATCAACTTCTGGGCGGCGGCGGCGGACTGGTCCGCCTTGCCGGCGTTGTCCTCCACCACCAGATCCACCTTCATTTTTTCCTTACCGACTTGCAAACCGCCGGCGGCGTTGATCTCCTTGACCGCCATCTCGGCGGCGTTCCGGCAGGACGCGCCCACGGCGGGCATGTCGCCGGTCAGTTCGGCGATGACCCCCAGTTTGATGGTTTTCTCGGCGCCCCAGGCGGCGACGCCGAGCGAAACCAGAACGGAAAATACCAGCAAGGACAATGCTTTTCTCATCAGTTCTCCTCTCCTGAAAATCGTGGGTTCCCGGATGTTGGGTCGTTTTGAAGGGTGCGGCGCGGTGAAACCGAGCAAGACCCTGATGCGGACCCCATTCGCCCACAATGATTATAGCGTTACCGCCACGGTTTGCGCCGCCGTTTACAGCGATCCCTTCGCTTCCCACACCGGCGCGATAATTTGCTCGGAACGCTTGCGGCAAACAACCTCCAATTCCTTGAGGACGGTTTCCATGCCGATCAGCTTGTCGAAAATATCGCGGATGGCGTGCAAGGTAAAAATCACGTCCACGTCCATTTCCAGATATTTTTCCCGCTCGTTCCGCTCCGCCCGTTCGATGGCCGCCTGAATGCTCTCCGACGACTCCACCTCGGTGCCCAGCAGGCGGATGAACACCCGCAGCTTCAGCCGCTGCTGGGTGATCCAGCGATCGTACATATACAACAGTTCGTAACCATCCTCGATGGAGTAGGCCTTGAAACGGAACTTGAGCTTAATATCGTCGAAACTGCTGTGCCGAAGCACCCGGCCTTCCTTCCAGTCATCCACCGTCTGTTTGAATTCAATCGGCAGGAAATCCACCCCGGTCTCAATTCGGTTCTTGATAAATTCCAGTTCCTGGGCCTCCTTCGCTACGGCCTCGGCAGTCGAGCGCACCTGTTGGTGAATGGCTTCGGTTCGGGTATAGATCTTCTTTGGCAGTGGCTTGCCGGGAGTCGTGGCGGCGGCCAGCCGGCGGCCATCCCGTTCGGCATCGACCCATTCAGTGATGGCCTCCTCGACGGCGCGCAGCCGAAAATCCATGTCCTCGGCCTCCCGCCGTTCCGCCGCCGTCTTGTGCAGGTGCGTTCGCTCGGCCTCGGCCTGTTCGGCCGCCGCCCACTCGGCGATACTCTGCTCCACGGCCGCCTTGTCCCGGGTCGCGCGCCCCAGCGCCGCCTGTTCCAGCGCCGCCCGCTGAGCCGCCAACCGCTCCGCCGCCGCGCGCGCGTTCTTGGCGCTTTCCGCCCGTGCTTTTTCCGCCGCCGCTTTTTCCGCCGCCGCTCTTTCCGCCGCCGCTTTTTCCGTCGCCGCCGCCCGCTTCTCCATCAGCCGTTTCCGCTCTCGCGCATGGCGCACGACGAACCAGCCGGCCATCGCCATCATCGCCAGCACCCCCACCGACACGATCATGCCCGTCAGTTGCCACGTACCCATAGCCTGCCCCTACGAACCGCTGCATTCCCGAAGTTGTATCTGATCGTCACCCGGCCTCAAATACTCCAAAATCGACGAAGAGCGTCACGCCTCGCCGCCGAACTGTTCCAACAAGCGTGGCAGCAGAAGCGCCAGTTCCCCGGTCATCAGGGCGAATTCGGCGTCGAACACGGCCTCTGGGGATGTAGTGGTGGTTTCCCGCAAGGATTCCCGGACCACGTCGAGAAACTGGAGCCGACGCACCACCAGCGCCTCGTCCAGTACGAAGCCAACCCGTCCGTCCCAGCTCAGGCCGAGTCGGGTGACCTGCTTGCCGGCTTGCAGGTGGCCGCGAATTTCATCGCCGGTCAAATCCTGGCCCCGGCAGCGCACGATCCCACCCGCGTCGCCGCCCTCGCGCAATTCGCAAACATCGCCCAGGGCGAACTCGGCTGGCGCCCCGCCCTCGGCCACCCAGGCCGTCATGATCGCCGTCGTGGACCATGCAACCCGGGGCGGAGCGACGGGCAGCGAATCCAGCGTCTTGCGCAGCATCCCGGTGATTTCCTCGACGCCCCGGGGGCTGGCGCTATCCACCACCAGCCAGCCGGCCGCTGGATCCAGGTAAGCATAGCCGAACCGGCTGCGGGTCAGGGCGCGGGGCAACAGGTCTTGCACGAGCTGGTCGCGCAATTCCTGCTTTTCACGGCGGCGCACCGACCGCCCCTGCTGGTCCTCGATCGCGGCGATGCGCCCGGCCAGGGCCTGGTTGACCACCATCGCCGGCAACACCTTCTCCTCGGTCTGCAGACAGACCAGCAAGCGGCCGTTCACGCCATGCACCAGATCCACCGCCTTGCGCCCCAGAGGCGGCGTCCAACCGGCAGCGCTGGGCTGATGGCTGGGGCACGGCTGAAAGGCATGTTGTCCCAGCCGGGCCGCCAGCGCTTCGGCGGTATGGGGAAACGGTTCCGTCAGGCGCAGCAATGTTAGATTTTTGAACCACATAGTCATTGTCCGTTTCCACGAGGGCGGGTATTATCTGCTAGTTGTCAACTTATCGCCAAGGCTAACGGTCAAGCCCCGCCTGATCCCGCCTGGAGATAGAGAACTACTTTTATTATATTGCATCGCAACAAAAACTGCGCTATGCTGCAACGCAACAATATCAGCCATCCATGACAACCCTTGGAGCATTCCCCATGGCCAATGATGTAACGACCAAAATGTCCGAACAATATCAGAGCCTTCTAGCCCCGGTGATCAAGGCCAACAAATTGTCCGCCGCCAATCTGGAAACTCTGGTCAACTTCCAGATCAGCGCCCTGCAATCCTACGTCGACATCGCGATCAACCGGATGAAGGCGGCGGCCGACATCAGCGACACCGCCAGCCTGCAAGCCTTCATGACCAGCCAGTCCGAAGCGATTGCCAGCCTGCATCGAAAGTTGATGGAGGATGGCAAGGTGCTGGCCGACCTGACGGCGCGCTTCAAGGCCGAATTCGACAAGCTGGTCCAGGAAAGCCTGCCCACCGCCAAGTAACCCCTCTCGCGGCGCGCTATTCGGGCCATCCCACGCCCGAACAGCGCATCCGCCAAAGCCGAATCCCCCCGCTTCGGCCTTGCGCGGTTCGCCCCGCATTCCATCGCGGTCTGCACGCGGCGCGTCTGTTATCATTCCCCCGGTTTTACTCCAAACCGCCACCGCCTTATCTTGATCCGATGCCCCGAACCCGCATCGTCGTCGGCCTGTCCGGCGGCGTGGATTCCTCGGTCGCCGCCCTGCTGCTGATCGAACAAGGTTACGACGTACACGCCGTCTTCATGAAAAACTGGGACGATGCCCAGGACACCGGCTACTGCGCCGCCGCCGAAGACCTGGAAGACGCGCGGGCGGTGTGCGAAACGCTCGGCATTCCGCTGCACCGGGTCAACTTCACCGCCGAGTACCGCGACCGGGTTTTTCGCTATTTTCTAGACGAGCACCACGCGGGCCGGACCCCCAATCCGGACGTGTTGTGCAACACCGAAATCAAGTTCAAAGCATTCCTCGACCACGCCCGGCGGCTGGGCGCCGACCGTATTGCCACCGGCCACTACGCCCGTTGCGAGGAACGCGATGGCCGGCGCCTGCTGCTCAAGGGTTGCGATCCCGGCAAGGATCAGAGTTATTTCCTGCACGGCCTCAACCAGACGCAACTGGCCGGCGCACTCTTTCCGGTCGGCGGGTTGCGCAAGCGCCAGGTGCGGGAACGAGCCGCCGCCGCCGGCCTGATCACTCATGACAAAAAGGACAGCACCGGCATCTGCTTCATCGGCGAGCGTCGGTTCCGCGACTTTCTGAACCGCTATCTGCCCGCCCGGCCCGGCCCGATCCAGACGCCGGACGGCGAACGGCTCGGCGAACACGCCGGCCTGATGTTCCACACCATCGGCCAGCGCCAGGGATTGGGCATCGGCGGCCGCCGCGCCGGCAGCGGCGAACCCTGGTACGTCGCCGGGAAGGATCTCGAACGCAACACCCTGATCGTGGTCCAGGGTCGCGACCATCCCGCCTTGTTTCACCGCCGGCTGCGCGCCGCGCAACCGCACTGGATCGCTGGCGAACCGCCCCCGACGCCATTGCCCTGCCAAGCCAAAATTCGCTACCGCCAACCGGACCAGGATTGCGTGCTGGAAACGCTGGACGCGACCGGTCTCACCGCGTGCTTCGCCGAACCGCAGCGGGCGATCGCGCCGGGCCAGTCGGTGGTTTTTTACCAGGACGAGGTCTGTCTGGGTGGCGGAATCATCGCCGCCGCCTACGATTGAATCCATCCTCGCCACCCGAACCCGGAACCCCATGCCCCAAACCGACCACGACCGCGTCATCGCCCTCGCCGGGGTCCTGCAAGCCGCCGATCTCGTCCGCAATATTGCCCGACACGGCCAAGCCCGTTCCGACGATGTCGAAACGGGTCTGGCCAGCTTGATCCAGATCGACGCCGCCAGCAGCGCCGACATCTACGGCGGCATCGCCCGACTGCGCACCGGCTTGCGCCTGCTCGAACAGCAACTCGAACAACCGCGGGACATGGAGCTGACCCGCTACGTGCTCGCGCTGCTCGGTCTGGAACGCAAGCTCGCCCGGCGACCCGAACTACTGGACGCCATCCGCGCCGGCATCGAGGACGCGATCCGCAACCTGCCGCATTTTCCGGTCGACCACAGCAATACCATCGCCCGCTTCGCCGATCTCTATCTCAACAGCCTCAGCACTCTGTCGCCGCGCATCATGGTCAGCGGCGACCCGGCCCATCTGAGCCATCCGGAAAACGCCAACCGGATTCGGGCGCTGCTGCTGGCCGGCATCCGCGCCGCGACCCTCTGGCGGCAGAGCGGCGGCGGCCGACTGACGCTGCTGCTGCGCCGCAATCCGCTGCTGCGGGAAACCCGGCGGCTGCTGGCGAGCCTGGATTGAAGCGCCCGCGTCAACTCTTGCGGTACGCTTCCATCACGTTGGGCAACTGCCCGATCTTGTCGAGCACGCGGCTGAGTTGCACCACGTCGGTGATTTCCAGGGTCAGCCCCATGCGGGCAATGGACGTTTCCCGGTCGGTCAGGGTATTCGCGCCGAGCACGTTCACCTGCTCGTTGGCCAGGATCGAAGTGATGTCCCGCAGCAGGCCGGAACGGTCGTGGGCGACGATCATGACGTCCGCCAGGTAGGTCGCCGGCGTTTCGCCCCAGCTCACCTCGATGATGCGTTCGTGATGCTGGCCGGCCAACGCCAGCAAGTTGGCGCAATCCTGCCGGTGGATGGTCACGCCACGGCCCTGGGTGATGTAGCCGGCGATGGGGTCGAACGGCGCCGGTTGGCAACAATGCGCCAGTTGGGTCAGCAGTCGGCCCACTCCGCGAATCCGCACCTCGCCCTTGCCGACGCTCGATTCGGCGGGCCTGGACTTGCGGACGATGGGCAGGCTCTCTCCGGCCGCCGGCGCCGCCGGCAATAGATCCTGAATCCGGGCCACCACCTGCGCCGTGGTCAGGGCGCCGTGCCCGAGGGCGGCGAACAATTCGTCCGGCCTCGCGAAATTGAGCTTTTCCGCCACCTTCTCCAGCTTGAGATGGCGGATACTCAGTCGCTGAAACTCCCGTTCCAGGGCGGCGCGGCCGGCGACGATGCTCTTGTCCTGATCCTGTTGGATAAACCACTGCCGAATCTTGGCCCGCGCCCGGTGGGTCTTGATGTAGCCCAGATGCGGGCTGAGCCAGTCGCGGCTGGGACCACCGGTCTTGGCAGTCAGCACATCCACCTGTTGGCCGTTCTTGAGTTCGTAGGTCAGCGGCACGATCCGGCCGTTGACCTTGGCGCCCCGGCAGCGATGACCGACCTCGGTGTGGACGTGATAGGCAAAATCCAGCGGGGTGGCGCCTTGCGGCAGCTCGATGATGGCGCCCTTGGGCGTGATGACGTAGACCCGATCCTGAAAGGCCTCGGCCTTGAAGCGTTCCAGCAGATCGCCCTCGTCGGCCTCGTCCTCCCGGTACTCCAGCATTTGCCGCAGCCAGGCGATGTGCTGTTCGGCCGTATCGCCCGGCCCCTCGCCGCCCTCCTTGTAGCGCCAGTGCGCGGCGATGCCCAGTTCGGCGTGCTGGTGCATGGCGGCGGTGCGGATCTGCACCTCCAAGGTCCGGCCTTCCGGCCCCACCACCGCCGTGTGCAGAGATTGGTAGCCGTTCGGCTTGGGATGGGCGATGTAGTCGTCGAATTCCTGATGGATATGGTTCCAGTGGGCATGCACCACGCCGAGCGCGGCGTAGCAATCGTTCACCGTGTCCACCATCACCCGCACCGCCCGCACGTCGAAAATTCGCTCGAAGGCCAGCTTCTTGCGCTGCATCTTGCGCCAGATGCTGTAGATGTGCTTGACCCGGCCGCCCACCTCGGCGTGGATGCCGGCCTGTTGCAGGTAGTCGCGCAGATCTTCCATGACCCGCCCGATGTAGCGCTCCCGGTCGGCCCGGCGCTCGTCCAGCGCGGCGGCGATCTGCTTGTAAGTGACCGGATCCAGATAGCGCAGCGCCAGATCTTCCATTTCCCACTTGATCCGGCCGATGCCGAGCCGGTTGGCCAGCGGGGTGAAGATGTCCAGGGTTTCCCGGGCGATGCGCCGCTGCTCTTCGCCAGGCGCCCGGCCCAACTGGCGCAGGGCGTGCAAGCGCATCGCCAGTTTGATCAGCACTACCCGCACGTCCTGCGCCATCGCCAGCAGCATCTTGCGCAAGCTTTCCAACTGGCGGCCGGCGTGCTGGCCGCTCTGGTGCAACTCGCCGATAGCGTCCAGCTTGGCGATGCCGTCCACCAGTTGGGCGACGCCGGCTCCGAAGTTTTCCCCTACGGCTGCTCGCTTGATCTGGCCGGTCGCGACCGGTTCGTGCAACAGGGCGGCCGCCACCACTTCGTGATCCACGCGCAGGTCGGCCAGCAGATCGGCGACCGCCAGTTCTGGCTCGCCACCCAGGGCGTAGGCGCGCCGCACGGTCTCAATCTGCGCGGGCGACCAGTGGACCTGCACGGTGTTCAGCCACGTATCGAAATCCGCGCCGGTCAGCGCGGTCTGCCTGGAAGTGACCATGATGCATCCCCGGAAAGCGATTCGAAACAGAACCACCGCCCCGGCGCCGGGCGGCGACAGGCCGGGCGGACGAGACGGGGTTCGGGGCGGACCGATGGTTTGGAAGGATCGGGAGAGTGTGGTTCGCCGGCTTCGCATCCTCCCCTTGGCCAAGGCGCGGGGGAGGACTGGCGTGGGGATCAGGGGCGGTTTAGTTATTCTTGGCGCCCTGATCCACCCATTTGCGGATCGTGGCCAGCTCCGCTTCCGGCAGCTTCACCTTGCCATGGGGCATCTGGATGGAGGGATCGACGCCGGGGCGGCCTTCGATCAACCGGTTCAGGCTACTGTTGAGGCTTTGGCCGGGGACGATGACCGGCCCCAACTTGGTGCCCTTCATCAGTTCCTCATAGGTGCTCAGCGCCAGACCACTTTTCTGATAGCCCTCTTTATCAGGCGCGACATGGCATTCCAGGCACTTCGCCTTCAGGATCGGATGCACGTCCTTCTGGAAGCTCACCGGCTTGTCGGAGCCGCCGCCGCAACCCGCCAGCGCGCCCAACCCCAAAACCAACGCGGATGCAAGCAATTGACGAGAATTCATGGATCGCCCTTTGGATGAGTTGTTTTCGATGAGGGTGAATAGTACGACTTTTATTTTACCAAACTACGGCGGCGCGGGGATGCCTGGCGGCGCGAATCGTCGTTCGCGCCGCCAACCTGGCCGGGATGAGCCAGGCTTGCCCGAGTCGATCCCCGAAAAATCCCTGCTCCGGGCGCTGGGCATCGAGCGGTTGGCATAAAACCGATCCGGCCGGGCCGGGCCGGTGGACGGCGATTCTCATTCATCGCCCACTATATCCTCACGAAAAACACCCTTTAACGATTCGGCGTTATACTAAGTAGTCAAGACGCACGGTGACCGATCCCGGACGTTCGCCATTTTCCGATATCCAGCGACACCGTGGCGCTTGCGACATCGCCAATCAAAACCGTTCGCGGTCCGCAGCGCCACCCGCCGTCGCGCATGGCCTCAACCGTCAACATAAAACAGGATGAAAAACGTGACGAGCCCGAAACTCCAACCCGAACTGCAACGCATCGTCGATGCCCGCCACCATGATCCCTTTGCCGTGCTGGGCCGCCATCCCCAGGATAAGAAAGTCGTGGTGCGCGCCCACTTGCCCTATGCCCAGGAGGTCCATATCGCCGAGGGCAATCTGCCGCTGCAACGGATTCCCAACACCGATCTGTTCGAGTGGCAGGGCAAACCCGAGCAGGTTCCGGAACGCTACCGGTTGATCTGGCGCGATTCCGACCACCACGAGCACATTTCCTACGATCCCTACTGCTTCCCGCCGCAATTGCCCGACTTCGACCTGTATCTGTTTGGCGAAGGCAAGCACTGGCACGCCTACCGGTTCCTGGGCGCGCACCCGCACGAGACCGATGGCGTCGCCGGGGTGTTGTTCGCGGTGTGGGCGCCCAGCGCCGAGCGAATCAGCGTGGTCGGCAGCTTCAACCGCTGGGATGGCCGGGTTCACCCGATGCGGGTGCGCGGCGGCAGCGGCGTGTGGGAACTGTTCATCCCCAATCTGTACCCGGGCGATCTGTACAAGTTCGAAATCCGCAACCGCCACAGTGGGGCGATCTTCCTGAAATCCGACCCTTACGGTCAGCATTTCGAAATGCGCCCCAGCACCGCCACCATCGTTACCAAACCCGACCAATACGCCTGGCGCGACGAAAGCTGGCTGAACAAGCGCAAAAGCGCCGATTGGCTACACGGGCCGATGTCCGTCTACGAGATTCACCTCGGCTCGTGGCGGCGCGGTTGGGAAGGCGAGTTTCTGAATTACCGGGAACTGGCGCACCAACTGGTGGAATACGTCAAGGAACTGGGGTTCAGCCACATCGAGTTGCTGCCGATCACCGAACACCCCTACGACGCCTCCTGGGGCTATCAAACCACCGGCTACTACGCCCCCACCAGCCGCTTCGGCACCCCGGACGATTTCCGCTATTTCGTCGATTACTGCCACCAGCACGATGTCGGCGTGATTCTCGACTGGGTGCCGGCCCATTTCCCCAAGGACGCTGCCGGCCTGGCTCGCTTCGACGGCGAGGCGCTGTACGAGCACACCGACCCCCGCAAGGGCGAGCACCTCGACTGGGGCACGCTGATCTTCAACTTCGGCCGCTACGAAGTGAAAAACTTCCTGCTGTCCAGCGCTTTATACTGGATCGAGGAATTCCATCTCGACGGCTTGCGGGTGGACGCAGTCGCCTCGATGCTGTATCTGGACTATTCGCGCAAGGAAGGCGAGTGGATTCCCAATAAGTACGGCGGCCGCGAAAATCTGGAAGCGATCGATTTCCTGCGCGAACTCAACACGGTGGTGCACAGCGAGCATCCCGGCGCGATGGTCATCGCCGAGGAATCGACCTCCTGGCCGCAGGTGACCCGACCCACCTATCTGGGCGGTCTGGGCTTCAGCATGAAATGGAACATGGGCTGGATGAACGACACCCTGCGCTACATGGCGCAGAGCCCGATCCATCGTAAATACCATCACGACCTGCTGACCTTCAGCATGTTGTACTGTTTCACCGAGAATTTCATGCTGCCGTTCTCGCACGACGAGGTGGTGCATGGCAAAGGCTCGATGATCAACAAGATGCCGGGCGACGAGTGGCAGCGCTTCGCCAACCTCCGGCTGCTGTACACCTACATGTTCACCCATCCCGGCAAAAAACTGCTGTTCATGGGCACCGAGTTCGGCCAGGGCACCGAGTGGAACAGCGCCACCACGCTCGACTGGTACGTACTCCAATACGATCTCCATCAGGGGATGCAACTGCTGGTCAGGGATTTGAACCGGCTCTACCACAGCCATCCGGAGTTGTACCACTACGAATTCGAATGGCAGGGCTTCAGTTGGATCGACTGCCACGATGCCGACCAATCCATCCTGAGCTACTTGCGCAAGAAGGACGATCATTTTCTGGTGGTTCTGGTCAACTTCACGCCGGTACCTCGCCACGGCTACCGCATCGGCGTACCGCGGCTGTGCCGCTATACGGAAGTGCTCAATTCCGACTCGCACTTCTACGGCGGCAGCGGGGTCGGCAACGGGGGGATCGAGCTGATCGCCGAGGAACGGCCCTGGATGGAGCACCCCTACTCGATTGTCATTACCGTGCCGCCGCTGGGTGGCCTCGTGCTCAAGCCGGAACCCCTGCCGGAACCGGTCGTGGTCGCCACCCTCGAAGACGAGGAGCCGCTGGCCGCCGAAACCCCGAAAGTGGCGGCGACGGCGCCCGCAACCCCGGCCACGGCCAAACCCGCATCGGTTGAAAAGAAAGAGGAGTTGGCGCAACCGGAATAAATCGCCGCTGGCGTACACCGCACGATAATAGCTCAGGGCGCGGCAATCCCGCGCCCTGCTTGTTTTTGGCTGCCGGAATTTGCGCCTCGGAGTCTGTCGGACTTGTCATTTAACTACTTGATTTTTAGCAGGTTAATATTTCTGGCGATTTTTCAAAAACAAGCAGATCAGTATGTTACTGATTAAGTCCGACAGACTCCTATGCAAGGTGCGCTGGCTACTGGAGCGGGTTTATCGGCAGGATGAGGATATAGGTGTACCATCATTCGCAGCGACCTAATTACCTTTAAAAAAATATGTAAATAAAAAATATATTGTTACTTTTAACTTTTTTATTATACAATCTGAAGGAATTTTAATAGATATCACTTCACCAATGGAGCTTTATTATGTTCTTCACTTCCGCTCATATGTCCCCTCGGCGGGGTTCCCGCTGGATGATTGCCCTGTTGCTGAGCGTATGCACCGTCGGCGCGATGGCTCAAGTTGTGAATCCCAACGAAGCCTCCCCAGACCAGGTGTTGATCCGCCGGCCCTTTTGGAACCAGAAGCCGGGGACCACCCAGTATGTCCGGTCGATCGGCACGATGCCCAAGATCGGTGCGCTCAACATCATGCCGGGTACCACCCCCAAGGTGATTCCCAAAGGCTATCACGACGGCGTCAACAGCAAAGTCGCGGGGGATGCCGATCTGATTTCCACCAACATCCGGGCGGCGTGAATCTCTTCGGCGTGGTCGGCAACCCGAACGTGTCAACACCACCGTCGCCCCGGCCAACGCCGCCGCGGCGGTAGTATCCTCGCCGGCAAGCGCGCTTTCGCGAACGGCGCGCTGGTCGCCGGCACCGTCTCGACCCAACCGCGCTCGCGACCCAAACCGCGCAGTCGGCGGCTACTACAACGCCTTCAATCTGTCGACGGTCGACCCGTACCTCGTCGCCGCCAACATCAAAAAGGGCGTGACCCTGTTGGGGTGGCCGGCAGTCCCAACGTGGTGGATACCGCGCCGGCACTGCGGTGTCGGCCAACCTCGTGGCGGGCAAGACCGCCTTCGTGAAGGGGCGCTGGTCACCGGCACCATCGCGACCCAACCCCGAGCGCCGCCCAAACCGCGCAGTCGGCGCTACTACAACGCCTTCAACCTGGCCACGGTCGACCCGACCTCGTCGCCGCCAACATCAAAACCAGCGCGACCTTGTTCGGGGTGGCCGGCAGTCCCAACGTGGTGGACACCGGCGCCGCACCGCGTGGCCGACCAACCTCGTGGCGGGCAAGACCGCTTTCGTGAAGGGGGCGCTGGTCACCGTTGCACCATCGCGACCTTTCAAACCCCGAGCGCCGCCCAAGCCGCGCAGTCGGCGGGCTACTACAACGCCTTCAACTTGGCTACGTCGATCCCAGACCTCGTCGCCGGCAACATCAAAGCCGGCGCGACCGTGTTCGGGGTGGCCGGCGACGCCAACGTGGCGGACACCGGCAGCGGCGACGCCGTCGCCGGGGACATTCTCTCCGGCAAAAAAGCCTGTGTGGACGGCGCGGAGGTGACGGGAACGGCCACCGCCGGCGCGGACGTGACCGGTCAGAACGGGGAATTGGCGATCACCCTCCCCGACGGTCTGTACAGCGCGAACAAAAAGGCCACGGCCAGCGATCCCAATCTGGTGGCGCGCAACATCAAAGCCGGCGCGACCGTGTTCGGGGTGGCCCGCGACTCCAACGTGGCGGACACCGACAGCGGCGACGCCGTCGCCGGGGATATTCTCTCCGGCAAAAAAGCCTGGGTGTACGGCGCGAAGTGACCGGCACTTACGCGCCGCCGACACCCACCGCCACCGCCGCCCCCTTCCCGGTCGCCAAAACCGGCCAGACCACTTCCTACGCCACCGACGACGACGGCGACCTGCAAACAGGCGTCGCCTGGCCCACTCCGCGCTTCACCTACAACGGCAACGGCACCGTCACCTACAACCTGACCGCGCTGGTCTGGCTACAGAACGCCAATTGCTTCAGCAGCAGAAGCTGGAGCCAAGCGCTGAGCGATGCGACCACTTTGGCCAGCGGCGCCTGCGGCCTTAGCGACAGCTCCACCGCCGGCATGTGGCGTCTGCCCAGCATCCGCGAATTGCGCACGCTGGTCGACATCGGCCAGTACAACCTTCCCTGCCGTCGGCATCCCTTCGCGAGCGTCCACTCCAGCATCTACTGGTCGTCCTCGCCCTTCGCGCTCTATCCGGCTGACGCTTGAAACGTCCAGCTTCGAGGCGGCCGGGTCTACGACCACGACAAAACCGCGCCTTCGTCGTGTGCCGGTGCGAGGCGGACAATGAGGTGCTTCGACGCTTTGGCGCTTTGACCCTTTGGGGGGTGCCGGGGGGCTTGCCCCCCGGCCGGCGGCGATTTTTGGCCCTTGCTCCCGAATTCCTCAGCTTCGTCCTGCCCGCCCTCAAGGGGTAACAAGGGGAGTCAGAGGCGTTTCTGTGCGGCCTGTCGTGAGCTAACTCGCCCAGTCCCCTCACCCCCGGCCCCTCTCCCAGAGGACGATGGGAGTTTTGGACGGCTTCTTTAGAGGCATTTTTTACGGCCTCCGGCAAGCTAAGCGATTGAAAAATAACCCTCACCCCCAACCCCTCTCCCGCTGGGAGAGGAGAGTTTTGCACTGCTTCTTTAGACCGTAAAGGAGAACGCGATGGTGATCGCCCCGCGTTTGATCGCCGAATATCAAGCGCTCAAGACCGGTTTGCCCGCAGAGCTGCTGTTGCTGATGCAGGTGGGCGCACTCATGCAAGTCCCTGGCTGCCCGGCTATCGCCTGATCGTGCAGCGCGGCAACCGCTGGGACGTTCGATCCACCGCCGTTGCCCGGCGCCACCGAGCGTCGCCCGCGCGCCTGGATCGTCGAGACCGGCGGGCGGCTGGGTCCGCTGCGCGAGCGGCGCATCGCCTGGACTGAGCGGCTGCCTTTCCGCACCCCACCAGGAGCGAAGGAAACCCCTGGCCTTTTCCCCTCCTTGGATAAGGAGGGGTGGCGCGAAGCGCCGGGGTGGTTCGACCCGGCGCCGACAAGCCAAAGACACGAATTGCCCGTCCCTTTCCATTCTTCCGCAACCTTACCGGAGTAATGACCGATGACTCACCGTCCACTCGTTTTCCACCGTCGCTGGTCGTCCGTGATCGCCCTGTTGCTGGGCCTTGCCGGCGGATTCGCCGTCCTGGAGGCGTCCGCCGCGCCGCCCGCGCCGGCCCTGCCACCGACGAATTCCGCCACCCGCTTCACCGACAACGGCAACGGCACCGTCACCGATAACCTGACCGGGCTGATCTGGCTGAAGAACGCCAATTGCTTCGGCATAAAAAACTGGAACGCAGCCCTGAACGATGCGAATAGTTTGGCCAGCCCTTCCTGCGGCCTCGACCGACGGTTCCAGCGTCGGCGCCTGGCGGTTGCCCAACCGCAACGAGCTGGAATCTCTAATCGATTACGGCCGACAGCGGTCCCGCCTTGCCGCAAGGTCATCCCTTCGCGGGCGTCCAGTCCGACTAGCTACTTGTCGTCCTCGACCTACGCGCCCAATCCGGCCAGCGCGTGGGTCGTCCACTTCGGCTTCGGCTACGCCAGCGCCACGTCAGCGACAAGACCTACTCCACCCACGTCGTGTGGGCGGTGCGAGGCGGACAATGAGGTGCTTCGACGCTTGGGCGATTTGACCCTTTGGGGGGTGCCGGGGGGCTTGCCCCCCGGCCGCCGGCGGTTTTTGGGCCCTGGCGGCCGTTCCGTCACAACCGGCCAAACCACCCCGCCGCCGCGCGCCATCCCGCGCCTTGGCCAAGGCGGGGAATCATTCCTGCCCCAGCAACTCCTCCACGCTGCCCGCATCGAAAATCCGCTCGGCCCAGGCTTCCAACTGCGCGGTCTCCGCCCGCTCCAACCGCGCCACCGCCCACTCCGGCACCGCCCCAAACCGCCGGCCCAACTGCTTGTGCAGAATGGCCCGCGCTTCTTCCCGGCGGCCTTCCTGCTTGCCCTTCTTGATCCCGATACCCACCAGTTGCTGGTAAGCGCGGGTCTCTTCCAACGGCGTCAGCACCTGCAACATGCGCATGATCTCCTCGTAATACCTTTTCTCGATAGGTTGAATGGTTTTTCGGATCATCCCGTCGTGGAATACCTCCCCCCTTTGAATGATCTTTCAGGAATTCATCGGGTATTTTTTCCCCTCCTTGGATAAGGAGGGGTGGCGCGAAGCGCCGGGGTGGTTTGATCCCGGCGGCGGCTACCGGATTATTTTGTTGAAGATCATAAAAAAAGGAGGCCGGGGGGGATTTGGCCAGAGCAACAGGCCGCATCGGCGCGGAAATCCCCCCTCACCCCCCTTTGCCAAAGGGGGGAACTGGGAGTCCGGAATCTATTGAGAAATGGTGTCAATCTGTTTGTCGGTCTTCATCCCACTCGCTCCATCGTCACAACCGGCCAAACCACCCCGGCGCTTCGCGCCACCCCTCCTTAGCCAAGGAGGGGAACACTGTGGGACACGGCCTTTCAGACGTAACCGCCGGCGACCAACTCGGAGACGATGAGCTTCTGAATCATCTTGTCCTTCTGGCCGGCCGGTTGATCGAGCTTGAGGCGGGCCAGATAACGCAGGGCCCCGGCCGGCGTCGGACCGACCGTCATCGCCTTGACGATGGTTTTCATCAGATCGCCCTTGGTCGCCAACCGCACCTTGAGACCCTTCAGCACCCGCCCTAGAACGATTTCCTCCTCGGTAAAATCGGTGCCCAGCGGAAAATCCGGACACAGCCCCATCTGCTTGAACTTGGACAACCGCGCCTGAATCCGCCCCGGGGTGTTGTGGCAATACGGCGGCGGAATCTCGTAATCCCGCGGAATTTTGCCGGCCCGCTTGGCCTTCTCCAGCAGGTCCGGCTGAAAGCGCGAATCGGCAATGTTCAACAGGGCGGCGATCACTTCCTTATCCGACCGCCCGCGCAGATCGGCGATACCATATTCGGTGATCACGATGTCGCGCAGATGGCGCGGGATGGTGATGTGACCGTAGCTCCAGACGATGTTCGAACTGACGGTCGGCCCGCTTTCCCGGGTGCTGCGCAGCATCAGGATGGAGCGGGCGTCCGGCAGTTCGTGGGCCATCGCCACAAAGTTGTACTGACCGCCCACGCCGCTGATCATCTGGCCGTTCTCCAGCCCGTCGGACACCGCCGCGCCCAGCAACGTCACCATGATGGTGGTGTTGATGAACCGGGCGTCCCGCCGCTGCAAGGTCGCCAGTTCCTCGTTGCCGTACAGGTGGTTGGTGCGCTTCACCGTGGTCATGCAGATTTGTCGGCCGTCCGCTTCGGGCATGTCGCGCAGCGCCGCGTAAAAACTATTAGGCCCCATGAAGAAGCCGCCATGCATCACGATGCCCCCTTTAAGCCGGTCGCCCAGCCCGCCGGCGACCAGCGCCGCCCAGGTTTCCGGCCGGTCCAGATCGGCGGGAACCGGCGCGGCGTCGCCGATCAGCAACTCGCCGTTCGCATAGCGGACCCGGTCGGTGACAATCCCGAACCGGCGCAAAAACTCGACCTCTTTTTTGCCCAGGCGGGCCGGGATCGCCTCCCGTTCCCGCAGCGCCCGCAAGGTGCCCTCGTCCACCGCCTCGGTGATCGTCCCGTCGTTGAGCAGGCGCTGTAGCGGGATGCTGTCGTAAACCCGGCGCTTGAGGATGCCGTCCTGGTACAGGTACAGGAAGCCGTTGACGAACATTTCGCTGGAGCCGTACAGCCCCTGCTCGAACGGCTCGACGCCGCCGATGCGCCCGATCAGGTCGCCGTATGGCTCCAGGATTCGCAGATCGGACAGCATCTGCTGGTAGAGGGCATTTTGCCGATGGCGCAACTGACAGAAATAAACGATGGCATCGCCCAGGCAGCCAATACCGATTTGCAGAGTACCGCCATCGCGGATCAGGGCGCTGGCCTGCAAGCCCAGCATATAATCGGCGTTATCCACCGGCATGTTGGGCGGACCGAACAGCCGGAAATCGTAGCGGGGATGATCGAGCGCCAGATCGAACACGTCCGGGCGAACCATGGCGTCGTTGTACATGAACGGCATTTCGCGATTGACCTGGGCCACGGTGACCATCGGCCGACCCTGGCGCCGCGCCGCCTCGATCATCGGCAACAGATCCAGGGTCACGTCGGGATTGCTGCCCAAGCTGAACCACCGCGCGCCGTCCACCTCCCGCTCGGCCACCAGTTGCGACAACACGTTGATGCCGTTTTCCATCAAGTCCCGGGGAGCATGGGTGTAGTTGGTGCTGATGTAGTTTTGCTGCTGCATCGGCACGTTCAGATAACCGCCCGGCTTGAAAAAGAATTCCGCGACCTCGACGTTGGGTGGCACCTGGCCGGTGCGCAAATCCACTGCGTATTCCAGATCGGGGTAATTGCCGAACACCCGTTCGACGAACGGTTCCAGAAACCGCCGCTCCAGATCGCTGGAACCCTTGGGGGTCTCGACGGTGATCGCGGTGAGGATTTTTAGCCGCAGGTCCGAATCCGCCTTTGCCCGCCGATAGAGGGCGTTCACCAACGGATTGGGCTTGCCGATCCCCAACGGGATACCGAGCACGATCCGCTGGCCCACCCTGGCGATGATTTCATCGACGCAGCGTTCGACATCCTGAAAATAAGATGGGCTTGGTTGTGGCATGATCCGATCTCTCCCGGCCGGTTAATTGATGATGCGGGTCGATTATTGTAGCAGTTATCCCCCGTCTGGACCGGTGACGCGCCGCCGGTTAAGAGACTACACTACGAGCCTATTCGATCGCCGCGTCACGCGGAACCTCATGCCCAAGGAGGATTGCTGATGTCAGACAGCAGCACGCTGGAAACCAACAAAGCCTTGGTTCAACGCAATTTCGAAGTCATTTGGAGTCAAGGCAATCTGGCGGTCGCGGACGAAATTCTCGCGCCCGATTACGTCGGCCACATCGCCACCCTGCCGGATACGGTGCGGGGCGTCGAGGCATTCAAGCAATTGATCGCCATGTATCACTTCGCTTTCCCCGACACCCGATTCGAAATCCAGGATCAGATCGCCGAGGGCAGCAAGGTCGCCTCGCGCTGGATCGCCTATGGCACGCACCGGGGCGAATTCATGGGAATCGCGCCCAGCGGCCAGGCGATGTCCGTTACCGGCATGAGTTTCCACCGCATCGAGGACGGCCGCATTCTGGAGTCTTGGGATGATTGGGACGCTCTGAGCATGTTGCAGGGCATGACCGAAGATGTCTTTCAGTCGCTATCGATGCGGATCTGAGCAGCCCGGCGCCCAGCCCGCGCCCGCATGATTCATCGCCCCGCGTTTCGCCCGGCCTGGTGGCTGCCCGGCCCGCACGCCCAGACGCTGTGGCCGGTGCTGTGCCGGCGCCGCCCGCGCCTGTCGTTACGCCGCGAGCGGCTGGAATTGCCCGATGGCGATTTTCTCGATCTGGACTGGACCGCCGGCGAACGCGGCCCCATCGTGCTCGTCCTGCATGGCCTGGAAGGTTCCAGCGGTTCCCACTACGCGCGCGGCCTGTTGGCGACCCTGGTCCGCCACGGCTGGCGCGGCGTGGTGATGCACTTTCGCGGATGCGGCGGTCAGCCCAACCGGCTGGCGCGCGGTTATTGCGCCGGCGACACCGCCGATATGGCCTACGTGGTGGACTGGCTGCGGCGGCGGGCACCGGACGCGCCCTTGGCCGCCGTCGGTTATTCGCTGGGCGGCAACGCCCTGCTCAAATGGCTGAGTGAAGCCGGCGCCGATATTCCGCTGCGCGCCGCCGTGGCGGTTTCGACGCCGTTCGTGCTCGACAGCACCGCGCGACGGTTGCAACAAGGCTTCTCGCGGCTTTACCAGTTCCATCTGCTGCACGCGCTGAAGCGCGGTTACCGCGCCAAATTTCGCCATCGGTCGGATGGACCGGTGGCGCTGGCCGCACTGGCGACGATCCGGGATTTTTACGCCTTCGACGACCGCATCACCGCACCCCTGCATGGCTACGCCGGGGTCCACGACTACTACGCCCGCGCCAGTTGCCGTCCCGGCCTGCGGCATATCCAGGTCCCGACCCTGATCCTGCACGCCCTGGACGACCCCTTCATGCGGCCAGAGGCCATCCCGGAAACCGGGGAACTGTCGCCCAGCGTCCGGCTGGAACTCAGTCCCCGTGGCGGCCACGTCGGTTTTGTCGCCGGGCGTTGGCCGTGGCGGGCCCACTACTGGCTGGAGCGACGAATTCCCACGTTTCTGGCGGAACACTGGTAGCGCAGCGCTCACGTCGCGGCCATGACCTTCTGGCAGACGAATTCGTAAACTCCGCCCACGGTCTCGAAGGTCTCGGCGCTGATCTCGTCATCGGCGATTTCAATCCCGAACTGTTGCTCCAGCGCATGGAGCAGCGTGACCACCGCCATCGAGTCGAATTCCGGGATGCTCCCCAGCAACGGAGTCTCCGGACCGAAGGCCCGCGTCCGGTCGCCTAATTGCAGGATCTCGCCGATCAACAGCTTCACCTCATCGAACTCCACCATCCAGACCATCCCCCCGAGTGAGCAACCAGGCAAATTGCGCGGTGTCGGAACCCCAACAGCCGTCGGCCGCGTGCAAAGATCGTCAAGATAGCGTTGCCGCTGGCAAGAATCCAGCAATCAGTCAACTATCCCGGTAGCAGGCTTGCGAGCCAGCACCACATGGCCCACCACCGGTCGATCGCCATCCTGGCGCAGCATGGCGTCCGCCCGCGTCCGCAGCTCCAGGCCAGCGCCCGCCAGCACGCGTTCCAGATATTCGGCCGTGTGGCTATAGCGACCGCTCTGGTTGAGACAATAACCGTCCGGCGCCGCGTTCGCCGTGGTCTGCTCCGCCGTGAACGCCAGCCAGCCCCCGGGACGCAGGGCGGCGGCGGCGGCCCGACCTACCGTCTCCAGCGCGCCAAAGTACACCAGGGTGTCGGCCGAAACGATCAGATCGTAAGCTCCGGGCCGCTCGTTCAAAAACGCGGTCAGTTCCGCCACCGCCAGTGCGTCGTACCCACCCCTCGCGCGCGCCTTCTCAACCATCCGGGGCGACAAATCCACGCCGGTCAGATGGCGGGCATAAGGCCGCAGCATCGGCGCGCACAGGCCGGTGCCGCAACCTGCATCCAGCACTTCCAGTAGCGCGGTTGCTTCCCCCAAAATCTCGGCCAGCCGCGCCCCGATCACCGCCGGCGCCTGGTAGTCGAGTTGCCCCACCAGATGCTGGTCGAAACTCGCCGCGTAGCGATCGAACAGATCAGTCACGTAAGCATCGGAAGCGCGGGCCGGAGCCTCCTTCCCAAACCATGCCGCCAGACGATGTTGGGCCACCGGATCGTCCGGCATCAATCGCAGCCAGTGTTGCAGCAGGGTGAGCGCCCCCTTGGCGCCTCCCCGCTGAAAGACCGCATTGCCGAGAAGGCTCCGCGCCTCCTCGATTCGCCCCTGGCGTTGCAACAACGTACCCAGCAGCTCGATCGCTTCATCGTGATCGGGGTTACTCTGGTGCGCCACCTCCAGAGCGATGATCGCCTCCTCGTCCTGTCCCAGTTCCGCCAATAACACGCCGAGACGGTAATGAATTCCGGCATCCGCCGGGCGCCGAGCGCTGGCCCGCCGATAGGCGTCAACCGCCTCCGGCACGCGTCCCAGTTCCCCGAGCAAGGCCCCCAGCTTGACGCAGACGTCCACCTCATCCGGCCGGATCTGGATCGCTTGTTGGAAAGCGGCGATGGCCTCCTCATGGCGCTTCCGCACGATCAACAGGTTGGCGAGATTGACATACGCCGCCGCATAACCGGGAGCGCTGCGGATGGCCCGGCGGATCGATTGCTCCGCCTGGACCCCCTGCCCCTGCTGCTGCAGGAGCACTCCCAGCAAATTCAGCGCTTCGGGATGGTTGGGCTGGACCGCCAAAACGCGCTGGCACAGGGTCCGCGCCTCGACTGGATGACCCCTGCGCTGCCAGACCAGCGCCTGGGTTAGCCATTCGGCGATCTTCGCGGGCGATGGAGGGCTATCGGGCGCCCGGTTGGAACTTGCGGATTGTTGATCGTCCTCATCGCGACTCAAGGCGCTTCCCCATTCTCACCGCGCTCAGATTCCGTCGCCGGCGGGACGCTTTGCACGCCGATATCAAAAACCCGACGACCGGTTGGCCACCCTCCAGGCGCAAGGTAGTGGTTTCCAGGATCCCGACTGCCATTCCAACCATGGCCAGCACGCGCCGCAGATAGGATTCGGCATGCCGATAGCGGCCGCTGGGATCGAGACGAAAACCCTCGGTTGCGTCCGCATCATCAACGCGCTCCATAGTAAAAGTCAGCCAGCCCCCCGGCCGTAAAGCCGCGGCGGCTGCTGTCAGGACCGGCTCCAATCGACCGAAATAAATCAGGGTATCGGCGGACACGATCAGATCGTAGGTCTCGGGATGCTCGTTCATAAACGCAGTCAGTTCCGCAACGACCAGTTCGTCGTAAACCTCGCGGACTCGCGCTTGCTCGATCATGCGCGGCGTCAGATCGACCCCGACTAAATGGCGCGCATACGGGCGCACTATCGGACCGCACAGTCCCGTTCCGCAGCCGGCGTCCAGCACGTCCAGCCGCGCGGCCGGCGCTCCCACATCTTCGACCAGCCGCGCCCCGACGATCGACGGCGCTTGGTAGCCCAGTCGCTCCACCAGATGCTGGTCGAAACTCTCCGCGTAGCGATCGAAGAGATCGATCACGTAGGCGTCGGACGCGCGAGCCGGCACATCGCGTCCCGAATGGGCCGCCAGCATGTGCCGGGCGACCGGATTGGCCGGGTCCTGCGCCACCCAGTCCCGAAACAGCGCGGCGGCTTCCTTGCTGCGGTTGAGCTTGTACAATAGAAGGCCCAAGCTCTTGTAGGCCATCGGATAATCAGGTTGCAGGCGCAGCGTTTCCCGATAGGCGGCGATGGCTGCTTCGTGCTCGCCCTGGGCCGTTAACGCCTTGCCCAGATTGAAATGCGCTTCCGCCAAGTCGGGGGCCAGGGCGATGGCTTGCCGTAAGGCGGCGACCGCCTCCGCGAACCGGTCGGATTGCCGCAGCATGACGCCCAGATTGCAATGGGCGCTGGGGTTGCCGGGCGCCAGATCGATGGTCCGCTGGTACGCCGCCATCGCCTCGTCCCAGCGATCCATCACCGCCAGCACGTTACCCAGATTGTTCCAGGCGTCGGCGTATTGCGGATTCAGGGCCAATGCCCGACGAATCAACTCGACAGCTTCCGGATACTGGCCCCGCTGCGAGGTCAGCACCCCCAAAAAATGCAGGGCATCGACCTGTTGCGGATTCCGCTGGAGCTCCCGCCGATACAGCGCCTCCGCCTCGTCCAACCGCCCCTGCCGATGCCACTGAATGGCTTGCGCCAGCGATTCCGGACCGTGGCCCGCTCCCGCCTGCTCCCGGCTGGCGAGCGCCCGCCGCTGTTTGCGATTCATCGCTTACTCGAATGCATAGGCGAAATCGCCATCCCGGACCTGGAGTTGCACCCGCGCGATCGGCTTCCCTTCCACCATCCGGGTCAGAAACTCCTGGCTGATCGCCGGCAGCACGGTGTTGGTCAGGATCGCGTCCACCATGCGCCCGCCGCTTTCCAATTCGGTGCAGCGACTGACGATCAGTTTGACCACCTCGTCGTCGTAACCGAACGGCACCTTGTGGTTCTCCAGAATCCGCCGGGTGATGCGACCCAGTTGCAGGCGCACGATATCGCCGATCATCTCGTCGCTGAGCGGGTAATAGGGAATGGTCACCAACCGGCCGAGCAGCGCCGGTGGGAACACCTTCAGCAACGGTTCCCGCAATGCCTTGCCCAAACCCTCCGGATCGGGCAACAATTCCGGGTCCTTGCACATGCCCATGATCAGATCGGTGCCGACGTTGGTGGTCAGCAGGATCAAGGTGTTCTTAAAGTCGATGAACCGCCCCTCGCCGTCCTCCATCCAGCCCTTGTCGAACACCTGGAAGAAGATTTCATGCACGTCGTGGTGGGCCTTTTCCACCTCGTCCAGCAGCACTACGCTGTAGGGCCGGCGGCGCACCGCCTCGGTCAGCACCCCGCCTTCGCCGTAGCCGACGTAGCCCGGCGGCGCGCCCTTGAGGGTGGAAACGGTGTGCGCCTCCTGGAATTCGCTCATGTTGATGGTGATGACGTTCTGCTCGCCGCCGTACAGCGCCTCGGCCAGGGCCAGCGCGGTTTCGGTCTTGCCCACCCCGGAGGGACCAGCCAGCATGAACACCCCGATCGGCTTGTTGGGATTGTCCAGCGCGGCGCGCGAGGTTTGAATCCGCCGGGCGATCATGTCCAACGCGTGGCGCTGGCCGATGATGCGGCGGTTGAGAATGTCGGCCAGGCTCAACACGGTTTCGATTTCGTTCTTCACCATGCGCCCGACCGGGATGCCGGTCCAATCGGCGACCACCGAAGCCACCGCCTGCGCATCCACGCTGGGCAGAATCAGTGGACTTTCGCCCTGCAATTCGTGCAGTTGAGTCTGAAGCGCCTTCAGTTCCACCAGCCAGGTCTGCCGTTGTGGATTGGGTTCGGCCGTAGCGGAAGCATCGACCGCGCCGCCGTCGCCGCGCAGCTTGGCGCGCAATCCCAGAATCTGATCGACCAGTCCCTTTTCCTCCTGCCAGCGAGCATCCAGTTCCGCCAGCCGCGCCTCCTCGGCCTGCAATTTTTCGGTGGCATCCGCTTCACGCTGGGTGGTGTCGATACCGACCGCTGTTTCACGGCCGATGATCTCCAGTTCAGTTTTCAACCCTTCGATGCGGCGGCGGCTGTCCTCGACCTCGGCCGGCACCGCGTGCAGGCTGATCGCCACGCGGGCGCTGGCGGTATCCAGCAAGCTGACCGCCTTATCCGGCAACTGGCGGGCCGGGATGTAGCGGTGCGACAGCTTGACCGCCGCTTCCAACGCCTCGTCGAGAATCTGCACCCGATGATGTTTTTCCATGGTCGAGGCCATGCCGCGCATCATCAGGATGGTTTTCTCCTCGCTCGGTTCGCCGACCTGCACCACCTGAAAGCGGCGGGTCAGGGCCGGATCTTTCTCGATGTGCTTCTTGTACTCGGCCCAGGTAGTGGCGGCGATGGTGCGCAGCTTGCCGCGCGCCAAGGCCGGTTTGAGCAGGTTGGCGGCATCGCCGGTGCCGGCCGCGCCGCCGGCCCCGACCAGGGTGTGCGCCTCGTCGATGAACAGGATGATCGGCTTGGGCGAAGACTGCACCTCGTCGATCACCTGCCGCAACCGGTTCTCGAATTCGCCCTTCATGCTGGCGCCGGCCTGCAACAAACCGACGTCCAGCACCCGCAGGGTCACGTCCTGGAGCGGGGGCGGCACCTCGCCGGCGGCGATGCGCTGAGCGAAGCCTTCCACCACCGCCGTTTTGCCGACCCCAGCCTCGCCGGTCAGAATCGGGTTGTTCTGGCGGCGACGCATCAGGATATCGACGATCTGGCGGATTTCCTCATCGCGGCCGACGATGGGGTCCAGTTCGCCCTTGCGCGCCCGCTCGGTCAGATCCACGGAAAACCGCTGCAAGGCTTCCTGCTTGCCCATCTGCGGCGGCGCCATCGCCTCGCTGGCCTCGCCCGGCGCCGCGCCGCCGCCGACCTGGGAACCGTCGCTGGCGCGCAACCCGGCTTCCGGGGAGGCGGCGACGATGTCGGCAAACCGTTCGGTCAGCGTGTCCAGCTTGATTTTGTCGAACTCGCGGGAGATGGCCAGCAGCGCGTTGCGCAAATCCGGCGTCTTCAACATCCCCACCAGCAAATGGCCGGTGCGCACCTGCGAATCGTTGAACAGCAGGGTCGCGTACACCCAGGCTTCTTTCACCGCCGCGTCCACATGCGAGGACAGGTCGGAAATCGAGGTGGCGCCGCGCGGCAAGCGATCCAGCGCCTCGGTGAAATCCTTGGCCACGCGGGACGGATTCAGGCTGAACTGCTGGATGGCCCGGTGCAGGTCCGAATCCGGCAATTGCAGAATTTGATGCAGCCAATGCACCAGTTCCACATAGGGATTACCCCGCAACTTGCAGAACACGGTGGCGCTTTCGATGGCTTTGTAGCCCAGACTGTTCAGCTTCCCGAACAGAGCGACGCGACTGATTTCGGCCATGGATTCAGACTCCGTTGATCATGTGCAGTAGGTGACGGCATCCAGTTTGAGATCGTCGGCATCGCGATCCAGCGGCCGACTGGTCAGCCAAGTGGTCCAGCCGAGCCGGGTTCCCTCGCCCAGCACCAGCGGCGGCACTTCTTCCCTCTTCAGGATTGGATTGAAATCCCACAGCAACTCGTCGCCGACGTAGTTGCGCACCCAGGCCACCAGGCGCCGCAGGCTCTCGCCGCCAGGCAACAAACGCTGGAATTCAGCGAGTCCCATCGGCCCCATGACGATGCGGAACTTGTACTGACAATCCCACGCCCGTGCGCCGATCACCGCCGTCATCCCGAGCTGACCGGTCGCCGGAGTTTCGCCCAGCCGGCAGCGGCTAGCCTCCGACAGCGGCAACCAGTGGCCGACGAAAGTTTCGATCACCACCGGCAGCTTGAAGAAATCCGCCAGAATCGCCTGCAAGCCATCTGGATTGCGGGTCTGAATGACCAACCGGCCGGCGTAATGGAACTTGGCCAGATCCGGTACGGCGTCCCGGTTCCACAGCGACGGCATCCCCAAACCAAACGGAGCGCCGACGTAGACCTTGAAACGGTCGGTCTCCGGCCGGTCGAAGCTGACCGTCGGCTGCGTATCCGCCCAAGCCCGGTAGAACAGACACAGAATCCGGTGATGAAAAACATCGGCGAACCGGGCGAAGGTGCGGTCGCCATGATTGCGCAACCGGTCGCGGGCGTACTCGGTCAGATGCGTCGGCAACGGCCCTTGCGGACCGAACAACCCCAGGAAGTATTCGGAAAGCCGGGGCGGCTTGCCGTCGCCGCCCGGCTCGAACGTCGCCAGCGTGGCCGGGGCGAAGGCCAGCGAGGGCTCCTGCGCCAGCCGCACCGGATCATCAACGAGCCGGATGGATTTCCCCAACCGGGGCAGTTCGCGATACCGGCACTCCAAGCGCCGCAGCGCCTGGAAGAAATGGAACGCATACGGCTCGCGCCGCAACGTTTCGAACAAGGTTACAGCGTGTGCCGCCGTCCGATCCGGGCTGGCCATCGAATGATTTCGCCCCGCTCGGTCGATTTGACGACCGTCTCGGTAAAGGAGTTGATGGACGCATACTTGGCGAAAAACAACTCCAACAACGCTCCCAGCGTAAAGATGCCCACGCCCTCGAACGCGCTCTCGTCCAGGGTCACCACCACCTCCAAGCCGCGGGCAAAAGCGATGGGGCCGGGAATCGGCGCCCGCCGGGTCACCGGCGTGGCCTGAATGGAACACACCCCATCAATCTGCTTGCGAACGGCGGAATCCGCCAGATCGCCATAGAGCGCCAGCAACTCCCGCAAGGCCACCGCGCCCTGGCGAGCATCGCTATCGGCGAGCGACAGATAGTTCAAGGTGAGATGATTAATCAACCGCCAGGCGGTATCGCCGTGAGCATGGGACGGTCGCGGCTGGGTGGGACCCGCCAGACAGCGCACGGCGCTGACCGGCGCCCCGGACGCCAGGGTGAAATCGGTGTCGCCGCGCCCGACCGGCATGTGCAACGGTAAATCGCGATTGGTGCACAGGGTAGTCACCGCCAGTTGCCGCAGGCTGCCGCGATAGGGCGCCTCGTCGGCATCCACCAGCGACAAGTAAATTTCGCTGCCGACGTAGCTCGAGCGCGGACCCTGGCGCCGCTGCCGGTCGGACAGCAGCCGCGGCAATCGGTGTACCGTATAAAAGGATCGCTGGTTGCGCTGGCTCAGCCGGTCGTAGCTGGCATAGAACGGCAGAAATTCCTGTTCTTCGCTCTCCGCGCCGATGCCGGTGACGCCGGTGACTTGATACACCTCGAAATCCACCGGCCGGGTGCGATCCGCCACCACATGATGCTCGGCCACCTGATCGCTCAAGTGAATGCGATCGGCCCGTTTGGGAAAAAGGTTGATGGCCGGCGTGCAAAACAGCGCGAAATTCGCGGCGGCCATCACGTTTTCCAGCGCCGGGTCGGCTCGGTCGAGCAGGACCAACACCTCCAGTTCGCTGCCCGTGCAGCGGCGCACCGCCGATCCCAGCCCGCCCAGCTCCACGAACAGATAGCGTTGCGGAAAGGCGAAATATTCGTGCAGCAGCCGGTAGCCCTGAAAGGACGGCGGCGGACAGGGCAACAGGGCCTGCTCGTCTTCGAAACCCAGCCGCCGGATCGCGCTCCCCGCAATTTTTTCGTACCAGGGCGCCGGCCGCTCGCCCGGCCGGGCGACCACCATCACGGTGTTGGCCAGCAATTGTTCGTAAAGACGCCCCGGCAAGAGATCGCTGCCGTGCAGGAACAGTTCCAGGCGATCCAGCGCCAGTTTGCCCACGGGTAAACCCGGCAGCGTGGTGCGCAGGCGCAGCCGGATGCCGGCTCGCACCCGGGATAAGTTGGGTAGCTCCAACTGCGCCACCGGTTCGCGACCCGCGAAATACTGGGCCTCGACCAGTTCCAGCGGCCAGAGCGTGACCTCGTGCGCGGTTCGGTATTCACAGGGCGTCTGCTCGCCCTTCCCCAGAATACTGCGCAGTTCGCTGCCCCGGGGAATCACAAAGCCTTTTTCGAACGAACCTTCGGTGGGATCGGGCTGGAACTGGACCACCGCCATCGAGGGCGTCGGCGTCAGATAATGCGGATAAATGATTTCCAACAAGTGTTGGGTAAAACGCGGGAACTCGGCGTCCATCTTGAGCTGCACCCGCGCCGCCAGAAACCCGAACCCCTCCAGCAACCGCTCGACATACGGGTCGGCGCATTCGAACCCTTCCAGCCCCAACCGGCCGGCAATCTTGGGAAATTCCCGGGCGAATTCGCCGCCCAGTTCGCGCAGATGTTGCAGTTCGCGGTTGTAATATTCGAGCAGGCGCGGATCCATCAATGCTCCCGGGTCCGAGTGGACTCCTCAACATTGACCTGGCCGCTTTCCAGATCGATCTCGGTCTTCAAATACAACCGAAGCGGGACGGGCTGGGCCCACAGGTCGCCTTCGACTTCAAAGGTCAGGGCATTGTGGCTCATGCGCTCCTCGGTCAGCGCCGCCAGGACTCGCAACGAGTTTCGATAAATGCGCGGCTCGAAATCGATGATCGCTTGACGCAGCGACCGTTCCAGCACCGCTACATCGAGACTGTGCGCCGTGGCGCCCGACAGCGGCGGCAACCCGAAATTGATCACCGAATGGGCCGCGAAGGGATAACGCTCGACCTCCTCGTCGATCGCCATCTGAGTGGCGTTTAATAGCCAAGCCAGGTCGCGCAGGACACACTCGCGCAAACGGCTCATGGACAGCACCCGTTTGTCCCGGGATTCCTGCGGGCGGTCCGGCTCGTCATCGGTCAAGCGATCCAGCAGCGAGGGCTGCAATCGCTCTTTCGGCGTCAGTTCAGCCATCGCCCTCGCCTGACCCCGCCGCGCGCTCCTCCGCCGGGGTTTGCTCGGAATTCAGGTCGATGCGCCGAATGTCGAGCAACGAATACTCGCCCTGATCGGTCGCCAGCATCCGCTGACCCAGCCCCCAATAAATACCTGCTTCGCCTTCCAACCACTCCGTCTTGCGTCCGAGTTGCACCAGTGGATCGGCGCTGGCGTGCGATTCGGGATAACGCGCCGGGATGAGTCCCACAGTTTCACCGCCGTTGGCCCAGGTGAACTGCGCCGGCATCCAGATGTAATCCCGTAAATCGACGGGTTGCTCGAACGCAATGCTCCGAATCCGCTGGAATGGAATCCAGTAATAGCGACCGTTGACGATGGCTTCCAACACCGGCCCCAAGCGCGGGTCGGCATCGGCCAGCCACGCGAACGGTTGACCATCCACCATGCCCGCCGTCGCCGTCGCTGCTTCGAACGCCTGGTCGCGCGCCGCCTGGGCCTGCGCCGGGTGACCCTCGGCGATCAGGCGCAAGGCTTCCAGCACCAACGCCACCCACGGCTCGGGGTCGCCGAACACCAGCGGCGAGCGCCGGCCGGCGAACACGTCGGCGCGCAGCAGTTCGCAACGGATCGCCTCGCGGTAGGTCTGCACCATGGGCAGCGATGCGGCGTCCATTTCGCCCAGCACGTTCAACTGGTTCAACGCCCGTTCCCACTGGCCCAATACCGCCAGCAACTGAAACAGGAAAACGCGGTATTTGGCGTTGGCGGGCTCCTTGCGCACCTGGGCCTGCAACTCGGCCAAGGCGTCTCGCACCCGCCCTTCGCGCAGACTCTGCTCGGCTTGCATACGATGCTCCTTGCGGCTTGCTGGTAATCAGAAAACCGTCCGCGCAACCGGAGCCTGATGGCGTTCCGGATGCGCGGACCCCGCGGTTGCGTGGGCAACCCGGCGGCGCTGGAAAAACGCGGTCAAGTCACCCTGGCTTCCTTGATATTGTAACCCAGCTTGCCCTTGCCCTTGAGGACGCCCTTCTTATCCTGTTCGAAGTACTCCACCTCGTATTGGGCAAAGTTAAACGAGATTTGCTCCAGAGGTAGTCCCTCGTCACCATGACCCCCGGTTTGATAGCCGGAAATCACGACCTCTGTAAACGTGATTTCCAGGTATTTCTCCGGCGTACCGGCGCCCGTGGTTTTACGACAGGTCAAAATCGCTTTGCCATGGTGCTTGCCGGTGGCAATGCTGTCCAAGATCGCGTTGCTGGCGGTGCTCATATTCATGGTGAAGTTAAAGTCCTGCACCCGCACCTTACCGGTACCTTCGCCTCCGCCCAGCGCGGCGGAACCCGAGTTAGTCGCGCCCCAGCTCCAGCTCAGCGCCTGGATTTGATCCTCGAAACCCTTTTCCTTGGATTCGCCCTTGATGTCGGGATCCGTAATTTTCAACAGATAATCAACAGCCATGATCATTCACCTCGTCGTGTGGTAAAACGGTTCGGCAACAAATCGTTACCGGCCATCTCGATCGACTGCGCCTCCAAAAATCGCTCTGCGCCAAAATTGGGGAGAGCCGTCGGTCACGTTAGATGTAGCATGTTCCATGCCAAATATAACTAATTGTTTTTTATTATATTTTATTTTACTCTCTCTAAAAAGCCCAGAATGGACCGCTCTTGGATCATGCTGACCCGTCCAGACCGCCCCCTTTCAAGCGCCGCCCTTGATCGAGGGCAGCTTGGAAACCAGCCTCAGCGACACGGTAAGGCCTTCCAACTGATAATGCGGGCGTAGGAAAAACTTGGAGGTGTAGTATCCCGGGTTGCCTTCCACTTCCTCCACCACCACTTCGGCGGCCGCCAAGGGTTTAAGGCACTTGGTGGCCTCGCTGGACAGGGCGGGATTGCCGTCCACATATTGATAAATCCAGCTTTGCAGCCAGCGCTCCATGTCATCCCGTTCCTTGAACGAGCCGATCTTGTCCCGCACCATGCACTTGAGATAGTGCGCGAACCGGCAGACCGCGAACAGATACGGCAGGCGGGCCGACAGGTTGGCGTTGGCGGTGGCGTCGGGATCTTCGTATTCGGTCGGCTTCTGCAGCGACTGGGCGCCGATGAAGGCGGCGAAGTCGGAGTTCTTTTTATGGATCAGCGGCATGAAGCCGTTCTTGGCCAGTTCCGCCTCGCGTCGGTCGCTGATGGCGATCTCGGTCGGACACTTCATGTCCACGCCGCCATCGTCGGTCGGGAAAGTGTGGGTCGGCAGATTCTCCACCGCGCCGCCGGACTCGATGCCGCGAATCCGGGTAGTCCAGCCATACAGCTTGAACGCCCGGGTGATGTTGGTCGCCATCGCGTAGGCCGCATTGGCCCAACTGTATCGATCGTGCGCGGCGCCTTCCACCTCCTCCTCGAAATCGAATTCCTCGACCGGATCGGATTTCGCCCCATAGGGCCGTCGCGCCAGGAACCGGGGCATCGCCAGACCGATGTAGCGGGAATCCTCGGATTCGCGCAACGACCGCCAGGAGGCATATTCCGGCGTCTGGAAAATCTTGGTGAGATCGCGGGGATTGCTGAGTTCCTGCCAGGAATCCATCTGCATGACCGTGGGCGCCGCAGCGGCAAGAAACGGCGTATGGGCGGCGGCGGCGACCTGGGACATTTCCCGCAACAGCTCCACGTCGGGCGGACTATGGTCGAAGTAATAATCACCCACCAGGCAACCAAACGGCTCGCCGCCGAACTGGCCGTACTCTTCCTCGTACGTCTTCTTGAAGATCGGACTCTGATCCCAAGCGGTTCCTTTATATTTTCTGAGCGTCTTATGCAGTTCCTTCTTGGAGATATTCATCACGCGGATCTTCAACATCTCGTCGGTTTCGGTGTTGTTGACGAGATAGTGCAAGCCACGCCAGGCGCTCTCGATCTGCTGGAAATCCGGATGGTGGATGATCAGGTTGATTTGCTGGCTCAGTTTCTGGTCGATGGCCGCGATCATCGACTCAATGGATTTGAGTGCGTCCTTGGAAATGAGCGTCGTATCCTGCAGCGCCTGTTCGGCCAGCGTGCGAACCGCGTTCTCGACCGCTTCCTTGGCCTGATCGGACTTGGGCTTGAACTCCCGCTGCAACAGCGAGGAAAAGTCGCTGACTTCCAGCGTCTCAACTTCCGCCCCGGGCTGGACCTGGGCGCTCGGATTGGTTTCGGCCATGGTTCATCACTCCTCGGCGGCGGGCGCCGCGCTTTCCTGGGGCTTGGGCGCGGACGCCAGAGCCTGCAACAGGCTTGGATCGGTCAGCACCTTGGCGATCAGATCCTCCGCGCCGGTCTTGCCATCCATGTAGGTCATCAGATTGTTGAGCTGTTGGCGAGCCTGGAGCAGCTTGCTCAGGGAATCGACCTTGCGCGCCACGGCGGCGGGCGAAAAATCGTCCATGCTGTCAAAAGTGAGATCCACGCTCAGTTCGCCCTCGCCCGTCAGGGTATTGGGCACCCGGAACGCCGCCCGCGGCTTCATGGCCTTCATGCGGCTGTCGAAGTTGTCCACGTCGATCTCGAGGAACTTGCGATCCGCCACCGGCGCGAGGGGATCGGCCGGCTTGCCGGACAGATCGGCCATCACCCCCATCACGAACGGCAGTTGCACCTTTTTCTGCGAGCCGTACACCTCGACGTCGTACTCGATCTGCACCCGCGGCGCCCGATTGCGGGCGATAAATTTCTGACTGCTCATCGCCATGGAACATCACCTCTCTCGCTCGAATCACATGAGTTATGACGGTGGCCTAGCGATAACCTAGCTCACCAGTCAACTATTTAGAGTATAGTTGCCTATTCGGAATTCTCGCTGTGGACACCAAAAATCAGGCTTGCCTGCTCGGCCCCGCCCGGCGCGAGATCGAGCAGAATCTCCATGAAATCCTTCGTCGCCAAGGTCTTGGCGCGCTTTAATAAAAACGGTACAGGGCTGGACGGTTCGTAGCGGTTAAAGTACTCACAAATCTTGTCCAGCATCCGAATGACGTCCTCGCGACTGGCGATCTCGCCCACCACGAGCCGCTGGCCAACCACGCCGCCGCCGGGCACACTCATCTCCACCCCCTCGGCCACCGGAGCCTCGCTGGTCAGATCGGCTCCCCGCCGTCGCAACTGATCCACCAGCACCTGCCGGATCTCCTTCAAAACCCCGGTCAGCGCGCTCATGTCCGGCGCGCGGGTCACCCCAACCTGCTCGGTCAACACGGCCTCGATCCGCTCGACCCAACCGATGGCGTCGACGACCGCCGTCGCGGTGGCCTGTAGATTCTCCAGGCCGGCCTCCTGAAAGGCGCCGTCGATCTTGGCCTGGGTCGGCAGCTCCACCTCCTCGTCGGTCACCACCGGCGTCAGCAGGCCAGCGGCAATCTGAACATGGCGCAGACTGAACCGCCCCAGCGTGCGCGAACTCACCAGCGGCGTCTCCCGCAAGGCCCGCAGAGTGGCTTCCGGATCGCACAACGCCACGATGGTATTGACCCGCAGGGTCGGATCGTTGTCGTCCTCGGGATCGAGTTGCGGATAGACGGTATCCCAAAAGCGCTCGATCAACCCCGCCACCAGCGCCAGACCCTCGGCGAAACCGGGCAAGCCCTCAGTGTTAAGCAAAGATCGGGCCAGATATACCGCCACTCGCAGATCCCGGGTGCTTTCAAACAGGGTCAGCGCAGATTTCATAACGGCGCGCCAGTCGGGCGGCTCGGCCGGGATGATGGTATCGCCGTACTGGCGCTCCGGCGTTTCCTGCGCCAGTTTCTCCATCTCCGCGAAGGTCGGGTCGTATTCGAGATCCTCGCCGCACGGCGCGTCGGCGGCGATCTCACCCAGCAGTTCCTCGATGTCAATCACGCTCATCGCTTGCACGCTTCGTTCAGTGGTAACTATTCGGCCAGAGTATAGCCCCACTTGGCGCGATTGCGCGGGCGGTATAGACTGCGTTGCAAAGCGCTTTTGCAATCGGTTCAATGAATTTTGCCCCGAGCGCTCAAAGCGGTATCCCTGTCAACGGACATTGCGTCATGCCCCTGAAATTGACCATCACCAGCTTTCAGCGGCTCTCTCCTGGTCAGGAAACCACCAAGATTCTCGACCATGGCTCCATCAGCATCGGCCGCGCGGCGCAGAACGGCTGGATCCTCCAGGATCCCGAACGCATTCTGTCCAGCAATCACTGCGTCATCCATTATCAGGATGGCGGCTATTTTCTCACCGACACCAGCACCAACGGCACTTTCCTCAACGACTCCGAGCAGCGCATCCCACGCAACCAGACCGTCCGGCTGCAGGATAGCGATCACTTTCTCCTGGGCGAATATGAAATCGAGGCCAGCCTGATCCCCAGCGCGGCGGAGCTGACGGAAATTGAACCGGAAGAACCGCTCACCGACATCGTGCCGGTACCCCATGTCCTGCCCACCACCGGCGCGAGCGATCTGGGCGGCGGTTCGGCGGACTTGGTGGGCAAACCCTCCTTCGCCGACCTTCTCGCCGAGAATCAGGATAACCTGGACCTGAAACCGCCGGTTGGACCCCGCGCCAAGGACGGGGTGGCCACCGAACCCTCGCCCGATCTACTCGCGCCGGACCGGGCCTTCTTCGCACCGCCTGAACTCGTCTCCGGAACGCCGCCCCCTCCACCGGCGCCAACCCCGGCTCCGCCGATTCCGGAACCGATACCCGCCGCGATCCCCTCCCCGGTTGCGCCCCGGTCCGAACCCGAACCGCTCCCGCCGATTCCCGATCTCATCGCGGCGCCAGCCGGAGCCGCCGAACCGCCTGCCGAACCGTTCGAGTCGATCATTCCCGAGGACTGGTGGCTCGCGCCGCCGGCCGCGCCGACCGGCGAGCGGCCGGCGATGGAAATCACCCCTCCCCCACGGCCGCCCGCCGAACCGGCCCGAGTCGAGGCGCCGCCGTTGGAACCGTCAATTTCCCGACGGCCCGCGCCACCGCTCGCGCCCGTCGAACCTCCCCCCGCGCCGGCGACACCCGAAGCGGCTGGACTCCAGGCCGAAACCCTGTTCCAGGCCTTCCTGGAAGGCGCCGGCCTGCCGCGCGCGCGAATCACCCCGGAACAATGGCCCGAGATCATGGCCAATCTCGGGGCAATCTTCCGCGAAACCGTGCAAGGACTGACGGAAATTTTGCTCGCCCGCGGCGACGTCAAGGGCGAGTTCCGGTTGGATCGGACCGCGATTGGCCCGATGGAAAACAATCCGCTCAAGACGCCGCCGGGCCGGCCGCCGCTCGGCCTGGAACAAATCATGATCCTGCTCCTGATCCGCCAGAAGGACGCCTACATGTCGCCGGTACAAGCGGTGCATGAGAGCTTCAACGACATCAAGGCCCATCAATTGTCGGTCATGGCGGGCATCCAGGCGGCCTTGGACCGCCTGCTCGAACGGTTCGACCCGCACAATCTGGAAACCCGCTTGCAACAGACCGTGCTCGACAGCTTCCTGCCGGCGAGTCGCAAAGCGAAATATTGGGATTTGTTCACCGCCGAATATCAAGCTATCGCCCGGGAAGCCGAGGATGATTTCAACGAATTGTTCGGCGACGAATTCGCGCGCGCCTACGAGGAACGGCTGCGCGCGCGCCGCTGATCCCGCGGCTCCAAATCCCGCCCCTCTCCTGCCATCGAACGGTTTGGATGCTAGGATTTATAGGGCACGATCCACACCCGACAACACGATGCAACGAGCGACGCCGCCATGAGTTGGTATAGCAAGGTCGTCTGGTCCGAGGGGATGTTCCTGCAACCCCAGCATTTCCAGCAGCAGGACCGCTACCTCGAAGCCCTGGTTCGCCAGTCCTGTGGTCCCTTGCGCCCTTACGGCTGGGGCGTGACCCATCTGGCCCTGGACCGGGAAGTTCTGGCCCTGGGCAAGATCGCCATTACCGCCGCCCGGGGCCTGTTGCCCGACGGTACGCCGTTCGCCATTCCCGACCATGACCCACCGCCGGCGCCGTTGGACATCGGCGCCGACGTTCGCAACACTCGGGTCATGCTGGCCCTGCCCCTACGGCGGACCGGGATGGCCGACGCGGAGCGCGGCGAGCCGCGCGAGACTGCCGCCCGCTACCGGGCCGTGGCTCGTGAGGTGCGCGACAACAACGTGGACACCGCCAACAACAGCGCTTTCGTCGAGATCGGCGAACCCCGCTTGCGGTTGTTTCTCGACAGCCGGGACTTCGGCGAATACACCGCCATCGGCGTGGCCCGGGTGTTGGAAAAACGGCCCGATCAACGGGTGGTCCTCGACGCCGACTATCTGCCGCCTTGCCTCGACTGCCGGGGAGTACCGACCCTGGCCGGTTTCGTCACCGAGGTTCTAGGTCTGCTGCACCAGCGCGGCGACGCCTTGGCCGACCGGGTGGTGGGCGCGGGCATCGCGCGCGGCGCCAGCCTGGACATCGCTCAGTTCCTGCGGCTGCAAACCGTCAATCGGTTCGAGCCGCTGTTCGCCCATCTGGCGGCCATGCAGGGACTGCATCCGGAGGACTTCTACCAGATCGCCCTGCAACTGGCTGGCGAAATGGCTACCTTCACCGATAAAGTCAAGCGCCGACCGCCCGTCTTTCCAGCCTACGATCACGACGATCTGCGGAAAACCTTGGGCGTCCTGATGACCGAACTGCGTCGCTCGCTCAGCCTGGAGGAGGTGGACGCGGCGATCCAGATTCCCATCGAGGAGCGCCAGTACGGCATCCGGGTGGCCATCATCACCGACCGCGAGCGCCCGCTGCTCACCAAGGCCAATTTCATTCTGGCGGTTCGCGCCGACATGGCGACCGACCTGCTGCGCGCCCGCTTCCCGACTCAGGTCAAGATCGGGCCGGTGGAACGCATCGCGCAGTTCGTCAACCACCATCTGCCCGGCATCGGCGTCAGCCCCTTGCCGGTGGCGCCGCGGGAAATCCCCTACCGCGCCGATTTCACCTACTTCCGGCTCGACCGCAGCAGCGAGTTCTGGAAACAGATTCTCAACTCGGGCGGCTTCGCCTTCCACGTCGGCGGCGAGTTCCCGGGGATGGAGATGGCGTTCTGGGCCATCAAAGAATGACGAGTAGAAAACCGTGACCACCGACGATCCGTTCGCCGACAGCGACGAAGGCGAACGCACCCTTATCCGGCCAGCGCCGGGCGGCCGCCGTCCAGGGCCGGCGCCCGCGCCGGCGCCCCGCCCGTCCGGCCTGCCGCCGGCCGAAACATCCGCTCCGGTGGTACCGGCCGGGGTCGGCTTGAACCCGCTGGAGGCCGCCGCCGCCCCCCTGCTCAGCCTGATCACGCGCCTGAAGAACACCTCCTCGCACCCCGATCCCGAGCAGCTGCGCCAGCGGATGATCGAGGAGATGAAGGCGTTCACCGCCAACGCCCGCAACCAGGGCGTCCACGAAAAAACCGTGTTCCGGGCCCGCTACGTGCTCTGCACCACGCTCGATGAAGTGGTGCTGAACACGCCCTGGGGCCGGGCCAGCGAGTGGAGCGAGAGCAGCCTGCTGATCACCTTCCACAACGAAACCTGGGGCGGCGAAAAATTCTTCGAACTGCTGGACGTTCTCATTCCCGACCCACGCAAGAACCTGCACCTGCTGGAACTGATGTATCTGTGCCTGGCGTTCGGCTTCCAGGGCCGCTACCGGCTGCTGGAAAACGGCCGCAGTCGGCTGGAGGAACAGCGGGAGCGCGCCTACAACGCCATCCGCACCGCCCGGGGCGAGTTCGAGCGGGAACTGTCGCCGCACTGGCGCGGCGCCAGCAACCAGCGCAACCCCTTGATCCGCTATGTCCCGCTGTGGGTGGTGGCGGCGGTCGCGGCCACCCTGCTGCTCATCGCCTACGCCATCTTCAACTGGTTGCTAAACAACGCCTCCGACCCGGTGCTCACCGCCCTCAGCGGCGTCCGGGGCGACACCGTGGCGATGGTGCGGCGCGGCGGCATTCCCGCCGCCGCCTCACCCCTCAAGCCCAACGCCGGCCTCGCCCAAGTCACCCGGAATTTGCGCGCTTTCCTGGAGCCGCAGGTCCAGCAGGGGCTGGTCGCGGTCGTTGAAGAGGCCGACCGAACCACGGTGCGGATTCGAGGCGATGGGCTGTTCGATTCTGGCAAAGCCGAGGTCAAACCGGCCTTCTATAACCTACTCCAGCAGATCAGCGCCGAGTTGAATAAGGTTCAGGGCCGGGTGCTGGTCACCGGCCACAGCGACAACATCCCGATCCGGACTCTGCAATTTCCATCCAACTGGCATCTGTCCAAGGCCCGCGCCGACAGCGTGGTGAAAATCCTGGCCGCCAACAACGCCAATCCCAGCCGCTTCATCGGCGAAGGCCGCGCCGACACCGAACCGGTCGTTCCCAACGACTCCCCGCGGAATCGCGCCCTCAACCGACGCGTCGACATCATTCTGCTGGCCCAGGCGACACGGTAGGGGGTCATGAAGAAAATCCTGAACGTTCTCAAAAATCCCTGGCTGATCGGCGTCACCGGCGTTCTGGCCGTCGCCGCCCTGATCTGGTACCTGGGACCGCTCATCGCCATCGCGGGTCAAACCCCGCTCGCCACCGACCTGGGCCGCGTCGTCACCATCTTGACTATCGGCGGCTCCTACGCGCTCTACCAACTCGTCTACCATATCGACACGCTGCGCCGCAACCGCGACATGCTGGCCGACCTGGCCGGTCAGGCGGCTGGCAGGGCGGCCGGTGGTGGTGGCAGCGGTGGCGGTGGCGGTGGCGGTGGCGGTGGCGGTGGCGGTGGCGACCAGACCGCGCGCGAGCAACAGCAGAAAAAAAAGGAAGAAGAAGCCGCCTCGGCCGAGGAAATTTCCACTCTCAAGCAAGGGCTGGACGAGGCGCTCGCCGTCCTCAAGAAAGCCCGGCTGGGCGGCAAAACCGGCCGCGCGCAATACCTCTACCAACTACCGTGGTACATCATCATCGGCCCGCCTGGCTCCGGCAAGACCACCGCGCTGATCAACTCCGGCCTGCGCTTCCCGCTGGGGGCCGGCAAGGTGCGCGGCGTGGGCGGCACCCGCAACTGCGACTGGTGGTTCACCGACGAAGCCGTGCTGCTGGACACCGCCGGCCGCTACACCACCCAGGACAGCCACGAGGAAGTAGACCGGGCGGCCTGGCGCGGCTTCCTGGAACTGCTCAAGAAGCACCGCCGGCGCCGACCCATCAACGGCGCCTTCATCGCCATCAGCCTGGCCGACCTGATGCAGCAAAGCGAGGACGAGCGCGCCGCCCAGGCCGTGGCCATCAAGCAACGGGTGCAGGAGTTGCACGAGCATTTCGGCATCCGCTTTCCGATTTACGTGCTGTTCACCAAGGCCGATCTGATCGCCGGTTTCATCGAATTTTTCAGCGACCTGGGCCTGGAAGAGCGCGCCCAGGTCTGGGGCATGACCCTCCCGATGGACGACCTGGCCAACCCGGAAGGCGTGGTCGAGCACTTCGCCGGCGAGTTCGATCTGCTGGAGCAGCGCCTGAACGACCGGCTGGTGAAACGCTTGCAGGAAGAACGCGATCCCCAGCGCCGCGATCTGCTCTACACCCTGCCGCGGCAATTCGCCTCCCTCAAGCCGGTGGCCGAAAAATTCGTCCGGGACGTGTTCCGACCCAGCCGTTACGAGGAGCGCGTCCTGCTGCGGGGCGCGTACTTCACCAGCGGCACCCAGGAAGGCACGCCGATCGACCGGCTGATGAGTTCGCTGGCCACCACCTTCAGCCTGCACCGGCAGGTGTTGAGCACCTTTTCCGGCAAGGGTCGTAGTTACTTCATCACCCGCCTACTGCGCGACGTCGTGTTCCCGGAGGCCGAGATCGCCGGCGTCAATCTGCGGGTGGAACGCTGGCGAACCTGGATCCAGCGCGGCGCCTACGCCGCCGCCCTGCTGGTCACCGTGACCGCCGCCCTGCTGTGGCTGACCAGCTACGCCCGCAACGAGATGTACGTGCGCGCAGTCGAAAAACAGCGGCTGGAACTGGAAAAACAGATTCAGGCGCTCTCGCCCGACCAGACCGATCCCGCCGCCGCCCTGGCGCTGCTCGACGCCGCCCGCGCCATTCCCGGCGGCTATGGCGATCGCGACGCCGGTAGCCCCTGGCTGATGGGGTTCGGCCTGTATCAGGGCGACAAGCTCGGCGGCGAGGCGCGGGCCATCTACCAGCGCCTGCTGCTGCAGGCCCTGCTGCCCCGGATTATTTTGCGCCTGGAAGAGCGGTTGCGGCAGAACGCCAACAATCCCAGCTATTTGTACGACACGCTCAAGATTTATCTGATGATGGACGATCCAGAGCGTTTCGACGCCAAGACCGTCAAGGGCTGGATGGAGCAGGAATGGCAGGCCAATCTGCCCCGCGCCATCAACCGGGAACAACGCGAGCAGTTGTCGGCGCATCTGGATGCGTTGCTCGAACAGGCCCCGCTGAAATCACCCATCGCGCTGGACAGCGGGCTGATCCAGAACATCCGGGCCACGCTCAACCAGGTTCCCCTGTCCCAGCGCATCTACGAGCACGTCAAGCAAAACCAGCGGAGCGCCGGCTCCCCACCGGAGATGGGCCTCACCGTCGCCGCCGGACCGGACACGCCCCGGGTCTTCGAGCGCAAGAGCGGCCAAGCGCTGAACAGCGGCATTCCCGGCCTGTATACCTACAACGGCTACTACCAGTTTTTTCTGACCGAAAACCCCAAACTGGTCGGTCAGTTGGCCGACGAGAGCTGGATTCTGGGAGCGGCGGTCCAGGTCGCCAACAACCCGGCGGACCGGCAGCAAATCGCCGATGGCGTGTGCCGCCTTTATCTCGGCGACTACCTGCGACAGTGGCAAGATTTGCTGGCCGACGTCCGCATCAAGGGATTCGACAGTCCAGACGCCGCGCTCGATCTCCTGCAGGTGTTGTCCGGGCCGACCTCGCCGCTGCGTACTCTAATCGAAACCGTGGTCCGGGAACTGGCATTGGATAAACCGCCGGCGCCGCCCCCGACACCGCCAAGCCACCCGAAGACAAATCGCTGACCGACAAGATCGCCGGCATCCTCGGCGCCGGCGCCTCGACCGCCGCCGCCGCCGCCATCCAGCCCTGCGGTCCCGACCCGCGCCTGCTGGGTTTTGGCGCCCAGTACCAGCGTGAAATCAGCGGTCCGCAGGGCGCCATTCCGCCTCTCGATAAAACGCTGTCCGCGATTAACGACCTCTACGGCCACCTGAACGCCATCGTCCGCGCCCGGGAGACCAGTCCCGATGGCGGCATGCCGCAAACCCTCAAGGACCAAATCGGAACGGTCGTCAATCAATTGCAAGTCGATGCCGCCCGCAAACCGCCGCCTTTCAACACCTTGCTCAACAAACTGGCCCTGGACAGCGCCGACATTATCCGTAGCCCGCGCGACCGGCTGAACGCCCAATGGAAAGCGGCCCAAATCGCCGCTTTTTTTCAGGACAACCTGAGCGGCCGCTATCCGCTGGCCCGTGCTTCCTTTCAGTGGAGCGGCGCCGGATCGAGCGCCGCTTCAGGCGCCGCCCCGGCGAATACCATCGTTTGGACCAATCCGGACGTCAGTCCGACGCCAAGCCGCACGGTGCAAGGACCGCCGGACGCTACGCTGGCGGCTTTCGGCCGCTTCTTTGGCCCGAACGGTTTGATGGACAGCTTTTTCAAGCAGTACCTGCAACCGTATGTCGATACCGCGCCGAGCGGCTGGCGCTGGCGCGGACCCACCGGCCCGGAGCAAAGCATCACGCCGGAAGCCTTGCAAACCTTCCAGCGCGCCATCGCCATCCGCGACGCCCTGTTCGGTCCCAACAGCCAGACGCCGGCGATCCGCTTTCAACTGATTCCCCTCGAACTGAGCGGCGACGCCAACCAGGTCGTGATCAGCGTGGACGGCCAAACGCTGGCCTATACCCCCGGCCAGGCCGCGCGAGTCGCCGATCTGCAATGGACCGGCGCATCCGGACAGGCGCGGCTCGAATTCCTGCCGGCGGTAGCCGGCAGTCCCGCGCAGCTCAGCGAAACCGGTCCCTGGGCCTGGTTTAAAATACTCGACCAAGCCCAAATCCAGCCGACCGGTTCGGGCCAATTCCGGCTGACGTTCCAATTGGCCGGCCGGCAAGGCCCTGTACGAGTTGCGCACCGCGAGCGGTTCGAACCCGTTTCGTCCGCGAGAGCTGGAGGGTTTCCGGTGTCCGGAACAACTGTGAATTCAACGCCAGCGCCGGCGTTGGCGGGTTTTTTCGGCAAACTGCCCGGCCGGGGTGATTTTATCAGTCGCCATCTGGGCAAAGCCTTCGTGACGCGCTGGGATGCCTGGCTTCAGGCCGCCATCGCCCACAGTCGCGCCCAACTGGGCGAAGAAACCTGGCGCCAGTACTATTGCACCAGCCCGATCTGGCGGTTCGCCCTGGGTAGCGGTTTGTGTGGGGCGGACGCCTACGCCGGCATTCTGATGCCGAGCATGGATCGGGTGGGCCGTTATTATCCGCTGGCGATCACCGTACCGCTGGCGCCGGACCGACCGCTGCTCGCGCTGCCCATCGCCAGCGAAGCCTGGTTTCAGGCGGCCGAACGGCTGGCGCTGGCCGCGCTCGAGCGCGACGAACTGGATCTGAACGCGTTCAGCCAACAGGTGGGGGCGCTGGGCGCGCCGCTGGCGCCGGACGCTCCCGCCGTGCGCGCGACGAACGGAAACGCCTGGTATTGCCCCTTGCCGGCGCCGCTGGATCTGACCCGCGCGGCGCCGGCGCTGGCGAACCACCTGCTGCGACGCGCCTTTCCCCAGCCGAGTCTGTGGTGGACCGAGGGCTCCGAGTGGATCGCTCGTTGCTTGCTGATTTGCGACGGACTGCCGCCCATCGACGGTTTCACGGCGCTGCTGCGCGGAGATTGGCAACGATCGGGTTGGAACGAACAATCATTCGCTGATCTCACCGGTCTTTCGGGTGGGCCAGCGGCCGCCGAGGAGGCTTAAACGCATGAACCAACCAAGAACATTTCGATGGTCGTCCGCCGGCCGCAGCCACGTGGGCATGGTCCGGGCGATCAATGAGGATGCCTGCCTCGCCCTGCCCGAACGGGGTCTATGGGCGGTCGCCGACGGCATGGGCGGACACGAGGCCGGCGACATTGCCAGCCAGATGGTGATCAAAACCTTGCAGGGGCTCAACCCGCCGTCCGACTGGCCGGATTTCCTGGAAGCGGTGCGGCAAAGTCTGTGCGACGTCAATCGCTGGTTGCGCGAGGAATCGGCCCAACGCTACCAGAACCGCACCATCGGCAGCACGGTGGTGGTGCTGATCGCCCACGAAGCGCAGTGCGCCTGTCTGTGGGTCGGCGACAGCCGCATCTACCGGCTGCGGGACGGCCAGCTCCAGCAACTGACGCGCGACCACAGCCACGTGCAGGAACTGGTCGACCAGGGGTTGATCGCGCCCGAGGATGCGCACCGCCATCCGCTGGCCAACGTGATTACCCGGGCGGTCGGTTCCGCGGACGAATTGCTGATCGACGAAGCGGTGTATCCGCTGCAAGCCGGCGATCTGTTCCTGCTGTGCAGCGACGGGCTGAATAAAACCGTGAGCGACGAGGAAATCGCCCGTTTGCTCGCCCACAGCGACCACAACTGCCAGGAAGCGGTCAAGGCGTTCATTCACCTGGCCCTGATGCGGGACGCCAACGACAACGTGACCACGGTGGTGGTCAACATCGGCGAACCGGGCTCGGACGATCCGTCCGAGGAGCCGGGTTCCGACACGCTCGCCAATCCAATTCCACCGGACTGGTATTTACAATGAGGGGTGAGGGGTTGGGAAACCCCTCACGAGCCGGGTTTTTCGCTCAGCGTCCCCGCCGGTACAACGGCAGCGGCTGATCGGCGGCGGGCTGGTAGCTCTCGCTGAACTCGCCGAAGGCTGCGAGCGCATCCTCCAGGCTGCGATCGGCCCGGAGTTCGAAGGCGTCGAAGCCATTGCGCGCCATGAACAACAACTGATCGCGCAGCACGTCCCCAACCGCCCGGAGTTCGCCCCGGTAACCATAACGCTCGCGCAGCAGCCGGGCCTGGGAGTGGGCGCGACCATCGGCGAACTTGGGAAATTCCAGCGCCACGACTTCGAGCACCGGCAAATCCTCCGCCAGATCGGCCACGTTGGCGGTATTCGGCAGCCGCACCCCTACCTGACCCCGTTCCAGCAGCGCGGCCCGTTCCCGCTGCCAGCGCGCCAGCGACACGATCGCCGGCCCGGCCGGCAGCTCGGCGTCATCGGCGACGTGTTGCCAGCGATCCTCGCTGATTTCCCGATTCTTAATAACCGACCGCATAACGCTCCTCCTCCTGTTTCGCCTCGTTGCTTCCCGGCGCGTAGGCCCGCACCCGGAACGGCTCCAGGCCGATCCGCCGGAAGGTGTCGATAAACCGCTCGTCGTCCTGGCGCCGATCCACGTAAACCCCCAGGATGCGTTCGAGAGTGTTGGCGACTTCAGTCTTGGGCACCGAGGGACCGAGAATGTCGCCCAGCGAGACATCGTTCTCGGAAGAACCGCCCAGCGAAATCTGGTACCACTCGTCGCCCTTCTTGTCCACGCCGAGAATGCCGATGTGGCCGACGTGATGGTGGCCGCAGGCGTTCATGCAGCCGGACATGTTGAGGCGGATGTCGCCCAGATCGTAGAGATAGTCGAGCCGGTCGAATTTCTCGTTGATTTGCTGGGCGATGGCGATCGAACTGGCGTTGGCCAGACTGCAATAATCCAGGCCGGGGCAGCAAATCATGTCGGCCAAGGTGCCGATGACCGGCGCGGCCAGTTTCTGATTCTTCAGAGCGTGCCACAGCGGATAAAGATCGGCTTGGCGCACGTCGGCCAGCAGCAGGTTCTGGTGGTGGGTGGAACGAATCTGGCCGAAGCTGTAGCGGTCGGCGAGGTCGGCCACCGCGTCCATCTGATCGGCGGTGATGTCGCCCGGCGGCGTGCCCGGGTCTTTCAGCGCCACGAACACGTTGCGGTAACCAGCGACCTTGTGCTCGGCGATGTTGTGGCGCACCCAGGTCGCAAACGCCTTGTCGCCCTTGAGCCACTGCGGGAAGCTGAGATCATCGGCGGCGGTGGCTTCATAGGGCGGCGGCGCGAAAAAGCGGCGCACCCGCTCGATTTCCGCCTCGTCCAGCACCAGCCCGGAATCCTTGATGTGTTCCCATTCCGCCTCGACCTGGTCGCGGAATTTGGCCGGCCCCAGCGCCTTGACCAGAATTTTGATGCGGGCCTTGTAAATATTGTCGCGCCGGCCGTGCTGGTTGTAGACCCGCAGGATCGCTTCCAGGTAGGACAGCAGATCGCGCTGGGGCAGAAACTCGCGGATCGCGTGGCCGATCATCGGCGTCCGCCCCAAGCCGCCGCCGACCAGCACTCGAAACCCGATGTCGCCCTGCTCGTCGCGAATCAGATTCAGGCCGATGTCGTGGACCTGGGCCGCCGCGCGGTCGTGAATCGCGCCGGTGACGGCGATCTTGAACTTGCGCGGCAGGTAGGAGAACTCCGGGTGGAAAGTGGACCACTGGCGGATGATTTCGCAGTAGACCCGGGGGTCTTCGAGTTCGTCCTTGGCGACCCCGGCCAGATGGTCGGCGGTGACGTTGCGGATGCAGTTGCCGCTGGTCTGGATGGCGTGCATCTCCACTTGAGCCAGATCGGCGAGGATGTCCGGCGTTTCCTCCAGCTTCGGCCAGTTGTACTGGATGTTCTGGCGGGTGGTGAAGTGACCGAAGCCTTTGTCGTAGCGGCGAGCGATGTGGGCCAGCGTCCGCAACTGGGGCGAGGACAGCAGGCCGTAGGGAATGGCGACCCGCAGCATCGGCGCGTGACGCTGGATATAGAGGCCGTTCATCAGCCGCAGCGGCCGGAACTCGTCGTCGCTCAGTTCGCCGGCCAGGTAGCGCCGGACCTGGTCGCGGAACTGAGTTACCCGCTCGTTCACGAGCGTCTGATCGTAGGAGTCGTACTGATACATGGTTCCCGCCTCAAAGTCCGGTTGCGCTTCGCTCGGGCCACCAGCGCTCCGAGCTATTTGGCGGGAACCTTAGCACTGCGGCTATATGCAAATAAAGAATTTTTTTACCATAAATTTATAACTTTTTTGTTGACATGATCCGGTAGCCGCCCAGCCCCATCACCGCGCCCTTGCCGGCGTGGGTCCACTGGCCGAGCCACAGCCAGGGCCAGAACGGCTCCAGCCCGGCGCCGGCCAGTTCGATCTCGCCGACCAGCCCGCCCATCGGCACCGTGGTCCGCTGCCGCGAGGAATAGCGGTTCCAGTCGCGCCAGCGTAGCCGGGCCGCAGTCAGCGGCACGGTGTCCGCCGCCCGCGCCAAAGCGGCGAAGTCGGCGTCGAGCGGTCGGTCGCCGTGAAAGGCGATCAGCAGCGAGATTCGCCGCAACAGGCTGCCGAACAGGTGGGTGAAGCGGAACGTCTCCGGGGTCACATGATCGTTGTCCACCGCCAGCCGCAATGGAGTTTCGACGAACAGCGTCAGCCGCGCCGGGCAAGGCGGGGGTTTGGGAATCTCGGGCGGCAGGGGCGTCAGCGGTCCGTCGGGCTGGTGGATGCGGGTCCAACCGGTAACGGTTTCCTGTAGCACCTCGGCCAGCGCCAGCCGGCTCCGGTTGGTCCCCAATCCGCGTTCGGCGGCTTGGCCGAGCGCGTGGAGGGCGTAGGGCAGATAGCGGTGACCGTGGCCGAACAGGTTTAGATCGAGGGTGGTTTCCTCACCCGCCGCCAATGGTCGACGCGTGTCGGCGGGCGGCCGCAGCAGGAAGGGATGCGGAGCCGCCGGGTATTTGCGCAGCAGGGCGACCGCTGGGTCGGGCGGGGTCTCGAACAGGTAGGGGTAGCTGCAGGAGCGATAGAGCAGGCAGTCCGGGCAGCGCGGTTCGCGGGTGACGCAGACCAGCCGCTTGAGGGCGTGGCCGAAAGCGCCGCGCCAGGCGGAGCCGGCGTAGGCCGGCAGCCGCAGCGGTTCTTGGGCGATGAAGCGCACGCGATAGCGGGAGACGGGTAGCGGCAGGGCGACGATGGCGGGCGGCGGTTTGGCGCTTTGCGGTGGGTTGGGGGGGACTGCGGACATCGCTTCGATCTCGGTTCGTCAGGTTGATCACGGGACACTCGTTGCAGGATAGGCCAACCGGGGTGAGTTTCGCAGGGTTGGGTTCCTGGGAGGGATCGTGCCACGAACGAGGTCGGGCGGCGGGAGCGGCAAGCTTGCCGCAAGGCTCTGCATATAGGCTTCCTAATTGATATCCGTAGGGACGACCGGTCGGTCGCCCCTACGGATATTTACTGGGAACACTACATAAAGTGCCTACCCCAGTCTTAATCCCTTTTTAATCAGGGCTACGTTTTGGAGAAGTTAGAAGAGTAGTAAACTTACGAGTCAGTTGTCTTAATCCCTTTTTAATCAGGGCTACGTTTTGGAGATAGTGTCCCAGGGAAAGTCAAGGGATTCAGTAGCAGTCTTAATCCCTTTTTAATCAGGGCTACGTTTTGGAGGATACGCCTCGCGGTAATCATCGATGACCTGCGAAGGTCTTAATCCCTTTTTAATCAGGGCTACGTTTTGGAGGTAGCTATCCGCAGTACGGTCATAACCGTTTACTACAAGTCTTAATCCCTTTTTAATCAGGGCTACGTTTTGGAGAGCATTGAGGGTTCGCAGTAAACATCCGCTAAACAGTCTTAATCCCTTTTTAATCAGGGCTACGTTTTGGAGTTTGAGCATACGGCAAATCTTTCGCTGAAATGCAGTGTCTTAATCCCTTTTTAATCAGGGCTACGTTTTGGAGACCAGATGGTACTAGAAATAATGAAGGCTAGCGAGTCTTAATCCCTTTTTAATCAGGGCTACGTTTTGGAGTAGGATAGTATGAAGCTTCGCTGATGACAAGTCTTAATCCCTTTTTAATCAGGGCTACGTTTTGGAGGTTGAACCATGTTTGGATACCGCGTCCAATGTCAAAGTCTTAATCCCTTTTTAATCAGGGCTACGTTTTGGAGTGGTGACTTCGACGACCATGGGGTAAGCGGGTTGAGTCTTAATCCCTTTTTAATCAGGGCTACGTTTTGGAGGCTAAATTTAAGTATGCTACTAAATTGTGTAAAAGTCTTAATCCCTTTTTAATCAGGGCTACGTTTTGGAGTGAATCAAGATATACCCGCGATTACGCTAGGTCTTAATCCCTTTTTAATCAGGGCTACGTTTTGGAGCAAACCCACTATGATAAACAGGAGACCTTCGAGAATTTGTCTTAATCCCTTTTTAATCAGGGCTACGTTTTGGAGTGGTAGAGCGGAAAACAATTCCGAAGCAATCGGGTCTTAATCCCTTTTTAATCAGGGCTACGTTTTGGAGGGAAATCTCAACAAGCTAAAGCAGTATTGATTGTAGACAAAGTCTTAATCCCTTTTTAATCAGGGCTACGTTTTGGAGGCCTAGACGCTATAAATCCTTTTAAAACAACAGCTTACAGAGAGGTCTGTCAGAATTTTTGTTGTTTTAAAAGTTATCTTTTTTGCCATGTCGCAACATCGTTGTTTTCATAACCAAAATAGCGTCGAGACGCGCCTAAACCATCGTCAAGTCTAGCATAAACTTGTGCAGCAAGCCCGCCCCGAACCCCTCGGCTTGCAGCCAATCCAGCGCGCTCATCAACCTCCCATCGGCCAAGCGAACCCGTGGCCCGCGCAGCACAAAGAAGCCGCGCCCGTACCGCAGCGGGATAGCCAGGTGGACAGTCATCAGCCAGCGAAGAATTTCAGTCTGTCGGGTCATGGCGAGGCACGCACTCAATAAGGCCAGTCGTCACCATCGTCATACAGCGATCGAGCTTCGAGCGCCGCTTCGAACACATCCTCGCCCGGACCACCCAGATAGTGTTCCCAGTCAGCCGCATCGAAATCGTCGAAATCATCGCCCCAATCCAGCAGATCGGGATCGGGAAGATCGGCGGGATGATAATAGCCGTCCTCATCGAACCAGCCGTCATCGTCGTAGGAGAGCATGGGGAATTCCTCGCAGCGCCAAAGTCAATGCCGTTGAGGATGCCATGCGTCGAAGAAAACGGTGGCGGCGGCAAGCTTGCCGTCACTTCGCCGCAAAAGATTCTCGGGACGCCGCTAACACACCCTCGTAAACGTCCGCGATGGACAACTCCAATTCGAGGCAGCGCAGATTAAAGCTTCCCTCTTCCCGGTAAACCTCCAAATCCCAGCCGGTCTCCCGCCGATACACCTCCACCCGCCGCGTATCCTGCGCCACCAGCACGTATTCCTCCAAACTGGGCAACCGGCGATAAGCGTAAAACTTGTCCGACCGATCATCGCGCTCGGTCGAATCCGACAACACCTCCACAATCAACTTCGGCTGCTCCACCACGTAAGGATCGGCATCGTTCGCCTCGCAACCCACCACCACATCGGGATAATAAAACCGCTCGCGCCAATCCCAGGCCACATGCACCTTGACATCGCCGATAAACACCCGGCAAGGCGTACCCCGCAAATGGGCGCGCAGCAATCCGTAAAAATTCCCGGCCACCTCGTTATGCGCCTTGGTTCCGCCCGCCATCGCATACACCTCGCCATCCACATACTGATGGCGGACCTTGGCCACCTTCTCGCCTTCCAGATACTCGGCGGGCGAAATGCTCGGCTTGCGCGCCAACTCGACCATAACCACCTCCAGAACAATTAATCTATTCAATCATTTCACACCGCCCGACACCGGATCAAGAACCGGCCGGCGCACGGCGAAAAACGGGCCTTTCCCGCCATCGCCCCCCGGTCACGTCACGAACAGATCCTCCTGCCTCTCGACCGGACGCGGCGTTCCCGCCCCCAGCCGCAACACGTTCCGGCCATCGTGGATGAACAGAATATCGTCGGGAAACATCTGCGGGCCGAGCAGCACCACCTCCGCCCGATCCGGCAGCGGATAGCAGCGCACGTCGTCCTTGCGCGGATCGATGATCCCCTCCAGGCCGCGCAGCACCCCCTCCAGCGAATGCTCGAAAAAGCTGCCGACGAACACCGAATACTGCACCCGGAACGCGAACTTGCTCAAATACCGCGCTACCCGGTTCAACCGCTTCGGGTCTTCCGCGATGTCGTAGCAGATCAGATAAAGCCGTCGTTGCCGCGCCACGCCTCAATCCTCCAACCATTGCCGCAGGCGACCCAGCAACAGCCGCCCGAACCGAAACACCTCGTCCCGCCGCGCCTCGACCAGCGCCGTCAGCGCCCGCTCGTCGCGCCAATCCGGCCCCGGCTCCGCCCGGCGCCGCGCCGTCGTCAACACCGGCTCCGCCAGCGCCCAGCCCAGCAACTCCGCCAAATCGTCCACCAGAGCCAACGGCTCCAAATCCGCCAACCGTTCCGCGCTCAAACCCGCTTCCGCCAGCAATTGCGCGCTCAACCCCGCCAACAACCCGCGCAGCCGCCGCATGAGCGCCTCGTCCAATACCGCGATGGCCGTCCCTCGCCCGACCGGCGCCAAACCGCGCCACGCCAGCACCGGCTCCGGACAAACGCCCGCCTGCCGCAACTGCTGCTCCAGCGCCCGCCGGGCATGATCCGCCATCGCCCGCCGCCAGCCCGCGTACCGGTTCGGCCCGCCGGATTGGCGCAGACAGGCGCGCAAGCGCCCATACAGCGCGCTCTCGCCAGACGACGGGCCGAACAGATAACCGCGCACCCCGCCGTCCCGATCCAAAAACACCACCGGAACACCCGTCGCCGCGCAGGCCAGCAGCGCCTCGCAACTCCAGCGCACTTCGCCCTTGCTCAACACCCGCGCCAGCCGCGCCAGTGGATAAAGCACCGCCGCCCGCTCCGGCTGCGAGATCCGCAAGGCCCGCCCGTCCAGATCCGCCGCCAGCCCGCTGCGCCCTTGCAGGTACAGCGGCTTGCGCAAACCTTCGGCGTGCTCGTCCAGCAGGCCGTGATACTCAGCCTTCATCGTCCCCGCCCTCCGGCAACGCCGGCGCCCGCTCGTTTAGCCAGTTCGCCAGCCGGTAGCACGCCCGGCGCAGATAGCGCCGCAGCGGCGGCGCCCAGTACTCATAGCCGGCGTAAAAGGTCTGCCGGCCCGCCTTGGCCAGCAGGCACGCGCCCTTGTCCTCGACGAAGTCGTGCTCCCGCAGCCGCCGCTCGCGAAACAACGCCCACACCCAGCCGTCCAGCCGGGGCCGCAACGGCTCGATCAGATCGCAGGCCAACGACTCGCGGCCGTAAGCCGGCTCGTGGAAGAAACCGAGCAGCGGATCGAGACCGGCGCCATGCGCCGCCCGCACCGCCTCGAAGTGCAGCAGGGTGTAGCCCAGCGACAGGCAAGCGTTGACCGGATCGCGCGGCGGCCGACGATTACGCCCGGTGAAATTCAACGCCGGTGGGAACAACGCGGTCAGCGCCGCGTAATGGGCGGCGGCCCCGGCCCCTTCCAGCCCCAGCACCGCATCCCGATCCGTCGCCGCCGCCAGCTTCGGCAGCAAACCCCGAAGGGTCGCGAGGCCGTCGTGCAAGGGCTTGCGCGCATCCGGCCGCTGGGCCTGGGCGGCTCTCCAGCAGGCGGATTTGCGCCGCCAGCTTGCCGGCGATCAAGCGCCGCGCCAGCGCCAAGCGGGCGTCCGGCTCGAACGCCAGTCGATACTGCGCCAGCCGGCGGCGGGCATCGCCGTGACCGGTTCCCAGCAGGATCGCGGTCCGCCGGCTGTGGCGCGCGCTCAGGCACACCACCGCAGTCCCCTGCTCGGCCAGCGCCGCCAGCACCCCGCTGTCGAACCGCACCTGGCCCTGGATCACCGCCCGCTCCACCAGCGCCAGCGGCACCCCGCGCGGGCGGGCGTCCGGCTCCTCGATCACCAGCCGCTTGCCGTCCAGCCGCAGGCTCAAATCGCGGCGATCCAGATACAGCGTACCCATATCCTAATTCTACTTTGTCAGATTTATCTGATTGATTTTTATATTAATGGTCAAGAATAGTGTAAATTATATCAAGATACAAGGCAGCTCAAGGTGAAACATGATTGGTACAGATCAACAAGTCATTAAAAAAAAGTTACTGCTAACGACGACGGGGGCCTGCTGGCGGGAATTGGCCAGCGGTTTGTTCGCTTTTGTGATCGGTTTGGTGGTCATTTCCGCCGGCAGACCCGAACGGTAGAAACCGCCGCATGGCATTACCTCCGCGGGTTGCTCCAGGCGGAGACCAAGAATATGGAACGGATGGAGGAAGTCATCCCGGAGGCCGATCATCAAGCGCTCCAGCACATGGTGAGCGAGTCGGCGTGGGCGGAACGGGCGGTGCTGGACCAGGTGGCGCAGGACGCCAACCGGCTGTTGGGGGGCAAGCCGACAGCAGTTTGATCATCGACGAGAGCGGGTTCCCGAAGAAAGGGCGGCATTCGGTGGGGGTGGGGCGGCAATGGTGCGGCCAGTTGGGCAAGGTGGAGAATTGTCAGGTCGGGGTGTTTGCGGCGCTGGGCTGCGGGACGAAAGCCACGCTGATCGATGAACGACTCTTCCTCCCGGAAGCGTGGACCCAAGACCCGAAACGCGGTCAGGCGGCGGGGATACCGGCCTCGCACTGCGGGTTCCAGCGCAAGCACGACTTGGCTCTGGAGATGATCGCCCACGCTCGCCAGCAGGGGATCGGCTTTGCCTGGGTGGGCTTCGATGGTCTGTATGGCAGCGATCCGGCGTTGCTGCGGACGCTCGACGACCGCGGCGAGCGCTTCGTCGGGGATGTTCACAAAGACCAGCGGATCTACCTGGACGATCCTCGGCCGGTCATCCCCCCGCCGGCGAGGCCGCACGGTCGTCCCCCGACCCGCCGCCAGGCGCAAACGCCGGCGATCCGGGTCGACCGGTGGGCGCAACAGCAACCCGCCGAGGCCTGGCAGCGAGTGATACCAATTACTGATAGGTTTTATTATTTAAGTGCGGTTAGAATGAAGTCAAAGCTGGTCAAAGAAGCAAATTGGCTCGGCGCGATAGACCGGATGATCTCATCGACTTTTTCACGCAATTCTTCTAAATTTTTCAAATTCAACCAACGCAATTTATCTTTCATAAACTGTCAAACGCGCTCGATGGGATTGACATCCGGACTGTAAGGGGGTTGAAACAACAAGACGATATTCTGAGGAATCTGGAGTTTTTTGGCTAAATGAAACCGTCCATTATCCAATTGAATCACATTCAGACTTTGGGGATGAGATTGAGAAAATTGATCTAAAAAGATTTGAAAACAATCCGCATCCAAATGGGAAAACTCTAAAAAGAAACTGTCGCCCGTCAAGGGTTCGACTGCCCCATATACATAGAACGATTGGTACTTCCATTGGATCGGCCCGATGGGTTTCACCCCCAATGCGGTTAGCACGCTCCGGGTGATCGTCTTCAATCCCAAACGACTTTCGTCCTGACTCCAATAGCGTAACGGCAAGGCGGGACCGCTTTCGACGTTTTGAAGGATATCAATGACTTCTAGGCGGTCTGGCAGTTTTTTCTTAAATTCGACCACGGCGAGATCGTCCCGATGAACGCTCGTCGGACGCGCGACCTTGAGCTTGGCGTGCAGCTGATAATGGACGATTCGATGCACGGTTGAATAGGGCATCTCCACGCCTTGTTCTTCATCGAGCCAGTATTTGACCTCTTTATAGCTGTTAAAACCCGCCGTGGGATCACTCAACCGCTGCTGCAAAGCCTCTAAGATGGCACCGGATAACTTCGACCGACGACCGCCGTGATAATTCCATTCCAAGAGTCCGGCTAGCCCTTGCGTGCGATACGCTTTTAACCACTTCACGATCACCGATTTTGATCGGCCCAGATGATCCGCCAACTCTTGTAAAGACCGAAAAAAGTTGGTTTTTATCCAGTATAATACTTGAAGCCGCTCTCGAAACTTGGCACGGGTTTGATCGTTCATTATCTTCCTTAATTCTTCAGCAGATTCCACAATTTCGATTCTGAGTGATCGACTCATGACTAGACTCCCGGCCAATTTTAAGAAGAGACTTTATTATAATAAATTTAAATGGTAAATGGTATAACCATCGAGCAGTTCCCGCAACCGCGCCTCGCCCGATTGATGGCGAATCGCCCAGCACAACTGCCCGAACAGCGTGTCGCCGAGCGGGGGCGTGCCGAACGGCGAGAGTGGGCGAATCCGCAACGTGATCATGTCCATGATGGCGCTCCAGGTGGGGATGCTCAGGGCTGCGTTTGTTCCAGCCGTGCTTGCAGGCTTTCTCCATCGAGCGCCAGCTTGCGGAAGCGCAGCTTGCCGTAGCCGCGCGAGCCGGAACCGCCCAGCCCCCCCAGTTCCAGCAGGCGCAGCCCAGCCAGTACGGTATCCAACAGGTCTTCGCCGTCGTGGACCTTGAGGGTTAGTTGGAAGTCAAACACTGCGGTTGCCGGTGGGCGTAACCAGTCGAGCGCGGGGTAACCGGTCGGTGGGGTAGGCCGGGGTGGAAAGGGTGGTGGGCTCCTTGCCCGGTGGGGCCGGACACGGGTAGATTGAGGTCATCGAAAACACCATCACCCGAGGAACCCACCGATGACGATGATGTGGCCGTTGCCCGTGGAAGGCAAGCTGTTGGATGTGGCGGCGCGCGTCGCGCAGCTGACGGGATTCGTGTCCGACGCCGCGCGGGACGGTTTGCCGGCGCACGAACTGGAACGCGGTTTGTGGCAATCCCTGCTGCAATTGGGCCATGACCTGCAAGCGACCTATTTCGCCCTGGCCGGTGATGGAGACTGTGGCGAGACGTTGCAACTGGCCGACGGGCGGGTGGTGAAGCGCTTGCCCGAACCGCATGGCCGGCCGTATCGGTCGATCTTCGGGGATTTTGCCCTGGACCGGGTGGTGTACGGGACGCGAGAAGGCCAGTGCATCGAGGCGGTGCCGTTGGATGCGCGGCTGGGGCTGCCGGAAGGCCGATGCTCGTATGTGCTGCGGGACTGGAATCAGGCCTTGGTGGTAGAGAATCCCTACGCCCAAGTCGATGCGGTGTTGGCACGGATTCTGGGTCTGAAACAGTCGGTTGCGAGCCTGGAGACGATGACGCAGACCCTGGCCGGGGCGGTGGCGGGCTATGAAGCCGCTCGGCCGGCGCCGGCGCCGGCGACGGGCCAGCAGATCGTGGTGTTGAGCGCCGACGGTAAGGGCGTCCCGTTGCGCAAGCCGGCCGATGCGCCGGCCATCGCCGCCCACGACCACGCCCGGGGACCGAAGCCCGACCGCAAGAAAATGGCCGTGCTGGGCGCGGCGTATCAGATCGAGCCCCACGTGCGGACCCCACTGGCGGTGGTCGAAGCGCTGTTTCGGGATCCCGCCGCCCCGGCGCCGGTAGATCGGACCGGACCCCGCCGGCCCGTCCCCCACGAGAAGCGGGTGTGCGCGGTGCTGCCGGTGGCCGCCGCCGTGGCCGAGGCCCTGGCCCCGCCGCGCCCGGTCGAGGTGGTCTTCCCCTGGTTGCAAGCCGAAGCTCGCCGCCGCGACCCCGACCACCACCACTCCTGGGTCTTGTTGATGGATGGCCAAACCTCCCTGTGGGACGCCGCCGCCGCGACCCTGGGCGACGCACCGCGCGTGGAAATCCTCGACCTGCTGCATGCCACCGGTTACCTCTGGGAAGCGGTGCATCTGTTTCACGATCCCGGCAGCGACCTGGCCCTGAAGTGGATGAAAGTGCTGACCCTGGGGCTGTTGAGCGGGATGGGGACCGGGGTGATCTGCTGGCTGCAACACCTCGCCGAGCAGAGCGAGCTGCCCGCCGCCACCCGTAGCCGGCTGGCGGAGATTCACGGTTATTTCGACCGCCACCGCGACCGCATCCACTACGATCGGTACCTCGCCGCCGGCGACCCCATCGCCTCCGGCGCGATCGAAGGGGCCTGCCGCCACGTCGTTAAGGACCGGATGGAGCGGGCCGGGATGCACTGGACTCTCCCCGGCGCCCAAGCCCTGTTGAACCTTCGCTGCGTGGCCCTCAACGACGAGTGGGAGCCGTTCATGAATCATCACATCCAAAGCGAAACCGCGCGCCTCTACGCGAACATCCCCATCAAACCCAAATCCGCTCATCTTCGCCTGGTCGCCTGAGCGGGGGGCGCGCTCGACTGGTTACGCCCGTTGCCGGTACCCTCTCGGTATTGCGCGGATGCTCGGCCACGCCGCGAATACGGTCGATCATGTTTTCCATCTTGGTCTTGGTGAGCAGCAGATTCTTGTCGCGCATGGCGGTCACCCAGTCGCGGGCGAGCGCGCAATCCCAGAACGCCAGCCGGGTCGGGCCGATTTCCGCCACCAGTTTTTCATCCTGATTGCTGCCTTCAGGCGCGCCGCCGAACAGCTTGAGAATGTTTTTACCCTGATCGATCTGATTGTCGGTCAGTCGGCCGACATGGCTGAAACCGAGCGGCTTACCATCGGTAAAGGCGACCACCCCAGCGCGCCATTCCAGCAGGCTGCGCATTTTGCCCTTGAGGCTGGAGCCGGGAATGTAGGGTTCCTGGGTGATGGGATTCTTGATCACCGGGTTGTCGGTGCCGCCGATGTGCATTTCGGTGTTGCCGCTGCCGATGTGCAGGCCGCTCAGCAACTCGATTTCACCGGTGATCTTGGCGATGCGGGTCAGTTTCATGTCGGACATCCCTGGTTATTTGTCGGATGGACGCAGTTCTTTGTAGAAACCCAGAAACGCCTCGAAAAATAGGCTCTCTGGTATTTCAAGGGGTTGTAAAGTATAATACTATCAATTAGTTGCTAACATCAAGTGAGCATTCCATGATGGATAAGTCATTAGACGATTTGAAGAGCACTTTTAATGTGCTTTTGGCTCTTCCTAATATTGAAGTCGATGAGGTGGAAAGGGATCGAGAAGGAAATTATCGGGTCACGATCCATAGTACAGAGCGCGGAACGCGTTGTCATCAGTGCGATAATTTTATTGATCATTTTTATGGACATGGTGAGTTCATTACGCTGAGACATTTACCGCTGTTCGGTCGGCAGGTCGAACTGCGTCTTCGTCCACCCCGGTATCAATGTCAACGCTGTCAAGGGCAGCCGACGACCACGCAAAGGGCGACGTGGTATGATGCTCGAAGTCGCTGTACGAAAGCGTTCGAGCACCATATATTGCTAGCTTGTGTGAATAGTACTGTGTGGGATGTGAGCATTAAAGAGGGAATCAGCTACGAAATAGTGCGTGGAATTATTGATCGCCATATTGCGAAGGAAGTGGATTGGCAGGCGATTAAAAATCTTAAAATTATTGGGATTGATGAAATCTCTTTAAAAAAAGGACACCAAGATTTTGTGACGATTGTGACGGGTCGTATGGATGACGAAACGGTGGTTCTGGGGATGTTGGCCGATCGGAAGAAAGAGACCGTCAAGGAATTTTTCATGAGTATTCCCAAGAGGTTACGCAAACAAGTCCGTTTTGTTTGCTCGGATCTGTACGTCGGTTTTATCAATGCCGCGAAGGAGGTTTTTGGGAAAAAGGTCCGGATCGTCGCCGATCGATTTCATGTTGCCAAGTTATACGGAAAGGGCTTGGATGAGTTACGCAAAAAAGAACTGGCACGCCTGCGGAAGACCTTACCGAAGGAGCAATATAAAGAGTTAGAAGGGGTGATGTGGATTTTGCGTAAAAGGCCGGATGATTTAACCGCAAAAGACCAAGAAACGTTGGACCGGTTATTCGAGTATTCACCGCTTTTACAACGAGCTTATCAGTTAAAAAACGAGTTAACGGCTCTGTTGGATAGTGACCTAGATCGCCGGCGCGGAAAGCAGAGGATCACGGGATGGATGAATCGAGTTAAAAAGAGTTCGGTTCGTTGCTTTGATCCTTTCTTAAAGACGTTGGAAACTTATAAAAATGAAGTGGTCAATTATTTTCTAGATCGACTGACGAGTGGATTTGTCGAGGGGCTTAACAACAAGATCAAAGTCATCAAGCGCCGGTGCTATGGTTTGAAAAATATTGGGCATCTTTTCCAACATCTTTATCTGGACCTTTGTGGATATGCTTTGTATGCCCATCAAAAATCATAGAGTTACCGAAATTTACTCCGAATTTATTGAGGCGTAAAAAGTGACTCATGATCGACAAAATTTTGTTTTTAAAAAGAATTTATACCCCGGCAATTCCCAAAGAGCCGAAAAATATTTTGCAAATCCTTAGCATTTCTGGTTTTTCTACTTGTTGGAGGCAGTGGCCAATTAGCTTGACGAAATTAGCATCCACTAACATTGGCTTGCGGCCATAGGCATAAGCAACCTTGGCATTCAACATGAGAATGAAGGGCAGATATTCAGTGAAACGCGCTTCGGACTTTTCAGGGTCCTGATTCACCTTGGTTTCCCACAGGCAAAGCTCGTCGTAAAACTTGCGAATCTGACTGGGCTTGTTGGTGTTGCGATTCTCAGCGATGGTTTCCGCGACTTGGCGAGCTACGCCGTTGAATAAGTCAGGGTTCAATGGCTTTGTGAACAGGATTTTGCTGGTGTCGATGGTGGGATCATCCCGGTTGCGGTCGCGATAATCACCGACAGAGCCGCCTCGATTGTCGCGGGGCGCGGAGGGGCGGTTCGGATTTCTGTAGCGATGGTCTTGCATGGTGCGGTTCTCCCTTCAATCTCGTTGTTGGTAGAGGTAAGTAAACAGGGCGATTTTGTAGGCTCCAGCGAAACGCTCGATGCCGGCGGCAATAATCGCGGCGATTTCCTGTTGCTTGCGTCAGCGGGCGGCTTCATCCATGCCTTTCTGCCGTTCCAGAAACCGGCGGGTGCGATAGGCAAACCGGGAATGCCACAGCGCGTTCTCGGGGTTGATCTCCCGTTGACCGCGTTGCCCGGTGCGACCGGAACGCAAATTCTCGGCCATGTCGATCAAATGCAGCAGGCCATAAAGGTAACTAGTGCTGAGTTTCAAGTCGTGAACCAGTCGTTCCAATTCATCGCGCCCCTTGAGCAGTTCGGCAAAGATGTTCCAACCGACGGTCTGACCGAGCAGCAAACCGCATTCTTGAGTGCCGGCGCCAGCAGCGGGTCGGTTTCATAACCCTTGGCATGTTCCAATGCGCCCTCGGCCAATTCGCCCAAGGCCCGAATGGGCAAACCCGGCTTGGTCATCGTCAATCCCGCTGAGTAGGTGATGCCAGGATTGCCGGCCACATAGCGGACGAACTCCTGCCGCATTCGCGCCGCCAACTGGATTTGCGAACACCACGGCCCAATCAGAAAGAAATCATCGCCGCCAGCGAACACGGTGTAGGTATTGCGAAACTCGGGCTGACTCTGACACAACGCTGGCAGGTAAACGGCAAAAAAGGCATTGAGTTGCCGGGATAGCGCCGCCATCCGGGCGAAAGTGGGTTCGCTCAAGCCACGCTGAAAAATCGCCCCCAAGTTGTCCACGTCACCCTTGAGCGTCATCAGCGCCTCCACGCCGACCCACGTTGCCGTTCGTTCAACCATCGATCTTCGCAGGCCAGATGGTTGAGGGTTTTCGGTTCGCCGGGATGCGGGTCGAAATCGGCCTCGTCCCGAAGCCCCTTGTACTTGTCACTTTCCCAGGCGTTCTCACTCTCGAAACGGGAATGTAGCCGTTGATGGCGCGGCGGGCGCAGCCGTTCCAGAGCGGTTGCTCCAAAGTCTGCGGCATCGAGATGTCCCAGCAGCGCCGCAGGTTGCCGTTGCGCGCTTCCTCGCCGTACCAGCCGGTTTCCCCGGCGGCGTCGGTGAAGCTGACCGAGTAGCCGAAGATCGGGGTTGCCAGTGTCTTCTTGCCGAGCAATGGGACATGGGTTATCGAATTCGGTCGCAGTTGGTGAGGTAGTTACCAATGTCGATCTGATCGGCAGCCAGCGCGCAAATCCCCACGTTGGGAGCAATTTCGCGGATAGCGGGCGAGCGTCCGTCGACCTTGCACTCGCGAAAGGGGCCGAATTGCTTCAGGTAACCCTCGAACAGTGGCGCGGGTGCGTTCACCCCGCACAGATCCAAGCGTCGCAGCTTGATGTCTTCCAACCGCTCGAATCACCGCTTGATCAGTTCCGCGAACGGGCGTGGCCGCCGGCGCCTTTCAGGAAGTCGTTGCAGCCGGCCGGCTCCCAGGCCAACCCGATCCCCGATTGCCCCCAGGCGTGCGTCAGAAACCAGGCATCCAGTTCCCGTTGCACCGCAACCAGTCTTTCAACGGTCTCAGGGGTTTTCGGGGCGACGATCAGGAACTTGCCGGCGGCGTTGATGATCTGGCTGGTTCCCGGCAGGTCGAGCGCTTCCAACACCCGCAGCGCCGCGCATTCGCTCAGCAGCGAAACATAGAACGAGCGGCCGCGCAGCAACTTGGCGGCGCGCTTTTGCGTCTCGCCGCCGGTGGCGAAGATGAAGTCCTGAATGCCGAAGCAATCGCCCTGCACCAGCAGA
>CAVRCC010000022.1:0-98814 GCA_963719395.1 uncultured Gammaproteobacteria bacterium | reverse complement strand
AGGTGGCTGGTGAAAGCTATGTTGTTTTCTCGCAACAATCGGGTTGCGGGCGTAACCGGAAATTTTTCCTTGCTCATAAATACTTTAGCAAATCAGTTGTGGTTAATTTGGCATTTTAATAATTAGTTGCTATTAAAATAATTTTTATTATTTTTATGATAATGAATTTTATAACATCAAAGATTATTTCAAGTAACTCTATTTTAATCATGGTTTTTTATTAAATAGGACTCAGGTTGTCCTCAATCCATTCGCCCGGCTATTCTGTTGTATTAAAGATAACGATGCATGTTGGAAAAGAAAATGCAGAGGCGTTTTTGTTGTTAAATGGCAAAAGAGTATTGGTACAACTGATTCTTGATTTGATAAACCGGGTTTGGTTAGAGTGCGGTGAAATCAAATTGCTGGGAGGATATCGAGAAAATGCGGACCGACGTGGCGCTTCAACCGAGCAGCAATATACACAATAACGGCGAGGATCGGCCTGATTCGGGCCGGCGTGGGTTTCTGAAGTGGGCGACCGGTGGTGTCGGCGCTCTGGCCTTGGCGCCGGAGCTGCTTAAAGCGGCGGTTCTGAGCGAACGCTACCTCCTGTTCTATAACCCTAACACCGCCGAGACCCTCCGCCAGGTGTACTGGACCCCTCGCGACGGTTATGTGCGCGAGGCGATTGGCGAGATCAGTTGGGCCTTGCGCGACCACCATAACAATCAGGTTAAGCCGTTCGACCCGGACGTGTTGGATCAGCTTTACGCCTTGCAATTGCAGCTCGGCCTAGGCCGACCGATCAACGTGATCAGCGGCTACCGGTCGCCATCCACCAACTGGAGGTTGTGCGAGGGCAGCCGAAGGGTAGCGCGCAACAGCTACCACATGCAGGCCATGGCGCTCGATATTCGGGTGCCGGATGGCCGGGCCTGGGATCTGTGTCGCGCGGCACGTTCGCTGGGCGCGGGTGGGGTGGGGTATTATCCCCGCGCCAACTTCGTCCACATCGACAGCGGGCCGGTGCGCTACTGGAGTTGAGCGGACCGGGCGGTTTGCGGTTTAACGAAACGGGGGCGGTCTTGGCCGCCCCCGTTGTTTTTCAGCCGATGCCGGCCTAGAACAGCAGCCGGGGCAGGAACAGGCTGACCTGCGGGATGTAGGTGATGATGATCAGGAAAGTCAGCATCACCATCAGCCACGGCATGGCGGCTTTCACTACCTCCCACAACGGCATGCCGGTAATGCCGGAGGTCACGAACAGGTTCAGTCCCACCGGCGGGGTGATCATGCCGATTTCCATGTTCACCGTCATGATGATGCCCAGGTGAATCGGGTCGATGCCCAGCTTGACGGCGATGGGAAACAGGATCGGCGCCAGGATCAGCAGGATCGAGGACGGTTCCATGAAATTGCCGGCGATCAGCAGAATAATGTTGACCACGATCAAGAACTGCCAAGGCGCCAGGCCCCAGCCGATGATCGTTTCCGCCATCACCTGCGGGATGCGCTCGGTGGTCAGCACATGGGCGAACAGCATGGCGTTGGCGATGATGAACAACAGCATCACCGTAACCTTGGCTGCCTCGGCGAACACTTCGGGGACTTGGCGAAAGCCCATGTCCTTATGGACGAACAGGGCGACGATAAAGGCGTAGACCGCGGCCACGGCGGCGGCTTCAGTCGCGGTGAAGATGCCGCCGTAGATACCGCCCATCACCACGAAAATCAGTCCCAACCCCCAAATGGCGTCGCGGGTGGCGACCATCAATTCCGAAAATGACGCGCGCTTTTGAACCGGAATCTTGAATTTGCGGGCGCTGAAATAGATGGCCGCCATCAGCATCAGGCCCAGCAGGATGCCGGGGATGACGCCCGCCATGAACAACTGACCGACCGATTGCTCGGTGGCGGCGGCGTACACCACCATTACGATGGACGGCGGGATCAGAATCCCCAAGGTGCCGGCGTTGCAGATCATGCCGGCGGCGTAGGGCAGCGGATAACCGGCCTTGACCATGGCCCCGATGACGATGGAGCCGATGGCGGCCACTGTGGCCGGCGATGAACCCGACACCGCCGCGAACAGCATGCAGGCCAACACCGAGGCGATGCCCAGCCCGCCGGTGACATGACCGACCACCGCGATAGCAAAGCGGATCAAGCGCCGGGCGACACCGCCCGTGGTCAGGAAGGCCGAGGCCAGGATAAAGAACGGGATCGCCAGCAGCGTGTAATGCTCCATGGTGTCGAACAGCTTAAGCGACATGGAGGCCAGCGAATCGTGGGTGAAGAACAGGATGGTCAGGATGCTGGAGAGCCCCAGCGAGAACGCAATCGGCACCCCCATCACCAGGAACAGAAACAGCAAGCTGAACAGGAACAGGGAGGTCATGGCGCTTTCTCCTCGCGGGCGGCTTGAGCGGCGGAGGGGTGCAGCGTTTCGAACGCTTCGACCGCCTCGATGGCTTCGCGAGCCTCGTCGGCCAGCCGCAAGCCTTCCTGCTCGCCCAGCACGGTGCGCCAGGCCACCTGCAACAAACGTAGCAAGGCCATGGCCAGACCGATCGGTAGCATGATGAAGGGAATCCAGCGCGGGATCGGTAGATCCTGGGCTTCGATGCCCAGTTCGTAGAGCTTGTAGACGTAGCTGGTCGCGCCGACCAAAAGGATGATGCAGTAGGCGCAGCAGCACAGCACTGCCAGCAGACCGACGAGACGGCGCAGGTTGTGCGGGAACTGACGCACGACGACGTCAATACCGATATGGGCGCCGACCTTGATCCCGTAGGAAATACCGAACAGGACCAGCCAGGCGAATAGATAGGTGGTCAATTCCAGCGCCCAGCCGAAGCCAGTCTCAAACACGTAGCGGGCGACCACTTGGCTAAAAGTGATGAGGGTCATCAACGCCAGCAGCAGCGCGATGAAACCCTCCTCCAGATGATGAGCGATGCGGATCAGCATGGGGGACTCTCCGAACGGAAGCTCGAACAGCCACCCCATGCCGGCATGGGGTGGCTGGGTAGAGAGGAGGACGTTACGGCTTGTTGGCCGCCATGGCGGCGTCGACAATGTCCTTACCGATCTTGGGTGTGAACTGCTCCAGGACCGGCTTCATCGCCGTCTGCCAGGCGGCGCGCTGCTCGGGCGTCAGTTGGAGAATTTCAGTCTTGCCGGAATCCTTGATCTTCTTGCGGTCGCCTTCGCTGAACGTCATGGCCGACTTGTTGACCTCCGCCGTCACCTCGGCGAGCGTTTTTTCCAGGGTCTGGCGCACGTCGGCGGGCAGATCGCTCCAGAACTTGGCGTTGGCCACCACCATGTAGCCGAGATAACCGTGGTTGGACTCGGTAAAGTGGGGCTGCACCTCGTAGAACTTCTGCGAGTAGGCGTTCGACCACGGGTTCTCGGCGCCGTCCACCACCCCAGTTTCTAACGCCGAATACACCTCCGAGAACGCCAGTTTTTGCGGAGTGGCGCCGACTGCCTTGAACTGAGCTTCGAGGATGTCGGATGCTTGGATGCGGAATTTCAGGCCCTTGGCGTCCTCCGGCATTTTGAGCTGTTTTTTGGCCGAAAGCTGCTTCATCCCGTTGTCCCAATAACCTAGCCCGATCAGACCCTTTTTGGTCATCGAGTTGAGGATGGCCTTGCCGGTGGGGCCGTCCTGGAAGCGGTGGATCGCTGCGATATCGTTGAACAGGAACGGCAGATCGAAGACCTGGATCTGGTTGGTGTAGCGGTCGAACTTCGACAGCGACGGGGCGATGAGCTGCACGTCGCCGAGTAGCAGGGCTTCCATTTCCTTGCCGTCCCCGAACAGTTGGGAGTTGGGGTAGACCTCCACCTTCACCTTGCCAGGCAGGCGTTCCTCGGCCAGTTTCTTGAACATCAGAGCGCCCTGGCCCTTGGGCGTATTCTCGGCAACCACGTGCGAAAACTTGATCACGGTTTCGGCGTGAGCGATACCGGTCAACAGGGCCAGCGTGGCGCCGGTGAGGAGGGCCTGGACGGTGGATTTGCTGCGCATAAAGCGATGTCTCCTTTGGTGTCTTTTTTTGAAATAGGGCGGGGAAGGCCCGTGCTCGAACAAGGCCCGGCGCGAACGCCCAGCCTTGACATTTAAGAATAGATGAAGTTGTCGCGAATGCGCGCAAGACGCACCATAATGATTGTTGCGTCTTGGCGATAGGACGGGGGTCAGTTGCGGATGCCAGTTCCCCAGCGCAGCAACCACAGGCTGTAGCCGAACAGGGCGACGATGAACAGCAGGATGATGGCGAAGGCGAGATAGAGATTGATGTCCGATACGCCCAGGATGCCGAAGCGGAAAGCGTTGACCATGTACAGGATGGGATTGAACAGCGAGGCGTCCTGCCAGAACGGCGGCAACATCTGGATCGAGTAGAAAATGCCGCCGAAGTAAGTCAGCGGTGTCAGCACGAAGGTCGGGATCAGCGAGATATCGTCGAAGCTCTTGGCGAAGATGCCGTTGATCAACCCGGCCAGGGCGAACAGCACCGAGGTCAGGACCATCACCGCCAGGGTGAGCAAGGGATGCTGCCAGTGCAAGTCGGCGAAGAATAGCGAGACCGCCGCGACCACGCTGCCCACCGCCAGGCCCCGCGCCACGCCGCCGCCGACGAAGCCGAGCACGATGATGGCGTTGGGCAGGGGCGAGACCAGCATTTCCTCGATGTGGCGCTGGAACTTGGCGCTGAAGAACGAGGACACCACGTTGGAGTAGGCGTTGGTGATCACCGCCATCATGATCAGCCCCGGCGCGATGTACTGGGTATAGCTCAACCCTTCCACCGCTCCCAGTCGGGCGCCGATCAACTGGCCGAAGATGATGAAGTACAGCGCCGTGGTGATGGCCGGCGGCAGGAGGGTCTGAACCCAGATGCGCAGGAAGCGCAGGGTTTCCTTGAGCAGGATGGTCTGCAAGGCAATGTATTGGGTACGGATGTTCATCGCGGAAGAGGCTCGGGAGCGCTGGCGGCCGCTCTCAGTAGTAAACGCGGGAACGCTTACTATACTGCAATTGAGTGGAGGGTCCGGAACGGAGGCGCGAGCGTGGCGACGAAAGCGGGAAAACGGGTGAAATCTGGCAATCAGCAACGGGAGGGCACCAGCATGTCCGATGAGGAAGCGCAAATCGAAACGACGATCACCGAAGATCCAGGACTTTCTCCGTCCCACGAGCACGAGCCGGAGCCCAAACTGCCGATGAGCGGCGTCCGCGTGCTGGATCTGGGCACGTTCCTGGCCGGTCCCCACGCCGCGTCGGTGCTGGGCGAGTTTGGCGCCGAAGTCTTGAAAATCGAACATCCCATCGCCGGCGATCCGATGCGCCGTTTCGGAACGCCGACCAAGCGCCACGACGCGACCCTGGCCTGGCTCAGCGAAGCCCGCAACCGGAAGTCGGTCACCATCGACCTGCGCCAGCAGGAAGGCGTGCAGCTCTTTCTGAAGCTGGTCGCCAAGGCGGACGTGCTCATCGAGAATTTCCGACCCGGCACGATGGAGGAATGGGGCCTCGGCTGGCCGGTACTGAGCGAGGCCAATCCTCGCTTGATCTTCCTGCGGGTGTCGGGGTACGGGCAAACCGGGCCGTATCGTCGTCGCTCTGGTTTTGCCCACATCGCCCACGCCTTTGGCGGCTTGTCCTACCTGGCCGGGTTTCCGGGCGAAACGCCGGTGGTGCCCGGCACGGTGCCGTTCGGCGACTACTTTTCGGGCCTGTATGGCGCCATTGGCATCATGATGGCCTTGCGCCACCGGGACAAAACCGGGCGAGGACAAGTCATCGATATCGCCATCTACGAGTCCGTGTTTCGTCAACTGGACGAAATCGCCGCCTCCTACGGGCTGTTTGGCAAGGTGCGGGAACGGGAAGGCTCCGGCAGTTTCGTCGCCGTGCCGCACGGCCATTTCCGCACCCAGGACGACAAGTGGGTCGCCATCGCCTGCACCACCGACAAGATGTTCGAGCGGTTGGCCGAGGCGATGGAGCGGCCGGAACTGGCATCGTCCGCCCTGTATGGCCAGCAGCGCAAGCGGTTGGCCGCCCGCAACGAGGTCAACCAGATCGTCATCGAATGGGTCGGTTCGCTGCCGCGCTCCGAGGTGCTGGATCGTTGCCTCGCCTGTGAGGTCCCGGTCGGGAAGCTCAACAGCATCGCTGACATCTTCGAGGACGAACATTTTCAGGCGCGGGGCAATCTGGTCAAGCTCGAAGAGCCGGGGCTGGGCGAAGTGGTGGTTCCCGGCGTCGTGCCCACCCTGTCGGCCACGCCCGGCCGGATCAGCAATTTGGGTCCGCCGCTGGGCAACGCGACTTACGAGATCATGCGCGAATTGCTCGAACTTTCGGCCGACGAAATCAAACGACTCCGCCAGCGCAAGATTATTTAGCCTTTTCGTCCGAGCGAGAAATCTTCGGGAGCACGATTATGACAAGCAATGCGAATGAGGATGGGCTGCCGCTTTCGGGTATTCGGGTCATCGACGTGGCTACGGTGATCGCGGCGCCGTATTGCGCCGGCATTCTCGGCGAATTCGGCGCCGATGTTCTCAAGGTGGAGCATCCGATAGGCGGCGACATTTGCCGGCGGTACGGCACGCCCACCCAGCGCGGGGATACCCTGGCCTGGCTCAGCGAGGCGCGCAATAAGAAATCGGTCACCATCGACCTGCACCGTCCCGAGGGCGTCGAGATCTTCAAACGGCTGATCGAAAAGGCGGATGTGCTGTGCGAAAACTTCCGGCCCGGCACCCTGGAAAAGTGGGGGCTGCCGTGGGAGGTGCTGCACGAAATCAATCCCGGCCTGATCATGCTGCGGGTGACCGGTTATGGTCAGACCGGCCCCTACAAGGACCGACCCGGCTTCGCCCGCATCGCCCACGCCGTCGGCGGCATCGCCTATCTGTCCGGAATGCCCAAGGGCACGCCGGTCACGCCGGGCTCGACCACCCTGGGGGATTACCTGACCGGCCTGTACGGGTGCCTCGGGGTGCTGATGGCGCTGCGCTATCGCGAGCAAACCGGCATCGGCCAATACATCGACGCCGCCCTCTATGAATCGGTGTTCCGCTGCACGGACGAGCTGGCGCCGGCTTATGCCATGTTCGGCGTGGTGCGGGAACGGCACGGGCCGACCCACAACGATTTCGCCTGTCCCTACGGCCACTTTCCGACCAAGGAGGAGGGCAAGTGGGTGGCCATCGCCTGCGCCACCGACAAGCTGTTCGGCCGGTTGGCCGAGGCGATGGGCCGGCCGGAACTGGCGTCGTCCAGCTTGTACGGCGAGCAGAAAACCCGGCTGGAGAATCGTCACGACGTCAACGAAATCGTGCGCGACTGGTGCGGCTCCCTGACCCGCGATGAAGTGCTCAAACGCTGTAATGCGACCGGCGCTCCGGCGGGACCGCTGAACAATATCGCGGATATCTTCGGCGACCGCCAATTTCACGCACGGCGTAATCTCGTCTCCATTGATGTTGAGGATTTGGGCGAGACCATCATCGTTCCGTCCGTCATTCCCCGTCTGTCCGAAACGCCGGGGGAGATTCGCCATCTGGGACCCAAGCTCGGGGAACATACCGATGCGGTATTGACCGAGTTATTGAGCATGAATCAGGAGGAAATCGGCGAGTTGAGAAAGAAACGGGTGATATAGTTTTCCGCTTTTTGGGTAGCGTGTGGATGGGGCTTGACGTGTTGTTGGCTATAGACGAGCTTATTGCTTGTTTTTTCATGTAGTTAAATGATCACGAAGTAATGCTATACAGAAAATCTGCTGATAATAGACAGATTCTGTCTAGCATCCTATCAGCCTATTCTGTCTAATCAACCGATAAGCGGAGCGCTTCGCGCTCCGCTTATCGGTTCGGAGCTGAGCTACGCTCGGCGCGAGTTGCAGGCGTCGCGCTACGCGCTCCGCCTATCAACTCGCTCGAGCGGTAATCGGCCTAATCGCCTGCAAGCGCTCACGCGCTTTCCGGCATTAGACCGATTCCGCTCAGCTCCGACCCGTTAGGAGCCATATCGGCGCTAGCCCGTTGCTAGCAGCACTAAAAGGAGAAAGATAATGGATCACATCCTGTACTGGAATGCTGTCGCGCTGGAAGCGAATCGGCGCGACTTCACCACGCAAGCAGGCTCCAACGGGCCTGCGCAGGAACAGGGCGGCCCGACCTTGACCTACGGGCCCTGGCCATCGTTCATCTCGCCATGTATGACGCACACGCCGGCTGTGTGGGCGGCGCTTCGCTGCCGCGCTATCTCGCCGCACCAGCATCGCCCACGGCCGGCGCTGCGGACGCCGCCGCGGCTGTCGCGGCTGCGGCACATCAATGCCTGTCAGCGCTTTACAGCCGACAGGTCGCCTACTTCAACGAACAGATGTTGGCCGCCGGCTTGCCCGGTGCCGGCAGCAATGCCGCCGTCGATGCCGGCATGGCCTTTGGCCGGATGGTTGCTGACGCCATGCTTGCGGACCGCGCGGCCGACCCGGGTGCGGGCGATGCCGGCTTCGTGCCCGCGATCGGCCGGGGCCGCCACCGTTCCGACCCTGGCGAGCGCAATGGCCAGCCCTTCCACGGCGCCGTCTACGGTGCCCGCTCGAAGTGCTTCACCGTCACCGCCCGACACGCGCTGAACCCACCGCCAGCCCTCGGCGACCCGGAGTACGTCCGGGCACTGCGACAGGTGCGCGGCAAGGGGATCGCGCCGGAACTGATGGGCACCGTGCCCAGCAGCAATATCTACAGCAAGCGCACCGTCGACCAAACGCTGATCGGCATCTTTTGGGCCTTCGACGGCGTCGAACAACTCGGCACGCCGCCGCGCCTGTACAACCAGATCGTGCGTGAGGTCGCCGCGCAGCGCGGCACCACGGTGGACGAGAACGCGCGTCTATTCGCCCTGGTCAATGCCGCCATGGGCGACGCCGGCATCCTGGCCTGGGACGAGAAGTACAAGTTCAACCTCTGGCGCCCCGTGCTCGGCGTGCGCGAGCACGACCCGTCAATGGGCGCCGACTCATCGACGCCGGCCAACGATATCGATAACGACTGCGACCCGAACTGGATGCCCCTGGGGGCCCCGAAGAGCAATGACCCGGCGGGTATGGGTCGCAACTTCACGCCACCCTTCCCCGCCTACCCTTCGGGTCATGCCACCTTCGGCGCTGCGGCCCTGCACACGGTGCGGCTCTTCTTCGACGACAGCTTGCGCGGCAACACTGGGCCTGACAGCCTGTTCACCGGGTCGCTGGTGTCTGGCGAATGTGACGGCAAGACGCGCGATGCCCGCGGCATCCTGCGGCCGCTACACAAGCGCAGCTTCCCCAAGGGCCTGTGGCAGATGATCGAGGAGAACGGCTTCAGCCGCGTCTACCTGGGCGTGCACTGGTACTTCGACGCCTTTGCGCTGGACGCCCAAGGCAAACCCGACCTCAGCCAGAACATCGGTGGCGTTCCTCTGGGCTTGAAGATCGCCGAGGACGTGGTGAGGCCGGGCGTCAAAGCGCCCGTCAAGTCGACGGTGGGGCCTCGCTCCTAACAAGTTGTTCCAGCCGACGCCGCTAAGCGGCGCGGCTGAACGCCAACGTTAGCCGGAACGTCCATTGAAAAGACATCACACACCAGGAAGCATGGATGAGATCCGAGAGAAAAGATGAAAAGAAACGTCAACGGTCACGTTCGGTATTGCTGGTGTGTTCTCTCACCAAGGCGAAAATAAGTAAGAAACGGCGGATTCATGTCACAAGAGAACGGCATCAAGGGCCTACAGGCAACGGCATGCCGGGCATACAAGAAAACGTCACAAAACAGGCTAACAAGGCGCTGCAGCCGACCGCTCAACCGCTGCGCGGTTTCACGTCGGCTGAGCTTGGTCGATAAGCGGAGCGCTTCGCGCTCCGCTTATCGGGTCGGAGCTGAGCTACGCTCGTCGCGAGTTGCAGGCGTCGCGCTGCGCGCTCCGCCTATCAACTCGCTCGAGCGGTAATCGGCCTAATCGCCTGCAAGCGCTAACGCGCTTTCCGGCATTAGACCGATTCCGCTCAGCTCCGACCCGTTAGGCAGCGGGGAAAGACTACGGATGAATGCCTGGGCTCCATCCACTACAGGCCAGCCCGGCCCACGCGGAGAAAGCCTTCAGGTTTCTGACCGCATTGGGCTACCAGCTCGAGAAGCGCGAAATCACAGGCGGCCAGTCATTTCGCGACGGCTGGCATCTGAGGTACGCTCGACCCGGGGTCGTTGTCACAGTCGAGTACATGGACCAGCAGTTGCAGGTGCGTTTCGAGCACGCTGGGGTTACGTCGGACTTCTTGTCGATTGATCGTGGCATCTTCGGGTCACGCAGCGGACTTCATGGCGACATGTTTCCGCCGCAGAAACTCGCGGCCGCCATTGACCTCGTCGCCGCGCAGGTTCACGATGATTTCGGACCAATCCTCGAAGGCGAGGAGGACGCATGGCATCGAATCGAACAACTCAGAGAGGCGCCGAATCAAGCGCGCCGCTTGCCGTAAGCCCGCTGCCTAACAACCCGATCCAGTTGTCGGTGTGTGTTGTCACGCCGCGTGCTTCCGCACGCGTCGCGCCAACCCACCCCGCAACTGATCGTGTGCGTTAGGCGGCTCCCAAACCCCGAATCGGAGTCAACAGATTTCCCAAGGAGGCAAACCGTGAAAACTTTCAGCACAGAAGATACCGCCGTGATCCTGATCGACCACCAGGTTGGGACGAATACATGGGCCAGCACAACGCCACTACCGCTGCTTCAGCGGAACGTGATCATTCTGGCGAAGTTCGCTAAAGGCACTGGGATGCCGGTGGTTCTGACTTCCAGCCAAGAGACCAACGTCAACGTCCAGGGACCACTGATGCCCGAGTTGCAGGAGGTTCTTCCCGAGGCGTTCGCCGCCCGCATCAAGCGGCAAGGAGTAGTTAACGCTTGGGATGACCCGGCCTTTGCGGAAGCTTGCCGTAACACGCGCCGGAAGAACTTTGTGATGGCCGGCGTCACCACGGACGTATGCATGGTCGCACCGGCGATCAGCGCGGTCGAGGAGGGCTTCGTGGTGAAAGTGGTGTGCGACGCTTGCGGGTCGACCAATCAGATTGCCGAAGAAATGTCGTGGCGGAGGATGGAGAAGGCTGGAGTCCACCTCACCAGCACTAACGCCATCGTCGCTGAGCTGGTCAAGAACTGGGCCTCACCCGCAGGTGCGGTCGCGTTTCCGCTTCTGACCGCCTAACAACCGGTTGCAGCGGACGGCGCTGGCGCGCCGCCGCTGAACCGGGGCGTTAGTGCGTCAAGCGAAGCTTGACGCTTCTTGCAGGGTGAAAGTCCCTGTCGGGTAAGGAGTAGCCATCCACCCGTATCGAGTCTTGCGCGGCGGGCGGAGCGGTCATGGCGGGGGTTATAACCTGCGTGATACGCGAACAAAAGTCGTGAAGCGTAGACCGAGAAACCGATAGGCCAGAGGGAGGTCGCACCCTCCTGAAGCGATTTCAGCCTCGTTAAAAGCATCCATACCGGTGGCCACGTTGTTAACGAAACGGAAGCCCACACAGAGGAATCGGTAGCGGATATGACGATCGAGATCGTGTGGCACTGCCGGGAAACCAGGCAGCGAACGGAGAATACAAACATCGATCTTAGGTATCCGCACGGCGAGATTCCCGAAGGCCGGTCGGGGTCCGAGCGCCTGGCATGTCGGCAGAGAAGCGTCAGGAACTTGAGAGGCCTCATGAGTTCCTGGAAAGCGACAAGGTATACGGTTATTGAGACCCCGAAAGGGAAACCCGGAAACGGAATTAGACCGGAACCTGAATGGGCTTTTTCTGCAGGTAAGTTTGGCCAACTGAAAGAAGGCGGACTGAAAACTCATGGGGAGTCAGACTGACTCATAGTACTCCGAGCGTGGGAAAGCCACGTACCAGGGGAAGGGGTCAGCAAAATCGCGTAGCCTGCAAAGGAAACACGTACCGGACCTGTCGAGCTGGAGCATACGATGCCAACCTCACTGCGGGGAATAGCGGATAAAGCGGCAAGAGACAAAACTCATGCCTTCCAAAACCTCATACAACTGCTAACGATTGAATTTCTGCTGTACTGTTGGCGCTTTGTCAACCGACGAGCAGCGGCGGGCGTGGACCGGGAGAGCGCGTATCACTACGCGCAACATCTGGAAAACAATCTAGCCGAACTGGCGGCCAGTGTAAAGGGTGGATGGTATCGAGCGAAGTTAGTACTGAGAAAGTATATTCCGAAGCTGAATGGAAAATGGCGACCTTTAGGGATTCCGGCGACGGCGGATAAAGTGTTACAAATGGCCGTGGCCAAGATTCTTGAAGCGATTTATGAACAGGATTTTCTCGCCAACAGCTTTGGGTATCGACCTGGAACCGGGGCGCACTCAGCGATCGAGGAATTATCCGCAGTGTTGCGGGAAGGACGCTATCGGTGGGTGGTTGAAGCGGATATCAAAGGCTTCTTCGATCATATTGACCATAGCCGATTGATGGACATGCTGAGACAGCGTATTGATGATCGGCCGTTCCTGAATCTGATCCAGAAATGGCTGAAAGCAGGGATATTGGATACCGATGGACAGGTCATACACCCGATAACGGGTACCCCGCAAGGAGGCATCGTTTCGCCGATCCTGGCGAACGTGTATCTGCATCATGCTTTAGATGTGTGGTTCGAGAATATCGTGAAACCACAGTGTCAGGGTTCGGCGTATCTCTGTCGATATGCCGATGACTTTGTCTGTGCGTTTGAAGATGAGAGCGATGCGCGACGCTTTTATCAGGCGTTGCCGGAGAGACTGGCGCAGTACGGATTGGAAATCGCAGCGGAAAAGACGAATCTGATCCGATTTGACCGAGCCGCCAAGACCCGTTTTGACTTCCTGGGTTTTGAGTTCCGCTGGGGACTGAACCGCTGGCGTCGACCGGTGCTGAAACGGCGCACGGCGCGGAACAAGTACCGTGCGTCGATAGCCAGTTTTAGGCAAGGGTTTCAAACCCATTGCTCGTTGCCGAAAGCCGAATTGTTTGCGAAACTCAACGTCAAACTGCGGGGATACTGGAATTATTATGGTATCCGGGGAAACTATGAAAGCCTTAGTGATTATTTTTACCAGATCACGCGAGAGCTTTTTAAGGGACTCAACCGACGCAGCCAGCGAAAAAGTTATACGTGGGCAGGGTTTAGGGCATTGCTCAAGGAATTTCCGCTGAGGAAACCGCGCATCTGTCATGCTTCCTAAGACAAAAGCCGTGTGCGAAGCGAGCGATTTTGAGGAGCCCGGTGCGGTAATTCCGCACGCCGGGATCTGTGAGGGGGCAGTCGGGCAACCGGCTGTCCTACCTCGATGCAGTGAATAGAAGAGGAATGCTATGAACAATAATGTCATCAATCTCTTCATGTGGGGCTTTCAACGGCATTTTCGAATATCGATAAAGGTAACAGCGGAAAGCTTATTTAACCAATTAGACAGCAAACTACGGCCTGAAATATTTCTTATAGGGGTGTTGGTTGATGAAAGAAATGATAGACACCCAATATGTTTAGAACCAGAAGGTTGCGGCTATAATGTAAAAGCCTTTGCTGAATTGAAGACGCTAGCGAAGGAGCTTGAAAAGGTTGATGAAGAGAAAAGGATATTTCACTCTCACCCAATTGCCCAAGCGAACCATGATAAAAGAATAAGCAACAAAGCATATATAGAAGCTATTCGAAAGATTTTAAAAAGGGAGGATTTGTATGGCGATACTGAAAAATATGTCTCATACCCAACCTATATTGATGGTTTCTTGGTTTTTGTAATCCTAGAAACGCAAAGGGACGCCTTAAATAGTCATTACTCACTTACAAAAGATAAATTTGATGATAGATATACGATACATCGCTCCCTTATTGAAAGCGTTATCGATACTTATCTCAAGGTATGTTCAAGTGCATTAAAAGACCCAGAGAAATCTATAAGCGCTATAGACAGGTCTCCTGACGAGTTAATTCGAGAGGCTGGCAGACAGTTTATGTATACAGTTTCTCAAGCAGGTAGAAATTTTGACGGGCTGCATGGTTTGTATGATGCATGCAACACAATTGCGTCATTGAAATATGAAGGAGAAGAGGGATTGGGTGCACTAGTTATTGCATGTCATAATCATCCAAATATCAAATTAACATTGCAGCTTAAAGAACCAATACGAATACAAGACTTCAGGAAGGTGAGAAAATTCCTGGAGCTTTCAAACGAAAAATCGCTAATTGTTTCAGATTCTGCGTTAATTTATGGCCTTGGTGAGATTAGAGGAAAGTACAATCCCAGGTATGAATCTTTATTTATTATAAGATTTATTAGTCATTTCAAATGGGAGCTTCAACATGACAATCAATCGATGATGATCGTCGAATATCGACAACCACATTTACCGAAAGAACTAATTGATAGAGATAAATTTTATTCAGATTTAAGAAGAGTATTTCATAATATAGAAAATACTCAATTAGGTGCTTTGTGGGATATTACAATGGAAGCCACAAAACAAAGTCATGGCACCATGCTTGTAATTTCGGATAAGGCAAAGCAAGAAGCAGACCGGTTAGGTAAGCAATGCTTTCCTCTAAAACCGCTAAGACTAGACCAGAGTATTATTCGACAAATTACGTCTATCGATGGATCAGTTTTGATAGATCGAGATGCTGTATGTTATGCCATCGGTGTGATCCTAGATGGGAAGGCCACGGATAAAGGAGATTCATCAAGAGGAGCCAGATACAATTCAGCTATTCGTTATTATGAAGAATATGGCAAGGATGATTCAACTGTTCTTGTCATAATATCAGAAGATGGAATGATTAATTTAATACCAAATTTGATGCCACAAATAAAACATTCTTTAATAATTGATGCCATTGGGAATTTTAAGGAGTTGAATGAAAAAAACACGGTGGATAGGAAGTCCTTTAACAAACTAATGGGTTTTTTTAAGAATGTCGAGTTTTATTTATCGAAAGAGGAATGTGAAAGTATCAATATGCTTAGAAAAATAATTGAGGAAAAAGATAAAGACTCCAATGCGATCAAGATTGTTTTTGAGGAATCTGAAGCCAAATTCTGAAATGAATCAAACTTACTACGCAGATGAGTAAGAAGTCGATGAGATTGGTAGAATCATTTACTGCTAACAAACGCTTGCACACGGATAAACTGAAGCTGCTTTCGTTCCTCGCTTCGCTTCAGCCCGATAGGGTGGGCATGGCCCACCTTAACCGACCGACCGGGTGCGAACGGAAATAGCGGAAATGGGGGACAGACCACGTTTTCTGGCAAACGGAAAAGAGGCCAGGCTCGATTTATTGTGATAGCCCTAACAAAAGCATGCAGCCGACGCGCTACGCGCGCGGCTGATGCTAATCGTTAGGTTTCCTTAATACTTCCTATAGGTTTGTGGCCAAATGTGGCCGGAGAATCCCGTGACAAAGTAATAGACTTTGTGTAAAAGGGGTGTCCATGTAAGTGCTGTAATTATCAAGAATAGCTTGGAGAATTTAAATGACCACACTTGTCGGTGTTACGCATCGCTATCCAGAGATACTCAGTGGCATACCTGTATTTGTTGGCACTCGCGTTCCGGTTCGTTCCCTATTCGACTACCTGGAGGGAAACGACACCTTGGAAGAGTTTCTTCATCAGTTTCCTTCCGTCAAACGCGAGCAAGCCATTGCCGTGCTTGATGTGGCTTACGAATCGGTCACGGCAGATGCGCACCCTGCTTGACGAAAATTTCCCGGTTGACTTCGCGAAACTGCTGGTGGGACATGAAGTCGCAACCGTTTATAATCTTGGCTGGTCAGGCATCAAAAACGGTGAGTTGCTTCGTCGTGCATATAGTGTCTGCGAGGTATTCGTTACACTTGATCGCAACTTGGAATTTCAGTAAAACATCAAAGTGTTGCCCTTCGGTATTGTGGTTGTGTGCGCTCGTTCCAATCGCGTTGTGGACTTACTCCGCACATTGCCGGTATATTGGAGGCTGCGAGCCGTGTTGTACCAAGCTAAGTCGAGAAAGTCGATGCCTAGCCGATAGCGACGTGGTTAACGAAATAGAATTGCACTTGGAGGTACTATGTTAGAAACCACTGTGAGTGGTGCAAGTAGTAAAGCTCCTCTTATTGATAGAACGGAGAGAGATGAAGAAATGCCTTCATTAAATCATAGTTATGTATGCCTTCAACTCATTAAACAATTGATAATTAATGAAGATATTGAACCATTGCCAGAACTGACACTGGATATTGGCAATGGGATAACCCCTGATATATCTGTATTTCCAAAAACAAAAATTAAACCTCATTCTTTCCATGATATTCCACGTTTCCAAGAAAAACCAACACTTGCAATAGAAGTGGTGTCATCAAGTCAAACGATTCAAGAAATGCTTCAGAAAGCAACTCAATTAGTCGCCGAAGGGATCAAAGTGGTTTGGACCGTTGAACCTTATAGTAGAACGGTTTTTGTGACAACGAATAAAGGCGAAGCCTTATTTCACGACCAACTCATTGAAAGCGAAGGGGTTAAAGTGGATTTTTCAAAAGTATTTCCGCAAACCAGCAATTAGCCTAATCTAAATAGCTGGAGGTAATTAGTGTCTGACCGGAAACCTGGTTTGTAGGTTGGGCAAAAGCGTAGCGTTGCCCAACATTCGGAATATTAGCTTTAAGAATCAAAATGTTGGGTTTCGCAAGCTCAACCCAACCTACGGGGTTTCAGGGTTTTCGGCCAGGCACTAATTAACGGGTTAAACGGTAAATCGCGGAGACCATGAACGATGACTGATGTGAACTTGCAGGACTGGGTGGACAGAAAGGAAGAAGTCTGGGACCGGGTTTATCCGACGCCGGTTAAGGTGTTTGCCCTTACTTTGGATTATCGAGATTTTATGGTCAGCACGTAAGGCGGGTAGAGCGAAAGCGAAATCCGCCACTGGGCGTTAACCGAAGCTTGCTACGCACGGCAGGTGACCTGACAGGGGCAGGCGCATGGTCAGAGGGGTCAATTACTAACCACACTTGGAGAAAATAGTATGAAGCTTTTTGAGGCATATAGATCGAGATGAAGATGGGATATGGATTGTGGAATGCCATTCTATTCCAGGTTGCATAAGCCAAGGCGGCAGTAAACAGGAATCACTCGAAAATATCAAAGAAGGTATCCAACTTTGCCTTGAGGTGTGTGCTGAGCGTGGGTTACCATTGACCATTGAAACCAGGCAGATCGAGGTTGCTGCTCGGTGAGTGCTCTCCCTAAACTCAGTGGACGACAGGTAGCCAAAGTGTTTAAAAAATTTGATTGGCGGAATCGGTATTCAAGCAAACAGATGTTCGAGGTTCTATATTTGTGGAATTGGCTATGCCTGCATCGGTTTACATCGAATCGTCTGTAATCAGCTATCTTACTGCTAGACCAAGCCGCGACATCGTTATAGCCGCGCGTCAGGCAATTACGCACGATTGGTGGCAAAACCAGCGCCAGAAGTATGAGGTTTACATTTCGGCGTTAGTTGAAGAGGAAATCTCGGCAGGCGATCCTGTGGCCGCGGCACAGCGGACACAATCGGTTTCATCCATTCCAAGCGTGGCGGTTTCCCCCGAGGCTCAAGTGATTGCCGCAAATCTGATTGCGTCGAAAGCTGTCCCGCCAAACTGCGTAGAGGATGCCATGCACATTGCAATTGCAGCGGCACAAGGAATCGAATACCTGCTTACCTGGAATTTCAAGCATATCAACAACGCGGCAACAAAGTCGCTTATTGTGAACGTCATTGAGGCAAGCGGTTATGTCTGCCCGATTCTCTGTTCCCCTGAAGAATTAGGAGTGTTTGATTATGATTGATGATCCTATTGTAGAAGAGATTAGAAAACATAGACAGGCACATGCGGCCCGCTATAATTACGATTTACCGGCTATTTTCGACGCCTTGTTAGAGCGTGAGAAAAATTCTTTGCGTCCGGTTGTTAATCGCCCTCCCCGTAGATTGCCCGCAAAGATGGAAACCAGCGCTCCACCAACACTGGATCAGTCTCGGCCAACAACACCGGCCTAATCCTACGCTCCACTTGGGTAAATGGGAAATCGCGGAGACCATGAACGATGACTGACGTGAACTTGCAGGATTGGGTGGGTAAAAAGGAAGAAATTCAGGACCGTTTTTATCCCACGCCGGCCAAGGCGTTTGCCCTTACCCTGGATTATCGGGATTTTATGGCCAGAGAAGGCGATCCCCTACCCGAACTGTGGCATTGGCTGTATTTTCTGCCCCTGGTCGCCAGAGCGGAAATAGGCCCCGACGGTCATCCCAAGCGCGGTGGTTTCTTGCCACCCGTCGCCTTGGAGCGGCGGATGTGGGCCAGTGGAAAATTGACCTTTCATCAGGATTTGTTCATCGGGGAGGAGATCGGCAAGACCTCCGAAATTCTCAAAGTATCGGAAAAGGAAGGAAAAGCGGGCCGCATGGTCTTCGTCAGCGTCAGGCACTCGATCCACTCGGCGCGGGGCGTCGCGGTCGAGGAAGAGCAGGATATCGTTTATCTGCCGATGCCCAAGACATTTGTTCCCGGCGGCGCCCAACCCGATTCCCGACGATCTGCAATGGAAAGAGGCCTATTCCGTCGATCCGGTGCTGCTGTTCCGATTCTCCGCTTTGACCTTCAATTCTCATAAAATCCATTACGATATCAAATACGCCACCGAGGTGGAAAAATATCCGGGCCTCGTGGTCCACGGTCCGTTGCAGGCGTTGTTGCTGCTCGAATCGGCCAAGCACAATAACCCGGGTCGGAGACCGGCGAGCTATAGCTTCCGGGCCATGCGGCCCCTGTTCGACTTCGATCAAGTGTCCGTCTGCGGTCGGCCCAATCCGGACGGAGGCCACGATTTATATACCGCTAACGGCGACGGCAACATCGCTATGCAGGCAACGATCTCCTGGAGATGAACCGATGAGTGAAAGACTGGAACGTTCGGTACTGCTGGTGCCGGCCTCCAATTGGGGCATGATTCAAAAAACCGCCGCCGCCCGCGCGGATGCGGTCTGCATCGATCTGGAAGACGCCGTGGCGCCCGAAGAGAAGGAAGCCAGCCGGGCCAACGTGGTTCGCGCTTACCGGGAACTGGATTTCGGTAACAAACTGAAGATGTTTCGAATGAACGGGCTGGATACCCATTTTGCCTATCGCGACCTGATTGAAATTGTGGAAGCAGCCGGCGACCGGATCGATTTGATCGTCATCCCCAAGGTGAATCGTCCCGAGGATGTTTACGTGGTCGAAACCCTGCTCGGGCAGATTGAAAGCTACAAAAAATTTTCACGCCCCATCGGCATCGAGGCACTGATCGAAACCGCTCTGGGCTGCGTGAACATCCGGGAAATCGCGGCCTGCTCCGAACGCTTGGAAGGTTTTGTCTACGGACCCGGCGACTATGCGGCGTCGGTGCGGATGCCAATGGAATCCATCGGGGAGTTGGACGAGAACGATGCGATTTATCCCGGCCACCGCTGGCACCACGTCATGCATTCGATAGTGAGCGCGGCAAGGGCTTACAACAAGCGGGCCATCGACGGGCCGTTTGCTGGCATTAAAAATCCTGAAGGACTATTGCAAGCGTGCAAAATTGGCCGGGCCATGGGGTTTGATGGCAAATGGTGCATCCATCCGAGCCAAATCGAAACCGTCAACCGCACGTTTGTCCCTTCGGAAAAAGAGATCGAGTGGGCGAAAACTGTTTTGAGCGAGTACGAGTCCGCGTTACAAGCAGGGCGCGGCGCGATTAGTGTCAAGGGGAAGATGATTGACGTGGCCTCGTTGAGGATATGCCGTACAATCGTCGAACGCGCCCAATTAGCGGGATTATTGAATTAAATCGGCGTGTTCGTTGTTGAGACGTTTATGTCCAAATCCGATGATTGGAGTGGTGATTTCGATGGTAAAGCTATTGCAAGGACTGAGGGTGGTGGAGGGAACCGCGTTTGTGGCCGCGCCCTTGGCGGGTATGACGCTCGCGCAAATGGGCGCGGAAGTGATTCGTTTCGACCGAATCCGAGGCGGACTCGACTATCATCGCTGGCCGGTCACCCACGATAACAAGAGCCTGTTCTGGGCGGGCTTGAACAAGGGCAAACGTTCCCTCGCCGTGGACGTGAGCACTCCGCGCGGCCAGGAAATCGTAACGCAACTGATCTGCGCCCCCGGACCCAACGCCGGCATTTTTCTGACCAATCTCCGGGTCCGGGGTTGGATGGACTACGAGCACCTGAAACAACACCGGGAAGATTTGATCATGCTGACCGTGTTGGGTACTCGCGACGGCGGGCCAGCGGTTGATTACACCATCAATCCGGGAGTCGGTTTTCCCTATGCCACGGGGCCGGAGGATTCCAGCGAACCGGTCTGTCATGTTTTACCAGCTTGGGATTGCATCACCGGCCAGATGGCGGCCCTCGGTCTGTTGGCGGCGGAACGGCATCGCCGGCTGACCGGCCAGGGCCAGTCGGTGGAAATCGCCTTGAAGGATGTCGCCTTGGCCATGCTGGGGAATCTGGGGATCATCGGCGAAGTGATGGTCAACGATTTCGACCGCCCCAAGTATGGCAATTACCTGTACGGTGCTTACGGCAACGAATTCGACACCGCCGACGGCCGGAAAGTGATGCTGGTGGGACTGACCCGGCGGCAGTGGGACGGCGTGTGCAAGGTCACCGGATTGAAGCCGGAGTTCGACGCCTTGGGCGAACGCCTGGGTCTGGATTTAAACCGGGAGGGCGACCGGTTCAAGGCCCGTGAGGAAATCACCGCGCTATTAAAACCGTGGTTTCGGGCCAGAACCGTGGAGGATTTCGCCAGGGCCTTCGACGACAGCGGAGTGACCTGGTCGGTGTTTCGCACCTTCAAGCAAGCGATTCAGCAAGACCCTGACCTTTCGGTGCGGAACCCGATGTTCAGCATGGTCGAGCAACCGGGGATTGGGAATTATCTGGTTCCCGGTTCCCCATTTGAGTTCGGCGAATGCGAGCGTTCCGCGCCCAGGCCGGCGCCTGTGTTGGGCGAGCACACCGATGAAATTTTGTCGGAAATGCTCGGCATGAGCGATGCGGAAATTTCCCGGTTGCACGAGGATAAAGTCGTGGCCGGTCCGCGCCGCTGACAAAACGGGTTCAGACATGCCCTACACCGCCGACCAACGTCCATCCTACCCGACGCTGACGGATGCGCTGCAACAATACACCGTTGATTACTTGAAAAAAATCGCGGTGCTGGCCAGCGATGAAAAGAACAAACCGACCCGCAAGGCCGATCTGATCCAGTTTATCGTGCGCCACGTCAACGGCGAACCGGGCCGGCTGCGCCAGGTTGAGGACGACCCCTTGCAGAAGTTCTGGCGCAAACTCGATCCGCTGCAACAGGCGGCGGTCGCCGAAGTGGCCCACGGTTCCGACGGCTACTTCAACAGCGCGCGCTTCACCGCCAAATACGGCCAATCGCCCAACTGGGGCGAGAAAAAAGCCTTCGATTACTATCCCACGCCCTCGCTGCTGGGGCTGTTTTTCCACAATGGCGTCATGCCGGACGATCTCCGGCGGCGTTTCAAGTCCATCGCGCCGAAACCGGAACCCGTGCAGCTCGCCAGTCAGGATGATCTGCCTGGCGAATGGCCCCTGAAGTTCGTAGAATGGAACGAGAAAACCCGCCAGCGGGAAATCCATACGCAGAACATTCCCCTGGTTAAGCGCCTCACCGACCGGGCTGCCAGCCACGATCTCAAGGCGATCCTGCGACTGATCGACGCCGGCAAACTGGCGGTCAGCGACAAGACCAGTCAACCCGGCGCCGCCGCGTTACGCGCCGTCGATGGTCTGCTGCTCGGCGGCGATTTCTACGACGACCGGGGCTATGACGAATACGAAAAAATCGGCGCGATCAAGGCTTTCGCCTGGCCGATGCTGGTCCAGGCCGGCGGATTGGCGACGCTGAACGGCAAGACCCTGCAACTCACCAAAACCGGCCAGAAGGCGTTGAGCGAGCCGGTGGAGAAAACGATCGCGCAACTGTGGCGGCGCTGGCTGAAAACCACCCTGTTCGACGAGCTGCGGCGCATCGACTGCATTAAGGGTCAGACCGGCAAGGGCAAGCGGGGCCTCACCGCCCTGGCCGGCCGCCGCGCGGTCATTAACCAGACCCTGAGCGATTGCCCGCCCGGAGAGTGGATCGAGGTGGACGATTTGTTCCGGCAGATGCGCGCCACCGGAGCCGATTTCGAGATCACCCGCGATCCCTGGAATCTCTACATCTGTGAACCCGGTTACGGTAGTTTGGGTTATGAAGGCTTCCACGACTGGCGTATTCTCCAGGCCCGCTACGCGCTTTGCCTGCTGTTTGAATACGCGGCTACCCTGGGTGTGCTGGACGTGGCCTACCTCCCGCCGCACGGCGCCCGGCCGGACTACGGCAATCTGTGGGGCATCGACGATTTGCCCTTCCTCAGCCGCTATGACGGGTTGCTCTTCATCCGCGTCAATCCATTGGGCGCCTGCTGCCTGGGCCTGGCGGCCAGCTATCAGCCGGCGGCGGCGGCGGAAGCCCCATCGGCGCCCGTATTGCGGGTGTTGCCCAACCTGGAAATCGCCGCGATCGGCGCGCCGCTGGAGCCGGCGGACGCCATGCTGCTGGACAGTTATGCCACCAAGACCGCCGACGCGGTGTGGAAGCTGGATCAATCCCGGCTGCTGGAGGCGCTGGAAGAAGGGCACGACATCACGGTGCTGGCCGAGCTGCTGGTCTCGCTGAGCGGGCAGCCTTTGCCGGCGACGGTGGAGCGGTTCCTGGAGGATATGGCCGCTCGCGCCCGCAGTCTGAAAGCGCTCGGCAACGCCCGGCTGATCGAATGCGCCGATAAAGCGCTGGCGACCTTGATCGCCAACGACAGCCGGACCAAGCCGTTCTGTCTGCTGGCCGGCGAGCGGCATCTCGCGGTGCCGCTCGAATCCGAAGCCCGGTTCCGCGGCGCGCTGCGCAAGGTCGGCTACAGCTTGCCGAAATGAGCGATTACCTCCCCGAAAATCCCCTGATCGTGCAAAGCGATCAGACCGTGCTGCTGGAAGTCCACTCGCCGCGCGCCGCAGCGGCCCGTGACGCCATCGCGCCTTTCGCCGAACTGATCAAAAGTCCGGAGCACGTTCACACCTATCGCATCACGCCACTCAGTATCTGGAACGCCCGGGCCGCGGGTCTGGACACCGACGCGATGATCGCTACCCTGCGCGAATACGCCAAGTATCCCGTTCCGGAGGGCGTGGCGCAGGAGATCCAGGCGCTGGGCCGGCGCTACGGACTGGCGGTCATCGAGCGCGACGAGATCGGGTTGATCCTGCGGGTGGCCGACGCGCCGCTGGCGGAGTTGCTGGCCCGTGATCGGCACGTCGCGCCGCTGCTGGGCGAACGAGTGAACGGGCAGGTGTTCCGCGTCCGCTTGGGGGTGCGCGGTCTGCTCAAACAGGCTCTGGTCGCCATCGGCTATCCCGCCGACGATCTGGCGGGCTACAGCGCCGGCCAAGAATTGCCGCTGCGGTTGCGCGAGACGACGGGTGGAGGCGAACCGTTCGTCGTCCGCGACTACCAGCGGGCGGCGGCGGCGGTGTTCCATCAGAACGGTCAGGCGCCGGGCGGCAGTGGGGTCATCGTGTTGCCCTGCGGCGCGGGCAAGACCATTGTCGGTATGGCGGTGATGGCGCTGGTCCAGGAAAACACCCTGATTTTGACTACCAGCCAGACCTCGATGGAGCAATGGCGGCGGGAGTTGCTGGACAAAACTGATCTTCCCGCCGGACGCCATCGCCGAGTACAGCGGCCGGCATAAGGACACGGGGCCGGTGACGCTGGCGACCTATCAGATTTTGACTTGGCGGGCGAGCCGGGAGGAGGAATTCGTTCATTTCGGCTTGTTCCATGCCCGCTCCTGGGGACTGATCATCTACGACGAAGTGCATTTGCTGCCGGCGCCGGTATTCCGCATCACGGCGGAACTGCAATCGCGCCGCCGCTTGGGCCTGACCGCGACGCTGATCCGCGAGGATGGCTTGGAAAAGGATGTGTTCGCGCTGATCGGGCCGAAACGCTACGACGTGCCGTGGCGGGAGCTGGAAGGGCAGGGCTGGATCGCCGCCGCCGACTGCACCGAGATTCGCATCGCCCAAACCCCGGAGCGGGACATGGAATACGCTCTGGCGCCCCGGCGCAATCAGTTTCGGATCGCGGCGGAAAATCCCCGCAAGCGGGCGGTGGTGAAAGGTTTGTTGAAACAGGAAGCCGGGCATCGGATTCTGGTGATCGGCGAATATATCAGTCAGTTGGAGGAACTGGCGGCGGATACGGGGTTTCCGCTGTTGACCGGCAAGACGCCACAGTTGGAACGAGAGCGGCTCTATCAGGCGTTCCGCGACCGGACGGTTCCAGGGCTGGTGCTGTCGCGAGTGGGCAATTTCGCGGTGGATCTACCGGACGCGGACGTGCTGATTCAGGTGTCCGGCAAGTACGGCTCGCGCCAGGAGGAAGCGCAGCGGCTGGGCCGCGTGCTGCGGCCCAAGAAGGATGGGCGGCGGGCGCGGTTCTACACCCTGGTCAGCTTGCGCACCTGCGAGGAAGATTTCGCCCGGCATCGCCAGTTGTTTCTGACCGAGCAGGGCTACAGTTACCGGATTGAATTTGGGTAGTGGGATCATGTGCTATCCGTGGTCGCAGGGTTTGCTAAAAGCGGACCATTCGCAACGACGGTTCATACCACCAGGACCGCATCGAGGGGGCGACGCAACGATCGGGGCATCTCCGGTCCCCGACCGAACCGCACGACCAGGTCAGGCCGCCCCTGCGTAATCCCCAGCAAGTTCGGCGAATTGGGGTCTGAGCGATGGAATCTCAACCGGCTGATTCAAATGGGCGTTGCGAACCCCGATGGCGGTGGCCTGCAAGGCGAAGCGTTCGAAGGCGCGACCTGCCTCGATCCAGTGGGCCTTGTCGTCCACGGCGGAAACAAAGACCGCGATGCCCGCCGAACTGCGAATGTGTCGCGCGTATTTGTCGTTCTCGACCTTCTCGGTGAAGAAGAAATCGAACAACCGGCCGCCCAGCCAGGGCGGCAGGGATGGATTCCCGGAGGATTTCGAGAACAGGCCGTCTCCCGACTCCACCGCCTGCGCATGGCTGAAGCGAACCCAGTCCTTCAGTTCCCGGACAAAGGCCGGGTCACGAATCTGCGCGGTATTGCCCTGAATCACGAAATCCAGCACCGCCTCCATCGCCGGCTTTTCGGTGAGCAGGTGAACCTGCACGCCGTTCCCTGTGCCGGCCCGCTCCAGGAGTTGCAACTCTTCGTTTGAGAGCGGCTTGCCGTCGAATTCGGTTCGGGTCGACTGGCGGCTGGTCATCGCCTCGAACAGCGGAGAGCGCACGGCTTTCGCGGGTTTCAGGGTGATGTCCAGGACTTCGTTCGCTCCAGCCGCAAAAGAGGCATGGCCATTAAAACCCATCGCCGCCGCCGCCTGAATCAGATTTTCGGCGGCGCAGCCGAGGCTGACGAACAGATGGTGATCGTCGGGATCGACAACCGGACACCGTCGAGTGAAGTCGGGCAGGATTGAAACGGATTGCTCGCCGAGCCGAAATTTCCAGCACTGGGTGTTATGACTGGACGGCGCAAGAGTCGCGTAGCGCGCCAACTGGCGCATCATAAAGGAAGGGTTAGCTGTGTCGATTTCAGTATGACGCCACGTCTGTTGCACGGCGCTGGCATACTCCGAGTTTCCCTTATTCAAGGAATAGAAAGTCAATGCGCCTCCAGCGCCGGCTATCGCGGTCGTGGCGATGAATTTTCTTCTCGTCATCATCGAATCGCCTCCCTTGGGGAAAATTCGGGAAGGTCTTAACCGAGGCCCGTAGTGCCTTGTCCCGCCCGCCCCGCATCCCACTCAGCCATGAAAAGCCTCGGGCGAGGCGAGGTAGGCCAGCTCCTCGGGCGTGCCCGGTCGCCGGCTGTGCGCATCCACTATTGAGGTTTGTCGAACGCCATGTTCAAAATCATGCGATTCATCGTTATCGTCGTGCTGGTCGCCATCGCCGTGGGCGCCGCCCTCCAGTTCTTCAACCGAAATGGCGAACCTCCCCCAACCGGACAACACTCGGGGTGGATACAACGATAATCCATGACTCCATGTCATGGTCAGGCAGGTCAATTCCTTTCCAGAAACCGCCTCAGTTGGAGCGCTCCTGTTTGTCGACCAGACTCAGGAACAATTCCTCCAGCCGGTTGGCTTTGTTGCGCAGGCTGGTGACCTCGATGCCGCGCGCCGATAGCTGCTGGAACAGCGCATTGATACCCCATTCCTTGGCCACGTCCACTTCCAGCGTGAGTGCATCGGTCTGGCGCAGCGGATAACCGGGGATTTCCGGCAATCCGGCGAGCGGTTGGCGCAGATCGAGCACGAAGGTTTCCAGGTGTAGCCGGCCTAGCAGGGTCTGCATCCGGGTGTTCTCGATGATCTCGCCCCGGTCGATGATGGCGATGTGCCGGCACAGATTCTCCGCCTCTTCCAGATAGTGCGTGGTCAGAATGATGGTGGTGCCTTGGGCGTTGATGCCGCGCAGGAAATCCCACATCGAACGGCGAATCTCGATGTCCACGCCGGCGGTGGGTTCGTCCAGGATCAGCAGTTTCGGTTCGTGGACCAGCGCGCGGGCGATCATCAGCCGCCGCTTCATCCCGCCGGACAACTGGCGGGCTATCTCCCGCCGTTTTTCCCACAGGCCGAGTTGGCGAAGGTAGGTTTCGGCGCGCTGGTGGGCCAGAGCGCGGGGAATACCGTAGTAGCCGGCCTGATTGACCACGATCTCGACCACCGGCTCGAACTGGTTGAAGTTGAATTCCTGCGGCACCAGGCCGATGCAGGATTTGGCGGCGTTCAACTCGCGGTCGAGGTCGTGGCCGAATATCTCGACCGTACCGCCCGTCTTGCGCACCAGCGAGCTGACGATGCCGATGATGGTGGACTTGCCGGCGCCGTTGGGACCCAGCAGGGCAAAGAATTCACCCTCCGCCACCTCCAGATCGATGCCGCGCACGGCTTCCAGGCCGCTGGCGTAGATTTTTCGCAGGTTGCGGAGGGCTAGGGCAGGAGTGGACATGCCGGTGACTCTTGCGGGCGAGAAGGCAGGTTAAGGTTCGGGCGCCAGATACGGTTCGAACTCCGGCGTGTAGCGTTCCTGGAATCCATCCGGTTTGACGAGGATAAAAAACGCGGCCAGATGGTGTTCGGACGCTAGTTGGAACCCCGGTTCCGGGCCGGACGCCATTAGCGCGGTGGCGATGGCATCGGCTTCCATGGATCGGTCGCTGATGACCGTGACCGAAGCCAGGGTTTGCGGGACCGGGCGGCCGGTGTGCGGATCGATGAGATGCGAATAGCGGCGGCCATTCTGCTCGAAGAAGTTACGATAGTCGCCCGAGGTGGAGACGCTGCGATCCCCAAACCGGATCAGGCGTTCGACCGCGCGTTGGCCGGGTACGGGTTTTTCGATGGCGACGGTCCAGGGCTGGTTTTTACCATTGTGGCCCTTGGCACGAATTTCACCGCCGATGGCGACCAGGTAATTGGTGATTCCGGTCGTTTCCACCAGCGCCGTTAACTGGTCCACGCCGTAGCCCTTGGCCAGAGCCGACAAATCCACGTAGAGATCGGCGCGCTCCTTTTTCAGCGCTGGCGGCTGCTCGCGGCTTTGCAGCCGCCAGTAGCCGACCCGCTCGCGCGCCTGGACGATGGCTTCATCGGACGGAACCTGGTCGTGGCGCGGTTCCGGCCCGAAACCCCACAGATTGACCAGCGGCCCCACGGTGATGTCGAACGCGCCGTTACTCAAATCGCTGATCCGCAGCCCTTCGGCGACCACCTGATGCAGTTCGGGCGAAACCGCGATCCAGTCGGTGCTGGGATTGCGGTTGAAGCGCGACAGTTCGGAGTTCGGGTCGTAGGTGGACATAATCTGGTTGATGCGGGCCAACAAGGTATCGACCCGGTTCTTGAGGTCGGCGGGGATGATTTGCCCCGGATTCGGCGCCAGCTTGAGTTCGTAGCTGGTGCCCATGGTGGAGCCGGCGAGGCGGACGGTGGTGTCGGGTGGGGCTTGATCGCATGCGGCGAGCAGCACGCAAATCAACAACGGAGCCAGGAGCCGAAAGCAAGAGCGGCGCATTGGGATTGGGACAAAAATTAAGTTGGGGGGTGGAGGGCGAGCGATGAAAGGCTCACCCTCCGAGGCGAACCCTCGCCACCTTGCGGCGGGCGAGGGGACTCGATGGCGCGGCGGCGGGAGTCCGGGATGCCACCGGCCATTGCACTCGCCGGGAGGGAGAATCCTCAGGCGTTGGCCGCTTCCATCGCGGCGATGGCGTCCGCCATGCCGACCACGCGGCGGGCGCTTTCGACGTGAAGATTCTCGACTAATTTGCCCTCGACCACGACCACGCCTTCACCGCGCGCCGCCGCCGCCGCGTGGGCCTCGATGATTCTCCGCGACCAGGCGACATCCTCCGGCCTGGGGGTGAACACCTTATTGCAAGGGCCGACCTGTTTCGGGTGGATGAGGGTTTTGCCGTCGAAGCCGAGTTCGTGACCTTGCCGGCAGGCGAATTCGAAACCGGCTTCGTCGTTCAGGTCGAGGTAAACCCCGTCGAGGATGGCGAGTCCGGCGGCGCGGGCGGCCAGCAGACACAGGCCGAGCGAGACCATGAACGGCAGGCGCTCGTGGGTGTGGGCACAGTCCAGTTCCTTGGCCAGATCGGAAGTACCCATCACCAGACCTTCCATGCGCGGCGTCGACTCGGCGATCCGCTGCGATTCGAGGATGCTGCGCGGCGTTTCCATCATGGCCCAGATCGTCATCGACTCCGGGGCGCCGTTGGCGCGCATGATCGATTCCATGTGACGGATGGCATCGGCGCTTTCCACCTTGGGTAGCAGCAAGGCGTTGGCGCCCGATTTCGAGGCCATGGCGATGTCGTCGTAGCCCCACTTGGTGGACAGGGCATTGACGCGAATGATGATTTCGCGCATGCCGAAGCCGCCGGCGGCCACGGCCTCGCACACCTGCTTGCGGGCGAGTTCCTTGGCATCGGGGGCAACGGCGTCTTCCAGGTCGAGAATCAGGCTATCGGCGGGTAGGGCGCGAGCTTTTTCCAAGGCGCGGGCGTTGGAGCCTGGCATATACAGCATGCTACGGCGGGGGCGCACGGATTTAGGCATGGTCATTCTCCTTGGTGTTGTGGTTAGAGATGCGGGCTTTGCCGCCTACAAGATGAGTGCAGACCGGAAATTGCGAAGATTTTACACCTCTCTCCCCTGGAAGGAGAGAGGTTGGTGATGAAGTTATCGCGCTGGTAGCACGGGTCCGAATCGGTGGCCGCCCAGCCGCAGCAACAGCGCCAGCAGCAGGGTGTTGCCGAGCAGCAGATAAAGATTGTAGTGGGGCAGGGTCAGCGGGATGAACTTCAGTTCCACCAGCAGCACGCCCAGCGAGGCAATCAGTAGATAAATCGCCGCCAGCCGGTTGACGGCGCTGGCGCCCACCGTCGCCACGGTCCCCCGGCGGATGCTCAGCAGCGCCAGGAACAGCAGCGGCACGATGCCGATGGAGAATACTTTGTAGGCGATCAACAGCGACGGAATGATCGCCTTCAGTCGCAGCGCGAACCCGGTGGCGAGCCCCGCGGCCAGAACCATGCAGCCGCGGATGATCCACACCTGCGCGGCGTCGCTCGGCCCGCGTCCCAGCAGCCGCAAACCATGGGCGATCACGTCCCGCCCCAGCAGCGTAGCGGTGGTGATCAGGATGATGTCGGCGCCGGACAGCGGGATGGAGAGCAACGCCACCAATACGAAATCGGCCAGTTGACCGCTGAACAACTGCGTGACCAGAGTCTGAATCGTCAGGTCGGGTTTGGCGACGGTGACGATGCCCTTGGCCAGGATGCCGATGAACACGATCAGCAGCGAAATCGCCACGATCAGGGCGCTGGCCAGCAGCAGGCCCCGGCGGGCGCTGGCGATGTCGCGGGCCATGAAGATCCGCGAGTACATGTCCGGGCCGAACAGGTAGGACAGGCCAACCGGGATGAAGATCGCCGAGGAACAGACTGAAGGTGAAGGCGTCGTCGAAGCCGAAATGCAGGTTCGGCGGCGGGTGCGGTTCGGCGCTGGCGGGCGCGGCCAAACTCAGCGTCAGCAGCAATGCCAGTCCCGCTACCATCACCACCACTTGCAGGAAGCCGGTTTTGACCGTGCCCGCTTGACCGACCAGCAGGGTATACGCAGTGAAGATCAGAGCGAACAGGGCGTAACCCAGCGCTTCGCTGCCCAGGAGCTGGGTCAGGATATTGCCGCCCGCGATGATCTGGCCGGCCAGCACCATCAGCCAGGCGAGAAAGAGCACGGCGCTGACCAGCAGGCGGATGTTGTCGCCGAACACCCGGGCGATGATGTCGCCGATGGTGTAGCCCTTCACCCGCCAGACCGTATCGAGAAAGGTGTAGGCGAGGACCACCAGGAAAATCGCGCCGGACCAGGTCCACCAGAGGGCGTTCAGGTTGTATTGATAGGCGTAACCGGCCAGGCCGAACACCGAGGACGCGCCAAACGCCAGCGCCACCAGCGACATGCCGATACTGAAACCGCCCGCCCGCCGGTCGTAGACCACGAAACTGTCCAGGCTGGCGCCGCGATGCCGAAGCCAGTGATGGAAGCCGATGCCGAACAGCAGGGCGACGTAGAGAATCAGCCAGATCATGCGCGCGCCTCGGATGGCGGGTGGGGTGGAAGCGCGGCATTATCGGCGGGGAGGGCGGGTTTTCAAAGGGGGTGAGCGCAGCGGGGAAGATGGGGTAGGATGATCGGGAAGCCAGTTCAATTGGGTAATAGGGGTATTCCTTTGGCTCCAGTGGCCACTATATCTTGTAGTTCTTGGGTTTCGGCCCTCTTACGTGTTTTACCAATGCGGTGTACGGAACTGGCTCAATGGCTACGGCTTGCTGAATCAGCCGGTAGAAAAGTTTGCCGCGATATCGCGATGTCCTGCGGTTGAACCGAAACGTGTATTCATCGAGGTAATAGTCCAGATGCGCGTGACTGACCGCACCCTGATGAGTACCCAGTAGCCATCGCTGGAGGAGAGCGGCCACGCGGTTGCAGCGAGGCAGCAGATTATCACCGACCTCCGCGTTCTTTCGCACAATCTCACGCACGTAACCCAAATGATCCAGGTTATTGTACCCACCCAATAGTGTTCGGCACACTTATTGGATAGACAAAATGATGTCTCGATGTTCATCAGTCATTGGATGAAGTAATAAATTTTTAATACAGATTAACCAGTGAATAGAAATTTTCCACAATTTTTTCAATTTAAATCCAAGAAAAGAAACCAAACTATATTCTACTGGCAATCGAGAACTTCCTGTTTTCCGTAAATGATCTTCTTTCTTTGAAGAGGAATCTTTTAAAACTTGCAGGGCTTCTTTTTGGCTTTCTTGCTCTTTAACAAGCGTTTGCTTAAAGTAAATTAAAAGAACGTAAACAATTAAATAAATGTAAAATTGAATTTTGACTCCATTCGGTTCGTGGTTCCACAAATGGAGAGCATCCAGTGTTCGCTTTATACACCTGAAAAATAACTCTACTTGCCAGCGATAAGCATAAAGAATAATGATCTCACTGGTCTTTAAATCCAAACGATTTGTAGTAATTCGATACCATTCACCAAAAACATAAAAACAAACTAAACGATAAGTCACTTTCGATTTATCACCTGAAAAAATAACGAGCGCATCGGTGACTTCTGAAAGGTAAAAGTTCCATGATTCGGGAATATTCACCTCCAGTACCGTTTGAATAGATGCTCGCATATTGTAGCGAATACGAGTAATAAAAAACGCTTGCTTTTCCGTAACTTGTTGAAAAATATCAAAAGCAAGATAACCCCGGTCCGTGATATAGGTCACCCCGGCTTCCAGCAATTCCATGAACACTTTTCGCTCGGAATAATTCGCTTCACTACTCATAAATTGTACAGGAATCATGCGATTAAGTTCATAAGCTAAATGCATCTTCAAGGCTTGGCACTTGGAAGTATATTTGGCCCATTCCATGTTTTTAAATGCAGGAAATAACGAACCATCAAACAATATGAAACGCCCTAATGTTCTTATCTCAGGAATATCTTTAATCTCAATGATTTCTATTAATTTAGCAAAAATACGCTGAAATACCTCTGGCTTATACCGTGAAAATGCTTCCGAATACATCGATGGCGATGCTAAAACAAAACCGAGCTTTTTTAAATCAGGATTTGTTTTTATTTCTGTGATTAGCAAACGAATCGATTGGGTTTTATTAATCACTGCATAAATCAGACTCACCATAAAATAGTACAGTGATAGCTTGTAAAACTTCTCATCATTTTTTAAGCGATTCTGTTCTTCCTTAATTAATAGAATCACAGGTTCAATAATCTTTTCAAAAGTCAGCATAGTTTCATTTCATCAGATGGTACTGCCCACCCAGGTGACTCGCTTCCTCTACCCCCCAGTCGTCGCTGGATTAAACTAGAGTCCCGAGGCAGGCAGTGAATTGTGATTTCACATAACAACTTGATTACAAATTGGAAAATTATATCCCAAAGTTAATGGCAATTGCTATGCCGAACACTATTGGTACCCACCCCAACCGTCGGTCCGAACGATGCTACCCGGTTCCACGGTTTCCTGAACCGCCGGTTCCAAGCTGGCCCCCGAAGCGTCCTTGACTCGCCGAAGCCGAATGCGCCCGATCCGCTCGCCGTCCACCTGGGCTGCGATGAGCACCAGGGCCTTACCCGCAGCGCCACGCCCGCGTTTTCCAGGCTTTTCTCCGCCAATATAGATTTCATCCACTTCGACCACACCCGCCAGCCGATCACGGCCTGGTCTCACCATAGCCCTACGCAGCTTATGCAGCCAGGTCCACGCCGTTTTATAGCTGCCCAGCCCCAAGATGCGTTGCAGCCCTTTCGCGCTGGCTCCGTTCTTCTGGCTGGTTACCCACCAGATCGCCCGAAACCACGTCACCAGAGACGAGCGCGATCCCGCAAAAATGGTCCCCGCCTTGACCGACATCTGATACTGGCACCGCGCGCAGTTGAACAGCGCTCTCTTCGTTGTCCAATATTGCGTACCGCCGCAGCGTGGACAGACAAACCCCTCGGGCCAGCGCAACTGAAAAAGATAGTGCGCACACGCCTCTTCGGTAGCAAATTCCCGTTCGAGCTCTGCCAGGGTTTTCGGATATTCTTCCATGCTTCAGGATACTACATATAGTGGCCACTGGAGCCAACGGAATACCCCTATTGGGTAAAAACATCATGAGTCTCTTGGAGCAAGCCGAAGCTTTGTTACATCGGACAATAGTGTTCGGCATAGCAATTGCCATTAACTTTGGGATATAATTTTCCAATTTGTAATCAAGTTGTTATGTGAAATCACAATTCACTGCCTGCCTCGGGACTCTAGTTTAATCCAGCGACGACTGGGGGGTAGAGGAAGCGAGTCACCTGGGTGGGCAGTACCATCTGATGAAATGAAACTATGCTGACTTTTGAAAAGATTATTGAACCTGTGATTCTATTAATTAAGGAAGAACAGAATCGCTTAAAAAATGATGAGAAGTTTTACAAGCTATCACTGTACTATTTTATGGTGAGTCTGATTTATGCAGTGATTAATAAAACCCAATCGATTCGTTTGCTAATCACAGAAATAAAAACAAATCCTGATTTAAAAAAGCTCGGTTTTGTTTTAGCATCGCCATCGATGTATTCGGAAGCATTTTCACGGTATAAGCCAGAGGTATTTCAGCGTATTTTTGCTAAATTAATAGAAATCATTGAGATTAAAGATATTCCTGAGATAAGAACATTAGGGCGTTTCATATTGTTTGATGGTTCGTTATTTCCTGCATTTAAAAACATGGAATGGGCCCAATATACTTCCAAGTGCCAAGCCTTGAAGATGCATTTAGCTTATGAACTTAATCGCATGATTCCTGTACAATTTATGAGTAGTGAAGCGAATTATTCCGAGCGAAAAGTGTTCATGGAATTGCTGGAAGCCGGGGTGACCTATATCACGGACCGGGGTTATCTTGCTTTTGATATTTTTCAACAAGTTACGGAAAAGCAAGCGTTTTTTATTACTCGTATCATTGTACAGGACAAAAATAACTTACTGAAAATTAGGATAAAAAATTGCAACTATTTTGAGAGTAGCCGGATCAGAAGGTTTGTGTTATCATAATTCATTGATTAATAACATTAATTTCCAAACAGGCGAGGTTAATTCCGTGAATCCCCCCCTTTTTAATACCCGACACCTTGCAGAAATGCTTCATCATCATTTTCACTGGAACCGAGCTCGTATCTATTGCATTATCTATTTGATCATCGGAATAATCCAGATGGGAACCGTCAATCTCGCAAAGATCGCCACCACTTTTCCTGGAAATGCACAACCCTCCTCTAATTACAAACGCCTTCAACGGCTTTTTGGTCAATTTTCTCTGGACCTGAATCAGGTCGCTCGGTTCATTGCCGGTCTCATTCCTTTACTTCAGTTCAAATTGACGCTCGATAGAACCAATTGGAAATGCGGTGACGCTAATATCAATTACCTCGTTTTGGGAATCGTCTATCGCGGATCCGCTTTTCCTATATTATGGGTCGCTTTAGATAAGAAAGGCAACTCAAATACTCAAGAAAGAATCGAAATAATCACCCGATTTCTAACGATCTTTGGCGCTCAAACGATCGCCTGCTTGTTTGCAGATCGTGAGTTCGTCGGGATCAAATGGTTTGGATATCTTATTGAAAATAATATTAAATTCGTCATACGCATCAAGAAAAACACGCAAGTCTCTAATTCCCGAGGCGTCCCCGTCCCTGCGGAAAATCTCTTTCGAGGCCTGCCACGCGGCAGCGCGCTCATTTTATCGGGTCAACGAACGGTATGGGGGCACTCTCTTTATGTCATTGGCCTGAAGATGCCCGACGGTGAATTTGTCATTATCGCTACGCAAGAACAACCGGAAACTGCTTTGGAAAATTATAAGGAACGCTGGCCCATCGAAACGCTTTTCATTTGTTTGAAAACCCGGGGTTTCGATCTGGAATCCACGCATATGACCGACCCTCAGCGACTTGAAAAGTTGATGGTTTTTCTCGCTATTGCATTTAGTTGGGCGCACATTATTGGTGAATGGCGCCATGAAGTTAAGCCGATCAAGATCAAAAAACATGGTCGTCCTGCCCAAAGTCTTTTTCGGTGTGGATTAGATTACTTAAGAGGCTGTTTATTCCACCACCAAGAATCTACCCGGCAATACGCTTTTCATCAGGCGCTGGAGTCGCTCTTTAAACGGGTGGGATGGAGCCCTCAAAATCGCTTTTCTCCACCGCTAATGAGTACGCTGCCGGGTAAAGATTTAACATTTAATTCATTGGGTTAGCCGATTTTGTCCTGTACAATGTCAAAACGGTACTGGAGGTGAATATTCCCGAATCATGGAACTTTTACCTTTCAGAAGTCACCGATGCGCTCGTTATTTTTTCAGGTGATAAATCGAAAGTGACTTATCGTTTAGTTTGTTTTTATGTTTTTGGTGAATGGTATCGAATTACTACAAATCGTTTGGATTTAAAGACCAGTGAGATCATTATTCTTTATGCTTATCGCTGGCAAGTAGAGTTATTTTTCAGGTGTATAAAGCGAACACTGGATGCTCTCCATTTGTGGAACCACGAACCGAATGGAGTCAAAATTCAATTTTACATTTATTTAATTGTTTACGTTCTTTTAATTTACTTTAAGCAAACGCTTGTTAAAGAGCAAGAAAGCCAAAAAGAAGCCCTGCGAGTTTTAAAAGATTCCTCTTCAAAGAAAGAAGATCATTTACGGAAAACAGGAAGTTCTCGATTGCCAGTAGAATATAGTTTGGTTTCTTTTCTTGGATCTAAATTGAAAAAATTGTGGAAAATTTCTATTCACTGGTTAATCTGTATTAAAAATTTATTACTTCATCCAATGACTGATGAACATCGAGACATCATTTTGTCTATCCAATAAGTGTGCCGAACACTATTGTACATCGGATGACCCGCGCTGAAAAGGCGGTGCTCCTGCAGTGGGTCGCGCGGGATATCGGCGAGGCATTTCCGGGAATCGAGAGCAACATCGGCGTATGTGGCGGCGTTCCCTGCATTGTCCGCACCCGCATTCCAGTTTGGGTACTGGTTCAGGCGCGGCGGCAGGGTGTTGGCGAAGCGGAGTTGCTGAAGGCTTATCCGGCGTTGCGGGCCGAAGACCTGGCGAACGCCTGGGCTTACGCCCGCGCCCACGCGGGTGAGATCGATCAGCAGATTCGGGCTAACGAGGAGGACTGATGGCCCGTTTGTACGCCGATGAAAATTTCCCCTTGCAGGTGGTCGAGCATCTGCGGCGGCTTGGCCATGAGGTATTGACAGTTCAGGATGATGGTTGCGCCGGACAAGCGATAGCCGATCCCCGCCGTTCTGTCTCGCGCGACCGAGCAAGGACGCGCGCTGTTGACGCTCAACCGTCGGGATTTTATCCGGCTGCATCTGCAAAATGCCCGGCATGGCGGGATTATCGTCTGTACATTCGACGCCGATTTTGAGCAGCAGGCGCGGCGTATCGATGCCGTGATCGAAACAGGCGTCCCACTCGATGGCCAGTTGATCCGGATCAATCGTCCAGCTTGAGTACGCTGGCCTGCATTGGCTCAGTCGGCCAAGAACTTGTCCGCGTCCAGCGCCGCCATGCAACCGCTGCCGGCGGAGGTGATGGCCTGGCGGTAGACATGGTCGGCCACGTCGCCGGCGGCGAATACGCCGGGGATGCTGGTGGAGGTTGCTCCGCCCTCGCTGCCGCCCTTCACTTGGATGTAACCGTTGCGCATCTCCAACTGGCCGGCGAAGATGTCGGTGTTCGGCTTGTGGCCGATGGCGATGAACACCCCTTGCAGCGGAATTTCCCGGGTCTCGTCGGTCTTGACGTTGCGGGTGCGGAGGCCGGTCACGCCGCTGTCGTCGCCTAGCACTTCGTCGAGCACGCTGTCCAGTTCCAGCCGGACCTTGCCGCTGTCCACCTTCTCCATCAGCTTGTCCATCAGAATCTTCTCGGCGCGGAACTGCTGGCGGCGATGCACCAGGGTCACTTCGCTGGCGATGTTGGCCAGATACAGCGCCTCTTCGACTGCGGTGTTGCCGCCGCCGAGCACCGCCACCTTCTGGTTACGGTAGAAAAAGCCGTCGCAGGTGGCGCAGCCGGACACGCCCTTACCCATGAACGCCTGTTCCGACGGCAGCCCGAGATACTGAGCGCTGGCGCCGGTGGCGATGATCAGGGCGTCGCAGGTGTATTCGCCGGAGTCGCCGATCAGGCGGAAGGGGCGTTCTTGCAGCTTGGCGGTGTGGATCTGATCGAACACGATCTCGGTGTGAAAGCGCTCGGCGTGCTTGCGCATCCGCTCCATCAAATCCGGCCCCATCAGCCCTTCGACATCGCCCGGCCAGTTGTCCACCTCGGTGGTGGTGGTCAACTGTCCACCCATCTGCAAGCCGGTGATCAGCACCGGTTTGAGGTTGGCGCGGGCGGCGTAGACGGCGGCGGTATAACCCGCCGGGCCGGAGCCGAGGATCAACAGGCGGGCGTGTTGGGTGCTCATCGGTGAATCTCCTGATTTTGTTAAACGGTTAGCGGACAATGTCAAGACGCAAGCGACCGTGCGGCAAGACGCTGGCGTCCGGGCACTGAGTTAAACGCCCCCTCTCCCTCTGGGAGAGAGGGGGGGTGAGGGTTTTTCAGACGCCTGGGCGTTTGGCGCCCTCACCCCAACCCTTTTCCAGAGGGAGAGGGAACGGATGATGCTTACAGCGCGCTGGCGTTCTCGGCCAGGTAGGAGGCCACGCCTGCGGCGGTGGGCTTCATGCCCTTCTGCCCCTTCTTCCAACCGGCCGGGCAGACCTCGCCGTACTGCTCGGTGAATTGCAGGGCCTCGACCAGACGGACCATTTCATCCACCTCGCGGCCCAGCGGCAGGTTGTTGACGATCTGCGCCTGCACGATGCCGGCCTTGTCGATCAGGAACGAGCCGCGCAGGGCCACGCCGGCGGGATGTTCGATGCCGTAGGCCTTGGTGATCTCGTGCTTGACGTCAGCGACCAGCGGGAAACCGACGCGACCAATGCCACCCTTTTCGACCGGCGTTTCGCGCCAGGCAAAGTGACTGAACTGCGAGTCGATGGAGACGCCGACCACTTCCACGCCCAGTTCCTTGAACTGGGTGACGCGATGGTCGTGGGCGATGATTTCCGACGGGCAGACGAAGGTGAAGTCCAGCGGGTAGAAAAACAGCACCACGTACTTGCCGCGCAGGTCGGACAGCTTGAAGTCCTCCTTGATCGAACCATCGGGCAGGACGGCGGCGGCGGTGAAGTCGGGGGCTGGCTGGGTGACTAGAACGCTCATGGGTACATCTCCTCGTGAGTGGGTAACAGTGAACGGTTGATGTGGGTCGCAGCTTAAACGATGGCTATTTATTTTGGGAATTTGAATGATCGAAATAGATCAATAGCCGTTGACTATTCAGATCTCTGGCCTTGTCACACCCCTGTCATCAAATTGCCTTAAAGAGAGCTACAGCCTCGCCTTGCGACGAGTTGGGGATGGTTCGAGCCAATATCAAGGGGATTCATGAACGCCAAATGTATTTTAGTAGTGGAGGACGAGCAGCCGATTCGGGAGATGGTGATGTTCGCGTTGGCCAGCGCCGGTTACGAGGCGCAGGAAGCCGCCGACGCCCGGCAGGCGCAGGCCGTCATCGCCGAACGGCTGCCCGATCTGATTCTGCTGGACTGGATGCTGCCCGGGATCAGCGGCATCGATTTCGCGCGCCGGCTGAAGAAGGAGGATCTGACCCGCGAACTGCCGATCATCATGCTGACCGCCCGCGCCGAGGAAGAAGACAAGGTACAGGGGTTGGAGAGCGGCGCTGACGATTACATCACCAAACCGTTTTCGCCGCGCGAACTGGTGGCGCGCATCCGGGCGGTGATGCGACGCGGCGGACCGGCGGCCGAGGATGAAATCCTGCGCGCCGGCGGCCTGTCCCTGGATCTGGCCAGCCACCGGGTCAGCGCCGGTGAAACCCTGCTGGAGATGGGGCCGACCGAATATCGGCTGCTGGAATTTTTCATGTCGCACCCAGAACGGGTTTACAGCCGTGGCCAGTTGTTGGACCGGGTTTGGGGCAGCAATGTCTACGTTGAGGAACGCACTGTGGATGTGCATATCCGCCGGCTGCGCAAGGTGCTGGAACCGCAAGGCCACGACGCGCTGATTCAAACGGTGCGCGGCACGGGCTACCGGTTTTCGACGAGGGTCTAGGCGTGTCCCCGCCCTGGCCGGCGCTGTGGTGGCGGTTGGCGCTGCTCTTTCTGAGCGCCGCGCTGCTGGGCGGCCTGGTGGATCGTCTGCTGCTGGCCTTGCTGCTGGCCGCCCTGGGGGGTCTGGCCTGGCAGTTGTGGCAATTGTACCGGCTGGATCGCTGGCTGCGCGGCGACCGGGACGCCAGCCCGCCGCGGTTCGGACGGGTCTGGGACGGTATCGCCATCCACGTCGCCCGCTTGCGCCGGCGGAGTCGCAAGCGCAAGCGCAAGCTCAGCAAGCTGCTGCAGCAGTTTCACCAGGCCACCGCCGCCTTGCCGGACGCCGCCGTGGTGCTCGGCGAGGACGACCGGATGGTGTGGTGCAACGGCGCGGCCCAGCATCTGCTCGGCCTGTCGCCGACCCGCGATGTCGGCCGGCCGATCACCCATCTGCTGCGGTACCCGGGTTTCGTGGCGTTTCTGGCCCAACGGCGTCCGAACGACAGCGTGGAATTTTCCTCGCCGGTGGACGACGCGCTGCTGCTGAGCGCCCGGATCGTGCCTTACGGTAAGAAGCAGCGATTGCTGCTGGCGACCGATGTGTCGCAAATCCGGCGGTTGGAACAGATGCGGCGCGATTTTGTCGCCAATGTCTCCCACGAACTACGCACCCCGCTGACGGTGATCAGCGGCTATCTGGAAACCCTGCTCGACAGCGACAGCCCGGTCCTGGAAACCTGGCGGCAGCCGCTGTGCCGGATGCAGGAGCAGTCGCGCCGGATGTTGCACATCATCGAGGATTTGTTGCTGCTGGCCCGGTTGGAAGCGCGCAAGGAGCCGCTGCCGCGCACGCCGGTCAACGTGCCGGCGCTGCTGGCGGATATCGCCGATGACGCCCTCGCGCTCAGCGGCGAGCAGGGTCACCAGATCGACGTGACCGCCGATCCCGCGCTGTGGGTTCACGGCTGCGAGAAGGATTTGCGCAGCGCCTTTGCCAACCTGGCGTTCAACGCGGTGCGCTATACCCCAGCCGGCGGGCGGATTGCGATCCGCTGGTTCGCTGACGACAGCGGTGCTCATCTGACGGTGGAGGATAACGGTGAAGGTATCGCGCCCCACCACATCCCGCGCTTGACCGAGCGCTTCTACCGGATCAACCGCGACCGCTCGCGCGGCAGCGGCGGCACCGGGCTGGGGTTGTCCATCGTCAAGCACGTGCTGAACCATCACGGCGGCCAGTTGCGAATCGCCAGCGAATTGGGGGTAGGCAGCGTGTTTACCTGCGATTTTCCCGCCGAGGCGCGGGTGGAGCCCACGGCGGTCGCGGCCCCAACCAAAGCCGCTTCCCGGTGATAAACTAGCGGCCATCGCCGTCGAGGAATTGTCCATGAAATTATTGCTGGTTCGCCATGCCATCGCCGAGGAGGCGGAAGCCTTTATCGCCGCCGGCGGTACCGATGCGCAGCGGCCGCTGACCGAGGTCGGGCGCAAGAAGATGCGCAAGGGCGCCAACCGTCTGCGTGCGCAAGTGAGACGGATCGACCTGCTGGCGCACAGCCCGCTGCTGCGCGCCCGCGAGACCGCCGAGATCATCGCCCGCGCCTGCGGCGATCCGCCGCTGGTGGAATGTTCCAGCCTGGACTATCGCTATCCGCCCGAGGCAGTCGCGGACTGGCTGGCGCAATATCCCCCGGATTATCTGGTGGCGGTGGTGGGCCACGAGCCGCAATTGAGCCTGCTGGTGGGTTTGTTGCTGGCCGATGTCGCGCGTCCGCTGATCGCCTTCCGCAAGGGTGGGGTGGCGCTGCTCGAATTTCCGGAGCAAGCGGCTGCGGGTGAGGGTGTGCTGCACTGGGCCTTAACCCCCGGCCAGTTGCGCGGCTTGAAACAGGATTGAAAAGGGGGTTGCCATGACGTCCGATGTCGTCGCCGCGATTGACCTGGGTTCCAACAGCTTTCACATGATCGTCGCCCGAATCGCCAACGGGCAGGTGCAGATGTTGGACCGGCTGCGGGAAATGGTGCAACTGGCCGCGGGTCTGGATGGCAGGAATCGACTGTCCGAGAACTCGCAACAGCGCGCGCTGGATTGCCTGGCGCGGTTCGGGCAGCGGCTGCGTCATATTCCACCCGCCCAACTGCGGATCGTCGGCACCAACACCCTGCGCCAGGCGCGCAACAGCGCCGAGTTCCTGATCCGGGCCGAGGAGGTGCTGGGGCACCACGTCGAGATCATCAGCGGCCATGAGGAGGCGCGGCTGATTTATCTGGGCGTCGCCCACAGCGTCGCCGACGTGGCGGGCCAGCGGCTGGTGGTGGATATCGGCGGCGGCAGCACCGAACTGATCATCGGCGAGAAATTCGAGCCGCTGTATCTGACCAGCCTGAAGATGGGTTGCGTCAGCACGAGCCGGGCCTGTTTCGACGATGGCCGGATCACCGAAGCCCGGCTGCGCGAGGCGGAATTGATCGTGCAACTGCGGCTGGAACCGGTGCGCGAGGAGTATTTGGAACGGGGTTGGGAGCGGGCGACCGGCGCTTCGGGTTCGATCAAGGCGATTCAGGAGGTGGTGACGCGGGAAGGGTGGTGTCGCGAGGGGATTACCCTGGAGGCGTTGCGGCGACTGCGGGCCGCCCTATTGGAGTCGGGAAATACCGGGGCTATTGCTACCCGCTGGCAATTGGAGCCGGCGCGGGCGCGGGTGTTCACCGGCGGTTTCGTGGTGCTGCACGGGCTGTGCGAGGCGCTGAACGTGGAGCAGATGGAGGTGTCGGACGGCGCGCTGCGGGAGGGCGTGATCTACGATCTGCTGGGCCGCATCCGCCATGAGGACGTGCGCGACCGCACCATCGCCACCGTAACCAGCCGCTACGGTCTGGACGAGGCTCAGGCCGAGCGGGTTAGCACGACGGCGCTGGATTTACTGGGCCAGGTCCGGGAGGATTGGCGGCTGACGGCCGAGGGCTGTGACCGGATTCTCGAATGGGCGGCCCGGCTGTATGAGATCGGCCTGCTGCTGTCCCATCACGATTATCACAAGCATGGCGCCTACATCCTGGAACATGCCGATTTGCCGGGGTTCTCGCACGGCGACCAGATTTTGCTGTCAGCCTTGGTCCGTCGCCACCGCCGGTCGTTTCCGGCGGACGCCTTCACTCATCTACCCAGGGAATGGGCGCAGCCGGCCCGGCGGCTGGGCGTGTTGTTGCGACTGGCGGTGGTGCTGCACCGTGGCCGCAGCCGTCAACCGTTGCCGCCGTTGACGCTGGCCGTGAATCAACAGCGCCTGGAACTGCGGTTTCCCGCCGGCTGGCTGGACGAGCATCCGCTGACGCAAGCCGATCTGGAGGCGGAAGCGCGGTATCTGAAAAAGGCGGGGTTTCGGTTGGAGATGGGGGCCAACAGCGTTGATGGACGTTAAATAAAGCCAAAAAACATTACGCCCCTTTGGGCTTTCTAAACTCTTTAATGCTTTCCTCAACCCGCAATATGACTTTGCTTGAAAGCCACGGCTGCGGGTCGAAGCTCGCCCGTGAAAGAAATGTGATCAATTGCAGCGAGCTAACGTAGACGGCGTGCAAGCGGCAGTCACCAGAGGCACGATATTGCCCGAAGTAAACGGGCTTGCACCCTGTTGCTTGATCGCCGTACTCGTGTAACCCCAACTGGTGACGCCGACAACTATGTTGGCGTTGGCATAGGTACCGAAAGAGGTGCCAGCCAAGACCGGATTCCAACCCAGGTTCACCAGTTCCGGACCACCGCTGGAGCCGCCGGTTTGCAGACCACCCCATACGGAGTTGCCGGCGAAGGAAGCGCTCACGAAAGCTTGGGAGTCCGTGCGCTGCATCAAATTGCCACCGTCGAGTGCGACCGGATAACCGAGCTGGTTGAAGAGAGCCTGCTTGCTGGGGTTGAAGCCCCAACCGTTCCAGCCGTAGCCATACCAGCCCGTTGCAGTGCCCGGATAGGCACCAGCAGCAGTTGGAGTAACCGTCAGAACGGCGACGTCGTTGGCGCAAACCGATCCCCGGTGTAGAGCAGGTGTCCGTGCCGTTGTAGTAGGAGCTCGTGACCCACCGCCCGTTGACACTCCAAGCGCCGTAGGGCGCCAGACCGTTATAGTAGGCCGGCACAAATCTCCAGTTCGTGTAGAACTGCTTTTTGCCGTAGTTGGCCACGCAGTGGGCGGCCGTGACGATAACCCCTCTCTTGATCAGGGAAGCCGAGCAAACGTAAGTGCTCGTTCCGATGTTAAAAAAGAGCTTACCCGTGATGCGGTACGGCCATCTCAGGGACACCCCGTTCGTTAGGCTGTTTGTGGTGGTGTTGCTTGCCGGTAGATCCACCCGCTTGGTCGTGAAGGGATGGTTGGAAGTACCAAACTCTTGAGGGCTAACGTCGAAATCAGTGCTGACCGCCGGCCCATTTCCGACTGGAAGGCGGACGGGGGTCTGCTTGCCATTGCCGACGGCGCCCCGCGCGAAACCCGGCACGCCCAGACTTTGACTGGACACATCACTGCTGTCGTCAATCGGGGGACAGTGGACTGGGGCAACGGCATGGGGATTGCATTTTCGTAATCGATAGCAGCGGTGGCTGCTTGCGTCGATGTAACATAACCGCCCACCACAGCTCCTGCCTGTGCCGATGTAACATAACCGCCCACCACAGCTCCTGCCTGTGCCGTTGGAGCGGCAAAAGCGGCCGCCACCACAGCGCCACTCGCTAGTGCCGCCAACGTCTGAGATAGATTTTTCTTGCCTGTTTTCATGGATGATTTCCTCTTGGATCAATGGATCATTAATCAACACTTTAGGTGATTTCCGGCAAAGACTTTACCGAATAGGGCAGGGTGGATGAGCGTAGCGAAATCCACCACGCTCAGATGACTGGTGGATTACGGTGCGGGGTACCTTATCCATCCTACCGCTTGACTGCCAAGACGATATCTACACGTCGAGCCGGCATAATTCTTTCAAGAAATCGCCTTATTCAGTCAAACCGCTAAATGGCATGTTTTGTCATACCACCTCCTGTCAATTACATGCGCGACTAACACGGAGCGGTAGATACTTAAATAGCAGAACACCGCCTTCAATGTAAACCTCGCCTTTACTTCCGATTCTTCCGATCAAAACTTCAGTGCCCTTCACCCGCCGAGCCTTCTTCCGATCCAGCCGGTCCCGGATACTTGATCCCTGCGTCACGGGGATCCGGTTTAACCGGAGGCCCATCGATACTCGGCATGGGCATCGGCTTCGCCTTGGTCTCGTCGATGGGCACTTGCTTGGTTTGCGGAGGCTGTTCGTAGCCTGTGACGCCATCCTGGGTCGTTACCCGACCCTGCTGTGCTCTTTGCTGGCAGCAAGCTAACACGGGAACAAGCGCAACTCCCCACACAATCATACGCGCCGCGCGCAATAGGCTATCTTTACGGTAAACCATATATCCCCCTTAAAGGGCTGGGGCCGCTATCGCTACGACAGGGATAACGATCAATTTGAACCTAATTTGAAATGCCAATCGAGCATGGGTATTTCAGTTTTGAGTTTTTCATGGTTCATACCCTCGTGATGTAAGATTTATCGGTATTGCGCAAGCATTGCGCAAATCCTTTAAGGCAAACATCGAGCCAATAAATATCGGCATTTGAAATGCCAATCGAGCGTGGATATTTCAGCTTTGAGCTTTTCATGGTTCACACCCTCGTGATGTAAGATTTATCGGTAATGCCTATCCGGTTGACTCAGGAGGACACCATGGGTGGAACGCGCCGACAAGGTTGCACCACTATCTGTAGGGGGATACTTGAGTCAATCGGATAGGCATGTTATCGGTATTGCGTAAGCGTTGCACAAACCCTTTAAGGTAAATTAAAGCAAAAATCGAGCCAATAAATATCCTCCTTTAAATTTTTCCGTGATCCGAATTACAGGTCGGGTGAGTGCAACGTGCGTCGCTCATTAAAATCAATGGGTTGAACGAAGTCGACGATCTAGCTCACGCCGCAAACCTTTGCTATCACGGGAAAATTTACAGAAGGAAATCTTTTATCATTATTAACCACAGCGTTGCTTTTGAAACAAGGCAGTTCATCATGTAAACTGAGGGATATCACCTCAGAGGTTGTGAAAAAATACCCTTCCATGGGGTTCATGCTCATTTAAATTCAATAAGTTGCCTATAGAGCCTTTTGCAAAAATACGCCAGAGGCGTACTGTGACCACTACATATTGTGTATCAGGCCCCAGATGAAATACATATTGTGCAATTTTGCAAAAGGCTCTATAGGCAAACTTAATTTTTTCACAACCTCTCAGTTAACGCGTCAGCAAAAGCGAGAGAATCGTCGTATTGGACTGGTTCGTGTACTCGTGGAACATGCGATCGGCGGTATGAAGGTTTTTCGTGTATTGACCATTCGTCTTAAGACGGCATCTGGGAGAGGTGTTTCACAATCTGGCCCGGCAGAAGGAGAGCACGATTGAGGAAGGCCATTTGTTGCCGGATCATGTACATATGTTGATCGCCCTCCCGCCGAAGTATGCGGTATCCGAGGTGATCGGGTTTATCAAAGGGAAAAGCGCGATCCACCTGGCGCGGGTGTATGGGGAGCGTCGGCGCAATTTCACGGGGCAACACTTTTGGGCGCGGGGTTACTTCGTCTCGACCGTCGGTCGAGACGAAACGGTGATTCGCGGCTACATTCGCCGGCAGGAAGAGGAGGATCGCCGGTTAGATCAACTCAACTTTGACCCGGATGAACCACCTTGAGGGACTTTTTTTTTTGGTCCCCGAAGGTGGGGCCGCGTTAGCGACCCCGATTAGCCGCTTTGAGCGGCTCATAAACGAAAGCCCCCGGCTCTGCCGGGGGATGGTTACTTTTATTAAATTATCTACAAGCTATTGTTTTATTTTATATTATTTAAAATATTGATTTTATTTTGTTATTAAATTAATTTCTCAAACGAAAATGAGCGAAAGCCAAGTGGTAATTATGCGCATTTTATGAGTTGAAGTTGAGATGTTAGGCCAGATCGGACCGGATCAATCTGGCCCGGTCTGGCCACTATAGGTCATAAGTTTGCAGCCGGTGGACTGTATCTTAATTCCGGCTATTTTTGTCTGGTGTAACCAGTCGAGCGTGCTCCTAACTTTTTGGAAAATAACAAGGTGAGCATTTTGCTCCCCGGAGTTTAGCGTTTTTTGACCTTCGTAACCTGTTGATTCTCAAGCCTGAGCGCTCGACTGGTTACGCTCATTTTTGTCTTGACAATGGGGTCTACTATAAATATCCACCATTTTGCCCGCTTTGGGCTCGTTGGAGGAGCAAGGCGGACCATCCCATTAGCCTCTAAGACATTGCCATGTCAGGCGATTATCCCTCCCTTAAATTTTACCCGCCTGCTGGGCGATAAACGCGGTCTTGGCCGATAGTTCCAGCGAGCAGGTCCATTTGTAGGCGAGGTTGAGGCTGTTGGCGCTGGCGTAGACGCCATGGCCGCGCACCACGGCGATGGGGTAGTCCGCCAGAATTTCGGCGACCATGCGGGGCGAACGGGCTTCGTACTGATCGTAGGGGATGGTCAGGACCGGCACCCGGCTGAAGTACAACTGTCCCTCGAAATCGGCCGGGAAGAATTCCTCGTTGTCCATGGTCATCGCCACCGAATAGGGACCGTGGCTGTGCAGCAAGGCGCGGGTTTCAGGGTTGGACTGGTAGACCGCCAGATGCAGACGGGCGTCCATCGAGGCGCCTTTGCCGACCAGGCCGTCGAGGCGGCACTCGACCAACTCGCCGCTGCTGAGGGTGTCGGCGCAGCAACCGGTGGGGGTGATCCAGAAGGTGTTGTCGTCCCGCACCGAGGCGTTGCCACTGTGCGAGTCGTTGAGGCCGTACTGGCGCAGCCAGTGGTAATGTCGAACCAGATCGTCTTTGATGTTCATGGGAATGAATTATACAGACATGGCCGTCAGGCCGGAACTCGCCGCGTCAAGCCGTGCAAGCGGACCGGGGGCGCGACCCGCTCCACGCCGGTCTTTAGCGCGCCATCCGGATACAGTTCGAACCAGCGGTAACCGGGCGGTAAGTTGTCCACCTGTGGTTCTGGCGTGTTCGGTTTGAACTGCACGCAAGTGGCGGGCGTGGCGAGCAGATGAATGTTACCTCGCCGGTCGGCGAATTCGCCGTGGATGTGCCCCCACACCACCGCGCGCACTTGGGAATAGCGCTCCAGCACCGCGAACAGCGCTTCGCCGTTGCCGACCGTCATGGTATCCAGCCAGCTCGTGCCGACCGGTAACGGGTTGTGATGCAGGCAAACCAGGGTATGCAGTTCGGGCTGAGTAGCCAGCACGGTATCTAGCAGCGCCAGTTCGCTGGGAGCCAGATGGCCGTCGGGCGTCCCGGGGAAGCTGGAATCCAGCAGCACGAACTGCCAGCGACCGGCGACAAGGTACCGTTCCATCCGTACCGCCCCACCGCGCAGCACGCGCCCCATGACTGCGGGAAAATCGTGATTGCCCGGCAAACAGTAGACGGGTGTGCCCAGCGGTTCGAGTGCTTGGCAGAGTCGGTCGTAGGCTTCCGGTTCGTCGCCGACCAGGTCGCCGGTGGCGAGGATGAAGTCGGGTTGGGGATTCTGTTCCTGGATGCGCGCCAGCACGGCGTTCAAGCCTGCGTCCACATCCGCGCCCCAGAGCCGGCTGCCGGGTTTGGCCTTCAGATGGAGATCGGTGATCTGAATAACTCGCAGCGGGTCGGTGGTCGGCATCGAAAAATTCCTCACTTGAGAGAACGGTGCAAGCAGCTTACAGGGTTTTGATGAACACTTTGGAACGGCGCTGCCAGTTGTACAGCGTCTGCTTGCCCATTGGCAGGTCGGCGACCTCGGCCGGCTCGAAACCGCGTTCGCGGAACCAGTGCGCGGCGCGGGTGGTCAGCACGAACAGCCGATGCAGACCTTGTTCGCGCGCCTGCCGTTCGATGCAGTGCAGCAGAACATCGGCGCGACCGCTGTTGCGATAATCCGGATGCACCGCGACGCAGGCCAGTTCGCCCAGCCGTTCCTCGGGGAAGGGATACAGCGCGGCGCAGCCAATGACGGCGCCGTCGCGCTCCAGCAGGGAGAAGCAGCCGATTTCCATTTCCAGCCGTTCCCGCGAGCGCCGGACCAAGGTGCCGTCGTCCTCCAACGGTTGGATCAGTTCCAGCAGGCCGGCCACATCGTCGATAGCAGCGGGTCTTAGTCCTTCGTAGATGTCGCCGGTGATCATGGCGCCGACGCCATCGCGGGTGAACAGTTCCAGCAGCAGCGCCCCATCCAGCCGCCGGCTGAGCAGATGGACGCGGCGCACCCCAGCCTGACAGGCGCGCAATGCCTGACGCAGATGGCGGGTGGTTTCCTCGTTCAGGGTGGGATGTTCGGCCAGCAGTCGTTCGGCGTCGCTGGGGCTCAGTTGGCGGATCGGTTGTCCGCCGGAATCGCACAACGTCGGGCTTTCGCTCAGCACCAGCAGTTTGTCGGCGCGCAGGGCCATGGCGGTGGCCGTGGCCACCTCTTCGGCGCTCAGGTTGAAAATCTCCCCGGTCGGCGAATAGCCCAGCGGCGACAGCAGCACCAGGGCGTTCTGCTCCAGCCACAGGCGGATGGCGCGATCATCGATGCGCCGCACCTCGCCGGTGAAGCCGTAATCCACTCCCTCGCGCACGCCCAGCGGCCGGGCAGTGATCAGGTTGCCGGAGACCACCCGTAACCGGGCGCCGTGCATCGGCGAGTTGGCCAGGCCCATCGACAGCCGCGCCTCGACGCGGATGCGGACCCGGCCGATCGCCTGCTTGACGTAGCGCAGATCGTCGCCATCGGTCAAGCGCAGGCCGTTGACGTAGCGCGGTTCGCGGCCGGCTTCGCGCAGGCGGACCTCGATCTGGGTCCGGGCGCCGTGCACGAGCACCAGGCGGATACCAAGGCTATGCAGCAGGGCCAGATCGTGAATCAGGCTGGAGAAATTGTCGGCTTCGACTGCTTCGCCGCCGAATAGCACCACGAAAGTCTTGCCGCGATGGGCGTTGATGTAGGGGCCGGCTTGGCGAAACCACTGGACGAAATGGCTGGTATCCATCGCTGACGTTCCGGGGTTTCCAAAGGCTGGCGATTATGCCAGAGCGGACACGGAAAGGCAGCGCGCCGGACCCCCAGGCGCGGGTGGTCGGGCGGCGGTTTTAATTTCGCGGGGTAACCACCGCCGCCGCAGTCGCCTTACGGCAGTCGCCGCCATTCGAAGCCGACCAGATTGCGCTCGGCGCGGCTGAACTCCATGCCAATCAAAGTGATGGGCTGGCCGGCGTATTTCTGGTGATAGCCGCGCGCCTGGATTTGTTCCAGCGCCCGGCCTGGCTCGCTCAGTTCCACCACTTTGAATTCCAGCAGATACGCCCGTCCGGTCCACAGGATCGTCAGATCGATGCGGCCGTGGTTGGTGACGTCCTCCGGGATGACCGTCAGCCCCAGGGCGGCGAAGTAGCAATAGACGACGGAAGCCCAGTAGCCTTCGTAGTCGGCGATGGCGTTGCGGCGGTGCCAGTCGTGGGGGATGGAGGCGAAGAAGGCGTGAAACGCCCGGTGCAGGCCGTCCGGGTCGTCGGTCTCCAGGGCGGCGTAGATGCGGTCTTCGGTGCGCAAGCGGTCCTGCACGCTGGGGACGTAGGCGTTCAGAATCGCGGCCGGCAGGCTGGTGCGCACCTCGAAGTTGGGATAGCGCAGCCGGTAGCGATAGAGACCGCCGCGCCGGTAGCGCTCCTGAATGGTCAGATAGCCGGTCTGGAACAGCAGCGTCTCGGGTTCGATCTCGCCCACGTCGAAGCTGCCCAGCAATTCCTCGCCGGCTTCCAGGTTCTCAATCGCTGGAATGCTGTAGCGCCGGGTCTTGAGCAGGTTAATGAGAAACGTGGGGGTGCCGGTCTCGAACCAGTAGCTGCGAAATTCGCGGTTGCGCAGGTACAGCAGCACGTCGAACGGGTTGTAAACCGGTTCGCCCAGAAAGTTGTAGCCGTTGTACCATTGCCGTAGTTCGGCCAAATCTACCCCGTCCAGCCAATCTGCGAAGGTGTGCCCCAACTCGGCCTGGGTGTAGCCGCACAGGGTGGCGAACCGCTCGTCCAGGGTCAGATCCTCTAGATTATTCAGCCCGGAGAACAGCGAAACCTTGGAGAATTTGCTCACCCCGGTCAGCAGCACGAAGCGCAGGCGGGCGTCCTGACTTTTGAATACCGAGTAGAGATTGCGCAACCCTTCCCGCAATTCCAGCGCCCGCTCCGGCTGGTGCAAATGATCCAGAATCGGCTTGTCGTATTCGTCCACCAGGACGACGACCCGCTCGCCGGCGGCAGCGTGGAGCTTGAGAATCAGTTCCTCCAGCCGGTCGCTGGCTTCCGCCTGTTCCAAGCGAAGGCCCGCCGCCTCCGCCTGAATGTCCAATATCCGCCGGGTGCGCTGGTCCAGCCGCTGGCGGGAGTCGAGTATCCCTTCACCGAAATCGAGGATGATCACTGGATGGCGGCGGTTCCAGTCCCAGCGATTTTCCAGATATAGCCCGGCGAACAGTTCCCGCTGGCCGGCGAAGGCCGCAGCCAGCGTACTGACCAGCAGGCTCTTGCCGAAGCGGCGTGGCCGCGACAGGAAGTAGTACTTGCCTTCGTCGGCCAGCCGCGCCACCAATGGAGTTTTGTCCACGTAGCAATAGCCTTCCTCGCGGATTTCCCGGAAGGTCTGGATGCCGATGGGGAGTTTGTTCATGTCGGTTCGCTCCACGAACGTCCGCGAGTAGGCGAGTCTGTCGAGCGCCCTTGTAGTTCTACTTTGTCAGATTTATCTGATTGATTTTTATATTAATGGTCAAGAATAGTGTAAATTATATCAAGATACAAGGCAGCTCAAGGTAAAACATGATTGGTACAGATCAACAAGTCATTAAAAAAAAGTTACTGCTAACGACGACGGGGGCCTGCTGGCGGGAATTGGCCAGCGGTTTGTTCGCTTTTGTGATCGGTTTGGTGGTCATTTCCGCCGGCAGACCCGAACGGTAGAAACCGCCGCATGGCATTACCTCCGCGGGTTGCTCCAGGCGGAGACCAAGAATATGGAACGGATGGAGGAAGTCATCCCGGAGGCCGATCATCAAGCGCTCCAGCACATGGTGAGCGAGTCGGCGTGGGCGGAACGGGCGGTGCTGGACCAGGTGGCGCAGGACGCCAACCGGCTGTTGGGGGGGCAAGCCGACAGCAGTTTGATCATCGACGAGAGCGGGTTCCCGAAGAAAGGGCGGCATTCGGTGGGGGTGGGGCGGCAATGGTGCGGCCAGTTGGGCAAGGTGGAGAATTGTCAGGTCGGGGTGTTTGCGGCGCTGGGCTGCGGGACGAAAGCCACGCTGATCGATGAACGACTCTTCCTCCCGGAAGCGTGGACCCAAGACCCGAAACGCGGTCAGGCGGCGGGGATACCGGCCTCGCACTGCGGGTTCCAGCGCAAGCACGACTTGGCTCTGGAGATGATCGCCCACGCTCGCCAGCAGGGGATCGGCTTTGCCTGGGTGGGCTTCGATGGTCTGTATGGCAGCGATCCGGCGTTGCTGCGGACGCTCAACGACCGCGGCGAGCGCTTCGTCGGGGATGTTCACAAAGACCAGCGGATCTACCTGGACGATCCTCGGCCGGTCATCCCCCCGCCGGCGAGGCCGCACGGTCGTCCCCCGACCCGCCGCCAGGCGCAAACGCCGGCGATCCGGGTCGACCGGTGGGCGCAACAGCAACCCGCCGAGGCCTGGCAGCGAGTGACTTTGCGCGACGGCGCCAAAGGCCGGTTGCAGGTGGAGATCCTGCATCGCCGGGTCTGGCTGTGGGATGGCGACGAACCCCAGGCGCGGCTGTGGCATCTGATCGTTCGTCGGGAAGTGGACACCCCGACCAAGATCAAGTACAGCCTCAGCAACGCCCCGGCCAGCACGCCGGCCCCCCGGCTGGCCTTCATGCAAGGGCAGCGCTATTGGATCGAGCGCGCCTTGCAGCAGGGCAAACAGGACGTGGGGCTGGGGGATTACCAAGTCCGGGGGTGGCGCGGCTGGCACCATCACATGGCCCTGGTGATGATGGCGATGCTGTTTACCTTGGAGGAACGGCTGCTCCATCAGCAGACCCGACCGTTGTTGAGTGGCACCGATATCCGAGCCTTGCTGAACCACTTCCTGCCCCGCCGGGATATCACCTTGGCCGAGGTCCTCCGACAGATGGAACTCCGCCATCGCAAACGCCAAAGCGCAACCAACTCCGCCTACCGTAGGCAGCAGCTTAACGAGTAGGTCGGTTCGGTAATCTGACAAAGTAGAAGTAGGCACGCTGGTGGGAAAACATGGCGAGCGCTTGCGTGGAAGTAGTCTAATACCATTTGTCTCGAACCCGTAATCGCCGCTCCTGAGTCCGCGTGAACGTCAAAAACCCCACGAGTCCTGCCATGATCGATGCGAATTCCCTCGCCGCCAGCAAGACGGTTCTGGCCTGGCTGCGCGATTTACAGGACCGGCTGACCGAGGCACTGGAAAGCGCCGATGGCGGCGCCCGGTTCCGGGAAGATGCCTGGGATCGTGGCGGCGAGCGCGGGCTGCGCGGCGCCGGCCGCACCCGGGTGCTGCGGGAGGGCGCGGTGTTCGAGCAGGCCGGTATCAACTTCTCCCACGTCGTCGGCGAGCAGTTACCGCCCTCGGCCACGGCGAAACGACCGGAACTGGCGGGCTGCGGTTTCGAGGCCATGGGGGTGTCGCTGGTAGTCCATCCCCGCAACCCCTACGTACCCACCTCGCACGCCAACGTGCGCTTTTTCAGCGCCGTCCGAGACGAGGCCGACCCGGTGTGGTGGTTCGGGGGCGGCTTCGATCTCACCCCATATTACGGCTTCGAGGACGATTGCGTTCACTGGCACCGCACCGCCCGAGCTGCCTGCGAGCCGTTCGGAGCGGAGGTATACCCGCGTTTCAAGCAGTGGTGCGATGACTATTTCTTCCTCAGGCACCGCAACGAACTGCGCGGCATCGGCGGTTTATTCTTCGATGATTTGAGCGAGTGGGGTTTCGAACGTTGCTTTGCGTTTATGAGCAGCATCGGCGACCATTACCTGCCGGCCTACCTGCCGATTGTCGAGCAGCGGCGGGAGTGGCCTTACGGCGAGCGCGAGCGGGAGTTCCAGCTTTATCGGCGCGGTCGTTACGTCGAGTTCAACCTGGTTTATGACCGGGGTACCCTGTTCGGCCTGCAATCGGGTGGGCGCACCGAATCGATCCTGATGTCGCTGCCACCGCGCGTGCGCTGGGAGTACGATTGGCGCCCCGAACCCGGCAGCCCCGAGGCGCGGTTGTACGACCTTTTTCTGAAGCCGCGCGACTGGCTGGCGTCGTCCAGCGCGTGAGCGAAACCAAAACCCCCGAATGTTTCTCAACCCAAGGTTCAGCCATGTACACCGTCTGCGTCCGTGACCATTTTATGATTGCCCACAGCTTCCGGGGGGAAACCTTCGGTTCCGCCCAACGGTTGCACGGCGCAACCTACGTCGTCGATTTAGAGCTGCGCCGTTCCGAGTTAGACCCCGATGGCGTGGTGGTGGATATCGGCAAGCTCGGTGATTGTCTCCACACCGTGCTGGCCGAACTGAACTATCGCAACCTCGATGAGACGCCGGGATTCGCCGGCCGCAACACCACCACCGAATTTCTGGCGCGGGAAATTTTTGATCGCGTTGCGGCACGGATCGAGGAGGGACAGTTGGGTCCGAACACCGCCGGACTCGATTCCATGCGCGTCGCCCTGCGTGAATCTCACGTCGCCTGGGCGGCTTACGAAGGTTCGCTGCTTTGAACGAGGCGCATTTCCTGATTCCCGGCGATCCGGATACCCGCACCGGTGGTTATCTTTACGACCGCCGCGTCATGGCCGGACTGACGGCGCTGGGCTGGCGGGCTGAGCTGCACGGTCTGGATGCCACGTTCCCGACGCCGACCCCGGCGGCGTTGCGCGCAGCCGATGCGGTGTTGGCCGCGTTGCCAGAACAAGCGTTGGCGGTGATCGACGGCTTGGCGCTGGGGGCGATGCCCGAAGTCGCCGCCGCCCACCGAGACCGGTTGCGCCTGATTGCGCTGGTCCATCATCCGCTGGCGCTGGAGACCGGTCTCGACGAGGCGCAGCGTCAATGGCTTTACGTCAGCGAACGCGAGGCGTTGCGCCACGTCCGGCAGGTGATCGTCACCAGCCCCAACACGGTGCGAGCGCTGGTGGATTACGCCGTTTCGCCCGAACGCTGCACCGTGGTTCCGCCCGGCACCGATCCCGCCCCACTCGCGCAAGGTTCGGGCAGCGAGGAATTGGCGTTGCTGTGCGCGGCCAGCCTGACCCCCCGCAAGGGCCACGCCGTGCTGTTTCGCGCCCTGGCCCAGCTCAAACACCTGCCCTGGCGGTTGCGCTGCGCCGGTAGCGACGCTCTCGATTCCGCAACCGCTGCCATGTTGCGGGCTTTGATCGGAGAACTGGGATTGACGCATCGTATCGAGTTGCTGGGAGAGTTGGACGCGGACGGGCTGGCGGTTTGTTACCAGCAGGCGGATGTGTTCGTGCTGCCGTCGTGGTACGAAGGATACGGCATGGTGCTGGCCGAGGCGCTAGCCCGGGGTTTGCCGATCATCAGCACCACCGCCGGGGCGATTCCCGACACGGTGCCGGCAGACGCGGGACGGCTGGTTCCGCCCGGCGATACAGCAGCCCTGGCCGATGCTCTGGCGCGGGTGTTGACCGAACCCGAATTGCGCCAGCGACTCGCGGCGGGCGCCCGGGCGGCGCGTCGGACATTACCCGACTGGCCGAACGTTTGCGCCCAGTTCGCCGCGACGCTTGCCGCCGTACCGGCATGATGAGCGGTTTCTCGATCGACTGGCTCGCGCTCCGCGAACCTGTGGACGCAGCCGCCCGCAATCCCGAACTGACCGCCGAGTTGCTGGTTTGGCGTCAGCGGCATGATCGCTTGTCCGTGTTGGATTTGGCGAGTGGAACCGGCGCGAACGTTCGGTTTCTGGCCCCACTGCTGGGCGGCGAACAGCGCTGGCGGCTGGTGGATCACGATCCGGCCTTGCTGGCGCGGGGTGGGGAGTTGACTGGCCCGTGGGCGGCGGAGCGGGGGATGAACCTGGCGCTGGAATGGCAGCGTCTGGATTTGGTTCGCGATTGGGAGCGGCTGGATCTGCCGGACGCGCACCTGGTCACAGCGTCCGCTCTGATCGACCTGGTATCGTCGGCTTGGCTGGAACGACTCGCCCGACGCTGTTGGGAGTGGCGGGCGGCGGTGTTCATCGTGCTCAGCTACGACGGTTCCATCGTTTGGGAACCCGCCTTGGCAGGCGACGAGCGCGTGCGCGAGTGGGTGAACCGCCATCAACGCACCGACAAAGGTTTCGGTCCGGCGCTTGGGCCCAATGCCGCTCCCGAACTGGCGGCCATGCTCGAACGCCTGGGCTACCGTGCGGAGTTGCGGCCCAGTCCTTGGTCTCTAAAACCGGAACAGGCTGCGATGCAGATGGCGCTGCTGGAGGGCTGGGTCGATGCGGCCCGGCAAATCGCGCCCGAAGCGGAGGATGATCTGGCCGATTGGATGGCCCAGCGGCGCCGCTGGATCGAGCGGGGGGAGTCACGCGTGCGGGTCGGACATTGGGATGTGTTCGCCTGGCTGGATCAATAGATCGCGGAAGCCCACCCGCCCGCGCCCACCACAAAACCGGAAAATATAGTTTCGCCAATTATGATCTATACATAACTCATGGTTAAATTGGTATCGGTCATTGCAAATTATAAAGTTATGATTAACCAAGCGTTCGAATGTATAGTTCTCAATTGGCAAGACTATACCAAATAGCTTGCGGACGCAGGTCGGGTGGAGCGCAATGTTAGGCAGGTTTATCATGACTCAAACTTGCTTCTTGAAATACCTGACTGGCGAATAATGGACTGGAGTGTCCCGATGCGGATTTCTGAATGGTTGGGTACGGGAACCGTAATCGTGGTTTCTTCAAGTTGCTTTTGCATGATAACGTGACTGCCGCGTTGACGTACTTCAACAAAACCGTGGCAAGCCAGAATGGCGCAAATTTCTTGGCCTGACAAAATCCGTAGCTTACCCAACAGCAATCTCCAATTGTGTTATGTATACCTCTTGGTGAAGCCGTTCATGGATTTCCGATGGTGATGCAGCTTCGAAAAACAATTCAAGAGCTTCTCGAAGATTTTCGCGAGCTTCTTGAACGGTGTCTCCTTGACTGGCGATGTTGAGTTGAGGGCAGAGCGATACATACCCACTTCCTTCACGTTCTATGATTGCTGTAAGTTGTCTTTGCATGAGATTTACTCCAAGGTTCCAACATTGATAAAATCCCCCAGCTACTCATTGTTGATATTTTGTCGAAAAATATCCTACTGTAAATTTTCCTGTGATCCGAGCTGCGGGTCGGGTTTGTCTTTCAGTTTCGATTTTTCAGTAGCGCGAGAAAGGACTCTATCGGGATGTCTTTCTTGAAGTTTGCGATAGTGTTCCACTAATTTCCGGGCGTCATGGCCGACGGATGCTGAGATCTGATGGCGTACTTCACGAATAGCATCAATTGTTGGATCGGGTTTCATGGAGATTCTCCAAGACAAGCTGGGGCCTCATAGGTGTTAGGCGCTTCAGCGTATTGGAGAGGAAATCCGTATGACTCTGCAATTTCTTTAGCTGCGAGATGGGATCGAACTAAATACTCATGAATGGACGCGCTTTCTTCTGATAGCTTCGTTTGAACTCTATCTTTTTCTTTCAGAATTTCTGATTGAATCATGAGTTTTCCTCCTCTTTAAAAAGTTCAAGTGGCGTGACGATTTCTGGTGTTGACAAGCCGAGGCGAGCATTAATAACTCGAATGTGCTTTCGTTTGTTAGCCCAAGTTTATCACTATGGAGAATAAATCCTTTTCAAGGCAATGACTTAAATATCTGTATGGCACTACATCTCCACACCTTTGTAGTGCCATACAGAAACATAAGACGCTGATTAAAATAGTATTTATTTTTAAAATGATAAACTTGGGTTAGCATTTGCCAGATGGTTACAGTTCTATGTAAGAAGATATTGGATATTGAAGTAACTAGCATACGCAAGATGCACTGCATCACCTATAAGAGACTTCGGCATGACATAGTTGGCAATATAAAATTCAACAACTTGTTCAAGATCGTGATTCAATGGCAATAAAGGAATCGACGATATTAGTTCAATAATTTCCTTTTTGCGTGGATAGTTTCCGCTATTCAATTCTTGGAGTACGGCATCTGATATGTATAATTCATAATAGCCGGTCATTTCCGACCACCATTTTCTTGTGACTTCAGTGAAAGATTTTAGTGATTAACGCTGGTCGAAATAATAACTTGGAATCGTCGAGTCGATATAAACTTTGTCTTTCATTGTGAATAGCCGTTTCATACCTTTCATATTTGCTCACTGGGGCCGCGCCTTGCTGTCCTTTGAATCCACCCACAACAGGCGATGGCGTGGTCTCCGGTGCACAGCCAGTTAGGTGGGTTACGCTTTGCTAACCCGCCCTACGCGCTCGGTATCGATGTCTCGATGTAGACGCTTTTTTTCATTGTCAGTCATAGGTTCTGTGTATACGTCTATTGTCGCCTGACGACAGCCATCAGCGGCGCCACGCTTTTGGCACGTCTACTGGATGGGCTTGTTAGGCAATTGAGTTGAAAACCGTGGTCTGTCCTCTATTGCTCTCTCATTTTCTTGTGCCATGAAAGTTCTCCCCTAACGGGGCGCTAACCGGACCGTAGACTGCGCAGCAGTTTACGGGTCCGAGTTTAGCGGGATGTTATATTAATTGGTCATTTTTAACATGTTGAATATGAATCAATAAATGCAAAAGGTTTCGAAAGATGGGGTGCGACTTTTATTAGCCCACCCCCAAACTCTGCAAAGCTAATATACCTAAAGATAGAATACTTATCAGGTTGAATATTAAGTCCATGCGTTTTGATTTCTCTATTTTGATAATCGAGGTAGCTGGGGTAATCCGTAACGGTTTTGTTTGTTACAAAAGAGGGCCTTCCATTAATCCTTTCTTTTGATGGAATCAAAGTTTTCCCTTTATAATCAAACCAATCGATTTCTTTACTTATTATTGACTTTTTAGCATCCTCGCTTGGAGCTAGTAGGGCAGCTTTAACAATCTTACCCTTCGATTCTAATATCTGGGCTAAATTCGAATATTTAGTATGCTGTTGTAGCGAAAATTTTCCATTGGTCTTTTTGGCTTGTATCTTTAGTTCAATTAAGAATATATGTTTTTGTGATTCATCACAAAGAACTATGTCAGGATCACCAATTACTGATCCAATATCACGTTCCCACTCTAGGGTTGCAAGTGACAATGGTAAAGTAGGATTTACGTCAAAAATATCTGCAACTATTTGACCTAGGTGGTCTGGAGGCAATGTTAATAGTATTGCATTGAACGATTCAGTTATTATTTCCTCCTTTGATTTCCAAACATCTTGAATGTAATGATCTCCTCTTTTTCTTGTATTTGGAACCCTAAGTTCGTACACTGTTTCTCTGCTATCATTTGATATTCTCTGTATTTCTGAATCTCTTAAGTATATGTTCTTAATTAAACCATTAAAGTGAGCTCTTACCAATACCATTTCCGGTATATCTGCACACGTTAAGAACTTGATGTTTTTAAGCAAGCTTCACCTCTCAATTCAATCTCTTGTATAACAAGTGATTATGTGGTTTCCACATAACATGACGCAACTTCTCAAAGATGGTTGCCGTTTCCGCCGGTGGTAGATAGTTTCCGCATAACATACCGCCGCATCCGCAACCAGGCGTTCTTTCGCCCTATGTCCGCACGCTAAACCGCCTCGATCCTGCCACTCCAAGGCGCGAAGTCCGGCTACGGTGGGTTGCACGGCGCTAACCGATCCTACGGGATCGTATACTTTGCATTATAGCAAAGCCCACACGGGAACAGCGTCAAGGCGCGTGACAGCCGTTTCCCGATTTTTCACCCCGGTCGGGCGGTCCTGTTCCATACACCCTGGTCAGGCACTGGGATGTGTTCGCCTGGCGGGATGAGTAGCCCGAATTTCCTCTTTGTAACGGATTCTGTTGATGAGCTGGAGGTGGGTTGAAAGCCGTCTCCGAGTACGAGATGCTGAGGGTTAGCACGACCCAACCCGACCTCTCAACACCCAGAGACCGCCATGACGACGGTAATCGATCACCCGAGGCGAGGATACCGAACGATTCGGCTGGCGTTGGCTGAAGCCGACTACGCGCGGTTTATGAGCGATGGTGAGTTTGCCCGAGCGCAACTGGATCAGATGCATAGCCAGCATCCGGAGCTGTTTCCCGAGGCTTGGGGCCGGGGGTATGCGTGGTGTGGCTTTACGGAACCCTCGCGCAAGCAAGCCGGGCTGCGGTGTCGGCGGGTTCGGCTCACGGCCGATGAGGGGGTGTTTACGGTGGCGCCGGCGTGGGTGATGCCCTACCTGACGGCGTCGGTGGCGGAGGTGGAAAAGGCCGTGTTGTTGATGCGTTTTCATGTCCCCTGCTGGGCGCTGGCCCAGGTTTTCGGGCGCGACGCGATGTTTTGGTATCGGCTGGAGCAGAGCCTGGGGCGGTTCAGCGGGGTCGGCACGACGGTCAAGGCGCCGGAACGCCTACCCCAGGACCTGGTGGCCGATGAGAAACACAGCCGTTTGGACGGAGAAAAAATCTACATCGCCACGACGGCGGGTGAGGGGTGCATTCTGGGGGCGTCGGTCGCCGACTCGGCCTCGGAGACGGCCTTGCGGCAAGCCTATGGCGTGTTTGCCGAGGAAGCCCGAGCCGTGGCTGCGGACTCTACGCCCGCGACGGTCAACACCGACGGCTGGGCCGCCACCCAAGGGGCCTGGAAGCGCTGGTTTCCCGGCATTACGATCATCCTGTGTTTCTTGCACGCGTTTGAGTTTGGCAAGCTGATTTGGCCCACTTCGGCAATCTGAATTGGCCCACCTGAGGTACTTCATCATCAGGTGCTCGGCGAGGGCTGGTGAGCCCTCTGTTCGGGTTGCGGGTTACGGTGAATCAGTGTGCGCTTGAAGCGATAGCTGTCGGTGCCCGTGTCAATGATGTGGGCGCGGTTGGTGATGCGGTCCAGCAACGCCTTGCACAAGCGAGCGGCTACCCACTTAAGGCGGGACAGTTTAAGGCGATTTCCGGAAAAAAGCTTACCTGCTTGACCGCGAAATGGAGCATTGCCGTTCCCCCCTTTAGCAAAGAGGGGTGAGGGGGGATTTGAGCCCCGTGGATTGACGCCGCCGATCAAAATCCCCCCCAACCCCCCTTTTTCAAAGGGGGGAGACAAGGCCTGGTTCGGTATAACCTTTTCAAGAAATCGCCTAAGTCTTTCACTCCGAGAATGATCAAGCCCAAGGAGCGATGATATCGTAGCGATTTACTGACAGACCGGGGGACGGGATGGACCTACGAGGGCGCTGCCAACAAATTCTCACCGTGCTCCGGGAACGGGGCTCGCCATCGATCCGGAAGCTGGCCCAAGCGACGGGGTTGCCGAAAAGTAGTGTGCATCGGTACTGCAAAGGGCTGCGCGAGCGCGCTCGGCAGGCGCCGGAAGCGGAGCTGTGGGAACACGAGCAGGGCGCGCAGTGGCTGCGGGTCTTGGTGGTGGCGGTGCTGTTGGTCTTTGGCCTGAAAGGGGGGGTGGGGGTCGAGCGGATTTCCGAGTTTTTTCATCGGATCCGGCTCGAGCGTTACCTGGCGGTCTCGCCGAGCGCCCTGAGGTCGTTACGCACGCAGATGGAAGCCGTCATCCTGGCCTACTCAGCGGAACAGGAACAGCGGTTCGGTCAAGCGGGGCGTCGGCTGGAGATGATCGCCGGGGCCGACGAGACCTTTTTCGATCAAAAAGTGGTGTTGGTGATGATGGATTTAGTGTCGGGTTACCTGGTGCTGGAAGAGACGGCCGACAATAGAACCTACGCCACCTGGCAGGAACGGGTGCAGGCCGCCATGACGCGGGTGGGCTTGGCGCTCAAATACGTGGTTAGCGATCGGGCCCAGGCCTTGATCAAGCTGGCGCTGACCGGCTTGGGGTGCCCCAGCGTGCCGGATTTATTTCATGCCTTGCGGGATTTAGCCAAAGTGATGGGGGTGAGCCTGAGCTTAAAACTGGCGCAGGTGGAGGAGAAATTGACGCACGCCCGGCAGCAGCTCGGCGTGTTGGAGGCCAAGGGTCACGATACGCACGTCCAACAGCGGTGGCTGGCCCACCTCAGCGCGCAAGCCGAGGGGCTGCGGGCCGATCGAGCGACCTGTCAAAGCACGCTGCAACAGGCCTCCCAGGCCGTGCATCCCTTCACCCTGGCCGAGAGCCAGGCGCAGAGTTCCGCCCAAGTCGAGAGCCGGCTGCACCAAGCCGTGGCGACCCTCAATACCCTCCATGCCGCCCATACGGCGCGCGACAATCAAGCGGCGGTCGCCAAATTCCAGCGCCAAATTCCCGGAATCGCGGCCCTGGTCGATGCGTGGTGGCTCGGGGTGGAACACCGGTTAGCTCCGCTGGCGCTCGACGAACCGACCCAGAGTTGGTTCCAGCAGCAACTGCTCCCCGTCGTCTACTGGCAGGCCCAGGTGGAGAAAACCAAAACCCCCGCCCTGAAAACGGCCTATCAGCAGGCGTTCCGCCAGGCCCAGGCCGCGCTCCTGCAGCACCCCCTCACCGCGACGGTGACGCCGCCCGCGTTGGAAACCTACCACGCCTGGGCCCGCGACCTCGCCGGGCCATTCCAGCGGGCGTCCTCGGCCGTCGAGGGCCGGAATGGCTATCTGTCCCAACTGAATCATTGCGCCAGAGGCACGCCGACCCAACGCCTGAAGGTGATGACCGTGATTCATAACTTCGACCTCAAACGCGCCGATGGAACCACCGCCGCCGAACGCTTGTTTAGAACGTCCTTCCCGGACTTGTTTGACTGGATGGTGGAACGGATGGCCCCCTTGCCCGTGCCCCGAAAGCCAAGAACACCGGCAAAATTTAACCCATTGAAATTACTAACTGTCCCGGCTTAAGTGGATACCCAGCGCGCGTTCGGAAACACCTGGGTCCATTCGGAAAACGGCAAATTAGTGGTGATGATCCAAGCCGTTCGTTCGGCGCGCTCGCTGATGACCTGAAACAACAACTCGGCGCCACCCTGGGCAAAGGGTATTTAGCCCACCTCGTCCAGGACGATCAGGTCGAGCCGGCTCCAGCGCTGCAGGGCACGCCCCAGCAGATGCTGTTGCTGGGCTTCGACCAGTTCGTTGACCAGGCCGGCGGCGGTAATGAAGCGGGCACGCTTCTGCTGGCGGCACGCGGCCACGCACAAGCCGGTGGCCAAATGGGTTTTGCCGGTGCCCGACAGACCAACCACATACTGCCCATCAACACCGGTCTGAAGCCACGATCCACTATTGCTTCCATCCCTTTCAGGGTCGGCGCGTCACGATCATCCGGCGCCACCGCTTTCGCGGCGAGGCGGTCTACGTCGTCGAGCAACCCGATGGATCGTTGACGCAACTACCCACCTGGATGACGGAGCCTGCGGCAGCCCTGCTGCGGCAAGTGACCGATCCTGTCCTGCCGATTCAGTCGCTGCTCGAGCTGCGTCGTCTGGTCGACGTTGCGCTACCGTCTCGCTCCATCCAATTACTTGAAGGAGACGAGCGTGACGCGACGAGAGACCCACCAGTTCGATCTGTTCCCAAAGGCCGATTCCTCACCGCCCCTGCCGACAGCGGTCGAGGAAGCGGCCTTCGCGCTACTGGTTCAGTGGCTTCAGACGATGATTCCGATCCTGGCGCGGGAGGAGAGCGATGAGCAAGATCACTCCTGACCATCTGGCGCGTCAGGCCTATGTTTACGTTCGCCAATCCACGCTCGATCAAGTGCAGCACAACCGGGAGAGTCAGCGGCGCCAGTATGGGTTGGCGGGGCGGGCCCGCACCCTCGGCTGGGGCAACGTCGTGGTGATTGACGACGACCTGGGCCGATCCGGCGCGGGCGTCCATCGTCCGGGCTTCGAGCGGTTGTTAGCGGCCTTGTGCGAAGGCGCGGTCGGCGCGGTGTTCTGCATCGAAGCGTCGCGTCTGGCCCGGAACGGCCGCGACTGGCACACCCTGCTGGAATTCTGCCGACTGGTCGATACCCTGATCGTCGACGAGGATGGCATCTACGATCCGCGCCAACCCAACGATCGCTTGTTGCTCGGGATGAAGGGCACCCTCTCCGAAATGGAGCTCTCCATCCTGCGCCAGCGCTCCTACGCGGCCCTGATGCAGAAAGCCCAGCGCGGCGAGTTGCTGACGACCGTGCCGATTGGCTTCCTACGCACCCGGAACGATCGGATCGAACTCGATCCCGACCGACGGATTCGCGAAGCGATTGGTCTGGTGTTTGGCCAGTTCCGCGAACTGGGGAGCATTCGTCAGGTGCTGCTCTGGTTGCGCCAGGAGCGCATCGAACTGCCCGCCGTGCTGTACGGCCCCGAGGGTCGCAGCGTCGTCTGGAAATTGCCCGGCTACCACGCCCTCAACAAGATGCTGCGCAATCCGATTTACGCAGGGGCGTATGCCTACGGGCGCACCAAGACGGTCGCCCGGGTCGAACAGGGCCGCCAGCGAAACTTGAAGGGGCAGCGGGTCGAACAGCCCGACTGGCCCATCTTGATCCGCGACCATCACGACGGCTACATTGGATGGGACGAGTACGAATGCAACCAACGCCAGATCGCGCACAACGCCAACATGCAGGGCGTCATGGTTCGGGGCCCGGCCCGCAACGGGGGCGCGCTCCTCGCCGGGTTGCTGCGGTGCGGGCACTGCGGGCGCAAGTTGCACGTGGCCTACTCCGGGACGAAGGGACAATGTCTGCGCTATCACTGCCGGGGCGCCTTGGTGAACCACGGCGCCGGTCACCGTATCTCCTTCGGCGGTCGCCGCGCCGATCAGCGGGTCGTCGAGGAGGTCCTGCGGTGCCTGCAACCCCTGGGTCTGCGCGCGGCCTTGGAGGCCCTCGAGCGTCACGCTCAGGTCGGTGACGAACGCATCGCCCAACGGGAGCTGGCCCTGGAGCAAAGCCGGTTTGAAACGGGTGCATTCCAATTTTACACACTGGCTTCCTGATGGTGTAATCGGCAGCACCCTGAGTTGACGGACCGGAGCCAGACCCATGACCAAAGACGAATTCCTTGCCCTCGCTGGAAGCCGTTACGATGACCTGCAACGCCTGAACATCGAACAGACCCATTTTTATGATTACGAGAAGGGATTTGCTGAACTCTGGACCGAACTGGGTCGGGCAGTTCTGGAAGGCAACCTTGGCGAACTGCCTGAATCGCCGCGAAAAAAAAGTATTGCCAAAGCCGTTTCGGGCGCATTGCACTAGCGGATGACCATGCGTTCCAGGCCAAGACCCACGGTTTTTTCATCAGCCCCTACCTGCAAGACCTGATGGCGCGGGCGGGTGTCAGTGATGTTTACAGTGAGTCGAATGACCTATTGCAGAGGTTCCTGTGCATTGAGGTGGCCACCACGCAGGTGTTCCGGGTGACGAATGCCTTGGGGGAAGCCTTGGAGGACCAGCAGGAACAGGCGATCCGGCATGAGGAGTTGCCGGAAGGCGAGGTGGTGTACGCCTCGATGGACGGCAGCATGATCCTGACCCAGGCCGGCTGGAAGGAAGTGAAGCTGGGGCGCATTTTCCCCGGCAGTGCGGTGGAGGCGGTGGGTAAGAAGAAGCGCAACCGGATTGTAGAAAGCATCTACAGTGCCTGCCTGGGTAGTTGCCATGAATTCCTGCCCCGCTTTGAAGCCAGCCTGGGCACGTGGGTGGACCAACCGGAGCAATTGGTGTTCATCACGGACGGGGCAGAATGGATACGCAACTACATCAAGGACCGGTTCCCGCAGGCCACCCACATCCTCGACTACTTCCATGCCGTTGAAAATCTGGCGGAATTTGCCAAGATGATGTTCCCGGATGAAACACGGCGGCAACGCTGGATGGAAGGCCAGGAGGCGGAGTTGTATGCCGGGAACGTCGCCCATGTGCTGGAAACCTTGGACAAGCTCGTCCCCCTGACCCAAACGGCACGGGAGGCGCGGGAGGCACTCAAGACCTATTACCGCAACAATGTGGATAGGATGGCTTACGACCAATACCGGGCGCGTGGTCTGATGATCGGCAGCGGCCCCATGGAAGCCGCACACCGCACCGTGTTGCAGGCGCGCATGAAGCGCAGTGGGCAACATTGGAGTACGCCAGGGGCAAAGAATGTCATCAACCTGCGGGTTGCCCTCAAAAGTGGCCGATGGCTCCAGGCCATCCAGCCCCTGATGGCGGCTGCATGAGGCTTGGTTGTTTAGTGGCCTTTGTAAAATTGGAATGCACCCTTTGAAACGCGCGAGCCCGCCGTCAGTACGATGCCGTCGATCCGGAGAACCGATTGGTGGCCGCGGAATTGGAGCGGCGCTGGAATGACGCCCTGCGGCGTCAGGCCGACAGCGAACAGGAATTGACGGCACTGCGCGAGAGCCGGCCTACTCGTCTGACTGAAGCCAGCCCAGCGCGGCTGGTCCAACTGGGGGAGGATTTGCCGGTGCTCTGGCAGCACCCAGCGACCTCCCCAGCGCTCAAGAAACGGATTCTGCGCACGGTCCTGCACGAGATCGTCGTGCGCAAAGCGGCCGAAACCATCACGCTGTGGCTGCACTGGCAGGGCGGGGACCATACCTCGGTCGAGTTTGCGGGCAGCAAGACCGGCCAGCATCGCTGGGTTACCCCCGCGGACACGATCGCGCTCGTGCGCGATCTGGCCCGCTGCCAGCCCGATCCAGGGATCGCGGCCACGTTGAACCGACTGGGCCAACGGACGGCGCACGGCCATACCTGGACCGAAGCCCGAGTACGGACGTTCCGTCACGATCACGGTATTCCTGGGTATCAGGAGGCCGAGCGGCGCGAGCGCGGCGAGATGACGCTGGAGGAAAGCGCGGCGGCACTGGGGGTAAGCACGATGACGGTGTTGCGCCTGATCGAGCGACGACAACTGCCGGCGCGGCATGCCTGTGCCGGCGCACCGTGGATCATTCTCCGCACGGATCTCGACCGGGTTGTCACACCGATGGTCAAGGGGATTCCGCTAACAGGAAACGACCAGCAAATTTCCATTCACTTTTAGCAACATAGAGAGGTGTGCATCATGTCGCGTCCTCGCAGTCGCCGATGAAAATAATCGGTTCGGCCCGCGCCAGATAGCCGCCTTCGGCTAATTGCTGCAGGCGGGCGGCGGAGACCTGGGGGGCGGCACCGAAATCGAAGTCCTCCAAGAGCTTCAGCCGGGGCAGGTGGGCCTCCTGCACGCGGCGCGCGATCGCGCGCCGCTCGCGGTCGTCGACCTCGGCGGCCAACAGGGTGGCCAGGAAGGCCAGCGGCGACTGCTGCTGGCGCACGGCATCCTGGGCCAAGCGCTCGCACTGCGCCGCGACCGTGGCCAACCGCAGGATGCGGCAGTACTCCTGGATCGTGGCGAGGTCCAATGCCGTCGTCGCCGTCATGCCTCGGTCTCCAGCAGGGCCGCGGCGCCGGGGACCAGGAGTTGGTCATAACCGGCGACCGAGGGCAATGGTCGGGTGGCATACTCGGCGGGCGCGCACTCAGTCGGCGATAAGCCGAGCACGGGCGGCGCCGGCGGCGGCGCGGTCAGGACATAGCGGACGGCGGCGGCATCGTGCGCCCCGCTGGTCAGGGCGTGGTGGAGCGCCTGGGTCAGCCGCTCGTAGCCATGCTGTCGCCCCAATTGGAGCAGTTCGATCATTTGGCGAGTACCGTCCTGGTCACCCTGCCGTTCCCGCAGCACGGCCCAGAAGCGATCGTGCGCCGCCGTCCACCGTCCCGCTGCCCGCCACTGCGCCAGCGGAGTGGACCCGGCCAGCGCCCCGGGCTTGTGGACCAGCACGTCCAGGTAGTGCTCCAGGTCGAGCACCTGCTGCCGGCGGCGATAACACCGCGGGTGGCAGGCCCTCTCCCGCCCGGCATGCCAGATCGAGACGGTGGTCGGGGCAACCCGGACCCGGACCTGGGTCCCGGGCGGTAACGGTGTGGAGTACCCATTGGTTCGCACCGGGACGCATCCTTTCCCGTCGACCCGGCCCTCCTGCTCTTCCGTCAGGTCCAGGTCCTCGGCGGGCAGCGGCAAGAGGTGGGGCCGTTCCAGCGCCAGCGCCTGGCCCACCGTCAGCGCCCGTTCCTGAATGACGCGCTGCTCGTCGGCCCGGCACGCCTGCAACAACCGCGCGTTGAGGTCGTCCCAACTGGCCACTTGGGGAATCGGGACCAGGTGATTGCGGCGGAAATACCCCACCTCCCCTTCCACGCCGCCTTTCTCATGGCCCTGAGCCGGCGTGCAGAACACGGCCTCGAACCGCCAATGCGAACGAAAGGCGATAAAGCGCGTCGTTTCCTGGCGCTGATGACCCCGCAGAATCTTCTTGACCGCGCTGCTCAAATTGTCGTAACGCAACCGCCGAAACACCCCGCCAAAATAATGAAAGGCGTGCTGGTGGGCGTCCAGAAACGCCTGTTGGGTCGCGCGCGGATAGGCGCGGTGAAAGGCCGCCCCACCGGCCATGCTCCGCACCACCCACACCTGCGCCATCTGACGTTCTCCGGCCAGATCAACGGCCGCCTCGTACCAGTCCACCTGCCCCTCGACCCCCCAATCGTAACTCTGCGGGATAAAGACCTCGGCGCCGAGCAACCCCAGCTCCGCTTTCCGCGCCCGCACGTACTGCCGGACCCGGCGTTCGGAAATGGGCGATTGCGGCTGCTCGGCGCACAGGCGCGTGTAAATCCGATGCGCGGTATGCCGTTGTTTGCGCGGCGCTTGGCGGTCCTGTTCCAACATCGCATCGATGAACGGCTGGACCGGCGCCAGGCGCGGACGCGATCGCACCGGGCACCGGCGTTCCGGCGGCCACGCGCTCTGCAACGCTTGGCGCACCAGGCGCCGGTGGACCCCCAACTGCCGAGCCACCCCGGCAACGGTCCCGACGCCAAACTCGTATTCACGTCGAATTTGTTCGAATAGTTCCACCTTCTGTCTCCGGTTCATCAGGGCTCCTCGGTCGCCTGGAAATCAGGTCAACAGAGTAGCGTTAGCGACATTCAGGTGGGCCAATTCAGAGTGCCGAAGTGGGCCAAATCAGATTACCGAACTCACGCGTTTCTCAAAATCCGCGATCGGGCCACCCAAGCGCTGGCCGAGGGCTTCGCGCAGGTGAGCCAGAAAGTCTGGGGAGCCTATCGAGCGCCGGGCAAGGCGGCCTTTGCCCAGCGCCTGCGCCGGCTGCGGGAATGGGCCGAGCGCACGCTCCCGGATTCCCCTATGAAACGCCATACGCTGGACCTATGTGCCAAGCGCGCGCAGTTCAGCCGCAGCTACGATCATGCGCGAGCCCATCGCACCAGCAACCTCGTCGATCGGTTGATGAAGTTTCTCGATCGAGCCTGCTTTAACGCGCAGTACTTCCACGGCACGTTGGCCTCCGCCGAATTACGCGTGCGCGCGCTGGCCTTGTTGTGGAACTTCTGCCCCTCGTCGCCGCGTACCGTGAAGAAATATCACGGCCAGCGATGTCCCGCCGAACGGCTCAACGGTAAACGGTACGCGGACAACTGGTTGGAGAACTTGCTCGTCTCAGGCTCCATGAACGGCTTCAGACGCTATCAACAGAATCCGTTATAAAGAGCGAATTTCAAGGCGACGCCGGGGCATCGGGGCGCGCGGATAAGCTGGCTTCCTCCAGCGCGCTCCAGCAGGGCGACCTTGTTCACCCGCCATGTTGACCCTATTCCTTCAGATTTGTTGGCATGGCTGGATAGAGTTTGATAATCTATTGTTATGAACAATCCGGTTTCTATATAACCATTGATGCTTACTAAATAAATATCCCATGACCAACATACTCGAAGCAGAAAGTATCGAGATTTTCCGCGAGGCCGTCGCGGGGGCAACGAATCCGGTGATGATGTACTCCATTGGCAAGGATTCGGCGGTGATGCTGCACTTGGCGCGCAAGGCGTTCTATCCCGCGCCGCCACCCTTTCCCCTGCTGCATGTGGATACCACCTGGAAGTTTCGGGAGATGATCGCGCACCGCGACCGCACGGCGACCGAGTTGGGGATGCGCCTGATCGTGCATACCAACCGGGAGGGCTTGGCGCAGGGCATCAATCCGTTCACCCACGGCTCCGCCTACTACACCGATGTCATGAAAACCCAGGCGCTGAAACAGGCTCTGGACCAGCATAAATTCGACGTGGTGTTCGGCGGCGCCCGGCGCGACGAGGAGAAATCGCGCGCTAAGGAGCGGATATTTTCCTTCCGTTCCCCCGGCCATCGCTGGGATCCGAAAAACCAGCGGCCGGAGCTGTGGTCGCTCTACAACACTCATATCCGGCCCGGCGAGAGTATCCGGGTGTTTCCGCTCTCCAACTGGACCGAATTGGACATCTGGCAGTACATCATGGCCGAGAATATTCCCATCGTTCCGCTGTACTTTGCCAAGAAACGACCGGTGGTGTGGCGAGGCCATACGCTGATCATGGTGGACGACGAGCGTCTGCCCCTTGCGCCGGACGAAACGCCGGAACTGAAAATGGTGCGCTTTCGTACCCTGGGCTGCTATCCCCTCACCGGCGCGGTCGAAAGCACGGCCCAGAGCTTGCCGGAAATTGTCGCCGAAACCCTGAATGCGCGCTCCTCCGAACGGCAGGGCCGGTTGATCGACTCGGACAGCGTGGGTTCGATGGAGCGCAAGAAACAGGAGGGTTATTTCTGATGGATACGCGCATCGAAACCGCTGGCGATATTGAGAGTTACCTGGCGGCCCAGGCCGCAAAGCCGCTGTTGCGCTTCATCACCTGCGGCAGCGTGGATGACGGCAAATCCAGCCTGATCGGGCGGATGCTGTACGAAGCCAAGCAGATTTTCGACGACCAACTGGGGGCGCTGGAGTCCGAGTCGAAGCGTTACGGCACTCAGGGCGAGCGGATTGATTTTGCGCTGCTGGTGGATGGCCTGCAGGCCGAACGCGAGCAGGGCATCACCATCGATGTGGCCTACCGCTTTTTCGCCACCGACCGGCGCCGGTTCATCGTGGCCGATACGCCGGGCCACGAGCAATACACCCGCAACATGGCGACCGGCGCATCGACCGCCGCGCTGGCGGTGATTCTGATTGACGCCCGCAAGGGGGTGTTGACCCAGACTCGTCGCCATAGCCGCATCGTCGCCATGATGGGCATTCGCCAAGTGGTGCTGGCGGTCAACAAAATGGATCTGGTGGGCTACGACGAGGCCATATTCCGTGCCATCGTCGCCGACTATCGCGCCTTCGCCGGCCCGCTCGGCCTGACTTCGGTGCAGGCTATTCCGCTGTCGGCGCTGGAAGGCGACAACGTGGTGATCAACAGCGTTCGTACCCCCTGGTATACCGGCCCGGCTCTGCTGGAACTGCTGGAGACGGTTCCGCTCGACCAGCAGGATGCGGATGCGTCCTTCCGTCTGCCGGTGCAGTGGGTGAACCGTCCCAACCTGGATTTTCGCGGCTATTGCGGGCGGGTGGCGGCCGGGCGGGTGACGCCGGGTCAGCGGGTGCGGGTGCTGCCGTCCGGGGTGGAGACGACGGTGCGCGCCATCGTCAGTTTCGAGGGTGAACGCGCGGTAGCCCTGGCCGGCGATTCGATCACGCTGACGCTGGCCGACGAGGTGGATGTCAGTCGTGGCGACGTGCTGGCCGACGCCAGCGCACCCCCCGAGGTGGCCGATCAGTTCGAGGCGCGGTTGTTATGGATGGCGGAACATCCGCTGTTGCCGGGCCGTCCCTACCTGGCCAAGCTGCACTGCAAGGAAGTGGAAGCCACGGTCACCGACATCAAGTATCGCGAAGACGTGAACAGCGGGGCGCAGTTGGCGGCGAAGTCGCTGGGATTGAACGAGATTGCGGTCATCAATCTCAGCCTGGCCCGGCCCGTGGCCTTCGATCCTTATGTGAATAACCGGACGCTGGGCGCATTCATCCTCATCGACAAACTCACCCAGGAGACGGCGGGGGCCGGGATGATTGACTTTGCGCTGCGCCGCGCCGCCAACATCCATTGGCAAGCACTGACGGTGCATAAGCCGGCGCGGGCGGCCGCCAAGAACCAGCAGCCGTTGTGCCTGTGGTTTACCGGATTGTCGGGGTCGGGCAAGTCCACCCTTTCCAATTTGCTGGAAAAACGCCTGCACGCCGAGGGACGGCATACCTATCTGCTCGATGGTGATAATGTGCGGCATGGCCTGAACCGCGATCTGGGCTTCACCGAGGCGGACCGGGTGGAGAACATCCGCCGTGTGGCCGAGGTGGCTAAATTGATGGTGGATGCCGGGCTGATCGTGCTGGTGTCGTTCATTTCGCCCTATCGCGCCGAACGGCGATTGGCGCGCTCGTTGTTCGAGGCGGGTGAATTTATCGAGGTGTTCGTGGATACCCCGCTGGAAGAGTGCGAGCGGCGTGATACCAAAGGTCTTTATGCCAGGGCGCGGCGTGGCGAGATCAGGAATTTCACCGGTATCGACAGCGAATACGAAGCGCCGGATGCGCCGGAAGTGCATCTGCGGACCACGCAGCGATCCGCTGAGGATTGCGTCGCCGAATTGGCCCAGCGGGTTTTGGCAGCCCAATGGCTTTCGCCTGAATATCAGATCTAGGCAAGTCCGGGCGTGAGTGGAGTAATTTTTTCTGGAAATAGGGGGTTAAAATTTGAAAAACTCATTGATAAAAATGAAATTAGTTGGGTAGTGTTTCAAACTGTACCCCTGACTGACGTAAAATAAAGCGTCAAATTAGGGGGTCCATTTCATGTTCGTCGGCGCTTCGCGCCGACGAACGGGGCGCGAGTTGAGCCCACTTCGGGTTCACGGCGCGAGCGCCGTCGAACCCTCGTTGGAACGTCACCCCTTCGGGGCGACTTCGTCGTCCCGTACTCGCGTCCCCGCCGCCCACCACGGCTTATGGGAACTCCCATAGCCTTTGGCGCGGGCGGCGGGTCCGCTCCGTGCGGGATGACGCTCAACTCGCGCCCCGTTAGGTGTCATCACCATCCCCACGACAACTCTCACCCTATTTTGGAGGCAACAACACTATGAGAACGACGCTGATACTTACTGCAGGCTTTCTCTTGCTGGGTGCGCTTCTGATTTTTAGCAAGCTGTTCACCGAGCACTTCCCAACCGCGACCACCTGGGCAATCTATGGTTTTCTTGCGTTATGGCTTTTGGCCACGGGAGTCAATTTGTGGGTTGGTGTCAGCAAGGCGGGATATTCGTTCAGTGAAGAACTGCCCATCATGCTGCTGCTCTTCGGTGTTCCCGCTGTTACCGCCATAGCCCTCAAATGGAAAGTCCTGTGAGTAGCCACGCATTGCGCAGCCAAGCAATAATCAAGTTGGAGAGAAATTAATGGGGAAAAGCAGACTCGAAGCATTCAGTGATGGGGTTCTAGCGATCATTATCACGATCATGGTTCTCGAAATGAAGGTGCCACACGACCCGACCTTTGAAGGTCTGCGCGGACTCGCACCGGTTTTTCTGAGCTACATCCTGAGCTTCGTGTATGTGGGTATTTACTGGAACAATCACCATCATTTTCTGCACACATGCAAGAAGGTGACGGGGCGCATCCTATGGGCGAATCTGCATCTCCTCTTCTGGTTGTCATTGTTCCCGTTCGTCACGGGATGGATGGGCGAGAACCACTTCGCCCCGCTGCCGTCGGCGCTCTACGGCCTTGTCTTGTTTGCGGCATCGCTGGCGTTTTTGCTCTTGCAGCAAGCCATCATTGCGTCTGAGGGTGCAGAATCCGCGCTCAAGCAAGCTATCGGCAAAGACTGGAAAGGTAAAGTTTCGTCAGTGCTGTATCTTTGCGCCATCGTATCCACGTTCTTCGCGCTGTGGTTTGCGCAGGTTATCTATGTCGCTGTGGCCGTTCTTTGGCTTGTGCCAGACCGCAGAATTGAGCGGTCGCTTCAGCATGACACCTAACCCTTCGTTCCAGCGGACTGCCTTCGGCAGCCGCTGAACTCAAACGTTCGTCGGCGCTTCGCGCCGACGAACGGGGCGCGAGTTGAGCCCACTTCGGGTTCACGGCGCGAGCGCCGTCGAACCCTCGTTGGAACGTTAACCCTTCGGGGCGACCTCGTCGTCCCGTACTTGCGCCCCGTTAGACCTTGAGCACAGTCGCAGGCGTTGTATTTATACAAGGCACCGTGAAGCATCCAATCAACTGTTAGGCCAGCCATGATGGAGGAATGGTGACATTAAAGTTCGAATGGGATAGTAATAAAGCCAGCTCGAACGAGAAGAAGCATAGAGTAACATTCGAGGAGGCAAGTACAGTGCTGTCAGATTTCTTGTCTATCACCATACCCGATCCATTACATCCAAGAGATGAAGAACGGTTGGTCACGATAGGTCAGTCCGATCAGCGAAGAACTCTTGTTGTGGTCCATACTGAAAGAGGCGATGTCATCAGGTTGATCTCTGCACGTATAGCAAGTGCCCACGAACGAAAGAGGTACGAAGAGCGTTATGGCTAGTCAAAAAGATCCCGACATGCTGGATGAATATGATTTCTCAGGTGGAGTAAGAGGGAAATACGCCAAGAGGTACAGAGAAGGAACCAATCTCGTCCGTTTGGATGACGATGTCGCAGCGATGTTTCCCACCTCAGAAGAAGTAAATGCGGCTTTACGTTCTCTGGGAGAAATTATCCGGCATCATGAGAATATTGGCCTAACAAAGGACTCAAGTAAATGCTCGTAAACTCGCGCCACTTACGCTTAGCCCAAGCGTCAGGCAATACAGAATCCTAAAAAAAGGAATGGTTTATGCGTTTCCCAGTTCGCGATCCCAAGAATTATCTCCGCTTGCAAAACCTTTCAGCGGATGAAGCGATTCGATGCTATCTCGGAGGTGAGTTCACTATTGGCGAAGAGACAGCCCTTGTTGAAGCAATTCATAAAGGTATGTCACTATCCATAGAAAAAGACGTTATTGAAGATATTCTTGCGGAGTGCATGTTAGACGAGGTCAGTGTTGAGGAGTGTAAGCGCTGCCTGATTTCTGGCATAAAAAAATGAAAAAGTCGAACCAAGCGTTAGGGCAAGCAACCCATGGGCATTGCACCGGGTCCGGTCTGCCCCGATGCCTCCAGTGCGTAGTGCGGCGTGGTGTTGGGATGTATTCCTCGCCACAGCATTAATCCCGCAGCCGGCAATCGAACAGCACATCCTCGCCCATCACATAACGGCGGTGGCGGGGACGCAAGCCCTGGGACAAATCCTGAATGACCGGCAGAGTGATGCCCGGTCGGCCGGAACCGATGATCAGCGGCGCCACCGCGATTTGCAGCCAGTCCAGCAGCCCCTGCTCCAAAAAGGCTGACACGGTCAAACCGCCGCCTTCCACGAAAATCCCGAACAAACCGCGCGCGCGCAACCGCCGCAACAACTCTCGCAAGTTCAACCTTAAGCCTTCCGCCGGGATGTCGATGAGTTCCGCGTACCCCGGCGCCGGTGTTTTAGCCCGTTCCCCGGTGCAAACCAGTAGAGTCGGCGCGGCCCGGTCGTGGAACAGGCTATGCCCGGCGGCGAGGCGGCGGCGTGGGTCGAGAACCACCCGCACCGGGTTGGGACCCGCGACGCGTCGGGTGGTCAATTGCGGGTTGTCGCATTCCACGGTACCGGCGCCGACCACGACCGCATCGCACAAGGCGCGCATCCGGTGCAGGTGGGTCAGATTTTCCGGGCCGTTCACGTAGCAGGACGCCCCGTTCGTGGTGGCGATCCGCCCGTCCAGACTTTGCCCCAGATGCGCCACCGTCAGCGGTCGTGCCCGGCAGGCCAGCGCCATTGGCAGGTACAGGTCGAGCAGTTCCGCACCGGCTGCGTCCAACGGAACCCGGGCGATCCACGTCCCGTCGCTGGTGATGTCGATCAGCGTGGCAGGATCGGCGGCGGGCGTCACCACCGGCTGGCCGCCGAGGTCCAGACCCAGGCCGAAGCCCGCGAGAACCGTTGGCGACTCCCGGATATGGCGACGCAGCGCCAGCAGCAGCGTCCAGACCTGTTCCGGCGCAAGGGGGGGCGGGGTCATGCCGCGCGCAACCGGGCGTAGAGATCGCCGGAACTACCGAGTCCAGCGAGAGCATCGAGCCACGCCAGACAGGCGGGGGCATCGAGCCAGATCGCGGAACGCAGGCGATGCGATTCCCCCACCGACCCGTTGAACTCGTAGGGTCCCAACGCCGCCAGATACGCCACGCAGGCCCGCGCCGTATCCAGAGCGGCCGGTACATATTCAAAGGACAACGCCCGGATCGGCTGGGTCAGACCGTTCAGCACTTCCAGTTCGTAACCCTCCACGTCAATCTTGCAAAATGCCGGCGAGCCATGCGCGGCGATCAGTTGATCCAGAGTAGTGACCGGCACCGTGACCGTGTAGTCCCAGCGCACCCGTTTGAAGCCGCGCTCCCGTTGAACCGCCGCGATCCAGGCCGGCGATAGGCTGGTCACGGTCGGGGTGCGCGGACTGACGAACAACTCGGCGGCGCCGGGGGCGGCCCCGACCGCCTGCTCGATCAGGGTGATCCGAGCATGGTCGCCGAACCAGCGGCGCAGCAGGGCCATGCATTCCGGCTGCGGCTCCACCGCCACGATCCGCGCGCCCAGCGGCAGCCACGCCCGCAACCGGCTGCCGACGTGAGCACCGAGGTCGAAACAGAGATCGCCCGGTCGGATGAACGGGGCGTAGAACTGGGTCAGCCGCCGCCGGCGCAGCGGAATGCCGTGGTACATCAGCACCGAGCGTAGCAGTCCCAACCGGTGCGCGCAGCGAGTCCAGGCGTTCATACGAAATTGAACAGAAAGGCGGCGAGAAACCCGGCGATGGTCGCCAGCCCGACCGCCGGTCCGCCGTCCTCGTAGGCTTCGGGCATCATTACCGACGACACCATTGCGAGAATGCCGCCGCCAGCGATGGCCCCGACCAGGGTGAGCAGCGTCGGCGGCGCGTCGGCGAGAAAGATGTTGCCCAGCGCCGCCGCCAGCGCGCCGGCTAGCACCAGCAGTCCCCACAGGGTAAAAATGCGTTTCGTGCTGAAACCCGCCTGCTTCATGCCCACGGCGCTGCCGATGGCTTCCGGCAGGTTCGATAGGAACACCGCCGCCAGGAAAGTGAAGCGGTACGAATCGAGCGCGACGAAGCTGGACCCGATTACCAGCGACTCGGGAATGCCATCGAGCATCGCGCCGAGAAACAACGCCAGCGGCGCGCCGGCCGCCACATGTTTTGCCATCAGCGTCGCTTCCTCCTTACAGCTCAGGCGCTGGATATTAGCCAGCGCGAGTTCCTGCCAGGCTGCGGCGTCAGCCTGCTCGCGCAGGGCGGCGACGTTTTTCAGGATCCGTTGGGCGTTCAGGGTTTCGACCGCCTGGCGCAGACGGGGAAAACAATCCAGCAGTTCGTCGAAATGGGCCTTGCTGATTTTCAACAGCATGGCGTCGGTGATGGCAACTACGGTGGCGGTGCGTGGCCCGCCGGTCAACAACGCAATTTCGCCGAAGGATTGTCCCGCCGTCAGATAGGCCAGCGCGGTTTTTTCCCGTGCGCTACCGGCCACCATTGCGTCGGCGCTGTCGAGCACCATGACCGTGCCTTCGTCGATCAAATACAGCGCATCGCCGGTTTCGCCCCGCCGAAAGATGGTCTCGCCGGCGGCGACCCGCACCGGCTGCACGCATGGCAACACGTCCTCCATTTCCTCGGGCGGCAGCGAACGCAGTAAATCCACCCGCGCCAGTCGCGCCAGCAGGGCCGCCGACTGTTCCCGTTTCTTGCGCAGCAGAAAGAGCTTGGTGAGCGCCGGGTGGCGCAGGGCGGCGCCATACCGTTCCAGCCGGCGGTCGCCCAGGTAGTAGAGCACCCCGCCCAGGGTAAAACCCGCCGCCACCCAGAACCAACGGGCGAGGTCGCTCAGGTGACTTTCAATCCGCAACCGCTCCGCCCCCTCAAACGCCAGTTCTAGCGCGAGCGCCTGGATCAGGGCGCCGGTGCCGAACGCCATGATGATGGCGTTGGTCCGCTGCGACGGTTTGCCGTACAGGCCGATCACCACCCCGACCAGCAGCGAGAGCATGGCCAGCGTGGCCAGCAGTACGGCGCCGAGTATTCGGGAGGGGTCGAACGACATGGGGAAAGGTGCTAGCCCGGTCCCGGCTCGGCTAGCGGGATGACGTAGAACAGGATGGCGAAGAAGTGGAGGATGCTGCCGGCTAAAACGAAGACATGCCAAATGGCGTGGTGGTAGGGCAGGCGCTTCCAGACATAGAAAATGACGCCGAGCGTGTAGGCCAGGCCGCCCAGCAGCAGCAGCCACAGGCCGCCCGGCGCGACGCTGTTCAGCATCGGCTTGGCCGCTGCCACCACCGCCCAACCCATCCCGATGTAGAGTGCCACCGAAGCCAGGGTCGAGCGCCGCCCGCGCACGATGCGCAGCACGATCCCGACCAGCGCCAGCCCCCAGATGACGCCAAACAGCGACCAGCCCCAGGGACCGCGCAGGTTGACCAGCAGAAACGGCGTGTAGGTGCCGGCGATCAGAATGAAAATCGCGGAATGATCGAGCGTCCGCAGCACCGCCTTGACGCGCGGCAGGGGAATGCTGTGGTACAGGGTCGAAGTGGTGTAAAGCAGGATCAGGGCCGCGCCGAAGATGCTACAACCGACGATGTGCCAGGCGTTGCCGTGCAGGCTGGCGAAGGCGGTTAGCACCCCGAGACCGGCGATGCCGAGCACGATGCCCACGCCATGGATGACGCTGTTAGCGATTTCCTCGCCCACCGTGTAGCGCGCGGGTGAATGTTCGGTGGTCATCGGCGGTTTCCTCCACGGCAATGGTAACAGTATAACGGCGCGCGCCCGCCGGACGCGCACCGTTTGTGTGTTTCCAGGGTCAGACCGTAGAGGAGCGGCCGTGGTTTCGGCGTCCACCTCCTGACTGTATTGCCGTCGCCAGGGTTGAATACCCGATCACGGCGTAGCCAGTTGCCCGCGCATCTCGGCCGCATACTGATCGGCGTTGAGGCCGACCACCAGATGCAGGGTACGGTTGGCCAAGCGCATCACGCCATCCACGCCGGCGGCCCGCAGCGCTGCCTCGTTCACCGCAACGTCGTCGCCGACCACCAGCCGCAGCCGGGTCTCGGCGCAGGCGTCCACCCGCTGGATGTTGCCGACCCCCCCCAGCGCCGCGATGAGGTCGCGCGCCTTGCCGGCGGCCTCGGGGTCGCGCAGCTTGGAGACGATGCCGGCGGGCGCCGGCGCCGTTACCGGCGAGGGTTCCTCCACCGCATCGGCTTCCGGTCCGGCGGTCTTCAGATACTCCTCCAGGTCGGTCTTCAGGTTCTCGGACCGGGTGCCGAAGATCGCCTGCAAGCCCTTGCCGACCGTCACCACCCCGGCCGCGCCCAGCGCCTTGAGTTTGTCGGGGCTGGCCTTGCTCACGTCGTTCAGCTCCACCCGCAGCCGGGTGATGCAGGCGTCCAGATTCTTGATGTTGCCGCGCCCGCCGAAGGCCAGCACCAGTTGCTTGGCGAAACCGTGGGCGATGTCGGTGGCCGCGTCGCTCGACATGACCGCTTCCTCGATTTCGCGGCCCGGCGTCTTGAGGTCGAACCGGGTGATGACGACGCGGAAGACGGTGTAGTACAGCAGCGCCCACACCGGCCCGAGCACCAGCAGCCACCAGCCATGGGTGGACTTGGCGTACAGCACGACGTAGTCGATGGTCCCGTGCGAGAAGGTCATGCCGTGCTTGATGCCCAGTTCGATGCAAAGAAAATAGGCGACCCCGGCCAGCAGGGCGTGGATGACGTACAGCACCGGGGCGACGAACATGAAGGCGAATTCGATCGGCTCGGTGATGCCGGTCAGCCACGCGGTCAGGGCCGCCGAGACCATGATGCCGCCGATCTTGGCGCGGTTCTCCGGGCGGGCGCAGTGCCAGATGGCAATCGCCGCCGCCGGCAGGCCCCACATCTTGAACAGATAGCCGCCCGCCATGTTGCCGGCGGTCGGGTCGCCGGCGATATAGCGCTGGATTTCGCCGGTGATGACCTTGCCGGTGGTCGGGTCCAGATAACTGCCGACCTCGAAGAAAAACGGCACGTTCCAGATGTGGTGCAGGCCGAAGGGAATCAACAGGCGTTCGATGATGCCGTAGACGGTGAACGCCAGCGCTGGATTGCTTTCCGCCGCCCAGTGGGAGAAGCCCTTGATGCCGGCGCCAATCGGCGGCCATACGAAACTGAGCACGATCCCAAGGCCGATGGCGGCGAAGGCGGTGGCGATGGGTACGAAACGCTTGCCGGCGAAGAAGCCCAGATAGGGTGGCAAGTCGATGCGGTAGTAGCGGTTGAACAGCGCCGCCGCGACGCCGCCGATCAGGATGCCGCCAAAAACGCCGGTGTCGATGGACACCATGCCCATCAGTTCCTTGCTTTCCACTCCCAGCACCTTGGCCATGACGCCCAGCGTCGCCAGCATGACCACATAGCCGACCACCGCCGCCAGCGCCGAGACGCCGTCGTTGTTGGTCAGGCCGAGCGCCACGCCGATGGCGAACATGATGGCCATGAGGCCGAAGATCGCGCCGCCGGACTGGGCCATGATGTTGGACACCACGTCCGGGAAGATGGCGAAATGGGCGCTGCCGATGCCGAGCAGGATGCCGGCGACCGGTAGCACCGAAACCGGCAGCATCAGCGCCTTGCCGATTTTTTGCAGGAATGCGAATGCGTGTTGCCACATGACAGCGATCTCCGGATGGTTAGGCGGTTGCGGCGAAGGGATCGGGACAGTACGCGCGCACTTCGGCGGCGGTTTCCAGGGTCAGCGCCCGTCGCGCCAGCTCCTGACATTCGTGCAACCACAGCGTGCGGATCTCGGCCTTGATGCTGGGGATGGTCGGCAGGCTGACGCTGAGTTCGTCCACGCCCAGACCGATCAGCAGCGGTACGGCCTGCGGGTCGCTGGCGATGCCGCCGCAGACTCCGACCCATTTGCCCTGCGCGTGGGCGGCCTCGACCGTCCAGGCGATCAACCGCAACACGCTGGGATTCAGTCCGTCCACCTTGGGCGCCAGCTTGGGATGGCCGCGATCCATCGCCAGGGTGTACTGGGTCAGGTCGTTGGTGCCGATGGAGAAAAAGTCCGCCTCGCGGGCGAACTGTGCGGCCATGATCGCCGCCGCCGGGATTTCCACCATGATGCCGGTTTCGATCGGCTGGGCGCCCAGCCGCTGCCGTTCTTCCTCCAGCATGGCCTTGGCGTCGCGCAGTTCGGACAGCAGGCCGACCATCGGAAACATCACCCGGACCTTGCCAAACGCGGCGGCGCGCAGGATTGCCCGCAACTGGGTGCGCAGGATTTCCGGACGGTCCAGGCCGATGCGCAGGCCGCGCTCGCCGAGAAACGGGTTTTCTTCCTTAGGAATGGGCAGGTAAATCAGCGGCTTGTCGCCGCCCACATCCAGGGTGCGAATGATCAGCGGCCGGTCCGGTCCCAGCGCCTCGGCGATGGCCTTGTAGGTTTCGAATTGCTCGTCCTCGTTGGGGGCGGTGCTGCGCTCCAGGAACAGGAATTCCGAACGCAGCAGCCCGACGCCTTCGCCGCCCAAACCGGTCACCTGCTCGGCTTCGGCCAGCCCGCCGATGTTGCCGACCACTTCCATCCGGTGACCGTCCAGCGTGATGGCCGGCTCGTGCGCCACCGCCATCTCGGCTTGCCGGCGAACCGCCAGCCGCTCCTGGGTTTTGCGGATGCGGGTGATGTCCTCAGGCGTAGGGTTGAGTCGCAGCGTGCCCTTGCCGCCGTCGAGAATCACCGGCGTACCGTTGGGCAGTTCCAGCGCTCGGGGTTCGATGCCGGCCACCGCCGGGATGTCCAGCGAGCGGGCCAGGATAGCGACATGCGAGGTCGCGCCGCCCAGCGTGGTGCAGAAACCCCGCACCCGGTTGCGGTCGAGGCTGGCGGTGTCGGACGGGGTCAGTTCTTCGGCGACCAGAATGGCGTTGATCGGCGGTTCCTGGCGTTCCGGTTCCGCACCGGTCAGCAGGGTCAGCACCCGCCGGCCCACGTCGCGCAGATCGTTGGCGCGGGCCGCCAGCAGTTCGTTGCGCAGGCTGGCTAGCCGATCAGCATGAGTGGTAAAGGCTCGATGCCAGGCGAACTCGGCGCTCTTGCCCTTGGCCAGCGCCGAATGGGCGATGTCCAGCAGGTCGGGATCGTCGAGCAATTCCTGATGGGCAGCGAAAATAGCGGCCTTGTCGGCGGCGCGCTGGCCGTGCAGTCGCGCCTGCAAGGCGTCCAACTGGCTTTGCGCCTGGCCGACCGCTTCGTCCAGTCGGCCGCGTTCCTGCTGCGGGTCGCCTTCGGCGGTTTCAGTGACCTGGATTTCCGTATGGCGGACCTGGAACACCTCGCCGACCGCCAGCCCCGGCGACGCAGCCACGCCGATCAGCAGGTTTGGGTCTTCCGAGCGCGGTCGTGGCGCGGGCGCGGCGCTGGCCGACACTTCGAAGCTGGCCGGCGCCGGCGCAGGTTTGGAACCCTCGTCGCCCAAGCCTTCCCAGAGCAACGGCGTCAGGGTCGCGACCGCTGCTTCGGCGTCGTCGCCTTTGGCGACCAGGGTCACTTTATCGCCGTAGCCGATTTCCAGGCCCATGATGGCGACCACGCTCTTGGCGTTGACTGGTTGATCGCCTTTCTGGATGCGGATATCGGCCTTGAATTTCTTGGCGAGGTTGGCCAGCACCGCCGCCGGGCGGGCGTGCAGGCCGGTGGGATTGGGGATCAGAATGGCTTCGGAGGTGACGATTTTGCTCGCCCCAACGTCTGCTTCAGCGTGTGCGTCCCCAGCCAGGGTCAGTTCCAGAATCACATCCCGGCCGGCGACGACGGCGCCGGAACGCGGGGCGAAAGCTCGCCACCCGCTCGCTGTTGGTGACGACGATCTGGGTGAGCAGGCTTTTGGCGTGGGTGGCGACGTAATCGGCGTCGAACTCGATCAGGGCGTCGCCGGTCTTGACCGAATCGCCCGCCTTGACCTTCGGGGTGAAGCCGCTGCCCTTGAGGCCGACGGTGTCGAGGCCGATGTGCATCAGCACTTCGATGCCTTGCGGGGTGGCGACGGTGACGGCGTGGCCGGCCGGGTGCAACTGGACGATCTGACCGTCGCAGGGCGCGCGCAGGCACTGGTCGATGGGGTCGATGGAAATGCCGTCGCCGACCATTTTCTGGGCAAACACTGGATCGGGAACCCGTTCGAGCGGCACCAGTGGGCCGGAGAGCGGCGCGGTCAGGGTCATCCTGCGGGAGGTGGGGTCGCGGTGGGTGGAATGATTCATGGGGCCATTGCTCAGCATTCGGGGTTGCGAAAAGCGATGCCGTGAAGGGTCGCGCCGCTGTCGTTTTAAGACTCCGATTTACCGTTGTCCTATTACGACACTTGAATGAAAGTATAGGCGGCATCCGCTGAGTAAACGGCGCCGGTCAGCCCATGTTATTGCCAGCTTGCATGTTACAATGCGCCCCTTATTTCAAAACGGGTAGGTAGATAGCGAGCGGCAGCATTGCATGAGCATCGAACAAGCCATCATCGATGGGTGCGAAGGGCTGAACCTCCAGTTGCCGGGTGGAGCCTGCGCGCGCCTGGCGGCCTATCTGGCGTTGCTGGAGCGCTGGAACCGCGCCTATAACCTGACCGCCGTGCGCGATCCCGAGGCGATGGTGGTGAGGCACGTGCTGGATAGTCTGTCGATCCTGCCCTGGGTCGAGGGACCGCGGGTGCTGGATGTGGGGAGCGGCGCCGGCTTGCCCGGCATTCCCTTGGCCATTGCCCGGCCGGAATACGAATTTTCCCTGCTGGACAGCAACGGTAAGCGGACCCGGTTCCTGACCCAGGTCGCCGCTGAATTGCGCCTGAACAACGTCAGCGTGGTGCGCGGCCGGGTCGAGGATTATCGGCCGGAGACTCTATTTAATAGCATCGTGTCGCGGGCCTTCGCGACCCTGGCGGACATGGTGACCGACGCCGGGCGGCTGTGCGCGCCCGCAGGTCGGCTGCTGGCGATGAAGGGCGTGTTCCCCGACGATGAATTGGCCCGCCTGCCGCCCGGTTATGTCGTGGTAGGCGTTTACCCGCTGCACGTTCCGAGTCTGGATGCCGAACGTCATCTGGTCCATTTGGCTCCCGCTTCCCGAGACTGAGTTCATGGCTGCCATCATCGCGATTACCAATCAGAAGGGCGGCGTCGGCAAGACGACCACCGCCGTCAATCTGGCCGCCTGCCTGGCGGCGCTGCGGCAGGGGGTGCTGCTGATCGACCTGGATCCGCAGGGCAACGCCACCATGGGCTGCGGCGTGGACAAGCACACCGTTGCCGCCACCAGTTACGACGTGTTGTTGGGGGAGGCAACCCTGACCGACGCTTTGCAATGGATCGAAAAAGCTCAGATGCGACTGCTGCCCGCCAATGGCGACCTGACCGCCGCCGAGGTCAATCTGCTGGAGAAGGACAACGCGCCGGGCCGGCTGCGCGACGCCCTCGCCCCCGTGGCCTGGAACTTCGACGTCATCCTGATCGATTGCCCGCCGTCGCTGAACATGCTGACGGTCAACGCCCTGACCGCCGCCCACTCCGTGATCATTCCCGTCCAGTGCGAGTATTACGCGCTGGAAGGCTTGTCGGCATTGCTCGACACCATCGAGAAAGTGCGCAAGTCCACCAATCCCGGCCTGCGCATCGAGGGCCTGGTACGGACCATGTTCGATCCCCGCAACCGGCTGGCCAACGATGTTTCCGCCCAGATTGTGGCGCATTTCGGCGAAGCGGTGTTCGAGACGCTGATCCCGCGCAACGTGCGATTGGCCGAGGCGCCTAGCTACGGTCTGCCGATCATTTATTACGATGACAGCTCGCGCGGCGCGCAGAGCTACCGGGAACTCGCCCGGGAAGTACGGAAACGGTTGCGGCGACCGGCGGCGAACGTCGGGAACGGGGCGGGAACATGATCAGGAAAAAAGGCGGCCTGGGCCGTGGCCTGGATGCGCTGCTCGGCGCGGGAGCGGCGGCGCGGAACGAGATATCGCCAGATTCGGGGGCGTCCGAAACGCTGCGACAATTGTCGGTTGATTGTATCCAGCGCGGTCGTTACCAGCCGCGCCAGGACTTGCGTGAGGATACCTTGCGGGATCTGGCCGATTCCATCCGCGCCCAGGGGGTGGTGCAGCCGGTGGTGGTGCGGCCGCTGGGGGAGGGGCGTTATGAGTTGATTGCTGGCGAGCGGCGCTGGCGGGCGGCGCAATTGGCCGAATTGCGCGAAGTGCCCGCGGTGATCCGCGAGGTATCGGACCAGGCGGCCATCGCCATGGCGCTGATCGAGAACATCCAGCGCGAGGATCTCAATCCCCTCGAGGAAGCCACCGCCTTGCAACGGCTGATCGCGGAATTCAGCCTTACCCATCAGCAGGCCGCCGAGGCGGTGGGTCGGTCGCGGGCGGCGGTCACCAACCTGCTGCGGTTGCTGGAATTGGCCGAGGACGTGCGGCGTTTGGTGCGGGAGCGCAAGCTGGACATGGGCCATGCCCGCGCTTTGCTGCCCCTGCCGCCCGCCTTGCAACGGGAAGCCGCCCACCAGGTGTTGTTGCGCGGCCTGTCGGCCCGGGAGACCGAGGAACTGGCTCGCCGCCTCCAACAGGCCGCCAACGTTCCAGCGCCAACGGACAAGCCGCTCGACCCCAACATCCGGCTCTTGCAGGACGACCTGTCGGTGCGGTTGGGCGCGCGGGTGCGCGTGCGGCACGCGACATCCGGCAAGGGTTGCGTGGTCATCCACTACAACAGCCTGGACGAACTGGATGGCATCCTGTCCCGGGTCAAGTGAGGTGGTAATTTTCATTGACCCCGCCGCGGGAAATTCCCTATAATTCGTGGCGCTCTACGTAGCCAGGGAAAGCGAAGGAGAAGGGCTTTGGGGAATGATTCTGGAGTTTCGTGGAGCAAAGAAGAACGACAAGACCAAGACAGACCCATAACTAGACTTATAAATATGCCCGGCGCAATGCGGTGCCTAGAGAATTAGAACCAATGCGAACCATGGGCGCAAAACAGGTCACCCGTACCATCACTTTCATTCAACTGCTTGTCACGCTGTTGAGTGCCGCTGTTTCCTTCGCTGCTGGCGGTGCCCAGGCTGCTTACTCCGCGCTGATCGGGGGTGGTGTCAGCACGCTCGTTACCCTGTACTTCGCCAGCCAGGTCTTTTCGGTTGGCATCGGTTCACCCGCCGCTAAAATCGCCCGCTCGTTTTACCTGGGCGAGGTGGTCAAGCTGTTGCTGACGGTCGTCCTGTTGAGCATCGCCCTGCTGTGGCTCGATGTCTCACCGCTTCCGCTTCTGTTGGCGTACATGGCGGCGCTGATGGCGTACTGGCTGGCATTACCCTTCACATTCGACGCTTCGGTGAGGACGCTATGAGCGAAACTGGTCATTCCGCAACAGGGTATATCATCCACCACCTGACCAATCTCCGGTTCGATCTTACCCAGATGAAGTTCCTGCACGGGGAAGAAACGGGGGGGTTCGGGGTGGTGCATGTGGATACCCTGCTTTTCTCGATCGGTCTGGGGGCGCTATTCCTGTGGTTGTTCATGAAGGCGGCGAAATCCGCCACCAGCGACGTGCCCGGGGGACTACAGAATTTCTGCGAAATCATGGTCGAGTTCGTCGATAGCCAGGTTAAGGATTGCTTCCATGGCCGCAATCCGGTGATTGCGCCGCTGGCGCTGACCATTTTCATCTGGGTGTTCCTGTGGAATGCGATGGACTTGCTCCCGGTGGATCTGTTGCCGGCCATCGCCAGCGTGCTGGGCATTCCCTATCTGCGCTCGGTGCCCTCCACCGACATGAACTCGACCTTCGGTCTGTCGATCTCGGTGTTGCTCCTGCTCTACTACTACGGTTTCAAAGTCAAGGGTCCGGCCCATTTCACCATGGAGATCCTGACCCACCCCTTCGGCAAGTGGTTGATGCCGTTCAACTTGTTGCTGCGGATCGTCGAAGACTTGGCCAAGCCCATCTCGCTCGGTCTGCGTCTGTTCGGCAACCTCTACGCCGGCGAGCTGATCTTCATCCTGATCGCGCTGCTGCCCTGGTGGATGCAGTTTACGTTGAGCTGGCCGTGGGCGGTGTTCCACCTGCTGATCATCACCCTGCAAGCCTTCATCTTCATGGTGCTGACGATCGTGTATCTGAGCATGGCGCACGAGGATCATTGACCGAGCGAATCGCGAACCCTGGAATCCGGCCGCGCCATCACCCGCTTGGCCGGTTCCCCCAAAACCCGGTTTTCTTTCCATCCACACCCCAACCTTTATAACGGGAGACACTAATGGAAGCTGCAAGCCTGATTGCCAACGTGCAGGGTATGACCGTCATCGCCGTGGCCATGATCATCGGCATGGGCGCGCTGGGCACCGCCATCGGCTTCGCCCTGCTGGGTGGCAAGTTCCTGGAGGGCGCCGCCCGCCAACCGGAAATGATCCCTGCGTTGCAGGTCAAGATGTTCATCGTCGCCGGTCTGCTCGACGCGGTGACCATGATCGGCGTCGGCGTCGCGCTGTTCTTCACTTTCGCCAACCCCTTCCTCGGTCCGGTGCAGGCTCTGATCAAGTGATCCTCGGGGTCTTTCGACACATCAACCCCGTGCATCCTGAGGAGGTAACAGCGTGAATTTCAATGCCACCCTTATTGGGCAGATGATCACGTTTGGCCTTCTGGTGCTCTTTACCATGAAGTATGTATGGCCGCCGATCATGCAGGCCATGCAAGACCGCCAGAAGCGAATCGCCGATGGCTTGGCATCCGCGGAACGCGGCGTGCGCGAGCAGGAACTGGCCAAGGCCAAGGCCGCGCAAATGCTGAAGGAAGTCAAACAGCAAGCCGCCGACATCGTCGCCCAAGCCAACAAACGCGCCACCGAAATCATCGAGCAATCGAAACTGGAAGCCCGCGCCGAGGGCAACCGCCAGCTCGCCGCCGCCAAGGCGGAGATCGAGCAGGAGGTCAACCGCGCCCGCGAGCAGCTCCGGAGTCAAGTCGTCACTCTCGCCGTCGCTGGCGCCAGCAAGATTCTCAAGCGCGAGGTCGACGAAGCGGCCAACGCCGCCCTGCTGGATGACCTGGTCGCGCAGCTCTAACCACACGGACCACGCCAATGGCTGAAACCACAACCGTCGTCCGACCCGCCGCCGCCGCCCGGCCCTATGCCCGTGCCGCGTTCGAGGACGCGCAGGCGGCCAAACCCTGCCGCTCTGGTCCGAACTGTTGCAGGCCGCCGCCGCCGTTGCGGCGGATCCCGCCATGCAGCGGCTGTTGGGACCATGGAATCCCACGCTCCGTGGCGATCAGAAAGCTGAACTGGTAGCTGGACTGTGCCGCGATCTGCGCGGCGGCGCGGAAGCGCCGGAGGTGTTCGTCACCTTCCTCAAAATGCTGGCCGAATTCCATCGCCTGCATCAGCTTCCGGGCATCGCCGTCCTGTTCGAGCGGTTGCGCGCGGAGGCCGAAAGCACTATCCGGGCCCAACTCATCAGCGCCGCCGCCGTAACCGACGCTCAGCGCAAGCGCGTCGCCAAGGCGCTCAAGGCGAAGTTCCAGCGCAGCGTCGTGCTGGACTGCAAGACGGATGAGTCGCTAATTGCCGGCGCGGTGATTCGGGTCGGCGATCTGGTGATCGACGGTTCGGTGCGCGGCCGGCTGGACAAACTCGCCACGGCCTTAAGCCTGTAAGGGGAATACCGTTTTATGCAACTCAAACCATCCGAAATCAGTGATCTGATTCGGCAACGCCTGCAGAGCTATGAGGCGACTGCCGAAGCGCGCACGGAGGGCACCATCGTCAGCCTGGCCGATGGTATCGCCCGCATTTATGGCCTCGACAATGCGATGCAGGGTGAAATGATCGAGTTCCCGGCCCCCCGCGAAGGCGATCCGGTCACCTACGGTCTGGCCATGAACCTGGAGCGTGACTCCGTCGGCGCGGTGATTCTGGGCGACTACGAGCACCTGGCCGAAGGCGACAAGGCGCTCTGCACCGGGCGCATTCTGGAAGTGCCAGTCGGCGAGGCCCTGCTGGGCCGCGTGGTCAACACCCTGGGTCAGCCCATCGACGGCAAGGGGCCGATCAACGCCGCGCAGACGTCGCCGATCGAAGTCATTGCGCCGGGGGTGATCGAACGCCAGTCGGTGAGCCAGCCGGTGCAGACCGGCCTGAAGGCCATCGACGCCATGGTGCCGATTGGCCGCGGCCAACGCGAATTGATCATCGGCGACCGCCAGACCGGCAAGACCGCCGTCGCGATTGACGCGATCATCAATCAGAAAGGCACGGGCATCAAGTGCATCTACGTGGCGATCGGGCAGAAGAATTCCTCGATCGCCAACGTAGTGCGCAAGCTGGAAGAACACGGCGCGATGGAGCACACCATCGTCGTCGCCGCCAGCGCCTCCGAGTCGGCGGCGATGCTGTACATTGCGCCGTATTCCGGCTGCGCCATGGGCGAATACTTCCGCGACCGGGGCCAGGACGCGCTGATCGTGTATGACGATCTGTCCAAGCAGGCCGTGGCCTACCGCGAGATCTCGCTGCTGCTCCGCCGCCCGCCGGGTCGTGAAGCTTTCCCCGGCGACGTGTTCTACCTGCACTCCCGCCTGCTGGAACGAGCCTCTCGCATCAATGCCGATGAGGTCGAGCGCCTCTCCAACGGCGCGGTGAAGGGTCAGACCGGCTCGCTGACCGCCCTGCCGATCATCGAGACTCAGGCGGGCGACGTGTCGGCGTTCGTGCCCACCAACGTGATCTCGATCACCGACGGCCAGATTTTTCTGGAAACCGACTTGTTCAACTCCGGCATCCGGCCCGCCATCAATGCCGGCCTGTCGGTCTCTCGGGTCGGCGGCGCCGCCCAGACCAAGATCGTCAAGAAGCTCGGCGGCGGCATCCGTCTGGCCTTGGCCCAGTACCGCGAGTTGGCGGCTTTTGCCCAGTTCGCCTCCGATCTGGACGAGGCGACCCGCAAGCAACTCGAACGCGGCCAGCGCGTGACTGAGTTGATGAAGCAGAAGCAGTATTCGCCGATGTCGGTGGCCGAGATGGGGATCTCGCTGTTTGCGGCGGATCGGGGCTATCTGGACGATGTGCCGCTCAATAAGGTCGCTGATTTCGAGGCTGGACTGCTGGTGTTCGCGCGGGCGAATCAAGCTGGCTTGATCGACAAGATCAACGCGACGGGCGACTACAACGATGAGATCGAAGCGGGCCTGAAGAAGGTCGTGGAAGATTTCAAGACCCACTACGTCTAAGCGGGGGTCAGCATGGCCGGCGCCAAAGAGATACGCACCAAAATCAAGAGTATCAAAAGTACTCAGAAGATCACCAAGGCCATGGAAATGGTGGCGGCGAGCAAGATGCGCAAGGCGCAGGAACGCATGCGCGCGGCCCGGCCTTACGCGACCAAGATTCGCAACGTCATCTCGCACCTGTCCCATGCCCATACCGAGTATCGCAGTCCGGGGTTGGTGGAGCGCGAGGTCAAGCGAGTCGGATTCATCGTGGTTTCGACCGATCGCGGCCTGTGTGGCGGTTTGAACACCAACCTGTTCAAGGCCACCATCGTCGCCATGCAACAATGGCGGAACCGGGGTGTCGAGATCGACGTTTGCACGATCGGGACCAAGGCGTTTCAGTTCTTTCGCCGGCTGAAGGGCAATGTCGTCGCCCAGGTTTCCCATTTGGGCGACACCCCCCGTTTCGAGGATGTGCTCGGGCCAGTGAAGGTCATGGCCGATGCGTTCGCCGAAGGGCGAGTGGACGCCATCCACCTGGTGTATAACGAGTTCGTTAACACCATGAGCCAGAAGCCCAGGATCGAGCAACTGGTGCCGGTCACCGCCCAGGTGAAGGACGCTGCCCCCGAACATCGTTGGGACTACATCTACGAACCCGATCCCAAGGAACTCATCGAGCTGCTGCTGCGGCGCTATGGCGAGTCCGTGGTTTATCAGGCCCTGGTGGAGAACGACGCCTGCGAAATGGCTTCCCGCATGGTCGCCATGAAGAGCGCGTCCGACAATGCCGGCGCCATCATCGATGAGTTGCAATTGATCTACAACAAGGCCCGGCAGGCGTCGATTACCCAGGAACTCGCCGAGATCGTGGGTGGCGCCGCGGCGGTATAAGGCCACGGCGCGCGTTTGCTCCCGCCGGGAGCGAGCCTCCGGCAATACAAGTTAAGAGGAACCCAAAAAATGAGTTCTGGCAATATCGTGCAAATCATCGGCGCGGTGGTGGACGTCGAGTTCCCGCGCGGGTCGGTGCCCAAGGTTTATGACGCGCTGCGTATCGATGAAAACGATCTGGTTCTCGAAGTGCAGCAGCAACTAGGGGACGGCGTGGTCCGCACCATCGCCATGGGGCCGTCGGAGGGCTGAAGCGCAACATGATCGGTCTCCAACACCGGGGCGCCGATCTCGGTGCCGGTGGGAAGGCGACGCTGGGCCGGATCATGAACGTGCTGGGCGAACCGATCGACCACAAGGGTCCGGTGCAGGCCGAAACCCTATCGCGGCATCCATCAGCCGGCACCGAGTTACGAGGATCAGTCGGGCGCGACCGAACTGCTGGAAACTGGCATCAAGGTGATCGACCTGCTCTGCCCGTTCGCCAAGGGCGGCAAGGTCGGCCTGTTCGGCGGCGCCGGCGTGGGCAAGACCGTCAACATGATGGAATTGATCCGCAACATCGCCATCGAGCACTCGGGTTACTCGGTGTTCGCCGGCGTGGGCGAGCGGACCCGCGAAGGCAACGACTTCTATCATGAAATGAAGGACTCGAACGTGCTGGACAAGGTGGCGCTGGTCTATGGCCAGATGAACGAGCCGCCGGGCAACCGGCTGCGCGTGGCCCTGACCGGTCTGAGCATCGCCGAGAATTTCCGCGACGAAGGCCGCGACGTGCTGCTGTTCGTTGATAACATCTACCGCTACACCCTAGCCGGCACCGAGTGCTCGGCGCTGCTGGGCCGCATGCCGTCGGCAGTGGGCTATCAGCCGACCCTGGCTGAGGAAATGGGCGTGTTGCAGGAGCGCATCACCTCGACCAAGACCGGGTCCATCACCTCCATTCAGGCGGTGTACGTGCCCGCCGACGACTTGACCGACCCGTCGCCGGCCACCACCTTCGCCCACTTGGACGCCACGGTGGTGCTGTCCCGCCAGATCTCCGAACTGGGCATCTACCCGGCGGTGGATCCGCTGGATTCCACCTCCCGGCAGTTGGATCCGCTGGTCGTGGGGCAGGATCACTACGATACCGCCCGCGCGGTGCAGAGCACGCTGCAACGCTACAAGGAACTGAAGGACATCATCGCCATTCTGGGCATGGACGAACTGTCCGAGGAAGACAAGCTGGTGGTGGCGCGGGCGCGCAAGATTCAGCGCTTCCTGTCGCAGCCGTTCTTCGTGGCCGAAGTGTTCACCGGTTCGCCCGGCAAGTACGTCGCGCTCAAGGACACCATTGCGGCGTTCAAGGGCATCGTCGCCGGCGAGTACGATAACCTGCCCGAGCAGGCGTTTTACATGGTCGGCTCGATTGACGAGGCCGTGGAAAAGGCCAACAAGCTGTAATGGGGCAGCGGCTCGGAGCGGCGCACCGTCTCCGGGACCGCGTTCCATTCGCAACCGACAAGGGGACGCACCATGGCCATGACACTGCATGTCGACATCGTCAGCGCGGAGAAAGAGTTGTTTTCCGGAGCCGCCGAGATGGTGACCGCGCCGGGTGAATTGGGCGAGTTGGGCATTTTGCCGCGCCACAGCCAGTTGCTGACCCGGCTGAAGCCCGGTCAGGTTCGGATTCGGCTGCTGGGCGGCGAGGAGCAATTGTTCTACGTGTCGGGGGGATTGCTGGAAGTCCAGCCGCACGTGGTGACCATCCTGTCCGATACGGCCGAACGGGCCAAGGATCTGGACGAGGCTGCGGCGCAGGCCGCCAAGCAACGCTCCGAGCAGGTGATCGCCGACAACCGGAGCGAGTTTGAATTCGCCCGAGCCAAGGCCGAATTGGCCGAGGCGATTGCCCAGTTGCAAACCATCGAGAGGCTGCGCAAGCTGCGTAAATCGGGTTAATCAGGCTAACAATAATAATAATCTCGACCCCGCTAAGCCGCGACCCCGTGTCGCGGCTTTTTTGTTTGTTCCGGTATCGGACCAGGACCAACGTTTGAATGCGTGGCCGCACGCCTGGATCGAGCGAGGTTCGGTACAATAGTCGAAACATTTTTCAAGCGAGGCGTACCTATCATGCAGCAGCTTTCGGTCGTGATCCTTGCCGCTGGCAAGGGTAAAAGAATGGTTTCGGATTTACCCAAGGTGCTGCACGCGGTGGGCGGTAAGCCGTTGCTGGCGCATGTACTCGCGACAGCCGGAGAGCTTGAGGCGATGGCGCGTCTGGTGGTGCATGGCCATGGTGGCGAGAGGGTCAAAACCACCTTTGCGAGCGAGGAGGGGGTGTTGTGGGTGGAACAGGCCGAACAGTTGGGAACCGGCCATGCGGTGGCGCAGACTCTGCCGCTGCTCGATGATGCCGGTGTGGTGCTGGTGCTATATGGCGACGTGCCATTAATTCGCGCCGAAACCCTGCAACCGCTGGTGACAGCGGCCCAACAGGGCAGCTTGGCGCTGCTGACGGTCGAACTGGCCGATCCCGGCGGGTACGGCCGCATCGTTCGCAACGAGCAGGGCCGGGTGTGCCGCATTGTCGAGGAAAAGGACGCCAATGCCGAGGAGCGGCGTCTGCACGAGATCAATACCGGAATTCTGGCGGTGGCGACCGCAAAACTGCGCGGCTGGGTGGCCGAACTCGACAATAACAATGCTCAGGGCGAGTACTACCTGACCGACGTGGTGACGCTGGCGGCGCGCGATGGCGTGGCGGTCGAAGCGTTCGCGGTGACGGAGCCCGAGCAAGTGCTGGGGGTCAACGATCGCAAGCAACTCGCCGAGCTGGAGCGGTTCTACCAGCGGCGACAGGCCGAACGGCTGATGCGCGAGGGCGCGACCCTGCTGGATCCGGCCCGAGTGGACGTGCGCGGCGCGGTGACCACGGGCAAGGACGTGGTCATTGATGTCAACGTGGTGTTCGAGGGCACGGTGCGGCTGGGCGACCGGGTGCGGATCGGACCCTTCTGTGTGTTGCGCGATGCGGTCGTCGACGACGACGTCGAGATTCTGTCGCACTGTCGGATCGAAAGTGCGGAGATTGGAGCCGGCGCGCAGCTTGGCCCCTTTGCCCGGTTACGGCCGGGCGCGCGACTGGCGGCGGGCGTGCATATCGGCAATTTTGTCGAAGTCAAGAAGTCAAATATCGGGCCGGGTTCCAAAGTGAACCACCTGACCTACATCGGCGATGCCGAGATCGGCGCGGATGTCAACGTCGGGGCCGGCACTATCACCTGCAATTACGACGGCGCCAACAAGCATAAGACCGTGGTTGGCGATGGCGCCTTCATCGGTTCCAACAGTTCGCTGGTGGCGCCGGTGCGGATCGGCAAGGGTGCGACTGTGGGCGCGGGTTCTTCGGTCAGCCGCGACGTACCGGACGGTGGCCTGTGCCTGACTCGCGCGCCGCGCAAGGACATCGCTAACTGGCGGCGGCCGGTCAAGCCGAAAAAAGGCTGATACAGTCCCCTTTCCCTCATCACCTCCCGAACGAGCCGACATGGTCAAGACCCGTTTCGCCCCCAGTCCCACGGGGTATCTGCACATCGGCGGCGCTCGCACCGCGCTGTTTTCCTGGCTGTACGCTCGCCGGCATGGCGGTCCCTTCGTGCTGCGCATCGAGGACACCGACCTGGAGCGCTCCACTCCCGAGGCGGTGAACGCCATTTTGGAGGGTATGAACTGGCTGGGACTGGATTACGACGAAGGGCCGTTCTACCAGACCCAGCGTTTCGATCGCTACCGCGAAGTGCTGCAACAGTTGCTGCGCGAGGGTCAGGCGTACTATTGCTATTGCACCCGGGAAGAACTGGAGGCGTTGCGCGCCGAGCAGATGGCCCGCAAGGACAAGCCGCGTTACGACGGCCGCTATCGCGACTATCAAGGGCCACCACGGCCGGGGGTGGAGCCGGTGGTGCGGTTTAAGAACCCGCTGCATGGCCAGGTGGTGGTCGAAGATCTGATTCGCGGCAACATCGTGTTTCAGAACACCGAACTGGACGACCTCATCATCGCGCGCGCCGACGGTAGTCCGACCTACAATTTCTGCGTGGTGGTGGACGACATGGATATGGAAATCACCCATGTGATTCGTGGCGACGACCACATCAACAACACGCCCCGGCAGATCAACATTCTCAAGGCGCTGGGCGCGGCGGTTCCCCACTACGCCCATGTGCCGATGATTCTAGGACCGGACGGGCAGAAGCTGTCCAAGCGCCACGGCGCCGCCAGCGTCATGGAGTATCGCGATCAGGGCTATCTGCCGGAAGCCGTGCTGAATTTTCTGGTGCGGCTAGGCTGGTCGCACGGCGACCAGGAGATTTTTTCGCTGGACGAGATGGTGGAACGGTTCGATCTCGATGGTTGCAACAAGGCGGCGTCGGCGATCAACCCCTCCAAGCTGATCTGGCTGAACAAGCACTACCTGAAAACTCTGGATCCCGTTCATGTCGCCCGCCATTTAAGTTGGCACATCGGCCAGTTGGGGATCGATCCCAGCGAGGGACCGGCTTTGCCCGAGGTGGTGAAGGCGTTCGCCGAGCGATCCGACACCCTGCAAGAGATGGCGCGGGCCGCCAGCTTTCTGTACCGCGAATTCGAAGCCTACGACGACAAGGCGGCCAGTAAGAATCTGACCGCCGCCGCCGAGGCATCGCTGCGAGCCGTGGCCAACACATTGGCCACCTTGCCGGAATGGCGGGCTGAGTCGATCCACGCGGCGGTGAGTCGCGTGGCGGAGGAGGGTGGGTTGGCGCTGGGCAAGGTGGCGCAACCGTTGCGCGTGGCGGTGTCCGGCACGGCGGTATCGCCGCCTATAGATATCACGCTGGCGTTGCTGGGCCGGCGGAAAACCTTGGGGCGGATCGAACGGGCGCTGGACTACATTAGCCAGCGTACAGGTGGATGATGGGAGTGAAAAAGTTGACAGAAACGTGCGAGTCCTTTAAATTGCGCGTCTCCGATTAACGGGGCCATAGCTCAGCTGGGAGAGCACCTGCATGGCATGCAGGGGGTCGGCGGTTCGATCCCGCCTGGCTCCACCAAAATTGACCGTCACCGCGTTTGGCGGTTTATTTTTTTCCATCTTTTTCTGTCCCCATCGTCTAGAGGCCGAGGACACCGCCCTTTCACGGCGGTAACAGGGGTTCGAATCCCCTTGGGGACGCCAATCAAATCAACGTTTTACCGTTCCCTGCAACATCCTTGTCTAGAATCCGTCTAGAATCTGCCTAAATTCACTGCCGTTCGTCAGCGTTCAGGGGGTGATTGGCGAGGGCGCGCGTCGGGCGGCCATGCAGTGCGTTGACGAACCTCTGTCAGACTCGCCCTCGCCAATATCACCTTCGCCAAAGTCCTGCACCAAGGCGAAAGCCAAACGGGACTTTTCCTCATCAGACACGGCGGCCAAATCAGCCGGTGAACCGACGAACTGGCGTAAGAGGCATCAGAGACCCTCCACCTCCATGCCATGTTCCGCCAGCCAGCGTTTGCGGTGCTCGAAGTCGGCCAAAGCCCGCTCGACGCGCCGCCAGAATTCGGGGGTGTGATGCGGTTCGTGGAGGTGAGCCAGTTCGTGCACCACCACATATTCGGCGATGCGGGCCGGCAATAAGATCGCCTTCCAATGGAAGTACAGCCAGCCGTCCTTGCCGCAGGAACCCCAGCGGTAGCCAAGCTCTTGCACCTTCACCCCCGCCGGTGCGACTTCCATGCGGGCGGCGTAATCCCGAACCTTGCGCCAGAGCCAGTCCTGACCTTTCTTGCTGTACCAGCGGATCAGCGCTTGGCGGCCTGTGTCGGCCAGCTCGCGGCGCAGGCAAAAGCGGCCGTTGAATAGCTTGATCGGCTCGGCTTGCCCGTCCACCAGCTTGAGGCGATAGCTGCGGCCCAAGTACAGAAACCCTTCGCCATTGACGAAGGTCTTGGGTGGCGCCGCTTTTTGCAGTTGCTCTTTTTCGGCCAGCCGGGTGTAAATCCAGAAGCGCTTTTCCCGCACGAAAGCGCACAAGGTGGCTTCATCCACCTCGGGGGGCGCGGCCAGCACCAGTTCGCCGCCCCGATCCACGGTGATCTCCAGAGTCTTGCGCCGGGCGCTGCGGCGTACCTCGAAGCGCAGGTCATCCACTTGCAGGGCGTTCATACCTGCATCAACCGGGGATGATTGGCGCGGGCCCAATAGTGTTCGGCATAGCAATTGCTATTAACTTTGGGATATAATTTTCTAATTTGTAATCAAGTTGTTATGTGAAATCACAATTCACTGCCTGCCTCGGGACTCTAGTTTAATCCAGCGACGACTGGGGGGTAGAGGAAGCGAGTCACCTGGGTGGGCAGTACCATCTGATGAAATGAAACTATGCTGACTTTTGAAAAGATTATTGAACCTGTGATTCTATTAATTAAGGAAGAGCAGAATCGCTTAAAAAATGATGAGAAGCTTTACAAGCTATCACTGTACTATTTTATGGTGAGTCTGATTTATGCAGTGATTAATAAAACCCAATCGATTCGTTTGCTAATCACAGAAATAAAAACAAATCCTGATTTAAAAAAGCTCGGTTTTGTTTTAGCATCGCCATCGATGTATTCGGAAGCATTTTCACGATATAAGCCAGAGGTATTTCAGCGTATTTTTGCTAAATTAATAGAAATCATTGAGATTAAAGATATTCCTGAGATAAGAACGTTAGGGCGTTTCATATTGTTTGATGGTTCGTTATTTCCTGCATTTAAAAACATGGAATGGGCCAAATATACTTCCAAGTGCCAAGCCTTAAAGATGCATTTAGCTTATGAACTTAATCGCATGATTCCTGTACAATTTATTAGTAGTGAAGCGAATTATTCCGAGCGAAAAGTGTTCATGGAATTGCTGGAAGCTGGGGTGACCTATATCACGGACCGGGGTTATCTTGCTTTTGATATTTTTCAACAAGTTACGGAAAAGCAAGCGTTTTTTATTACTCGCATTCGCTACAATATGCGAGCATCTATTCAAACGGTACTTGAGGTGAATATTCCCGAATCATGGAACTTTTACCTTTCAGAAGTCACCGATGCGCTCGTTATTTTTTCAGGTGATAAATCGAAAGTGACTTATCGTTTAGTTTGTTTTTATGTTTTGGGTGAATGGTATCGAATTACTACAAATCGTTTGGATTTAAAGACCAGTGAGATCATTATTCTTTATGCTTATCGCTGGCAAGTAGAGTTATTTTTCAGATGTATAAAGCGAACACTGGATGCTCTCCATTTGTGGAACCACGAACCGAATGGAGTCAAAATTCAATTTTACATTTATTTAATTGTTTACGTTCTTTTAATTTACTTTAAGCAAACGCTTGTTAAAGAGCAAGAAAGCCAAAAAGAAGCCCTGCGAGTTTTAAAAGATTCCTCTTCAAAGAAAGAAGATCATTTACGGAAAACAGGAAGTTCTCGATTGCCAGTAGAATATAGTTTGGTTTCTTTTCTTGGATCTAAATTGAAAAAATTGTGGAAAATTTCTATTCACTGGTTAATCTGTATTAAAAATTTATTACTTCATCCAATGACTGATGAACATCGAGACATCATTTTGTCTATCCAATAAGTGTGCCGAACACTA
>CAVRCC010000021.1:0-81003 GCA_963719395.1 uncultured Gammaproteobacteria bacterium | reverse complement strand
TCCACTGTCCACTAGCCACTAGCCACTAACCCCTCACAAGCTAATCCGATTCCCCTTCAACAACTCCTCCACCGCCGCCTGCCGCAGCGCCGCCAACCACTCGCTCCAAATCCGCCTCGCTGGCGATATAGGGCAAGCGGCACGACACCTTCAGACCGCTGACCGGAACATAGCGCGGCTCGGTGGGCGTCTTGTCCGGCTTCTCCGTGACTCGCGACGGCGCGGCCAGCTTCGCCGCCAGATCCAGTTGCGCCGGATAATCCTGGGCGGTGTAGCGGGCGATGCGGTCGCGGATCGCGGCCACGAAACGGGCGGTGGCGATGGCGGCCCGCGCCTCGGTCGTTTTGGCCAGCACCCGCGCCTGCCGGTCACGATCCAGCTCCTTGAACTCTTCGCTGCCGCGCAGTTGCGCCTCGCGCTGATCCAGCATCGCCAGCGCGGCGGCCCGTTCCGTCGCCAGCCGTTCGTCGATCAACCCGCGCAATCGCGTCATGGCCGCCCTGGCGTTGGGCAGCACCGCGCCGCGAAACGGCGTCGCCGACTCGGCCAGCAGGCGCAACGGTTCCAGCTCCGCCGCCTCGATCTCGCCAAAGTTGGCGGCCTCTTCGCGGTAGAACGCCAGCGCCTCGTCATAGGTCCGCCGCTGCGGGCCGTGCATGAACGCCTTCACCGGCGCGAGCAGATCATCCTTGGCATCCAGCAACTCGTCGGCAAACTCGGCCAGATGACCGAGCAGATAGGCATAGCCCTTCGCGCTGATCGCCTGGATGCGTGCGGCGGGGGCCTGAAGCTGGCGCAGGAATCGGTAGACGCCGGACTGATCCAGCAAGACCTGCAAATCGCGGGCTTCCCCGGCCAGCGCCTCGCTGGTGAGTTGCGCCACCGAGCGGGGATCGGTGGCCTCGTTGACCCGGTCGAAGAACTCCTGGTGGAAGCGTTTGAGGGCGGCCACCTGAGCGGGATCGAACTGTTCCTGCAACCGCACCTGGACGCCGCCGTGCTGGCGGGGGTTCTTCAACGCCTCCAGCGCCGCGCGGGCATCCAGCAGATCGCCGGCGCGCAGTTCCACCTTGCCCATCCGAAACAGCCGGGCGATCAGCGTCAGCACCGCCAGCGAATACCAGCCATGGGGCCGCCGCCCGAACTGCCGGACGATTTCCTGGACGCTGGTGCGCTCCCCGTTGTGCTGGTTGCGCATGACGTAGGTCAGCACCTCCTGCTCGGCTTCGGACAGCGTCGGCTGGCCGCCCGCCAGCAGGTCGTCGGGGTCCAGCAGGGTTTTGCTCAGGGTCGCCTCGTCGTAGGCGCTCCTGAGCATCCGCAGGTTCGGATAGGCGAAACCGATCAGCATCTGCCCGGCCTTGGCAAAACGGTTGCGGGGCTCCCCCTCGCCGATGTCGGCCAGCCGGCTGCCGTTGAGATACAGCGCGGCCTTGCTCAGCAGCTCGGCGCCGAGATCGCGCAGCGCGGTGCGGCGGGCGCTGTTTTGCTGGCCGCGCTGGGTCAGAATCGCCCGGCGGGTTTCATCCACGCCGCCGCCGGTGTTCTGCTGGATGTATTTCTGGGTCTTGAGCCACAGCCGGGCATCGTCGATCAACCGCAAATCGGCGGGCAGCACCGCCAGCAGTTCCGCCTTGCCGGTGCTCTGCGCGGCCAGGGTGAACAAATCGCCATGATGGCGGTGATCGGGCGTGATCAGATGGAGCGCGAGGTCGGCGTCCTTGCCGATCAACTGGTCATCCAGCCGCCGGGCATACGGATAATCCTGGCCATTGTGGTCGTAGCGGATCTTCGGATCGCGCAGCACATCCCCGAACAGAATCTCGGCGAGCAGCCGGGTCAGTTGCGACTCGTCGAGGTCGGTGTTCTTGATCTCGACCTCGATGTCCTTCTCGGCATCGGTGAGGAACTCGTAGCACTCGCCGTTGCGCTGGAGCCAGGACTGCCCTTCCAGCAGGTTGAGCGCCCCGCGCACGGCCTGTTCGTGCCGCTGGATGTCGAGGTCGGGCCGGTCGATCAGCAGGATGGCGACGTTGCGCGGAGTGGGCTTGAACTCGCGCACCCATTTCAGCAGGAACAGGGCCTTGAGCAGGCGGATCGCCACCGGGTCATCCAGTTGCCGTTCCGCCTGGCGCACCGAGGTCTGGAGGTCGCCGCGCAGGGAGGCCGTGATCCCGTCGAACATCAGGTCGAAGGCGGCGAGACTCCCCACCTCCGCCTCGCGCAAGGTCTTGGCGACCTCCTGAAACACCGCCAGCATGGAGCGCTCGCCGACGGCGGTGTGCCGGCCGGTGAAGGCTTCGTGGCGGGACAGTTGTTCGATGGCCCGCTGGAACAGGTCGAACTGGTAGGGATGGAACGGGTAGTAGGCGCAGAACTCGTCGCTGCCGCGCCAGCCCTTGTACTCCACCGAGCCCTCGCCGAACCGGAACAGCGTCCGCAGGTTTTCCTTCTCGGCGTCGTAGATGCGGGTCAACACGGCAGGCTCGGCCTCGCGCTTGGCCAACAGCCGTTTCTGGATCACCTCGCGCACGTCGGCGCTGGTCAGGGTGAGCCGGGTCTTGAACCGGCCCTGGATTTTGGTGAAGTCGTCCCCTTCGTCCTTTTTCAACTCCCCCAGCACGTTCCGCAGTTCGCCCTGCGAGGTGACGAACACCCAGGCCCGTCCCTGGCAGAGCGTGGCCAGCGACTCGGTGATGGTCTGCAAGTTCAGCATCAGCTTGGAATCCTGCCCGATGAACTGGCCGACCTCGTCCGCGAAAAAGTTCAGCCGGAAACCCGGACCCTGGCGGTCGAGATACGCCTTGACCCGCCGGGCGAAGTCCTCGGGCGACACCTTGTAGTTGGCGCGTTGCCGGTCGAACAGCTTGAGACCTTCGTCGTAGGACTTGCCGAAGAAATCGGCGTAGACCCGGGCGAAGGTCTCGTTTTCCAGGGTCTCCAGCACCGGCCGGTCGTCCTCCCAACCGCGGCCGGCGGCCTGGGCATAGGCGGCCTTGAACGGCGCCCACTGCCCGCGCGCGTCGAGATCGGCTTCAAACTGGGCGATGTGACCCTGTTTGGCGTAATAGCCTTGCAGTTCGTTCAGGACCTTGACGAAGACTTCCAGAACCGGCGAACCGCGATCCCCGCCGATGGCGTCCGACTTCTGGTCGATGTTGAACAGGATGCTGCGCGAGGGAATCCGGGCGGCGCGCCGCAGGTCGGCCCGGAGAATTTCATCCTCGATGTTCGGCAGCAGCAGGTCGGCGGCAGGGATGCCGCTCGGCAGGGTCTCGTTGTCGAGCACCAGCGCCAGGATTTTCAGCAGGTGCGACTTGCCGGACCCGAAGAAACCCGAAATCCAGACGCCGTTGGCGGTCAAATCGTGCAGATAGCGCTCGATGAATTCGCCGAGCCCCTTGGCGATTTCGGCGGTGACCACATATTCCTCGACCTCGGTGTGCAGGTTGCGCGCGTCGTCGGCCTTGATGACCCCTTCGATCGGGCGCTCGACCGGCTTGCTGAACAGTTCGTGGATTTTCATGGCGGCGGTCACCGGCGATAGTGCGCGAGATTGAAGGCGCGGTAATACGGGCGGTAAAGCGGCGGGTTGGACAGCGAGCCGAACAGCCGCAGTTGGGAGCCGATGCCGCTTTCCTGGGTGTACTGGCCGGGGAAAAACAGGACGACGGGATGGCGCATCATCGCCGGTTGCAGCGATTCGAGCAGGGTATGGGTGCGCAGAAAGGGAAAGACCCGGCCCACCCCGGTGAGCAGGGTCAACTGAATTTCGTTCCCGCCGATGCGCTGGATCAGGCGTGGCACCAACCGGGTTTTGGGGTCGGAAAGATTGTTGAGCAATTCCAGCAGCTTCTGTTTCCCCATCGCGGCTTCCTTTTCGATGATCCGGTGCAGCCGGCCCTCTTCCTCCAGTTGCTCCAGCACCAGATCGAACAGATCAACGACCGCCAGCACGATGCCCGTGGTTTTCAGTCTGGCCGCCAGATTGGCCACCCTGCGGCGCGTGGCATCCTCCTCCCATGGCTCGTAGGTCTGGATAAAAATCGGCACCTCGTTGGCCAGTCCTTTCATCGCCAGGAAATCGGGATGGCTGAGTATCCCGAACAGAGGCTCGGTCGGGTCGGCCATGGCGTTATTCCCTTGATCCCCTCTCCCGCTTGCGGGAGAGGGGTTGGGGGTGAGGGCCATCATTTCAGCGTCCGGCACCAGAAATCCGGCCAGCCACCGGCGGTCATCCGCCAGGATCGCGGCCAGCACGTCGGGCGAAAGGATGGGTTTTTCAATCATAAAATTCCGACGGTCGGGGGTGAGGATCTTCACTTCCCGCAACATGGTCATCAGCACGGTCCTGATCTTGGTTTGCGTGCTGGGGGACAGTTCGCCCAGTTCGGGATGTTCCAGGCTGCGGGCCGTCACAAAAGCCTCGTAGTCCGACGGCCGCAGCACGGGGTCCAGCAGGTCCAGCTTCGCTCGCAGCACTTCGGCGGCAAAGTCGAAAATGAAGGCGCTGTATTTGCAAACCGAAAGCCAAGCCATGGCCATGGCGCTATCCGAAGGCGCCGAGATCAAGAGGCGAAGCTGTTCGTCGGTCAGCGTCCGCAAGCGCTGGCGCAACTCCCGCTCCATGCGGATCGCACTGCTGGCGGAACGGGCCTGGAGGGCGTTGTGGGTCAGAACGTGTTCCCTGGCGGCTTCCCAATTACCGGTCGCGGCATAAGCTTCGGCAACAATCCGCGCCAACTCCAGGCGGAGAGAGGCCGCCGTGAAACCGAGGTTATAGCGCTGTCGAACCGGCATGGTGAAATCGTGGAGTTGCTGGAAAATCCAGGAAGAAAAGGGCGACCCACCATCGGGTCGTGAAGGTCATGTCCGGAACCTGGTTCAGGCAAAGTGAATGTCGTAGGTGGCGCCCTGGCCGCGCGACTCGTCGATGCGCAGCCCGACTTTCTTGATGCATTCCCGCCAGGGCAGGGCCGGATCGCGGGTCAGTTCCGCCCAGAACCGCTCGAACAGCAGTCGGGCCAGATTTTCGGTGGTGATGTTGTCGGTCGCCAGCACGACGACCTCGTCGGCGGGCAGTACGTAGCGCTTGCCGCACAATCGGAACGCGCATTCGCCGTCCGCGCCGGGCAGCCATTGCAGCCACGGATTGTCCCCGGCGATCAGCACCCTTTCGTCCCAGTCATCGCAGACCGCGCGCAGCGCCCGTTTGAGGACCTCGTAGCTGAGCAGCCGCGCCAGCGTCGGCGGTTCGGCCAGTTCCACATCGAGTTGAACCTGATAGTTATGGCCGTGCAGGCGTTCCTTGCCGCCATCGGGGAACACGGTCATGTGCGCCGCCGAGAATTTGAGATTGTCCTTGCGGATGTGGAGGGTCCAACTCCGCTGTCCGTCGGGTTCGATCATGCGCTTGTCCCCGTTGAATCCGTGGTTCCCGCCGCCAGGGCGCGCAACCAGTCCGCCAGCGCCGCGCCGTACCGCGCCACAGTGTAGCGCTTTTCCACCAGCGCCCGGCAGTCGGCCCGCTCGATCCGCCCGATCCGTGCCGCCGCCGCGCCCAAGCCTTCGAGGTCGTCCGGCTCCACCAGCCAGCCGGTTTCGCCGTCGCGCACGTAGTCGCCGATCCCACCGCGCCGGTAGGCGAGGATCGGCGTACCGCAGGCCAGCGCCTCGATCCCCACGATGCCGAACGCCTCCAGCCATTTCGGCGTCATCAGCAGCGCCCGGAACTCCCGCACCGCCTCGGCCAGCGCCGGCATGTGGAGGAAACCGCCATACTGGACGGACGCGGCGGGATGGCGTTGTGCCAGTTCGTTCCAGTAGGCCGGATTCTGCATCACGCCGAACACGGTCACCGGAAGGCCGGTGCGGGCGGCGAAAGCGAACGCATCCTCCAGCCCCTTTTCCGGCGCGATCCGTCCCAGCCAGCAGAACGATCGCCGGGGATGGGCGTTGTAGCGGTACTGCCCGAGGTCCAGCCCCGGCGGAATCAGCCGGACCGGTTCGGTCAGGCCGAAACTGGCGGCCTGGGCGGCGCTCAGAAAGGCGAGCCGGCTGCGGATGGCAGGCGGCGATCCGGCGGATTTCCAGGGCCAGCGAGCGGTTCAGGTCGCCCATGCTGACGAGCGAGCCGAGCGGGCAGGGCAGGAAATCGCTGGCGAACAGCGGCAGCCAGTCATAGGAGAAGTTCAAGATGGCGTCGCCGGGTCGGGCCTGTTCCGCCAGCCAGCGCAGCGCCGCGACCAGGAAGGCGTCGGCTTCGAGCGGCAGCGGCGCATCGTAGCTGGAGTTCACGGCGGTCGGCGCCAACCGGCCGGGCAGGGTCGAGCAATTCCGGTACGTCGGCCACGGAACCAGCGGGCGCGATCACCCGCGTGAGGTAACCGAGGGCGTCAAGCTGGCGGGCGGCGGTGATGACCATGTGTTCCACCCCGCCGCCCAGCCCGGAACCCAGCGGCGCGACCGCCGTCGACAGCAGATAAACGCGCATGGTTGTTCCCGATGGTGGGGGATGCCGCCATTATAACCGGCGCCGTTCAGTCTGATTGTTCTCCAAGCTTTTGATTTTAAATTAGATAGAAGGGATGAGCCGCATTTGAATTCTCAATATTTGCCCCCATGAAAGACCTTCTTTCAAAATACCCAAAGCCACGGCAGGGACTTGCTGAGTGGTAAAGTGTTTGCGAATAAAATTGTGGACGACCCAAAATACATCTAAGGTTCTTTGCAAGCCGGATTTCTTTTTGCATAGGTATTGGTTTTACGGCGATAGGCTGAATTCCGCCGTCGAAGCGAAGCATTCAAGGCTTCAACATGATTCGCATGAATTTCGGAGTTTAATACGTTTTGTGGCGTTTCGGGATGCTCCGAACAGGGGGTTTGATATTTCGGGCGTTTCCGGCCCCGTCGATGGGATTGAGACCCTTTATTTTTAAGGCGGACTTTCACCCCACGACGCAGCACTTTACGAGGATGTCCCGGTCGTCCCGAACGAAACCATTCTTGGCAAATTTCAAAGAGCAAAAGACTGTAGCGGCGTTCCCCATCAGTGACTAATGTGACATCGCCGGTTCGGAGGATAATCTCTTTAAGTGTTTGTATTGCCGATAAAAATAAATCCCTGTCTTTCTTCCCGCAGTCCAAAGCCCAAATAAACCGGCTGGCGCGATCCATCAGGATGATGGTCCAGCCTTCGGACGCTTCCGCTGGATCATTCTTGCCAACTTTAGTATAGACCTCATCGCCTTCAATGAGTTGAGTCAAAAAGGTATGCAGCAAGGCGTAAAGCATTAAGGGGCCTTTCAAAAGAGCGAATCGACGTTCCCAATTCAGTAAGGTATTTTTACTGATATCAAAGGTCCGGCAAGTCGCATTAAAACCCAGACCCTCACTGCGCGCTTTTAAAACATGAATAATGAAACTCATCGGTTTTTTGAGTCCCTCTATAAAAGAGCTTTTTGTCTCAGAAAAAATCTTTTGACATGCCGTACATTGATATAATTTTCGGCTTCCATGGCTCTTCGTTTCGTAGTGACTATACTCTTCTACGTGTTCCGAAAGGCAGTCAGGACAATGCAGTGGGTTTAACATCATGAACCTCCGTCCAAAAATTAGAATTATCATCTTATATTATAATATATTCAAACGGTTATCGAAACAATTATACTGGACCAGTACCCTAAAATTAATTCCGAAGTGGCGAATATTGTGAAAAATTGCCATCTGGAAAAGGATGCCGATGAGATGTTGCATCTCATCATAGCGGATATGCTGGCTGGCGCGGATGCCATGTCGGGTAAGAATCAAAAGACCACCCGGCAGGCTGGCGCGGTCCAAGTGGTGCAGTCCTTGGAGAGCTATGGCGAATATTTCGATCACCCCAGTTGGCAAAACTTGGAAAAATAGCGCTGTCTGGCAAGGAAAGAATCAGGACAGCCCGCGCCGCCGCCCGCCGGTACAAACCTCGATTAAGATATCTAACGCCAGTTGGCGCATCGCGGAAATGGCGTATTCCCAGCGGCCCTCGGCGTACAGGCCAAGACCGCCGCCCATACCAAATTCATCCGCGACGGCAAAGACGCGCCGGTCTCCATCAGGAAGAACGGCGGGGCGCTGGTGATTTACGACGCCAAAACCTTCAAATAAGTCAATTGGTTGCTCATGGGCAAGCCGGTCGGCAAGTACAACGTACAATCAAGATCGCTCGCTCCGAAGGGGCGAGTCGTCGAGCGGCTTGGCCACCAGCCGTTTAAGACATGCCTTGCTGCGGTTATGAGCGTTCAGCTCTATTCTATCGACGATATGAGGTGCTGTTTCAGAACGAACAAGGCAAAACATAATTGTTTCATTTCGGAACGTGTACTTTCCGCCACCTATCGCTTAAAGCAGACTAAACCCTCCCGAGAACCCATTTACCCTCATTTTAGCAAAGGTTTTCCTGGGTTTTCCCCGATTAGAGTGCTGGCATGGTTTTAGCATCATTTCTGGCGCCGTAGATAGGTATCGAAGATGGGGTGAGGCAAAAGGGTAAGGCAAACGGATCGCCTCACAGTCGTTCGTTACAACGGGCTCGGTGTGCCATATGGCAATAATCGGATAGCGATATCCCTCCAAGAGCCTATCGCGGCGCCACACACGGATGTATCACTATAGCGGTACACGGGTGAGCAACTATGGTTTGTATTACGACTGGTTGCGCCAAAGGCGCTTAAAATCGAGCTTTTAGCGCAGCCAGTTTCCCGCCGCCATCTGAAGGACGAGCAACTCTTCGGGTATGAGCGGTGCGGCGGTTGACCAGAAGAGAGTTCAGGTCGGTTGCTGTCATGCTCTTCATTAGCGGGCCCAGGGTTGCAAGGGTCGCAACCAAAGCGACCACAGCCGGTTTCTGCATCGCGGAGATGGCGTATTACCAGCGGCCCTCGGCGCACAGACCGAGAACGCCGCCTTCCTCGCAGGTTCCCAGCGCCGCTTCAATGCAAGCGGCGCGCACCGTTTCGACCAGTGCTCGCGATCCGTTCGGGGGATGCTCCGGTTCAGTAGGTCAGGCGGGTATACAGCCGCAACAACTGGCGCGGCAAATCCTCGGGATGGCGGATGAGTACGAAGCCGTCCTTGCCGAACAGGTAGGGTAGATAGTCGTCCGCTTCCTGATCGATGGTCACGCAGAACGGATGCAAACCCTCGCGACGGGCTTCCAACAGAGCCATGCGGGTATCCTCGATCCCATACCGTCCCTCATACTGGTCGAGATCGTTTGGTTTGCCGTCGGTCAGCAGCAATAGCAGGCGACGGGCGGCGGTCTGTTGTCCTAGCAGTCGGCTGGTATGACGCACGGCAGCGCCCATGCGGGTGTAGTAACCGGGTTTGATCGCGTTGATCCGCCCCCGTACCGAAGCGTTGTACCGCTCGCCGAAAGTCTTGATCCGCTGTACCCGCACATGTTGGCGCTTGCGGGAGGAAAAGCCGTATAACGCGAAACGATCGCCGGTGATCGCCAGCGCCTCGGCGAACAGGAACAGACTGTCGCGGATGACTTCGATCACCCGGCCTTTGTTATTGACCCAGGCGTCGGTGGACAGCGACAGATCGGCCAGCAACAGGCAGGCGAGATCGCGTTCCTGCCGCGCCAGTTGCCGGTACAGGCCGCGTTCGTGACTGTGCCCGCCGCTGGCGCAATCGGCCGCGTGGCGCACGCAGGCGTCCAAGTCCAGTTCCTCGCCGTCGGGCTGAGCGCGCCGCCAGCCGCGACCGGGACGCAGGATTTCGAACTGCCGGCGCAAGCGTTGGGCGTCGCGGCGCAATGCCGGTGGCAACTCGCAAGGCTGGGCGCGGCGGGCCTGCATCTCTTGCACGCAGCAGTAATCCGGCAGCAGCGCGCGCTTGCGGTAGTCCCACTCCGGTAGTTTGATCCCCGGCCCCAGCGGCAGATCGTCCTCGCTTGCGGAAGGCAGATCCAGATCGAAGCGCACTCTGGACGCAGTGCTGGAGCCGTCGCGGGTGACGCTCAGCACGTCCATGTCCTCCGCCGCCCGCGCTGCGTTCGGTTCGGGCTCGTCATCGGTGGGCCGGTTGACCCGGACGAACTCGGCCCAGGACAGCAGGCTCTCGGCGCGAAACGGCAACAGAAAGGCGCTCTTGCGCTCCGGCAGGTCTACATACTCGGCGCGGCGGCGGTGGCGGTCGCGCTCCGTCGGACTGCCACCGCCGGGTTTTGCACCACCGGCCTCCTGCCGACGCGAGGAGGCTACGGCACGGGCAGGGGCGGGGTAGAGCCAGAGTGGTATCGGTTGTAGCGGGCGGCGGGCGGCGGGCAAGTCCGCGATGCTACCGGGTTCGTGCAAGGCTTGCCGCAAAGCGATTTCTTGCGCGGCTTCATCCGGCGGCAGCCGTTCCGGTGGAATCCGCAGTTCCAGCGCGGCGGCTACTAGACGGCAGTAGCGGGGTTGCAAACCGGGGTAGCGATCCAAGGCGATCAGCGTTCCCTGCTGATTTCGTCGCCACCAGGGGGTGTCGGGGTCAACTGTGTCGTGGGCAGCGGCTAAGGCGATGAGCCAGAAATACAGTTCGCGGTTCAAGTCCCGCCGTGGCAACAGGGCCAATTTCGCCGGTAGTTGCAGGGTTTCGGCATCGCGGCAGGCCAGTTCGATCTTTTCGCCCAGCCCGGCGACGCGCGCCAGCCAACGCCGCCGCGCGCCGTGGCGGGTAGCCGTCCCCGCCGTGACCCGCAGACCGGGGTCGCCGCCGAAGGCGCGGAACAGTAAACCGGCGGTTCTCTCGATCTCGGCGAAGGTGATCGCCGCGTCCGGGTAATCGCGTTGCGCCGCTCGGGTGATGAAACGATGCCAGATCGCGCCGACGTGTTCTTCCATGTCAGTACAAACCCAGCAAAACGTGCAGAGCCTGATTGACCTGGGCCAATTCCTCGGCGGTGAGACGGGTCAAGGGTCCTTCGCCCAAGCGACCGCGATCCAGCGTGCGGGGTTGATCCACCATCACCTGGCAATTCTGTTGCAGGCGGTCGCGGGCGCGAATGAGTACCCGCAGGTGTTGCAGGGCCGATCGAATCTGAGTCGTCAGTGGCAGCACCACAACCGTGGGCAAGCCTGCGTCGGTTAATTGATCCTCCTTGATGACCAGCGGTACTGGTTCAGTCTGATTGTTCTCCAAGCTTTTGATTTTAAATTAGATAGAAGGGATAAGTTGCATCTGAATTCTCAAGATTTGCCCCCAGGAAAGACCTTCTTTCAAAATACCCAAAGCCACGGCAGGGACTTGCTGAGTGGTAAAGTGTTTGCGAATAAAATTGTGGACGACCCAAAATACATCTAAGGTTCTTTGCAAGCCGGATTTCTTTTTCGCATAGGTATTGGTTTTACGGCGATAGGCTGAATTCCGCCGTCGAAGCGAAGCATTCAAGGCTTCAACATGATTCGCATGAATTTCGGAGTTTAGTACGTTTTGTGGCGTTTCGGGATGCTCCGAACAGGGGGTTTGATATTTCGGGCGTTTTCGGCCCCGTCGATGGGATTGAGACCCTTTATTTTTAAGGCGGACTTTCACCCCACGACGCAGCACTTTACGCGGGTGTCCCGGGCGTCCCGAACGAAACCATTCTTGGCAAATTTCAAAGAGCAAAAGACCGTAGCGGCGTTCCCCATCAGTGACTAATGTGACATCGCCGGTGCGGAGGATGATCTCTTTAAGTCTTTGTATTGCCGATAAAAACAAATCCCTGTCTTTCTTCCCGCAGTCCAAAGCCCAAATAAAGCGGCTGGCGCGATCCATCAGGATGATCGTCCAGCCTTCGGACGCTTCCGCGGGATCGTTCTTGCCAACTTTAGTATAGACCTCATCGCCTTCAATGAGTTGCGTCAAAAAGGTATGCAGCAAGGCGTAAAGCATTAAGGGGCCTTTCAAAAGAGCGAATCGACGTTCCCAATTCAATAAGGTATTTTTACTGATATCAAAGGTCCGACAAGTCGCATTAAAACCCAGACCCTCACTGCGCGCTTTTAAAACATGAATAATGAAACTCATCGGTTTTTTGAGTCCCTCTATAAAAGAGCTTTTTGTCTCAGAAAAAATCGTTTGACATGCCGTACATTGATATAATTTTCGGCTTCCATGGCTCTTCGTTTCGTAGTGACTATACTCTTCTACGTGTTCCGAAAGGCAGTCAGGACAATGCAGTGGGTTTAACATCATGAACCTCCGTCCAAAAATTGGAATTATCATCTTATATTATAATATATTCAAACGGTTATCGAAACAATTATACTGAACCAGTACCGGGGTGACCTATATCACGGACCGGGGTTATCTTGCTTTTGATATTTTTCAACAAGTTACGGAAAAGCAAGCGTTTTTTATTACTCGTATTCGCTACAATATGCGAGCATCTATTCAAACAGTCCTTGAGGTGAATATTCCCGAATCATGGAACTTTTACCTTTCAGAAGTCACCGATGCGCTCGTTATTTTTTCAGGTGATAAATCGAAAGTGACTTATCGTTTAGTTTGTTTTTATGTTTTTGGTGAATGGTATCGAATTACTACAAATCGTTTGGATTTAAAGACCAGCGAGATCATTATTCTTTATGCTTATCGCTGGCAAGTAGAGTTATTTTTCAGGTGTATAAAGCGAACACTGGATGCCCTCCATTTGTGGAACCACGAACCGAATGGAGTCAAAATTCAATTTTACATTTATTTAATTGTTTACGTTCTTTTAATTTACTTTAAGCAAACGCTTGTTAAAGAGCAAGAAAGCCAAAAAGAAGCCCTGCGAGTTTTAAAAGATTCCTCTTCAAAGAAAGAAGATCATTTACGGAAAACAGGAAGTTCTCGATTGCCAGTAGAATATAGTTTGGTTTCTTTTCTTGGATCTAAATTGAAAAAATTGTGGAAAATTTCTATTCACTGGTTAATCTGTATTAAAAATTTATTACTTCATCCAATGACTGATGAACATCGAGACATCATTTTGTCTACCCAATAAGTGTGCCGAACACTATTGGCCCGATCCAGTTCGTCCTTGTCGCCGAGCAGCACGTCCAGGGTGCGCGTGCCGATGGTCTGGCGCAGACCGAACTGTAAGGTCCGGCGGTGGCCCAGGCGCAGCACAAGATCTGGGAAATGTGCAAACTGCTCATGGAGCGTGATGTCGTCGTCAAGTTCGCGATTCATCCAGTCGCCGGTCGGATGCCTGGCCACATGAACGTGCTGCTGGCGGAAGCGGGCGTTCCCTACGATCTGATCTTCGACATGGACGAAATCAACGAAGAGTTCTCGACGGCGGACGTGGCGCTGGTGATCGGCGCCAACGACGTGGTGAATCCGGCGGCACGCACCGACAAGGCCAGCCCGATCTACGGGATGCCGATCCTGAACGTGGATCACGCCAAGAACGTGCAGGTGATCAAGCGCGGCAAGGGCGTGGGCTTCGCCGGCATCGAAAATGCGCTGTTCTTCGCCGATAACACCCGGATGGTCTACGGCGGCGCGCAGAAGGTTGCGGCGGGGATGATCCAGGGCATCAAGGATCTCGGCTAGAACCCGTCACGGTTCGCGTCTAAAATCGTGAGGCGGCCTTCGGGCCGCCTTTTTTGCGTCCGCCGGACGCCGGCCTCCACGCCGGCCTCCACGCCCGCGTCAATCCTCCCGCCGCTCGACCTCCGCGCGCATTTCCCTCACCGCCGCTCGCGCCAAGGCGTGGGAAGCGAGCGGCAGCGTGATCATCAGCAGCGCCACCAGCGCCACCAGCCGGCCGATCCAGGACGGCTGGGGCATCATCAATCCGGCGCCGAGGGCGAAGACGGAGAGGGCCAAGGTGCCGGCCTTGGTCGCGGCGTGCTGGCGCGACAGCGCATCGGGCAGGCGCACGACGCCCCAGGCGGCGACCAGCAACAGCAGCGACCCGAACACGCAAAGAGCGGTTCCTACGACCGTCATAGTTCCTCTCCGGCTGTGCCGCTCCCCCTGTCGATCAACCGCGCCCACGCCAGAGTCCCGGCAAAACCCACCAGCGCCAGACCGATGGCGATATCCAGAAAGGCGGTCCGGCCGGTGATGAGGGCGGCGGCGACGCAGAACAAAATGGCCGCCGCGAACAACACGTCCAGCGCCACCACCCGGTCGGCCTGCCGAGGCCCCCCCAGCAATCGGTAAAAGCCGAGCAGGGCCGCCAACCCGGCCAACAGGACGCAGAGATAGAGCAGGTTCATGGACCGTCCCCAAAAAGCAGACCCACCGGCCGAACGAAATCCCGCCGGATGGCGGCGAGGGTGCCTTCGACATCCCGGGTATCCAGCAGATGCAACAGCAGTTCCCGCCGCTCCAGATCGATATCCAACGTCGTGGTTCCGGGCGTCAGAGTGATCAGCACGCCCAGCAGGACTGCGCCGGTCTCGCTGGACCCTTCGTAGGAGATGCGCGCGAATCCCGGTCGCAGGCCATCACCGGCCAAAATCAACCACATCGTCGCCCAACCGGACTTCACCACCTCGGCCGGGAACCGCAAAACCAACTTCAGCGCGATCAGGAATTTTTTCATGGCGCCGCTCCCGGTGCGCCGAAAGAAGCCGTTGCCGCTTCAACGTAGCGGACCAAGGGCTCGGGAGCCAAACCCATCGCCAAGATCAACGTCGTCAGCAGGATGATCGCCCAGTAGGCCGCCCCCTGTCCGGCGGTGGCCGATTCGATCGCGCGCCCCTCGGGGTGCGGCTTCCAGAACGCCTCCAGCCAAATCTTCGCCATCGAGTACAGGGTGAGCAGGCTGACCGCCAGGGCAACGCCTCCCCAGAGCCACAATTCTTGGGCGAAGGTTTCCCGCAACAACATAAACTTGGCCCAGAACCCGGACGAGGGCGGCACGCCCACCAGGGAAAACGCAACGATCAGAAACAGCACGGCGAGACCGGGACGCGCCGCGTATAGACCGCCCACCCGGCGCAAATCGTAGTGCCCGGCCAGCAGCCAAATCAGGCCGGCGATGAGAAACAGATTGGCCTTGGCCAACATGTTGTGCAAGGCGAAAAACAGCGTGCTGGCCGCGCCTGCCGGGCTGGCCAGGGCGATTCCCAACAGCAGGTAGCCGATCTGGCTGACGATGTGGAAGGCCAAGATGCGGCGCAGATCCCAATGGTAGGCCGCGCCCAGCACCCCGGTGATCATGGTCGCCAGCGCGATCCAGCCCAAGGCCTGATAGAGCAGCGCGGGCGCGGCGGCGAACACGTCGCCCAACAGGCGCAGCAGCGCGTAGATTCCCACCTTGGTCAACAACCCGCCGAACAGGGCCAGCACCGGCGCCGGCAGGGTGTGATAGCTGGCCGGCAACCACGCGAACAGCGGAAAAGCGCCGGCCTTGAGCAAAAGCGCCAGCGCCAGCAAGGTCACCGGCACCGGCAGCGCCGCCGCGATCTCCGGCCGGCCGGCCGCCTCGCGCAACGCGGTAAAATTGAGTTGGCCGGTCACGCCGTAGATGACCGCCACCGCTATCAGGAACAGCAAGGTGCCGACCAGATTCAGGACCAGGTACTTGAAGGCGGCATCCAACTGGCGCGGCTCGCCGCCGTGGACCAGCAGGCCGAGCGCCGCGATCAGCATCAGCTCGAACCAGACGTAGAGGTTGAACAGGTCGGCCGCGACGCAGGCCGCGCCCACCGCCGCCAGCAAGCCGTGCAGCAGCGGGTGGAGAATCGGAGTTTCCGGCGCCGGATCGGCGGCGCCGAACTGGTACAACAGCGTCGCCGCCGCCAGTACCGCACTGATCAGCACCATGGCCGCGCCCAGCCGGTCGGCGGCGAACTCGATGGCATAGGGCAGCGGCCAGCCGCCCAGCGCCACCGACAGCCGGCCGGCATTTTGCACCTCCGCGACCAGCAACCCGGCGCAGAGCAGGAACAGCAAAGCGCCCGCCAGACTGACCGCGCGCCGCACGACCGCCGGTCGATGGTATAGCAGCGCCAATAGCAAAGCTGTGGCCAGCGGAACCAGCAACGGCGAAAGCACCAGCATCGCGTCGTCCCACCCTTCAGTCCAGCACCGGCGGTTTCACCGGATCGGTGGCCGGCGGTTCGGCGCTTCGCAGCCCGTCGGTATCATCGCCGCCGAATTGCTGGCGCAGACGCGCGCCCAGCACCAGGCCAAAGCACAGCAGCGCGAAACCGATGACGATGGCGGTCAGCACCAAAGCCTGGGGTAGAGGATTGGCTGCGACATCCTCCAGGCGCCGGGCGCCGGCCGCGATGATAGGGGGCTGCATCGGCCCCAAGCGACCCGAAACGAACACGATCAGGTTGACCGCGCTGCCGAGCACCGCCAGACCGACGATGCAGCGGAACAGATCGCGGGACAGCGCCAGATAGATTCCGGCGGCAACGGTCAGACCGATGGTCGCGGCGAGCAACCAATTCACGAGGCATCTCCCGGCGCGGAGGCGATACCCCGCAACAAGGCGAAAGCGTAACCGGCCAGCGTTCCCCACACCGCGCAGAACACTCCGGCGTCGAACATCAATACGGTGGACAGCGGCAATTCGACAAACCCCAGCGGCAATTCGAACCACAGATGCGTCAGATACGGCTTCCCGACCAGCACGGCGGGCAGGCCGCTACCCAGAGCCAGCGCGACTCCGACAATCGCCAGCCGCAGGGGAGCGAGCGGCATACGCCGCCGCGCCGCATCCACACCGAGCGCGATGGCGTAGGCGGCGGTGGCGGCCAGCGCCACCAGACCACCGATGAAACCGCCGCCGGGTTCGTTGTGGCCGCGCAGCAGGACCCACCCCGCAGCCACCAGGATCAGCCAGTACAGAGGCGGCATGAGCTTCTCCAAAATCAGGGCGCGGGCGCCGATCATGGCGACCGACCCCGATTGCGGGCCAGCGCGCCCAGCACCGGCAAGGCGGCAATCAGCGAAAACGCGACCACCGCGATCTCCCCCAGGGTATCCAGCGCCCGAAAATCGACGATGATGACGTTGACCACGTTGCGGCCGTGAGCTTGGGGAAGGCTGGTCTCGCCGAACCAGTTGGCGAGTTCCGGGTCCAGCGGCAAGGACAACATCCACATTACTAAGACGAAGATGCCCGCTCCACCGGTGATCGCTAACAGGGCATTCCCGACGCGGGGCTCGTCCGGCGACCGGGGCGCTTTTCCATAACGCGGCAACAGCGCGGCGGCGACCACCACCAGAGCCGTTTCCACCGCGAATTGAGTGAAAGCCAAGTCTGGCGCACCGGCGAACAGGAACAGCACGGCGCTGCCGTACCCCACCAGACCGCTGGCCATCAACAGCGCCATGCGGTCGCGCAGCGCCACGCTGGCGGCCGCTCCGGCGACGATCAGCACCGCCGCCACCGACCAAGCCCAACCTTGCGCTCGCCACTCGGTAGCCGTCGCCTTCGCCAGCAGATCGAGCGAGTCCGCCAGACCGAACGAGGAGGCCGACCCAGCGGCCAGACCCGCTCCGACTGCCAACGCCAGCAGGCTGGCCAGGGTCCAGCGCAGATAGGCGGTCAGTCGTCCGGGCTGCAACAACCGGGTCTGCCAGGCCGCGATGCGAGTCAAGCCACGCAAGGCGCGCTCGTAGGTCGCTTCCGGGCCGATGTGATCCAGCCAATGTACCCGATGCAGCAGGCGATGCAGCCAGTCCCAGATCAGAAACAGCACCAAGCCGACCAGCAGGGCGATCTCGGTGGCGGTGAGCACGGTGCCGAACTGATAGGACGTGGCCACGTCCACCGCTCCCAAACCGGGCGCGATGGCCAGCCCCGCTTCGGCCAGCAACGGATCGGCCAAATCCGGCAGGAACTCGAATTCGATACCGATCAGGGCGATCACTAACGGCGGCAAGACCATCGACCAAGGGGCCTCGCGTACCCGTGATCGAGTGCGATCGATCGAACGCTTCGCCGTCGCTGCCGCTTCCGAGCCGACCGCCAATCGCGAACCAAAGAAGATGCGCAGGGTGGCGATCCCGGCCACGGCGGCGGCGGTGGCATTGACGAACAAAGTGGCGTAGCTGACCCAATCGAGCAGATCGGCTTCGATCTTGGCGACGCTGATCAAGTCCTTGGCGACGAAACCGAAGGACAGCGGCAGACCGGCCATCGACAGACCGGCCAGCAGCGCCGCCGCCGCCGTCCAAGGCATGGCCCGGCCCAAACCCATCAGGCGATCGATCACCCGCGTGCCGGTGGCGTGGTCGATGTTGCCGGCCACCATGAACAGCGGCGCCTTGTACAGGGCGTGGGCGAACAGGAACGCCGCTACCGCCAACCCGGCGCCGGGGTTGGGCAAGCCGATCAGCAGCGTCAGCGTGCCCAGAGCCGAAACCGTGGACCAAGCCAGAATGCGCTTCAGATCCCGCTCGCGCAATGCCAGCACCGCGCCCCACACCGCAGTGAGCGTGCCGACGCCGATCAGAACCGCTTCCCAGAGGAACAGGTCGTTGAACGCCGGGTCGAGCCGGGCCAGCAAGTAAACGCCCAGCTTGACCATGGTCGCGGAATGCAGGTAGGCGCTCACCGGCGTGGGCGCGGCCATGGCGTTGGGCAGCCAGAAATGAAACGGGAACTGGGCGGACTTGGTGAAGCAGCCCAGAAACAGCAGCAGCAGGGCGGCGGGCAGGCGCGGATCTTGGGCCAGATCGGGGCCACGGGCGATCACGTCCCGCAGCGAATAGCTGCCGGCCATCTCCGCCAGCAGCAAGATGGCCGCCAGCAGCGCCAGCCCTCCGCCCATGGTCACCAGCAGGGCTTGGCGCGCGGCGGCGCGGGCTCGTTCGTCGTCGTGATAAAAACCGGCCAGCAGAAAGGAGGTCAGGCTGGTCAACTCCCAAAACAGGAACAGCACCAGCAGGTGATCGGCGCTGACCGCGCCGACCATCGCCAGCATGAACAGGATCAGGATCAGGAACAGCCGACCCCGGCGCGGTTCCCCGGCCATGTAGCCGCTGGCGTAAACGAACACCAGCGTACCGATGCCGAGAATCAGCGCCAGGAACTGCGCCGACAGCCCGTCGATGTGGACGGCGAAGCTCACGCCCAGGCTGGGTATCCAATCCAGGCTGCCTTGCCAGGGCAAGGGATGGTTCAGCAGCCCCCAGACCAGGGCGATGAAACCGGCCAAGGGCAGCAACGCCACCCACAAGTAACTCGATCCGGCCGAACTCGAATGAACCGAGGTCAGGCTCATAAAATTGCCGGGCAGTAACCGCTCATCGCTCTTTCTCCACGCTCGCGAGGTTCTTATCCGATGTCGTCACCGAACAAAGTGAAGCCGAAATTCGATAGCATGTTCGTGGCAATTTAATGAATTGATTTGGAAGAATGATTGAAAAAACCCGGCCTTGCGGCCGGGCTCCGGTCCAACGACGCTCAATGCGCCGGTAGGTTGATGCGCACCGTATCGCGCAACACGCCGTCCAGGCCGCCGAACACGGTCAGCCGTTCCACCTTATCCACGACCTTCTCCAGCGCCTCCAGTTCCTTGAGCCGCAGCAGCAGGGGGTTCTCTTCCATGAGCTTCGCCGTGTTGAGCAGCGAGCGGGTGGCGGCGGTTTCCTCGCGCCGGCGGATGACGTTGGCCTGCGCCACCTTCTCCGCCGTCACCACCTGGTTGAGAATGTCCTTCATCTCGCCCGGCAGGATCACATCCTTCAAGCCGACCGTCTCCAGTTCCAGGCCGTGCGGGCGAATCTTCTCGACCGCGTAATCCCACACCGCCCGATCCAGTTCGTCCTTGTCGCCGAGCAGCACGTCCAGGGTGCGCGTGCCGATGGTCTGGCGCAGACCGAACTGCAAGGTCCGGTACAGGTATTCGCCGATGTTGCCCAGTTCGGCACGGGCCTTCACCGGATCGGCGACCCGGTACACCGCCGACAGGTTCACCCGCAGGCTGACCTTGTCCTTGGTCAGGATTTCCTGGCCGGAAACCTCCAGAGTCTGCAAGCGCAGCTCCACCGACTCCACCTTCACCGCGCGGTTGAAGCGCCAGAAGGCGTGCAAGCCGGGCGGCAGGGTGCGCGCCAGCTCGCCGTCCACCAGCAACAGGCCGACGTGGTTATCCTCGACCTCGGCCACCTGGATGAAGCCGGCCAGATTCTTGGCCAAGGCCGCCGACGGCCGCGCCAGCAGAGCCGCGTGCGCCCGCGACAGAGCGTAATCGGTGGCGATGTCGATCAGCTCGACGCGAACCTCCACCGGACCCCGCCAGTAAACCCGACGAGTCGCGGGCGGCAGCACGCCATCCAGCCGACCGTTCTTGTAGATCAGGCCAACCTGCCGGTCGCCGGTCTCGACCACCTGAAAGTGGCGCTCGACCAGCCCCGAATCCGTCTTCAACAGCACGTCCAGCCAAGGGTGATCGAACTCGGCCACGGTCAGATCGTAGCGCTGCACCTCGTGGCGGTTCAGCGGGTCGAGCCAGCGGTAAATGCCCGGTTCCAGGATCGCCGCCAAACGGCGGTCGTACAGATGAAGCCCACGCTCGTTCTGGGCGATCACGATTCGCTTGTAACCCAACATCTTGGTTCTCCTTGTGAGGTTGTTTGCAGTCTTCCTGTACCGCTGGAAATTCCAGCGGGCGAGCGTGGCGTGTTGCTTGTCGGCGCCGTTTCCGGCCCGCCACCGCCGAGCGTCAGGATGTCATCGAGACCTGCTCCTGCCGGTTGGTTGATGAAAGAGGTTGAAAGGGTGGGCGCACACCCCACGCCCGCGCGGCGGACGACGGGTCGATGCCGGGTCGATGATCGGTGGGCCTCGCACGGCGGCCAGCCTCCTTGCTGGCCAGCGCCGCGCTGGGCTAGCCAATCACCACGTCGGCCCGATTCCCGCCGCGCAAGACCGCGCGGACGCTGCGGGTGGCGACCGTCCCGATGCCGAAGCACCGCGCACGGCTACCGCCCGCCGGGGTGGCTCCCGGGGTACAGCAGTCAATGGAGCGGATTCGAACCGCGAGCCTGTTCAAGGGCTTTATCCATGGTGGAAAAGGAGGGAGTCGAACCCTCGACTGTCTGATCCATAATCAGATGCTCTACCCACTGAGCTACTTTCCGTCGCTTCGAAGTCCCATCGTCCGCCCGACACACGCCGTGCGATGGTTAGCGTTGGCGCGCCGAACCGGCGTTTGAACCGGCGCCGCTGTGCGGCGACGGGGCTGCTTCGAACCTTGCCGGCGGGGATTTCACCCTCTTTCCGCCGGACGCCAGACCACAAAAAACCCCGGAAGGCTGGCCGCCGACCGGGGTTCGGTATTCCCGCTCGGAAGGTCGCCTTGCGCGGACCTTCCGAGCCTGTAATCTCGTCAGGTCTGCATCGGGTCCACCGTTGGCGCGCACGCGCGCGTTGCCGGTATTTGCCGGCCGACGATGGATGAGAGGTTGAAAGTGTGCTGGTGACTATTCATGGGGCGCGCAGTATAAACCGGAAAAAGGGTGAGTCAACCCCTGTCCGGCTGTTCGGAACGCGTTGGTCGGGCATTAAAGATCGCGCCCACCAGGGCGGGCTGATTCACCAATCGCGGTGGCTGGCGGCTGCGGCGGCATCCCTGACGGGGAGATGACAATCCGTTCTTGCGTCAATTTGCTTATTTCGATAATATTGGAAATATGGATAAGTTAACCGCTATCGCCGTACTCGGCGCGCTCGCGCAGGACACCCGGCTGGATATTTTTCGCCATCTGGCCCAGACCGGACCGCAACCCGCCGGCCAGGTAGGGGAGCGTTTCGGCCTGCCGCTGGCGACATTGTCGTTCCACCTGAAAACCTTGCAGCAGGCTGGCCTGCTCGATTGCCGCCGCGAGGGCCGGCAGTTGATCTATCAGGCCCGTTGCGACGTGATTGTCGAACTGATGGCGTACCTGACCGAACACTGCTGCAACCTGCCGGCGCTCGATGCCAAGACGTTTATCCCTGTTGAAACCCTCACCCGGAAACCCGCCGCCATGAATCAGGAATCCGTTTACAACGTCCTTTTCCTTTGCACCGGCAACTCGGCCCGCAGCATCCTTGCCGAAGTGCTGATGAATCACCACGGTCATGGCCAGTTTCCGCGCCTTCAGCGCCGGCAGCCATCCCACCGGCCGGGTCAATCCCTACGCCATCCGGCTGCTGGAATTGCAGGGTCTGCCGACCGGGGGGCTGCGCAGCAAGACTTGGGACGAGTTCGCGACCCCGGAAGCGCCGCCGCTGGACTTCGTGTTCACGGTTTGCGACAACGCCGCCGGCGAGGTCTGCCCGATCTGGCCCGGCCAGCCGATGACGGCGCACTGGGGCGTGGAGGACCCGGCGGCGGCGGAGGGCGATGATGCCCTGAAAATGCTGGCGTTCCGCAAGGCGTTCCGCGAACTGGAAAACCGCATCAAAATCTTCGCCAGCCTGCCCATCCGCTCGCTGGACAAGATCAGGCTGAAGAGCAAACTGGACGAGATCGGCCAAACCACTTTGGAGAACAGCCGGTGAGCGCGGCCTGCGAAGTCGCCGCCCGACCGGCGGAGGGCGCCCAACTGGGCGTGTTCGAGCGCTACCTGACCCTGTGGGTGGCGCTGTGCATCGTGACCGGCATCGTCCTGGGCCATTTCCTGCCGGGCGCGTTCCAAATCATCGGCAAGCTGGAAATCGCCCAAGTCAACCTGCCGGTGGCGGTGCTGATCTGGCTGATGATCATCCCGATGCTGGTCAAGATCGACTTCGCCGCGCTGCGCGGGGTGGGGCAATACTGGCGTGGCATTGGCGTCACCTTGTTCATCAACTGGGGCGTCAAGCCGTTCTCGATGGCGCTGCTGGGCTGGCTGTTCGTCGGCGGGCTGTTCGCGCCGCTGCTGCCCGCCGATCAAATTGAATCCTACATCGCCGGCCTGATTCTGCTGGCCGCCGCGCCCTGCACCGCGATGGTGTTCGTGTGGAGCAACCTCACGAAAGGCGAGCCGCATTTCACCTTGAGTCAGGTGGCGCTGAACGACATCATCATGGTGTTCGCTTTCGGCCCCATCGTCGGCCTGCTGCTGGGCCTGACCTCGATCGTGGTGCCGTGGCAGACCCTGTTCTTGTCGGTGGTGCTGTACATCGTCATCCCGCTGATCATCGCCCAGGCAGTGCGCGGCGCGGTGCTGAAGTCCCAGGGGCCGGCAGGGTTGACGCGGCTGCTGGACATCCTCGGTCCGACTTCACTGATCGCGCTGCTGACCACCCTGGTGCTGCTGTTCGGCTTCCAGGGCGAGCAGATCGTGAAGCAGCCGCTGGTCATCCTGCTGTTGGCAATCCCGATCCTGTTTCAGGTTTTTTTCAACGCGGGGCTGGCCTATTGGCTCAACCGCAAGGTCGGATCGCCGCATTGCGTGGCCGGCCCCTCGGCCCTGATCGGCGCCAGCAATTTCTTCGAGCTGGCGGTGGCGACCGCGATTGTCCTGTTCGGCTTTGACTCCGGCGCGGCGTTGGCCACCGTGGTCGGCGTCCTGATCGAAGTGCCGGTGATGCTGGTGGTGGCCAACATCGTCAATCGCAGCCGCGAGTGGTACGAACGGGGGCTTGAAGCTCCAATCTCGGTACCGCTGCGCTAATGTCTCGTGGAGGTTTCCATGACCACTCTCGAAATCGAATGGCGTCATCTTGATAAAGACGGGCGCACCTGCCTGCGCTGCTCCGACACCTTGCAATCCCTGCAACAGGTCGTCGCCCAGCTCGCCGCCGAATGCGCGCCGCGCGGCGTGACTATCGCCTACCGCGAGACCAAGTTGCCGCCCGAGCAGTTGTCCGAATCCAATTTGATCTTGTTCAACGGCGCGCCACTGGAGTCGGTGCTGCCGGGCGCTTCCGCCTCGGAAAATGAATGTCAGTCCTGCGGCGATCTGTGCGGCGAGCCGAGCTATTGCCGCACCGTTTCAGTCGGCGGCCACACGTTCGAGGCCATCCCCGCCGCCTTGATCCGGCAGGCGGCTTGCACCGTCGCTCAATGCTGTAGCCCTCACTGCTGATCACCCTCAGCGAAGGAGTCGTTTTATGGCCACGACTTCAGCCGTTCCCAACCTGGTCGTTTCACTGGATCGGCTGCGCACCGCGGCGCGGGAGCAGCCGACCGAATTCAAGTGGCTGGCCGGCATCGTCGCCGTGTTCCTGCTGGTCTTTTTCATGCCGGTGGGCGCGGCGCGCTTCGACAACGCCATTCTGGAAGGGCTTGGCGCTGCTGAACTGGTACGCCCGCGAGCATGTGATGCTCTGCCTCGTACCCGCTTTCTTCATCGCCGGGGCTATCGCGGTGTTCATCAGTCAGGACGCGGTGATGAAGTATCTCGGCCCCGCCGCCCACAAGACCGCCGCCTACGGCGTCGCCTCGGTCTCCGGTTCGATTCTGGCCGTGTGCTCCTGCACCGTGCTGCCGCTGTTCGGCGGCATCTACCGGCGCGGCGCGGGCCTGGGACCGGCGATTGCGTTTCTCTATTCCGGTCCGGCGATCAACGTGCTGGCCATCGTGCTGACCGCCAAGATTCTCGGGGTGGAACTGGGCGTGGCGCGGGCGGTGGGCGCGGTGAGCTTCGCGCTGGTGATCGGGCTGATCATGCACTGGATTTATCGCCGCGAGGAGCTGGCGCGGGCGACGGCGCAGAAGGGTTTCATGCTTGGTGCCGATCAGGGCCGGCCGCTGGGCGATACGGCAGCATTTTTCGCCTTGCAGGTCGCCGTGCTGGTGTTGGCCAACTGGGCGCCGGCCCGCGCCGAGGACAGCGCGGTGTGGCACGCGATCTTTGCCTGGAAATGGCCGCTGACCGCGCTGGCGGGCCTCGGTCTGGCCGGACTGCTGGTCTGGCGCTGGCGGTGGGCTTGGCCACCACTGGCCGCGACTGCTGCGGTCGTCACCGTTCTGGCCGGGCTGATTCCCCAACATCCCGAACTGGCGTTCAGCGCTGGCCTGATCGGCTTGACCCTGGCCGCCGCGACGCAACCCGGCGACGGCGAGGAGTGGCTGAGTCAGACCTGGAGTTTCGCCAAGCTGATTATGCCGTTGCTGCTGGGCGGCGTGTTGCTGGCCGGATTCCTGCTCGGTCGGCCCGGTTACGAAGGCATCATTCCGTCCGAATGGGTCGGCGCGGCGGTCGGCGGTAACTCGCTGGCGGCCAATTTTCTGTCGGCGCTGGTCGGCGCGTTCATGTATTTCGCCACGCTGACTGAAGTGCCGATCGTGCAAGGCTTGATCGGCGCGGGGATGGGGAAGGGTCCGGCGTTGGCGCTGCTGCTGGCGGGTCCGGCGCTGTCGTTGCCGAACATGCTGGTGATTCGCGGCATTCTCGGTACGCAAAAGACGGTGGTTTATTGTTCGCTGGTGGTGGTCATGGCGACCGTCACCGGCGTGGTGTTCGGTACGTTCTATCCATAAGGAGAGCAGGCCATGATCAAGTTTCAAGTTCTCGGTAGCGGTTGCGCGAAATGCAAAACGCTCGGCCAACACGCCGAAGCGGCCGCCAAAGTCCTGGGGTTGGAGTATGAGCTGGAGAAGGTCACCGACATGAACGCCATCATCGACGCCGGGGTCATGACCACGCCGGCGCTGGCGGTGGACGGGGAGGTGAAGAGCGCCGGCAAGGTACTGTCGGTGGAGGACATCAAAAAGCTGTTGAGCGCCTGACGCCATCCACCCGACCCAGGTCATGCACTCACCCAACGATCATGCCCATCACCATCACCATCACCCCGAAGCGGCGGGTCGTGTCCTGTGGCTGGCCACCGCGCTGACCCTGGCTTACGCCATTGCTTACAGGTTAAGGATTTTGAGAAGCTGTCAAGCCCCTTTTAGATCAGGAATTGACTGATGGAGACCCTGACGATGGCCCCCATTGCTGCGCAGGTAACGCCGATGGAACCCCCATCGACGGCCCCGAAGCCGGATGAGGCGAAGCCGAAGAAACGCAGCACGGTCCGTCATACCCGTGCTATCCAGCGTGATCGGACCAAACGGCCGCTCAGTGCGCCGCCGGCGGAAGCGGTGGTGGCGCGACTGACCGAGATCGTCCAGCCGGCGGCCTTGGCCCAAGTCAGTTATTTTTACGGCCTGGGGTTGCGCGCCCGCATCTTGACCTTGCCGGTGATGGTCGCGTTGGTCCTGAGCTTGTTGTGGCGGCAGATCGGCAGCATTAACGAACTGGTGCGGGTGGTCCATACCGAGGCGGTGTTGTGGGTGCCGCCGCTGCGCAAGCTGACGCAACAAGCCTTGGCGCAACGCTTGCGGACGTTGCCGGCGGCCTTGTTCGGCCGGGTGTTGCAGACGATTCTGCCGGTGGTGCAGGGCCGCTGGCAGGCGCGGCAGCGCCCCTTGCCACCGGCGGTGGCCTGGGCCCAGGCGCACTTTACGGCGGTCGTGATTGCCGATGGGTCGACCCTGGACGGGCTGCTGCGCAAGATCGGCCTGCTGCAGACGCGCTGAAGGCCCCCTTGGCCGGTCGGATGATGGCCTTGCTCGATTTGGCCTCGCGCTTGCCGCGGCGGGTGTGGTACGACGCGGACCCGAACGGTCATGATGCCCGCTTTTGGGATCGCCTGGTGGCGGGGATTCCGACCGGGGCGCTGGTCCTCTTCGACCTGGGGTTTACCGATTTTGCGCGGTGGGCGACCCTCACCGCGCAGGGGGTGACGTGGCTGACTCGGGCGAAAAAGAACCTGAAATATGAGGTGGTCAAAGTCCTGGTGCATACCTCGACCGTTCAGGATCGGATCGTCTGGATCGGCGAGGGCGCGACGCGCCAACAGGTCCGACTGATGATAATAGCGGGTGGAAGCGAGCGTCGGCTGGTGGGCGGGATCGCTGGCGCTGGTGGCCGATGCGGGCCACATGGTCAACGATGCCGCCGCCCTGACTTTGGCGGCGGTCGCGGCCTGGCTGTCCCGCCAGCCGGCCTCGGCGCGGCACAGCTACGGCTTCGGGCGGGCCGAATTCCTGGCGGCTTTGATCAACAGCTTGGGTTTGTTGGTATTGGTCGCTTGGATCGCGGTCTCCGCCGTCCAGCGCCTGCACGATCCGCAACCGGTCGCGGGCGAGGCGGTATCGCTGGCCGCCGCTATCGGGTTGGTCCTCAATATCGGGGTGGCGTGGCTGCTCAGTCGCGGGGAGCGCAATCTCAACACCCGCGCCGCCCTGCTGCACGTGCTCGGCGACCTGCTCGGCTCGGTGGCCGCGCTGCTCGCCGGCGTGGTGATCGCCTTCACCGGCTGGACCCCGATTGATCCGTTGCTGTCCTTGGGGATCAGCGCCTTGATCGTGGTGTCCAGCCTGCGCCTGCTCCGTGAAGCTCTGCACGGGTTGATGGAAGGCACGCCGTTCACTCTTGCGCCGGAGGAGGTCGGGCGGGCGCTGGCGACCGTGCCCGGCGTGACCTCGGTGCACGACCTGCACATCTGGAGCGTGGCCTCGGAGCGGATCATGCTGTCCGCTCATCTGGTGGTGCGGGACCTGCGCCAGTGGGAAGCGGTGCTCGATGCTTGCCACGCCTTGCTCGCCGAACGCTTCGGCATCGAACACGCCACCCTGCAACCGGAACCGGAAACCCGGACGGTGCGTTGGCTGGGGGCGCGGGGCAAGGAACCGGCCCACGACGACCCTCTGGAAAGCTCGCGATGAAGATCCACCGCATCTGGTTGGGCGATGCGCCAGACCTGGATACTGACTTTATCAACTAATTGTTAATAAACAAGTTGCAGGTCTTTATATCCATATCGGGAACACCACCCAACTCTTATCAACCCGCGTCAGAATGCTACACGGGCGAACTTCAGGAAGTCGCGGATGGTCACGATCGGATCGCCGTTGTCCAGCTTGACCCCTTCGGAGGGATCCCAGCCGCCCCTTTGGTTGAGGAAGGAACCGCGATCATTGACTAGCAGGCCGATGATCGTTTCGCAGACGAGGCGACTGCCTAACTCGCCCAGCGAGTTGCCATTGGTCCGCACCTCGGCCTCCTTGAGCACGTAATACCAAAGTGGCGTCCGCTGCAGGAACCCACCCTGCTCCAGCGCGGTGTTGAGCGCATCAGAGTTGTTCTGGCGAAGCTCGGCCTCGGTCAGGGGCGGGACACCCATGGCCTGCGCGACGCTCTGCCCCGTCGGGATGCTCAAGAGGTAGCCGCGCACGAGATTCCGTTGGGCGAGGAACCTGAGGAGCTTTCTGATGGCTTGCTTGGCAGGATCTTGCAAGTTCGCAGCGGTACCCTCATTGACCATTTGCGTGAGTGGAGGCACGAGCCGAGTATCGATTTTCCGTGCGAAATGAGTCGGATCGGAGCTGCCTTTATCGGTAAACCGGTCCCATTCTATGATCCAGTTGAAGGGCAGGGTTGGAGCGCCCCGGAACGGGTTTCGCCTGCTCTTGGTCGGATCGTTCGGGTCGCGCTCGAAGCCGTTGCCGGTGAATAGGAAAAGCTGATCGAAAGACGCAATCGGCAGGACCACTCCTGGACCGCCGTTATTCTTCCCGAAGTTGCGGTTGTGATCGTATGCACCGCGGACCATGCTATGGCCGAAGCGGAAACCGGCGACCGAATACTCCAGAGGCATGAAGAGTTCATGATGGCGCCGCGCATAGTGCTTGGGGCCGCCGAGTAGGATCTTATCCGCGATGCCGCCGAGCGTCACGGTCTTCAGCCAGTCGTGGACCACGAGCCATTGGTAGTGCCAGCGGGTCAACTGGCGGGCGCGCTCGAACAGCACCGCCTGATGGGGGCGGCGCCACAGGCCGAAGCGGTGTGGATCGGCTGCGATCCGCTCAACGACTTGGTTGTGGAACTTCAAAAAGGCGAGGTGGAACTGGGCGATGATGAGATTCTCATCGTTACGAGCATCGCCGATGAAGGCTCGGGTGCGAAAATTGGGATCGTTCCTCTGCTCCTCCGTGAAAATATCCTCCGTGATGACGCCGGCATCCAGGAGCGTGCCGATGCGCGGCAGATCCCGGTCGAGATCGTCTTCGGGCGGGATCTTGACCCCTGGGATCCCCGGCGCATCCGTGTTCTTGCCGATCCGGAAGCGAGGACCGTCGTAGAAACCGGCATCCGTGCTGTGGGGGTCGATAAAGGCAGGCCCATTACCGTAGACGCTGTCGAGGTCGGGTGCGGGGCGGCGCAAATTATGCAGTTTCTGGATGACTTTGGCAGGGGGTATTGGTTTCAGGTTAGGTTTGGTGATGTCACTAACATCAGAGTCACGATCCGTATTGGCGGTCAGGTCATGGTCGATGAATTGGCCCCAATACGTATAGACGGGTGGGATTGTGGCGTTGCCCTCGGGTGGTGCGCCCTGCTCGACCATAGCTGCGCCCAGCGCCTTGAGGTCGGCGACGACCTTGGCTGGATCATCGGCAGGCAAGTAATTTTGCGGATCGTCTTTTAACTGTGGAAATAAGTAGTCGAACGGCGTCTCCGTGGGGCGCGGCTCGCCCTTGCGCAGCGCATTTGTCGCAAGAGTAACACCATCTATGGTCCTTGCGGTCTCTTCCGCACCTGGAGCGTCATCGTCTAAGATATGTCCACCGTGTTTTAGATTCAGCATTACTTGTCTCCTCGATAGATCATCGTGTCGTGCTTGACCTGCTAAGCATCATTGTCGTGGTCGACTAGCAGGCATATTGTTGAATAGTGCAGTTAGGTGAGTACCTCCTTGCCCATTAACCACTCGTTTTTTTGAGGCCCTCCTTTAACGACTCGCCATAGGTAATAAATAGCCAAACTTACCAAGATGCCATAAACGATACCGATAAAGCACAAGGATTTAATAATATGGGAGGCAGACAGGGGATTGACTACCTCGGCGGTCTTGATTAGTCCGTAGACCACCCAAGGTTGCCGGCCAGCCTCCGTAACCCACCAACCGGCTATCGTTGCAATGAGACCACTCGGCAACATCCCGCAAGCGATGAGCAGAAACCAACGGCAATCGTATAATCGATTCTTCAACTGCAAGACTACACCAGTGGTCCCCACGACCAACATCAGCAAGCCCATGGCTACCATGATACGAAAACTGAAAAATACGACCGGCACATAGGGACGCTCTTCCTTAGGCACTTCTTTCAAACCAGCGATCCTGCCGTTCACCTGATGGGTGATGATGAGACTCGCCAGTTTGGGTATCTCTACCGCGTAATGATTGCGCTCCAGCGCTTGATCGGGGATTCCAAAGACAACCATGGGAGCGCCTTCCGTGGTATCCCATAACCCTTCAATGGCAGCGAGCTTGATCGGTTGATGATCCCTGGTATTCAAGCCATGCAAATCACCTGATATCAATTGCAGAAGCACCAGGATTTCAATCAATGGTAACGCAATCGAGAGGTTAAATCGGGCAAACTCCTGATGGTGCCGCTTGAGCAAAAACCAAGCGGAAATACCCATCACAAAAAAAGCCGTGCTCAACAGGGCTGCGCCGACCATGTGCAGCAAGCGATACGGAAACGATGGATTCAGAATGGCGGCAAGCTGATCCTTGAGCAGGAGTTGGCCATCAATCAGTGAAAATCCGCTAGGTGTTTGCATCCATGAGTTACGGGCAAGAATACAATTCACTGAAACTAGCACACCCAAAGTGACCATCAGGGTTGCCAGGAGATGTAAACGGTTTCCCACTCGCTGCCATCCCCAAATCATGATGCCAAAGCACCCGGCCTCCAGTAGCATGGCATTAGCAAATTCAAGCTTCCGAATAGGTATCAGAATGTTGATAGTCTTATGGTAAAAATCGCTAAAGATGGCGTCTAACTGATAAGAAAGAACAACGCCAGTGATGAGCCCAACCACAAATAATATGGCGAATGGTTTTAGCCAAAACTGGTATTGAATCAAATAGATTTCACGTTTCGTTTTCAGCCAGAGTATTTCCAATACCGAGAGATAAATAACTAATCCAATAATTAGGCTTGGAAAAATAATATGTATGCTTGCCGTGATTCCAAATTGCAACCGTGCTAGCAGAATATAGTCGACTTCCATGGCGTCCTCCTGGGAAATTGATATGTCGTATATTACACTAGACTAAGTATCCAACGTATGCCAATGATTCCTCCACTGATCGACAATAATGAAGAACCATAAAGCCCAAAAAACCATAGCAAGTGTGAGAGCTGTTGTAGCAAAGGAGTGCGTCGCATGGCATCAATCACTCGAATAGTTGAAATCCAGCATTTCAAAACTCAGATATCCGATAATTAATGTAAATTACCAACCGAGTTCGTGGAAATTGAATCTATCAATATATGCCGTTGTATCGCGAATAACAGCAAATTCTATGCCAGAATTTGACAGATACAGCAATAATGCCGTTAATAGCTAACAGCGGAGATTTGAAGGGGGAAAAAGGGGGAAGTAATGGATAAAGAGAGAGATTAGGGTTCAGATCTGCAAAACAAACAATTCAGCGAGTTTCACTCTGAAACATTACATTAGCTTTATTAATATTATTTGGTTCGATTAAGTGTTGATTGATTTGATTGGATACCGTTTAATGCACTGCTATAAGGCTATTCAGCTAAACTTTTCAACCGCGACGATGAAAGCGGCACTTTCACCCGGCGCTGCTAACTGAAGCTGCCGCAGCAAAGGTAGTAGTTTTTCTCTGAATGCGGAATTGTTAAATGATCGGTTCCATCAACAAGATTTCGCCCGTTTCATGGTGAATCGTCGAGCGGAGGGTCGAATACCGACGCTGACTCCGATTCACCGCAGCAGCGGCGGCATGAACAGGCCGCCGCTCTGCCAGGGGCGATTGAGGCCGCGATCCAGGCCCAGCGGGCTGCCGGCGCCCAGGTTGCGCTCGAAAATCTGGCCGTAGGAACCCACTTGAGTCAGGACCTGATACGCCCAGTCATCCTTCAATCCCAACGGTTGGCCAAACCCGGTTTCCTTACCCGCGAGGCGGCGCAATTCGCCATCCGCCTCTTCGCCGAGCTTCATCAGGCTCGCTGCGTCGGCCCCCCGGACCTCGGCGATCTGGGTAGCATGAATCACCCAACGGACGATGCTGAACCAACGCTCGTCGCCTTGGGCGACATAGGGTCCCATCGGCTCGCGCGAAACGATTTCATCCAGGATCCGCCAGCGTTTAGGATCGATGACCCGAGTCGCGCGCTGCACCGCCAGTTCGGAGCGGTCGGCGCTGCTCAGATCGCATTCGCGGCGGACAAAGCGATCCCGCATGTTGTTCGGACTCGATTCGATCACTTTGAAATCGAGCCCCCTGGCTCGCGACACATCGTGCAAATTCGCCGCCGTGGTCGTTTCCTTCTGCACGCAGACCTTCGCGCCCTTGGCCTGGTCGAGACGAGTGATCGGGCTATCCGACCACACCATGAAGCCCTGCCCATCAAAAAAAATCGGCGTCACGAATCGGGATCCCATCGCAACGTCGCGGCTGTAGGTCCAGGTCGCCGACCCGAAGGCAATATCCACCTCGCCACGCGCCAATGCCTGGTATTTGTTGGCGGTATCGATTCGCTCGATTTCCACCGCATCGGCTTTGCCCAGCACGGCGGCGGCGACCGCGCGGCAAAAATCCACGTCGAAACCGGCGGGCCGCCCCGCGTTGTCCAGACCGCTGAACCCCGTGCCCCAGCCAGCCGCGCAGCGCACGGCGCCATGCTTGCGCACGCGCTCCAGCACGTCGGCCCCGGCGGATGAAGCGCCGAACAGCGTCAGGAGCAATCCAATAAGCATATGAATAATAATAAAAAATCTAAAGCACCGCATTATCTCCTCCGATCGTTGGCAAAAAATAGCTCCAGCCATGGCCAGAGTATTGTAACATTATACTAACCGCTGACTGTTCGACGGCAACTGACCCCATTGCACCTCATATCTCTTGGCCTTTCACAACCCGATCCGGATAGCGGCGGCGACAGACGCGCCAAGCGCACCACGATTGGCGCCCAATTCCGGCGCTTTTCCTGGGCCATGGCGCTGGCCTCGGTCGTGCTGGCCTCGGTACTGTTATACATGCAAAGCGGGCTTCAAGCTGGACTGGCCGCTCTGCGGGATGACTTCGTGCCACGCTGGCAGACAGCCCAACGCTTGCAGGGCGACGCCCAAAGCGTCGGCGCCAAGGCTTCGCAACTCACGCTGGCGTTTACGTTCGGCGAGTTGCAGACGATGCGTGAAGACCTCGACGAACAGATCGTGGCTTTGGAGACCAGCTTGCAAGCGGTCATCGACCACAGCGACAACACGGAGCTTGCGCGGAATCTGGTCATGGCGGCCAGCGATTTCCGCCGGGTCGCCGACGAGTTGGCGGACGCAGTTCGCCGCCGCGTGACGTCGGCTGCCGCCCTGACCGTCCAGCAGATGGATCAGGAGCGGCGCCGAGAACGCGATCTGGCGCGGCTCATGGGCGATCATTCGGTCAAGCTGGCGAGCTATAGCAGTACCTTAGCCGCGGATATCGATATCGCCTTTGCGGCGCATCGCCAGGACCTGATGCGCCGACTCTGGCTGCAGGGCTTCTTCATCAGCTTGACCGGCATTTTGATGGGAGTGTTGATCTGGCAGCAGTTCCGCCTGCTCGATCACCGACTGATCCAGCGCGTCCGGGCGCTCGAGCAAGAAATGGCGAAAACCGATCTCGATCAAAATCTGCTCGCTTATCATCCCGAAACCGACGAAATCGATGCCATGCGCAACGAGTTGGCGCGGCTGTTGAACCGGTTGGCCGACCAGAACGCCAAACTCGAACGTCTCGCGACGACGGACGGCCTGACCGGCCTCGCCAATCGTCGCTGCCTGTTCGAGCACCTGGAACAGGAGGTGAATCGTGCCCAACGTTACGGTACCGCGCTCTCGCTCATCCTGTTCGACATCGACCATTTCAAGCGCGTCAACGACAGGTGGGGACATGCCATGGGTGACACCGTGCTGCGCGAGATTGGCCGGGAAACTCATCAGCTTCTCCGCAAGACCGACAGGGCGGGACGCTATGGAGGCGAGGAATTCGTCGTGCTCTTGCCGGAAACCGACCTGGCGGAGGCGATGTCGTTAGCGCACCGCTTGAGCGATGGGATCTCTGGCACGGTGATTACGTCGGAACAAGGCTCCCCGATCTCGGTGACCGTCAGCGTGGGCGTTGCCGCGCTCGCTCCACATGAAAGCGGCGAAGCGCTGATCCAGCGGGCGGATCAGGCGCTGTATCGGGCCAAGCAAGGGGGGCGCAATCGGATTGAACCAGCAATCACTCCGGCCGATATCGCCCACTCAGGTGTGGAACAAAAAATCATGGCAGCCGTTCATTCTCCTCGCTCGGTTAGGGCAGAAGGGCTTGGAGAAAAGACGGCCGTTTTAAGGAGTTGATTCCTCGGCCTGACAGCGCGGCTTATTGCGTCAGTCCGCCGAGTGGCCGGTTAGGTCCTTCACATTGATTCTGCGGGCATTAGAATACGGATAGGGGTACTCCATGTGTCGAGCGGTAGCCTGTGCAATGCCTTCACCACAGTAACGGGCAACCACTTTGAGCGCCATGTCAATGCCTGCTGAGATGCCGGCGGAAGTTAGCAATCGACCATCTTCCACCACATGCTTTTCGTATTCCACGGTGACTGAGGGAAAAGAGTCACGCATCCAGTCCAATGATCGCCAATGCGTGGTTGCGTGAAAGCCGTTCAGCAGCCCAGCGAATCCCAGTAGCATCGATCCAGTGCAGACCGACGTCAGCATTTCAACTTCGGTGGCGCGGCTGCGCAGCCAAGCCAGCATAACGGGGTTGGCGAGTTCTTTTCGGGTTCCCCAACCTCCGGGGACAACAAGAATATCGAGGCGAGGGCAGTTATTAAAGGCGTAGTGAGGAATCACTTGCATGTTCCCCGTCGTGGTAACAGGGGCGAGTGTCTCGGCCACCAGCACGACTTCAAAAGGGGAGGGTTCTTCCCGCCGTTTCTCTTCATTGAGACGAACTGCGGAAAAAACCTCAAACGGACCACAGAAATCGAGGACTTCAATATCCTCAAAAATGACGATGCCTACTCGTTTGTTTACCATACGCTTATCGGATTCCTTGGTTGTACCTTAATGTGCTCTCCATGAGTGGCTATAGTCTCGCCAATAATGATCCATACATATTTGACCATTTGATCAACTCTGTATCAGGGGCGACCGGTTAGTCGCCTCTTCTAAATCATTTTAGAGACGCGCGCTGTTTTCCACCGTATCAGTACCCAAGACCAACATTGCTTCGGAGAGCAGTCACCCTAGCCATCTTCGAGCCGGAGGAACATCAATGTTGCCGTACTGCAACGTGGTTCGGTGGCATACTGTGAGGTCTGTTGGATCGGCGCCGGCGCCTGGTCCCGCGCCATCGGTGTAAAACCCCGTTTGGCGAAGTAGTCCTGGGCTGTGTTTGTCAGCAGATAAAGCACCGAGATATTCAATTTTTCGAGCGTCGGCGGAAACCTGTTCAAAAATCTGGGCGGCGATGCCTTGGTTACGGAACTCCGGCGCGATGACGAACGAGCGTAAAAGTCCAATGCCATTGCCGCAATTCTCCAGACCCCCGACGCCAATGACCTCTTCAGCATTATCAGCGACCAAGAAAGTAGAGAGATGTCTCTCGATATCTCCGGTCGGAAGTTGCGCCGACGAAAGTAATAATTCAATTCTCCGAAGATCGGATGCAAGCGCCTTCCTGACAGATATCACAGCAACCTCCTTTGAAGCTTTAGTCCCCGTTCACCCGTCATGCGTAGTGCGGTCGGGTACAACGCTCGGTTAGGCTATAGTTGATTGGCAGCATTTGAAAATTCAGTAACGGTGAGTCCCGCCGAACGGATAAGACCTCTCAATATTCCCTTCGTCACTTCGTCATGATCTGGAATACGTGGCTGAATCCATCATAAGTCAAGCATAGGATGGCTCTTTTTCCAGCAACGAGAGCCGGGTTTTTAGCGCCGACTCGACCAGCAAGAGTACAATACAAGCTCTACACGACTCCTCACGAGCCAAAACGCCGCCGGTCCAGCCTCATGCCCGCCTCTCCCGCATCGCTAATCACCACTTCCACCCCCGAACCTTGCGGTACGATCACCGCCGTGCGCGGCAGCGTCGTGGACGTGCGTTTTCCCAGCCACCTGCCACCCTTGCGCCAACGCCTGCTGGCCGGACGGCGGTCGGAAGTGGTGCTGGAAGTCAGCGAGCATCTCAGCCCCGACACGGCGCGCGGCATCGCCCTGACCGCCACCCAGGGGCTGGCGCGCGGCGAACCGGTGTGGGATAGCGGCACGCCATTGACCGCGCCGGTCGGGCCGGCGTTGCTGGGGCGGATGGTGAACGTGTTTGGGGCGACGATTGACGGCGGGCCGCCGTTGGCCGAGGTCGAACAGCGAGGGATTCATCAACCGCCGCCGCCGCTGCATCAGCAGCAGCTCGGGCGGGAACGGTTCGAGACCGGGATCAAGGTGATCGACCTGCTCTGCCCGCTGGAGCGCGGCGGCAAGGCCGGCCTGTTCGGCGGCGCGGGCGTGGGTAAGACGGTCATCATCACCGAATTGATTCACAACATGGTCGGGCGCTATCAGGGCGTCAGCCTGTTCTGCGGCATCGGCGAACGCTGCCGCGAGGCCGAGGAACTGCACCGGGAAATGCGCGACGCCGGCGTGCTCGACCAGGCGGTGCTGGTGTTCGGCCAGATGGACGAGCCGCCGGGCGCGCGGTTCCGGGTCGGCCACGCGGCGCTGACGATTGCCGAGTATTTCCGCGATACCGCCCGCCGCGACGTGCTGCTGCTGATCGACAATATTTTTCGCTTCGTGCAGGCTGGCGCGGAAGTCTCCGGGCTGATGGGCCGACTGCCGTCACGAGTCGGTTATCAGCCGACCCTGGGCAGCGAACTGGCGGAACTGGAGGAGCGGATTTGCAACACGGCCAACGGCGCGATGACCTCGGTGCAGGCGGTGTACGTACCCGCCGACGATTTCACCGATCCCGCCGCCGCCCATACCTTCGGTCACTTGTCGGCGGTGCTGGCGCTATCGCGCAAACGCGCCAGCCAAGGTTTCTATCCAGCGGTGGACCCACTGGCCTCCGACTCCAAACTGCTGACCCCGGCGCTGGTCGGGGAACGTCATTACCGGATCGCCCAGGCGGTGCGCAAGACCCTGGCCGAGTACGAGGAACTCAAGGACTTGATCGCCATGCTGGGCCTGGAGGAACTGTCGCTGGCCGACCGCCGCGCCGTCGACCGCGCCCGGCGGCTGGAGCGCTATCTGACCCAGCCGTTCTTCACCACCGAACATTTCACCGGTCGTCCCGGCCAGAGCGTGCCGCTGCCGCGCGTGCTGGACGACTGCGAGCGCATTCTGAGCGACGGTTGCGCCGACTGGGCCGAAGCGGAGCTGTACATGATCGGGAGCCTGGACGCGGCGCGGCGATGATCCAGTTGAAAGTGCTGACGCCGATCCAAACCCTGGTGGACGAACCCGCGACCCGGGTCCACGCCGAAGGACTGGAAGGCGCTTTCTGCCTGCTGCCGCGCCACCGCGATTGGGTGGCGGCGCTGGCGCCGGGGATCGTGAGTTTTACCACGCCCGCCGGCCGGGAACAGTTCCTGGCGGTGGATCAGGGTGTCTTGACCAAACGCGGCGCCGAAGTGTTGATCGCAGTGCGGCGGGCGGTGCGGGAAGGCGATCTCGCGCGATTGCGGCAGGTGGTGGAAACGGAATTCCGCCACTTGGACGAGCACGAGAAAATCGCCCGTGGCGCTTTGGCGCGGCTGGAGGCCGGCGTCATCCGGCGCTTCCTGGAACTGGACAAGGCCGGGCGATGAGTGCGGACAAACCGGTACCATCACCACCGCGCAATTCCCTGCCAGAACAGGTGGGGCGCAAGGCGACGCGCAAGTTGCGCGCGCGCGCCGCCGGTCGGCCCAGCATCTGGTTCGGTCTCGGCCTGTTCGGCATCGTCGGCTGGACGGTGGCGCTGCCCCCCGTGCTCGGGGCGTTGCTGGGGTTGTGGATCGACCGGAACTGGCCGAGCCGGCATTCCTGGGCGCTGACCCTGCTCATCGCCGGTCTGGCGCTGGGCTGCGTCACCGCCTGGCAGTGGCTGCGGAAACAGGACACCCATGATTGAGATTTTAAACGGGCTGCTCGCCGCGTTCGCCGGTCTGGCGCTGGGCCTGTTTTACTTCGCCGGGCTGTGGTTTACCCTGCACCGACTGCCCGGTCATCCCCATCCCGGCCTGTGGGTGGCCGGCAGCTTCGCCCTGCGGTTGGCGGTGAGCCTGAGCGGTTTCTATCTTATCCTCGGCCCGGATCGCAGCCTGATCCGGCTGGGGATCGCCCTGCTGGCGTTTCTGGCGGTGCGGGTGATTCTCACCCGCCGCCTGCGGCCGCCGCCGGAGCCACGACCATGACCCTCAGTCCCGATCAAACCGTGCTGTTCGAATTCGGTTTCATTCGGATCAACGCTACGCTGCTGTTCACCTGGCTGGTCATGGCGCTGCTGGTTGTGGGCGCCCGATGGATCACCCGCCGCCTGTCCAGCGATGCCACGCTGTCGTCCGGACAGCATCTGCTGGAAGTGTTGGTGACCGGCATGAGCGATCAAATCCGCGATATCGCCCGCCAGGATTCCACGCCTTACCTGCCGTTTGTCGGCACCCTGTTCGTCTTCATCGCCACCTGCAACCTGCTGGCCATCGTCCCCGGCTACGAACCGCCGACCAGCTCGCTGTCCACCACCACCGCGCTGGCGCTGTGCGTCTTTATCGCCGTGCCGCTGTACGGCATCCGTCGGCGGGGATGGCGCGCCTATCTCAAGGATTATCTGGAACCGACCCCGATCATGCTGCCGCTGAACCTGCTGGGCGAAGTCGCGCGCACCCTGGCGCTGGCGGTGCGGCTGTACGGTAACGTGATGAGCGGCGGTATCGTGGTCGCGATTCTGCTGGTCATCACCCCGCTGTTCTTCCCGGTGCTGATGCACGCGCTGGAGCTGCTCACCGGGGTGATCCAAGCGTATATTTTCGCCGTGCTGGCGACGGTTTATATCGCCGCGGCGACGGCGGTACACGAACCCGCCGCCGCTCCTACCCATAAAGAAGAATAGCGAGGAAAGCCGTTATGGACGCTACCCTGCTTGTCGCCATGGTGTCGGTGATCACCGCCGGCCTGACCGTCGCCTTGGGCACCGTCGGCCCGGCCCTGGCGGAAGGGCGGGCCGTAGTGCAGGCCCTCGCCGCCATCGCCCAGCAACCGGACGAAGCGGCCACCTTGAGCCGCACCCTGTTCGTCGGGCTGGCGATGATCGAATCCACCGCCATTTATTGCTTCGTGGTCTCGATGATCCTGATCTTCGCCAACCCGTTCTGGAATCACTTCATCGCCGCCGCCGGTCGGTAGCCATGCAGATCGACGGATTCACCGTCGCCGCCCAGATCGTCAATTTCCTGATCCTGGTGTGGCTGCTGAAGCATTTCCTCTACGGTCCCATCACGCGGGCGATAACCGCTCGCCAGCAGAAGATCGCGGCGGCGCTGGAGGACGCTCGGCGCCAGACCCAACAGGCCGAAGTCGAGAGGCAAGCGTATCAGGCCCGCCAAGCTGAATTGGACCATCAGCGCGAGGCCTTATTGGAGGAGGCCCGTCAGGAGGCGGCGACGCAACGCGAGGCGTGGCTGGCGGCCGCGCGGCGCGAGGTGGAGACCCAGCGCGCCGACTGGCTGGCGGCCTGGCAACGGGAACAGGCGGAAAACCAGCGCGCCCTGCAACGGGAAGCCACTCGCCGGCTGGTCGAAGCGGTTCGCCACGCCCTGCGCGAACTGGCCGACGCCGATCTGGAATCCCGGATGCTCGAACCCCTGCTGGCGCGATTGCGCGCCCTGGACGCCGACGAGCGCGCGGTACTGGCGCGAGCGGCGCGGGGTGGCTGCACCGTCAACACGGCGTTCCCGCTGGACGCGACCTTGCAGCAACACTGGCGGACCGTGCTGGGCGAGTGGTTGGGGAACGCGGTCCCGCTCGCCTTCCGCCAGGACCCAGACGCCGCTTGCGGCATCACCCTGGAAATGCCGGGACACCGGCTGGCCTGGACTCTGGACAGCTTCCTCGACGGTTTCGGCCAGCAGTTGGACGCCGTGTTGAACCTGCCCGTACCCGTTATAGCCAACCCTGAGGCCATCCCTCACCTCTCACCGGCACTCGCCGTAGCCGACGACCATGCGCGGTCCTGATCTATTCGTCCCCTTCGACGCGGCGCTGGCCGCCTACCGACCCACGGTGACGGCGGTGGAAACCGGGGTGGTGGAACAGGTCGGTCAGGGCATCGCCCGGGTCAGCGGTTTGCCCGGGGTGGCGGCGATGGAGTTGGTTCGCTTTCCCAACGGCATTCTCGGCATCGCCTTCAACCTGGACCCCGATGAGGTTGGAGTGGTGCTGCTCAACGATAGCCACACCCTCAAGGCCGGCGATCCGGTCGAACGCACCGGACGGGTGGTGGATACTCCGGTCGGCCCCGAACTGGTGGGGCGGGTGGTCAATGCCTTGGGCAAGCCGCTGGACGAAGCCGGCCCGCTGGCGGCCGTCGAACGTCTGCCGCTCGAACGACCGGCGCCAGCGATCGTGCGGCGCGCGCCGGTCAGCGTACCGCTGGCTACTGGCATCAAAGTAATCGACGCCGCCATCCCGGTCGGACGCGGCCAGCGGGAACTGATTTTGGGCGACCGCCAGACCGGTAAAACCGCCCTCGCCGTGGACACCATCCTCAATCAGACCGACCAGGACGTGATCTGCGTCTACTGCGCCATCGGCCAGCGCGGCACGGCGGTGGCGCGGGTGCTCGACGATCTGCGCCGGCGCGGCGCGTTGCGCTACACCTTTCTGGTGGTGGCCGCCGGCGAGGACCCACCCGGCCTGCAAGTCCTCACGCCCTATGCCGCGACCAGCATGGCCGAGTGGTTCATGGCCCAAGGCCACGACGTGCTGATCGTCTACGACGACCTCACCCGCCACGCCCAGGCTTATCGGGAATTGTCGCTGCTGCTGCGCCGGCCGCCGGGGCGAGAAGCCTATCCCGGCGATATTTTCTACCTGCACTCCCGCCTGCTGGAGCGCGCCACCCGGTTGCGGCCGGAGCAGGGCGGCGGTTCGCTGTCGGCGCTGCCGATTGTGGAAACCGAGGCGCAAAACGTCGCGGCCTACATTCCCACCAACCTGATCTCGATCACCGACGGCCAGATCTACCTGTCGCCGGACCTGGCCCGGAAAGGCATTCTGCCGGCGGTGGATGTCGGCAAGTCGGTGTCGCGGGTGGGCGGCAAAACCCAACTGCCGGCCTATCGCGCCATCGCCGCCGAACTGCGGCTGGCTTATTCTCAATTCGAGGAACTGGAAACCTTCGCCCGTTTTGGCACCCGGCTGGACGAGGCCACCCGCCAGATCATCGAGCGCGGCCAGCGAGTGCGGGAAGTGTTGAAGCAGCCGCAATACCAGCCCTTGCCGGTCGCCGCGCAAATCGCGGCGTTGCTGGCGGTCACCGAGGGCGTGTTCGACCCGGTGCTGCTGGAGCGGATCGCGGTGGCGGAACTGGCGGTGCGGGAACAGGTGATCGCCCGTTGCCCCGAAATTTGTCAGCGGCTGGCGGCTGGAGAGTCGTTGAATGAGGCCGACCGGGAGACGCTGCTGGCGACGGCGCGGGCAGCGGTCGCCAGCAGCGTGACTGATCCTTCCACGTAACCTGCCATGCCGACCCTGGACGCGTTGCGCCATACCCTCGCTGTGGTCGAGGAGTTGCAGTCCATTGTCCACACCATGAAAGCGCTGGCGGCGGCCAGCATCCGTCAGTATGAAAAAGCGGTGACCGCGCTGGCCGATTACGACCGTGCGGTACGGCGAGGGTTGGCGGTCGTGCTGGGCGAATTTGGCAATGGAGCGATCAACGCGGTGCTCGAACCCACGCCGTCTTGTGGTCAACCGCTGACCGGCGCCATCGTATTCGGCTCCGATCATGGCCTGTGCGGCCGGTTTAACGAAGTGTTGGCGGCGTATGTCGAGGCGACCCTGCGGACCGTGCCAGCCGGTTGCCGTCGAGTGGCGGCGGTCGGTATCCGCCAGGCGGCGGCGCTGGACGAGCAGGGCTTGCCGCCCGAACAGCAGTTCTACACCCCCGGCGCCGCCAGCGCCATCCACCACACCGTGCGGCAATTGCTCCCGGTGCTGGAACAGTGGCGCGCGGCCGGCGTGACCGAGTTATGGCTGTTCCACAACCGCCATCACGGCGGCAACAGCCACGAACCCGCCAGTCTTGCCCTGCTCCCGCTCGATCCCGCTGCCCGGTGTTGCGAGTCGCCCATCCCGTCGCGTTCCCTGCCCGGCTACGCCGCCGACCGTGCCGCGTTGCTGGCTGCGTTGCTGCGGGAATGGTTTTTCGTGGAGCTGTTTCGCGCCTGCGCCGAGTCGTTGGCCAGCGAACACGCCAGCCGTCTGCTGGCGATGCAGACCGCCGAACGCAATATCACGGATCGACTGGCGGAACTGAACACCGTCTACCGCCAGCAGCGCCAGGAGGCGATCACGTCGGAAATGCTCGACGTGATCGCTGGATTCGAGGTGCTGGTGGGATCGCGGCGGGCCAGCGGTCGATCGATTCAGCCGGCGCAACCCGGTGATCCGCCTCGGCGGCGGGTTCGCCAGCAGTAGGTCAACCCCGGGTTCTTCGGTTATCATGCTCTATCATCCAAGCAAATCGTGAGGCGCGCTTGCGCACCCCGCAAAATCCTGTTTCAGAGGTGACGACATGGCCGGCGCTTGGGGTTGCCCCCACGAATTCAACGGTGTTTGCCAGCATGTCAAGGATCGGCCCTGCGATCCCGGCATGAAAGGCTGCGTGCTGGCTGGACGGTTCCGTTTCAGCAACGAGGCCAAGAACCGACCGCCGCGCCCGATGCGACGCGACGGTGGTGGCCGGACCGATCCGACTCGCAGGGGCGGCAAATAATCAGAGGTAGCCGAGCCGATGCGGCAGCCATAGCGCCAGGTCCGGGACCCGCATCACCCGCAGCGCGCCCAGGGTCGAACGGGCTCAAGGCGAGCACGCTGCGTACTTATGGCATCAGCCCACCCTGCTGCAGGGACGGACGCCAACCACGACGGAGGCCACCCATGCGTGGAAAACACCCAACCCAACGCCAGCCGACCTTGTACCTGGTCTATGCCACGCCGCTAACCGGCGGCTCGACTGTCGAGGACACCGTGGTAGCTGGCGACGAGGACGAGGCCTACCAGAAGGCGCAGGAACTGTACCCGCGCGACCACTACGACGTGACGGTTTTTCTACATTCCGCCGATGACGACTAAACTTACTCCCCACACGCGACCGCCGCGCGCCACTGGCGCCAACCGGTCCGCGTGGCGCGGCGTCGCTCTGCTGCTGGCGGCGCTACTGGCCGGATGCGCCAGCGAGCCGCCCAAACCGAAGCCCAAGCCGATCGCCGTTCCTCAGTCCTCCGGCGTATTGAGCGAGAAGGCGCGGCGGGAACAGCGGCAGGCTATTCTCAAGGTCCGCGACCGGACCCTGAACCAGCTTTACAAGCTGAAGCCGCTGACCAGGGTCGAAATCGAGCAGGGCGCTGGTTATGGCGTGTTCGAAATCAACGGCCTGAACGCCGTGCTGGCTGGGAAGCACGGACGCGGCGTAGTCCTCGAGAAAAACGGCAGAGCCACCTACATGAAATTGGCCCGGACCGATATCGGACCGGGAGTCACGGTGAAACCGTATTGGCAGGTGATGGTGTTTCGCGACCCACGACAATTGAGTCAGTTCGTCGAGGCCAAATTGCCGGCCGATGTGTCCAACGATGCCAGCATCACGGTCTACCAGTTGAACGAAAAAGGCGTATCGACCCAGGCCGATTGGGGCGCCCGCTATTTCCGGGACCCCGATCTGAACTAGCCTCGCTGGATTGGTCCTTGCCTGACCGGGTTGCATTGGCCGACAAGCCGGCTATGCTCAATGCAAAATCATTTTCATCCACACATCACCAAAGCGGGAGGCCGCTTGCTGCACGCGCTGAGGTTATGGTTGTTTTGCTTTGGCCTGTGGCTGCTGCTGTCCGGCTATTTCGACGTTCCTCTCTTGCTGAGTTTCGGCGTGCTGTCCTGTGCGCTGGTGGTGTTCGTCGCCTGGCGCACCGAAGTGATCGATCCCGAGGAACGGCCGCTGCGTTTGCGGCTCAACGCACATACCCTCGGCTACTGGCCCTGGCTGCTGTGGCAGATCGTGTTGGCCAATCTCGATGTCGCCAAGCGCATCATCGATCCCAAGCTGCCGATCAGTCCCACCCTGATCACCCTGAAGCCGACCCAGCGCAGCGATCTCGGCCGGTTCATTTACGCCAATTCCATCACCCTGACGCCGGGCACGGTGACCACCGCCCTGAGCGGCGATACCCTCGAAGTCCACGCGCTGACGCGAGAGGCGGCCGATTCCCTGCTGGAAGGCGACATGGATCGGCGCGTCACCCGGTTGGAAGGAGGTGATTGATGTTCGCCGCCACGGCGCTCGGCATTCTGGCCTGCATGATCCTGGCGATGGCTCGCGCCGTGCTGGGTCCCACCGTCTACAATCGCATCCTGGCGGTCAACTCTTTCGGCACCCTGACCGTACTGCTCATCGCGGTGCTGGGGTTCATGACCGGGCGTCCCGATTTTCTCGACATCGCCCTGGTGTACGCTTTCATCAACTTCATCGGCGTCATCGCGGTGCTCAAGTTCATCCGCTACGGGGACATGGGCTGGCCGCGCAACGATCCCGACGAACCCCAGAGTGATCTGTGATGGCCGTGCTGATCGATCTGCTCAGTTGGCTGGCCTTGCTCGGCGGCGTGGCGTTCGCGCTGATCGGCAGCGTCGGCCTGCTGCGGATGCCGGATTTCTACACCCGCCTGCACGCGGCGGGCATCACCGACACGCTGGGCGCCGCCTTGATCCTGCTCGGCCTGACGTTGCAGGCCGGCTGGACCCTGGTGAGCGTCAAGCTGCTGCTGATTCTGATATTCCTGTGGTTCACCAGCCCGATCGCGACCCATGCCCTGTCCCGGGCGGCGCTGGCCGATCCCGAGAATCCCCGTCCGCTGTTGCACGAGGAGCCGCCGCCATCGAAGTCCTAGTCGATATCTTCCTGCTGACCCTGCTGGTCGTCACCGCCGTGGCCGCCATCCGCTTGCGGGATTTGTTCGCAGTGGTGATGCTGTTCGGCATTTACAGCCTGGTGTCGGCCAGTCTGTTCGTGATACTGGACGCCGTGGACGTGGCCTTCACCGAAGCCTCGGTCGGCGCGGGGGTGGCGACGGTGTTCATGCTGGGCACCCTGGCGCTGACCACCAGCCGCGAGAAGACGCCGGTCGCCCACAAGCCGCTGTTGCCTTTGCTGGTGGTCACCATCACCGGCCTGGCGCTGGTCTACGGCACCTGGGACATTCCGCCCTACGGCGATCCCGCCAACCCCATCCACCATCACCTGGTGCAGCGCTTTATCGAGGATTCGCCCAAGGAAATCGGCATTCCTAACGTCGTGACGTCGGTGCTGGCCAGTTACCGGGGCTACGACACTCTCGGCGAGACCACCGTGGTGTTTACCGCCGCCATCGGCGTGCTGGTGCTCGTCGGCGGCGCGCGGCGGCGGCGTTCCCGCAAGGACGAACCGAAATGAAGCGTTACACGATTCCGCGTCTCGGAACCAAGTTGCTGTTGCCGCTGATTCTGCTGTTCGCGCTGTACGTGCAGTTTCACGGTGATTACGGGCCGGGCGGCGGCTTTCAGGCTGGGGTGATTTTTGGGGCGGGCTTCATTCTCTACGCGTTGATTTACGGGCTGGATGACGCCCGCCGGCTGATGCCGCCGTGGTTGCTGCGGATCGGCGTTTCGCTGGGCGTGCTGATCTACGCCAGCGTGGGCTTGGCGGGGCTGTTCCTGGGCGGCAATTATCTGGATTACGGCGTGCTGGATCACCACAATCCGGCGCACGGCCAGCACTTGGGCATCCTGTTGGTGGAACTGGGCGTCGGCATCACGGTATCGGCGGTCATGGTGACCATTTTCTTCGCTTTTGCCGGCAGGGGGCGCTAGTGCGGATACTGGGTCTTTACAACTATTGGATCTTCATCATCTTGATGATGTGCGGCTTCTACGTGGTCATTTCGAGCGGCAATCTGGTGAAGAAACTGGTGGGTCTGAACATCTTCCAGACTTCCGTGTTCATCCTCTACATCACCATGGGCAAGATCATCGGCGGCACCGCGCCCATCGTCGTCGATAAGGCCGTGGTGTACAGCAACCCCATGCCGCACGTCCTGATCCTGACCGCCATCGTGGTCGGCATCGCCACCACCTCGCTCGGCTTGGCGCTGGTGGTGCGCATCCACGAAGCCTACGGGACCATCGAGGAAGACGAAATCCACGCCCAGGATCAGGAAGAAGCCTTGTGATCGCCCATCTGCCCGCGCTACAGGTCATCATTCCGCTAGTATCGGCGCCGCTGTGCGCACTGCTGCCGGCCGGCCGCGTGGTCTGGCTGGCGGCCATGGCGGCAAGCTGGCTGGCGTTTCTCATCGCGGTCCTGCTGCTGGATCAGGTGTTGGCGCACGGCACGATTTCCTATCTGATGGGAAGTTGGCCCGTGCCTTGGGGCATCGAATACCGGGTGGACGCGCTCAACGCCTTCATGCTGCTGATCGTGGCCGGAATCGGTGCCGTCGTCATCACCTTCGGGCGGGAGATCGTCGAGCGTCGCATCCGCTTGCCCGAGAACAAACAATCCTGGTTTTACACGGCCTACATGTTGTGCCTGACCGGCCTGCTGGGCATCACGATCACCGGCGACGCCTTCAACGTGTTCGTGTTCCTGGAGATCTCGTCGCTGTCCAGCTACGTGCTGATCAGCATCGGCCGCGACCGCCGCGCGCTGACCGCCGCCTATCAATACCTGATCATGGGCACCATCGGCGCCACGTTCATTTTGATCGGCATCGGCCTGCTGTACGTGATGACCGGCACCCTGAACATGGGGGACTTGGCCGCGCGCATCCCGGCGGTGGCTGATACCCGCACCGTGCGCGCCGCCTTCGCCTTTCTGACCATCGGCGTCAGCCTCAAGCTGGCGCTGTTTCCGCTCCACCTCTGGCTGCCCAACGCCTACGCTTACGCGCCCTCGGTGGTCACGGCGTTTCTGGCGGCCACCGCCACCAAGGTGGCGATCTACGTGCTGCTGCGATTCTTCTTCACCATTTTTGGGGCCAAGTTCTCATTTGAAACCATGCAGTTGGATAAAGTCCTGCTGCCGCTGGCCCTGGTGGGAATTTTCAGCGCATCCGTGGTGGCGATTTTCCAGACCAACGTCAAGCGGATGCTGGCCTATTCCAGTGTCGCCCAGATCGGCTACATGATTTTGGGCATCAGCCTGGTGTCGGTGACCGGCCTGACCGCCAGCATCAGCCATCTGTTCAACCACGCCCTGATGAAAGGCGCGCTGTTCATGGCGCTGGGCTGCGTGTCGTTCCGGGTTGGGGCCGCCAAGCTGGAACGGATGGCGGGCGTGGGCCGGGCCATGCCCTGGACCATGGGCGCGTTCGTGATCGGTAGTTTGAGTCTGATCGGCGTGCCGTTGACGGCGGGGTTCGTCAGCAAGTGGTATCTGATCCTGGGCGCGCTGGAAAAAGGCTGGTGGCCGGTGGCGGTGCTGGTGCTGATCACCTCGCTGCTGGCGGTGATTTATATCTGGCGGGTGGTGGAGGTGGCCTACTTTAAGCCGGCGCCAGAAGGGCAGGTCGTGCGCGAGGCGCCGCTGGCCCTGCTGATTCCCACCTGGGCGCTGGCCCTGGCCAATCTCTATTTCGGGCTGGACACCTCGCTGAACGCCGGGGTGGCTCGGCTGGCGGCGCAGAGCTTGCTGGGGGTGGGGCAGTGAGCGCGGAAGACAATGAGAGTTAAGGAAGTTATCGCACTGATCGAGTCAGATGGTTGGATACAGGTTCGGCAGCGGGGAAGCCATCGGCAGTTTCATCATCCAACGAAGCCGGGAACGGTGACCACTGCGGGAAAACCCAGCGTGGATGTCCCGCCCGATACGCTCAATAGCGTTCTAAAACAGGCGGGTTTGAAGAAATAGAGGTGGTTTGCCATGCGTTATCTAGTGGTCATCGAGGAAGGCCCCACCAGCTTCGGCGCCTATGTTCCAGACCTTCCGGGCTGTATCGCTGCGGGCGAATCCCGCGAAGAAGTCTTGCAACTCATCCAGGAAGCCATCGAATTTCATCTTGAGGAAATCAAGGAGAAGGGCCACCGGTTTCCTCAACCTCATTCATCCAGCGCGTTTGTGGATATTCATGCCTAATCGGGTGGTTTACTTGACTCCGCCACGCGGCGCGAACCAGCCGCATCGAGCGACGATTTGCGGTCACCAATCCGTGGTTCTGCCGAGGATCGGGCCGTGAGTTCCGAGGCCACTCTCTCCGCTGGCGCTGCTCATCCCGCTGCTGAGCGCGTTCTTCATCGCCGCCAATGATGACCGTCCCAACTGGCGCGAGGGAACGACCCTGCTGGCGTCGCTGCTACTGCTGGGGGTGGTGTTCTCCCTGCTGCCGGCGGTGCTGGCCGGCGCGCGTCCGACGGTGGATTTGTTGCCGTTCGCGCCGGGTTTGCCGCTGCGGCTGAGCGTAGAGCCGCTGGGCATGACCTTCGCCTGCGTGGCGTCGCTGCTGTGGCCGCTCAATTCGCTCTATTCCATCGGCTACATGCGCGGCAACGAGGAACAGCACCAAACCCGGTTCTATATCTGTTTCGCTGTCGCCATCGCCAGCACCATCGGCATCGCCTTCGCCGGTAATTTGCTGACCCTGTTTGTTTTCTACGAAGCGCTGACCCTATCGACCTATCCGCTGGTCACCCACAAGGGCACGCCGGAGGCCATGCGGGCGGGACGACTGTATCTCGGCATCCTGTTGGGCACGTCGATTGGTTTCCTGCTGCTGGCCATCGTCTGGACCTGGTGGGTTGCCGGCACCTTGGACTTCGTGCCGGGTGGCATTCTGGCCGGCAAGGTGGAAGGTCCGGCCGTGGCCGTGCTGCTGGCGCTGTACGTGTTCGGGATCGGCAAGGCGGCGCTGATGCCGTTTCATCGCTGGCTGCCGGCGGCGATGGTGGCGCCGACCCCGGTCAGCGCGCTGTTGCACGCCGTGGCCGTGGTCAAGGCCGGGGTGTTCGCGGTGATGAAGGTGGTGGTCTACGTGTTCGGCATCGACTTCCTGAACGCCACGGGTTCCTCGCAATGGCTGTTGTGGGTGGCGGCGCTGACCGTGTTGCTCGCCTCGTTCGTGGCCTTGACCCAGGACAACCTCAAGGCCCGGCTGGCCTATTCCACGATCAGCCAGTTGGGCTACGTGGTGCTGGGCGCGGCGCTGGCGACCTCGATGGGCGTGATCGGCGGCTCGATGCAGATCGTCATGCACGCCATGGGCAAGATCACCCTGTTTTTCTGCGCCGGGGCCATTTACACCGCCACTCACAAGACCGAGGTCAGCCAACTGGATGGCTTGGGCCGGGTGATGCCGTTCACTTTCGGCGCGTTTCTGATCGGTGCGCTCAGCATCGTCGGTCTGCCGCCGCTGGGCGGCTCGTGGAGCAAGTGGTATTTGCTGGCGGGGACGGCGGATGCCGGACAGTGGGTGATGATGGCGGTGCTGCTGATCAGTTCGCTGCTGAACGTGGTTTACCTGCTGCCGGTAGCGGCGCGGGGGTTTTTTGCCGCCGGGCCGGTTGAAACCTCACCCCTCTCCCCCAGCCCCTCTCCCCTCTCCATGAATGGCGAGGGGAGAGGGGGGCATGAGGAAACGCACGACTCCCCCCTCGCCATTCATGGAGAGGGGGGCCGGGGGGGTGAGGTTATCCGCGAAGCGCCGCTGGCCTGCGTCGTGCCCCTGTGCCTGACCGCCTTCGGTTGCGTGCTGCTGTTCTTTTTCGCCGATGGCTTATACGCGCTGCTCGCGCCCATCGCCGCTCGCTGAGGAACCGCCAATGACCATTCCAGCTCCTCCCGCCGACCGTCCCGAGCGCAAGTACTGGCTTGATGACCGGCGCAACGTGGACAAGATTTTTTACGGACTGGTGCTGATCTGCGCGGGATTGTTCCTGGCCGATTTTTTCTACCACAAGCACGTCAATTTCGCGTTTGAAGGCTGGTTCGGATTCTTCGCGTGGTACGGTTTTATCTGCTGCGTCGCGCTGGTGCTGCTGGCCAAACAGATGCGGAAGTTGGTGAAACGGGACGAGGATTATTACGGTGATTGACGGTCTCAACCCGGCGCTGATTCTGGTTTGTGGTTCGCTCCTGGCGTTGCTGACGCCGCAGGGTCTCGTCCGTAACGGTTTCCTGCTGGCGCTGCCGGTGCTGAGCTTGGTCCAACTTCTGGGGCTGCCGGACGGCCAGTACGCCCAGGTTGAACTTTTCAGCCTGACCCTGACCACATTGCGGATCGACGGGCTGAGCTTCGCCTTCGCCCTCGTTTTCCACATCGCCGCGCTACTGGCGGTGGTGTACGCCTGGAACCTGCGCGATCCGGTGCAGCAGGTGGCGGGACTGCTGTATCCGGGCGCGGCGCTGGGCGCGGTGCTGGCGGGCGATCTGATGACGCTGTTCATCTGCTGGGAACTGGCCGCCGTATCCTCGGTATTTCTGATCTGGGCGCGGCGCACCCAGCGCGCGTATCGGGCGGGCCTGCGTTATCTGGTGATCCAGATCGGTTCCGGCGTGCTGCTGCTGGCCGGCATTATCGTTCACATCCGAGCCACCGGCTCGGTCGCGTTCGAGCATCTGGGGCTGGACAGCCCCGGCGCGACCCTGATTTTTGTCGCTTTCGGCATCAAGGCTGCTTTTCCGCTGCTGCATAACTGGTTGCAGGACGCCTATCCCGAAGCCACCGTGACCGGCACCGTGGTGTTGTCGGCGTTCACCACCAAGATGGCGATTTACGCCCTGGCCCGGGGTTTTGCTGGAACCGAGATCCTGATCACCATCGGCACCATCATGGCGATGTTCCCGATTTTCTTCGCGGTGATCGAAAACGACCTGCGGCGGGTGCTGGCCTACAGCATGAACAACCAGCTCGGTTTCATGGTGGTCGGCATCGGCATCGGCACGCCGCTGGCGCTGGATGGCGCGGTGGCGCACGCTTTCGCCGACATTCTGTTCAAGGCCCTGCTGTTCATGAGCATGGGCGCGGTGCTGCTGCGCGCCGGCACGGTGAACGGCTCCCAATTGGGCGGGTTGTACAAGTCCATGCCGCTGACTACGGCATTCTGCATCGTGGGCGCCGCCTCGATTTCGGCTTTTCCGCTGTTCAGCGCCTTCGTCACCAAGTCGCTGATTCTGGAAGCGGCGGCCCAGGAAGGTCACTGGGTTCCGTTTCTGTTCCTGCTATTCGCCTCCGCCGGCGTGTTCCATCACGCGGGCATCAAGATTCCCTACTTCGCCTTCTTCGCCCACGACAGCGGTATCCGTTGCCAGGAAGCGCCGACCCACATGCTGATCGCGATGGGAATCGCCGCCGCATTGTGCATCGGGATCGGCGTGTTCCCGGACGCGCTTTACGCCATTTTGCCGTATCCGGTCGATTTCGATCCCTACACCACCACCCACGTGATCGCCCAGTTGCAACTGCTGACCTGGTCGGCGCTGGCGTTTTCGGTGCTGGTGCGCACCGGCATCTACCCGCCGGAATTGCGCTCGGTGAACCTGGATTTCGACTGGACCTATCGCCGGCTGCTGCCCGTCGCCTCGACCCGGGTCTGGGCACTGGCGTTGCAGATCTGGGGGGCGTTCAACGCCGGCGCGGAACGGCGCGTGGAAGCCTTGATCGCGGGCTTGTCTCGCCACCACGGTCCGCATGGCCTGCTGGCCGCCACTTGGCCTACCGGCAGTATGGTGCTGTGGGCGGTGCTGCTGCTGGGCGCGTGTCTGGTGTTCTATTACCTGTAATGCGAGATCATGGGCGCGTTCGCGTCCATGGAGAGCGTTGCGCAAGCCACTTTTGTTGTTCGAGCGAACGACTGGTTGTACTATGATCTGTACAATTTTTTATTGGATAGGAAGAGATGGACGCATTGACTTACAGTCACACTCGGCAGCATTTCGCGCAGGTGATGGATCGGGTCAATGAAGATCATGCACCCGTGGTCGTAACCCGGCAGCGTGGCAAGCCGGTGGTCATCATGTCGCTGGACGATTATCACGCTTTGGAAGAAACCGCCTACCTGCTGCGTCATCCCAAGGGCGCGGAACGGTTACTGGCCGCAGTGGAACGGCTCCGCGCCGGCGAGGGTACGGTGCGGGAACTGATTGATGCAGATCAAGTTTGATGAAACCGCTTGGGAAGACTACTTGTATTGGCAACAAACCGACCGGGTTGTACTCAAACGGATCAACCTGTTGATTCGGGAAATTCAACGCGATCCCTTCGCCGGCATCGGCAAGCCGGAGCCCCTGAAACATGCCTTGTCGGGATTCTGGTCCCGGCGAATCGACGAGCGGCATCGCCTGGTTTATGCCGTGAGCGGCGATACCTTGCTGATCGCTCAGTGTCGCGATCATTATTGAACGAAGTGGCTCGCGTTGGCCTCCCGTGGGGGGGTGCATTCCAATTTTACAAAGGCCACTAAACAACCAAGCCTCATGCAGCCGCCATCAGGGGCTGGATGGCCTGGAGCCATCGGCCACTTTTGAGGGCAACCCGCAGGTTGATGACATTCTTTGCCCCTGGCGTACTCCAATGTTGCCCACTGCGCTTCATGCGCGCCTGCAACACGGTGCGGTGTGCGGCTTCCATGGGGCCGCTGCCGATCATCAGACCACGCGCCCGGTATTGGTCGTAAGCCATCCTATCCACATTGTTGCGGTAATAGGTCTTGAGTGCCTCCCGCGCCTCCCGTGCCGTTTGGGTCAGGGGGACGAGCTTGTCCAAGGTTTCCAGCACATGGGCGACGTTCCCGGCATACAACTCCGCCTCCTGGCCTTCCATCCAGCGTTGCCGCCGTGTTTCATCCGGGAACATCATCTTGGCAAATTCCGCCAGATTTTCAACGGCATGGAAGTAGTCGAGGATGTGGGTGGCCTGCGGGAACCGGTCCTTGATGTAGTTGCGTATCCATTCTGCCCCGTCCGTGATGAACACCAATTGCTCCGGTTGGTCCACCCACGTGCCCAGGCTGGCTTCAAAGCGGGGCAGGAATTCATGGCAACTACCCAGGCAGGCACTGTAGATGCTTTCTACAATCCGGTTGCGCTTCTTCTTACCCACCGCCTCCACCGCACTGCCGGGGAAAATGCGCCCCAGCTTCACTTCCTTCCAGCCGGCCTGGGTCAGGATCATGCTGCCGTCCATCGAGGCGTACACCACCTCGCCTTCCGGCAACTCCTCATGCCGGATCGCCTGTTCCTGCTGGTCCTCCAAGGCTTCCCCCAAGGCATTCGTCACCCGGAACACCTGCGTGGTGGCCACCTCAATGCACAGGAACCTCTGCAATAGGTCATTCGACTCACTGTAAACATCACTGACACCCGCCCGCGCCATCAGGTCTTGCAGGTAGGGGCTGATGAAAAAACCGTGGGTCTTGGCCTGGAACGCATGGTCATCCGCTAGTGCAATGCGCCCGAAACGGCTTTGGCAATACTTTTTTTTCGCGGCGATTCAGGCAGTTCGCCAAGGTTGCCTTCCAGAACTGCCCGACCCAGTTCGGTCCAGAGTTCAGCAAATCCCTTCTCGTAATCATAAAAATGGGTCTGTTCGATGTTCAGGCGTTGCAGGTCATCGTAACGGCTTCCAGCGAGGGCAAGGAATTCGTCTTTGGTCATGGGTCTGGCTCCGGTCCGTCAACTCAGGGTGCTGCCGATTACACCATCAGGAAGCCAGTGTGTAAAATTGGAATGCACCCCCGTGGGGCGCGCTACGCGAACCGTCCCCCCTCGACTTCCCGCGCCCGGCCCAGCGCGACCAGGGTTTCCAGCAGCGCGGCGAGCGGTTTGACTTTTGCGCCCTGGAAGCGGGCGGCGAGGGCGGCGGCGGTCAGCGGCTCGCCGGCTTCGGCCAGCGCTTCGGTCACGGCGCGGGCCTGTTCGGCGAGCGTTTTCGGCCAGGGGCGCGGGGCCAGCGGCGCGCGGATTTCGGCGGCGACGGTGGCATCCAACTCGGTTTGCATCGCCGGAATCTGCTCGCCGGGGGCCTGAAACGCTGGGCGCAGCCAGCGAACCAGCCCTTGTCGTTCCTCGGCGATGCGTTCGGCGTTCAGCGCCACCAGTCGCTCCAGCAGCGACGCGTCGAACTTGCCGCCATCCAGCAGCGGATCAAATCCGGCCAACCGTAAGCCGCCAGCACCGCCCGGTCGATGGCGTCATGCAGTTCCCGCAACACGGTTACCAAGCCTCGCTCGTGCATCGTCCGCTCCGCCGGCGTCAGGGTTTCGCCGGCGCGCAGCTTAGCGAGCACGTTGTAGAGACCGGTCAAGGTCAAGTCGGGATACAGGGTTTGACGCTGCTTGCGGTATGCGTCCAGCCGTTCGCCGAGAGCGCGAAGTTCGGCCTGTTGCGCGGCGCTGGCGGCGGGAAAGGGGAACGGCTCGAAACAGCGGGTTTTGTTGTAGCGTGGGTCGTTGCCGACGCCAAGCCGACCACCGGCGGCTAGCGCCCAAACGACATGCACCCGCGAGGACAACACCGCCAGGTGCCAGGCATCGTCGCTGGCGATGGCGACCAGCATGTTGTCGGGCAGGATGGAAATGTCCAGGAATTGAAAAAACCGATGCTTGGCAGTTTCGACGGTGGCGATGTAGCGGGAGAGGCCGACCAGCGCCGGGCGGAGGTTGCCGCGCGGTTCGCCGAAAATCCACCAATTGTTCCGGTAAGTGGCGCGGTTGTTTTGATCCCGTTCCGGCTTCACCCGCTCGACCACCCACTGATAAACCTCCGGGAACTGGTCGCGCAGGTACTGGTTCAGTTTGATTATTCTACAAGCTATTAATTATTAAGTTAAATTTCCTTCGTAGGTTGTTATCAGAGTTGGTTTCTCTGGGCGGGATTCAGCCTGCCGAGCCGGCTAAAACTAGCTTAAAGTCATTATAGATCAATTTGTTAGCTTTATAGCCGGACCCCAGTCTGCCTGGCTCCACAAGAACCTGTGGATAACTCTGAATAATTTTTTATATTCAAACGGTTATCGCGAAAATTATACTGAACCAGTGCCGTCGCGCACCTGTTCGGCGCTCAACCCGAACAGATCGATGACCAGGACGTTGCGCGGGGTCGCGGTCAGGTCCTTGCCGTTGCGGTACGGGCGGATGTGCCGCTCCAGGCCGGGAATCCGTCCCAGACCGAGCGCGGCGGCCTGTTCTGAAGTCACGATGAAGCCCGAGCCGTGCAATTGCACGCCAGGACAACTAAGTCGCCATTCGCCCGCAACGGCAGCGCGCCCGCCACGTCGGCGCCGATGGTCAAATCCGCGTTGATCCGCCCGCGCCGTTCGCCGAATTCCACCTTGACGGCATCGCCGTCCGCGCCGCCTTCGTCGATCACCGTCCACAGCCGGCCCGGCGTTTCTCCGGCCACGCCCACGCTCATCGCGATCCGCACCGCCGCGCCGTCGCTGGCGTCCACCCACGGGTGGTCGGGGATGGCGAAGGCGAGGGAGAGGGATGGAAAGCTAACCACCCCGGCGCTGCGCGCCACCCCTCCTTGCAAAGGAGGGGAATTCAAAATCTGACGTTTTCCCCTCCTTGGATAAGGAGGGGTGTCCCGAAGGGACGGGGTGGTTTGATCCTGCTGGCAGGTGGCGGCGGGATCTGCCTGCCCGCCCACATGCCCCGCCACCACCCGCCGGTTGAAGGTCTGCCGCAGGCTGTTGGTGGTGATGAAGCCGAACCGCCGCAGCTCGCCGCGCCGGACCAATGTCGCCGCCTGATGCCACCAGTACATCACGAAATCCGCCGATTCCGGCACCTCCGGCCACGCCGCCCGCACCGCTTGCGCGTAGCCGTCGCCCAGCGCGGTGCGCATCCAGCCTGCGCCGATGAACGGCGGGTTGCCGACCACGAAATCCGCCGCCGGCCAACTCGCCGGCCGGGGATTCATGTACCGCTCCACCGGCGCGCGGGCGGTCTCGTCGGGCACCGATTCGCCGGTGGTGGGATGAATGCGATACGTCCGCCCGTCCCAGCGAGTCAGCGGCTGGCCACTGTCGTCGCGCACTGGTTCCGCGCCGTCGTGAGCCAACACCGCATCGCGGCATTCGATGTTGCCGAAATCCCGCAACACCGGCTGCGGCGGCAACACCTGGCCGCGCGTGCGGAAGTGCCATTGCAAATAGCCGATCCACAACACCAGTTCGGCGATGGCGGCGGCGCGCGGATTCACTTCCAGCCCCAGCAATTGGTGCGGGTCCACCGCGACCCCGGCCAGTTCCAGCAAGCCCTGGCTGTCGCCCAGTTCCTCCAACTGGTTCAGCACCTCGCCCTCCAGCCGCTTGAGATGCTCCAGAGTGACGTAGAGGAAATTGCCCGAACCGCAGGCCGGGTCCAGCACCCGCACCGCACACAGCCGCCGGTGAAAGCCCCGCACTTCGGCGCACGCGGCGTTCGATTTACCCTCGGCGGCGAGCAGCAGCGCGGCGGTGCGCGCGTCGTCCCAATCCGCTCGCAGTGGCTCGATCACCGCCGGCAGCACCAGCCGCTCCACGTAGGCGCGCGGCGTGTAATGCGCCCCCAGCCGGCTGCGCTCGGTGGGACTCAAGGCGCGCTCCAGCAAGGTGCCAAAAATCGCCGGTTCCACTTCTCGCCAGTCGGCGCGGGCCGCCTCGCGCAGCAATTCGATTTGCGTCCGATCCAGCGCCAGCGCCTCCGGTTGCTTGAACAGCTTGCCGTTGAAGCGCGGCAGCGCCGCCCGGATCGCCACCGAGAACTGGCCGTGGTCCATCGCCCGCCACAGTTCCCCGACCATCGGCGCGAACTGCTCCGGGGCCTGGATCAAGCTATCCAGCAGGTCGGAAAAGGCCCGCACCGGCAACAGGCCCACGTCTTCGGCAAAGCAGGTGAACAGGCAGCGGGTCAGGAAACCCGCCACCGCAGCCGGATCGTGGCCGGCTTCCTCCAGGGTCCGCGCCAGCCGGGCGAGATGTTGGGCGATCTCGAAGGTCACCCGCGCCGCGCGCCGGGTCGGGTCCAGACTCAGCGGGTCCAGCCACACCGCCCGCAAGCGCTCCCGCACCGTCGGATCGCGCAAATCCTCCAGCCGAATCCGGTGACTCCGGGGATCGGGAAACGGCGTGTAGGTCGCGCCGCTGCAAGTGAAATCGGCGTAGAGTTCGATCACCCGCCTCACATCGACCACCACCACAAACGGCGGGCGGCCCTCGCTGGCCGGCAAGGCGCGGGCGTAGGATTCGGCCTGCCCTCGCGCCCGCAGCAGCGCGGCATCAAAACCCTGGGTCGCCACGCCGGGCTTCAGCTTCTTCGCCTCCAGCACGAAGGCGCCGCGCCGGTACAGGTCGATGAAGCCTGCCGATTCCGAACCGTCGCCGTGCCGGAAGATCACCCGCCGCTCGAACACGTAACCGTCCAATTCCGGCTGACCGGTGGCTGGGTCGGGCGCAGGCAGGTCCAGCAGCGCGCACAGTCCGCCGACGAACAGTTGGTAGTTGGCGCGCTCCGAACCGTCGGCGTCGCGCCAGCGGGTCAAGAAAGCGTCGAGGGTGGCGGGGGAGGGAATGAGGGTGGTGTCCACGGCGATGTCGAATCAAGTCGCGTTTTCTACCCGCCATTCCGCCAGATTGCGCTGCTCCGGGTCGAAATTGATGCCGATCAGGGTGACGCCCTTACCGCTGCCGGCGTAACGGCCCGCATAGCCTCGTTCCCGGATTTGTCGCAACGCCGCCTCGGCGCTTTGCCCGCATTTGAACTCGACGACGTAGACCCGGTCGGCGAACTCCACCGCCAAGTCGATCCGGCCCCGGCTGGTCAACACTTCGCTGGTCGCTTCCACCCCGGTGGCGGTCAGCAACAGATAGAAGATGGTGTGGAAATACGCTTCGTCGCGGCGGGCGTTGAGGGTGTAGGGAATGGCCGCGAAGATGGCGCTCAACGTCTCGAAAAACGCCTCCAGCTTTCCCTGCCGCAGATAGATTCCCAGCCGCCGCGTCTGGCCGCTCATTCGTCCATCCGTCGGTTCGGCAGCGGTGAACAGCAGCGATTCGGCAAACGCGGTCTTCACCTCCTGATTGGGATAACCCAGCACATAAAGGTCGTTCTGGACATCCTTGATGGTCAGATAGCCGGTTTGGAACAGCAATGCTTCCAAACGCAATTGCTCCAAGTCGAAGGTAGTGAACGCGCTGGGGCTGACTTCCAGATTTTCCAGCGCCGGCAGTTCGTAATGCTCCTGTTTGAGCAAATTGATCAGGAAGGTGGGCGTGCCCGAGGTAAACCAATAATCGCCGAATTCCTGTTCGCCGAGCGCGTTCAGAATCGAGAACGGGTTGTAGACGGAAACTTCCTGCCGGGAAAAGCGATAGCCGTTGTAACGCAGCGCCAGCTTGGCCCTGACCGTCTCGGGCGAGCAACCGCGCGCGGCGGAGAATCGTTCCAGATGGCCGGCGAAATGTTGCTCCAATTCCGCCTGGGTATAGCCGAGCAGATCGGCGTACTGGCCGTTCATGCTCAAGTCTTGCAGGTTGTTCAGTTCGGAAAACACCGACACCTTGCTGAAGCGGGAGACCCCGGTCAACAGCACGAAGCGCAGTCGGGGAGAGACCTCGCCGTCTTTCAACACCCCGAAGAAGCCGCGCAAGATGTTGCGGTTGGCCTTGGCGATGGCCAGACCATCCTCACCCCGGCCCAGGTGCTCGATCAACGGCTTGTCGTATTCGTCGATCAACACCACGACCGGGGTTTGGGTCTGCTGATAGAGAGCCAGAATCAGTTCGCGAAACTGCACCGCCGGAATATCACCGTCCAGCGTTAACCCGGCCCGGGTGGCGATAACCCGCAAGTAGCGGCCGAGACTGGATTTCAATTCCTCGGGATCGCTGGCGGGAATCCCGTTGAAATCCACCACGATCACCGGATGCGCCCGCCAGGGCCAAACGGCTTGCTCCGCCAGCCACAGCCCGGCGAACAGTTCCTTGCGCCCCTCGAACAGGCATTTCAGCGTCGAAACCAGCAACGACTTGCCGAAGCGGCGGGGGCGGGACATGAAATAGAACATGCCCTCGGTCGCCAGGCGGTGAATCCACCGGGTCTTGTCCACGTAGACGTAACCCTGTTCCCGCATCGTCTCGAAAGCCTGGATACCGATGGGTAGTTTGAGCAGTGGAGTCATGGCGTCATCCTCGCGTTCGCAACGGGGCCATTCCGTGCGAGTTGCCGGTGGTTGAGGTGCGGTTCGTTGGGCAGGCCGAGTTCCAAGGCGATTTCCAGGAACGAGAATACCCAAAAGTATCTGGATATTCAGTTCCCTCTTGGAAAAGGGAGATTAAGAGGGGATTTCCACCTGCGAGCCGTTCGTTCGCGCCGCCAAAATTCTCAGGCCCGGGGACTACTGGCGGGCGCCGCCTGAAACTCGCGCAGGTATTGATCCAGGCTGCCGGTCGTTCCACAAATAAATAAGGTGTCATCCGGGCACACCTCGAAAGCGTCGTCGAATTTGACGAACACGTCCCGGTCCCGCTCCACCGCGACTACCGCCGCGCCGGTGCGCTCGCGCACCTGAGCCCGCCAGGGATGCTGGCCCGCCAGCGCGCCGGCGGTCACCCGCACGAACTTCAGCCGCTGCTCGACGGCGACCGCGTAGTCGCCGAGCAGGTGGTAGGCGAGAATTTGCCCCGCCACTTGGCCCACCGACAGGGCGAAGTCCGCGCCCGACTGATACAGCCGCGCCACGTTCGGCGCCCGGTTGACCCGGACGATGAGCGGGACTTCCGGCGCGTAATCACGGACCACCGCCGTGGCGAACACGCCTTCGCTGTCGTTGCTCAAGGCCAGCACCACCGCGCTCGCCGCCCGCACGTTGGCCCGGGCCAGCGTCGCGTGTTCCAGCACGTTGCCGACGATGTCCACCCCGGGCGCGAGCTGTTGGTCGATGGCGATGGTGAGTTCGTGGGCATCGCGCAACATTTGCACCACCTTGCCGCCGACGGTGCCGTAGCCGGCCACCACGATGGGACCGGTGCGGCGGATGGGCGCGGCCAAGTGCTCGACCTGGGCCAGATTGGCGTGGGCGCCGACCACGACCAGGATCGCGCCGGCTTCGATGCGCGTGTCCGGTCCCTTGGGCGCGGTGAAGTTCCCGCCGCGCCACTGGCCGATCACGGTCACGCCGTGGCGCTCGCGCAGGTGCAGGTCGCCGAGCCGCTGTCCGGCCAGCGGACTGTCCTTCCGGACCCGGAATTCGGCCAAGCCAACTTGCGCGCTGAGCAGATGCAAGCCCTCCGCCGGGGGGCTGATACGGGCGCTGGCGCGGGCCGCCAGCGCCGCGCCGAGTACGTGGGTCGGGGTGTAGACGGCGGACGCGCCCACCTGGAGCATGGGCGCACGGTACAGCGGTTCGTCCGCCAGCGCGTAAATCGGCCCCGTAAATCCCTGCTCGCGGGCGATCAGGATGCAGATCGCATTGGCGTGATCGTCGGCGTTGGCGACGATGGCCCGCGCCTGTTTGACGCCGGCCAGCACGTTCGGGTCTTCGTCGAGCTTGCCAAACACCACGGGGTAGCCGCGATCGCGCAGGTTGCGGGCCAGCGCCACGTCCTCTTCAAAGATGACGAACGCGGACCTGACCTGCTGGAATTCCTCCAGCAGCGAGTCAATTGCGGGGCCATAGCCGTAGAACAGCACCTGTCCCGTCATCGGCGGCAATGCGCGCGGCAACCGTGACTCAAACCGTTCCTCGAAATAGGGCAGTACGTAGACCGGGAAGATTAGGAAGACCAGAAACATCCCCATGAACTGCGTCAGCATGACGAACAGCGTCATCAGTGGATGGTTCCAGCGGGCGTCGGCGCCATAGCCGGTGGTGGTCAGCGTCTCGGAGGCCCATTCAAGGCTGGCCCAGAACCCCCGGGGGTTGCCCTCCAGGTAGATCATACCGATCATGTACAGCAGCCCGAGAATGAGGACCGCCGCCGGCAGGGTGACGAGCAGCGCGATCAAGCGCCGCGTCGAACGCGAGATCCGTTGGAGCATGTCTCGTCGCTCCCAATCTGTGCCAAGAAATTAAATCTCGACCAGCGTACCCAGTTCGACCACGCGGTTGGCGGGAATGCGGAAGAAATCGGTGGCGCTCTGGGCGTTGCGCAGCATCCAGATAAAGTAAAGCTCACGCCACAACATCATCGGCGGCGACATCTTCGGCACCACCACTTCCCGGCTGACGAAGAACGAGGTTGTGTTGAGATCGATTTCGAGACCCTTTTGACCGCACCCCTCCAGCGCCTCGGGGAGGTCCGGCTGATCCATAAAGCCATAGCGCACGAACACCCGATAGAAGGTGTGGCCGAGATCGATGACCTCGATCCGGTCCGCGTCCGCGACATACGGTATTTCAGCGGTTTGGATGGTGGCGAGGATGTTGCGGGCGTGCAGCACCTCGTTATGCTTGATGTTGTGCAGCAGCGCCGAGGGCGCGCCCTCGGGCCGGCTGGTCAGATAGACGGCGGTGCTGCTGACCCGCTTCAGTGCCGCCTTTTCGATGGAACGGATAAACTGGTCGAGGGGCATGGTCAGGTTGCCCATCTCCTGGAACAAAAGATGCCGGCCTCGCCGCCAGGTGGTCAGCGTGGTGAAGGATGCCAGCGCGATGACGATGGGGAACCAGCCCCCTTGGAAGAGCTTGATGGCGTTGGCGGAGAAGAAGGCGAGATCGATCAGCAGCAACGCGCCGAGCAGGGGCGCGGCCAGCCAAGGATTCCAGCGCCAGGCGAGGAACACGACAAACGACACCAGGATCGTGTCGATCATCATCGTGCCGGTCACCGCGATGCCGTAGGCCGCCGCCAGATTGCTGGAGGACTGAAAGCCGAACACCAGCGCCATAACCGCGAAATAGAGTGTCCAGTTAGTGAACGGCACGTAGATTTGGCCGGCCTCCATGTGCGAAGTGTGGATGATTCGCATCCGCGGCAGGTAGCCGAGTTGGACGGCCTGCCGCGCCACCGAGAAGGCGCCCGAAATCACCGCCTGCGAGGCGATGACCGTCGCCGCCGTGGCCAGCGCCACCATCGGGATCAATGCCCAGCCGGGCGCCAGCAGGTAGAAGGGATTCTGGATCGCAGTCGGGATCCTTGAGCAGCAGGGCGCCCTGGCCATAGTAGTTCAGGACCAGCGCCGGCAGTACGAAGCCGAACCAGCCGACGCGGATCGGGAATTTGCCGAAATGACCCATGTCGGTGTACAGCGCCTCGCCACCGGTCACCGCCAGGACAATCGCCCCGAGCGCGAGGAAGCTGTGCCAGGGATCGTGGATCAGAAACTCGAATGCATATAACGGGTTGAGCGCGGCCAGCACGGCCGGCGCTTCCCAGGATGCTGATTGCGCCCAATACCCCGAGCACGCCGAACCAGGCGCACATGACCGGGCCGAAGAAGCGGCCAACGACGCCGGTGCCGTGTTTCTGAATCCAGAACAGACCGGTCAGGACGATCGCGGTGATCGGCAGGATGTACTCCTTGAGTCCCGGCGCGACCACATTCAACCCCTCGACCGCGCTGAGCACCGAGATGGCCGGCGTGATCATGCTGTCGCCGTAGAACAAGGCGGCGGCGAAGATGCCGAGCATGGTCACAAACCAGGTGGCGTGCGAATTCTTGGTCAATTCGGTCACGCGGGCCAGCAGGGCCAAACTGCCGCCTTCGCCGCGGTTGTCGGCGCGCATGATGATGGCCACGTACTTGAGCGTGACCAGCGCCATGATGGTCCAGAAGATCAGGGATAACACGCCGAGGATGCTGGCCGGCTCCACCGCGATGGGGTGATGCCCGGCGAAGGTTTCCTTGAGCGCGTAGAGGGGGCTGGTGCCGATATCGCCAAAGACGACCCCGATGGCGCCGACGATCAGCGCCGACGGGCGGCTTTTGCTTTCATGCGCGGACATCGTGCTGTCCTCCCGGTTTGTCGTTATTGGAATCCCGGTATGTTCCGCCGTCCATCGCCGGAACGGATGATGATGCGACGCATCATAAGCAGCGACTGGCTCAAAATCAATTGACAGGAGTTCTGATCCTGTTGAGTCATCGTCAATCGCATTCGCCGCTGGTCGTGGACCGGCTTGGCAGCGTCATTTATCTCTGCTTAAGGTGATTTCTGTAACAGATTGACCTGCTTGGCCGCGAAATGGAGCGTAGCCGTTCCTCCCTTTTAGCAAAGGGGGTGAGGGAGGATTTGAAGCTTTGTGGGTTGACGCCACCGGTAGAAATTCCCCCAACCCCCCTTTTTCAAAGGGGAGAGATCAAGCCCGGCTCGGTATAACCTTTTCAAAAAATCGCCTAAAATGGGATCATGTTCCACAGACCCCAGGCGAGCAATGTCCCCAGACCCCGAACCTCCGTCGTGTCGTCGCCTTGCGCCGCCGCGAACTTTCACCCTCCTTGTCACCCCCGCGCGATTCACGCCGCTGAACCGCCAGCATAATCCCCGTTATGGAATGGATCGCTGATCCCACGGTCTGGCTCGGCTTGGCGACTCTGGTCGTGCTGGAGATCGTCCTTGGCATCGACAATCTGATCTTCATCGCCATTCTCGCCGACAAGCTCCCGCCCGCCGAGCGCGACCGGGCGCGGGTGATCGGCCTGATCCTGGCGCTGGTCATGCGCCTGGCGCTGCTGGCTAGCATCTCCTGGCTGGTCACCCTAACCGCGCCGCTGTTCGCCGTCTTCGACCATGCCTTCTCCGGCCGCGATCTGATTTTGTTCGTCGGCGGCCTGTTCCTGCTGTTCAAGGGCACCATGGAGTTGCACGAACGGCTGGAGGGCGGCGACGAGGACCACGGCGGATCGAAGCTGTACGCCGGATTCTGGCCGGTGGTGGCGCAGATCGTGGTGCTGGACGCGGTGTTCTCCCTCGACGCGGTGATTACCGCCGTCGGCATGGTCGAACACCTGCCGGTGATGATGGTGGCGGTCACCATCGCCATCGCGCTGATGATCATCGCCAGCAAGCCGCTGACCCGCTTCGTCGACGCCCACCGCACCGTGATCATTCTCTGTCTGGGCTTTCTGCTGATGATCGGCTTCAGCCTGGTCGCTGAGGGCTTGGGTTTCCAGATTCCCAAGGGCTACCTGTACGCCGCTATCGGCTTCTCGGTGCTGATCGAGGCGTTTAACCAGTGGGCGCAGTTCAATCGTCGCCGTTTTCTGGTCGGCAAGCGCCCGCTGCGGGAACGCACGGCGGAGGCGGTGCTGCGGCTGCTGGGCGGCCGGGCGGAACCGGCCGAAGTGGGCGAGGATGTGGCGGCGCTGGCCGGTGGCGGGAGCGAATCCTTCATATTCGACTCCACCGAGCGCGCCATGATCCGGAGCGTGATGAATCTGGGCGATCGGCTCATTCCGGTGTTGATGACCCCACGCCCCGACATCGTCTGGCTGGATTCGGAGGCAACCCCGGAAGCGGTGCGTGAAACCCTGCGGCAACATCCGTACAGCCGCTATCTGGTGTGTCGGGGCGACCTGGACGAAATCGAGGGGGTGGTCGAGGGGCGCAAGCTTTGCTGGTGCAGGCGCTCGACGGCGGAACCCTGGATTTGCGCGCGGCGCTGCGCGAGCCGCTGGTGGTCCATGAGGGCATGAATGCCCTGCAGGTGCTGGAACAGTTGCGCCAGCATCCCATTCCGATGGCGGTGGTGGTAGACGACTACGGCGGGGTGGAAGGCATCGTCACCGCCGCCGATATTCTGGCGTCCATCGCTGGCGAACTGGCCGATACCGCCGATGCCGAAGCCCCCGAGGTGATCCAGGAAAGCGAAGGCGTCTGGCTGCTGGACGGCAGCTTGCCGCTGGAAGAGGTGCGGGATGCGATCCAGTACGAGGATCTCCCGCGAGGGGAAGGCTACCACACTCTGGCCGGGCTGGTGCTCAACCAGTTGGGCGAAATTCCCAGCGGCGGCGAACGGTTCGCGCTGGCCGGTTATCAGTTCGAAGTCGCGGCCATGGACGGGCATCGCATCGGGCAGGTGCGCGTCCGCCGGGGCGCGGAACCCGAGGTCGCCCCGACTCCGGCCGAAGCGCCCTAGAAATTGTACAAGACTCCCCTCTCCCCGTGGGAGAGGGGTTGGGGGTGAGGGGTTTTGTTGTGTTTCCTCCCCCGTGAGCGAGGGAGGCGATTCACCGTTACAAATACCGCCAGTACAGATAGACCATGCTGATCGCAATAGACATCAGCATGATCGGGAAGGCCATCAAGGTGTACTGAACGAAACGGATCGGCTGGCCGGCCCGCTCGGCGAAGCCGGCGACCACCAGGTTGGCGCTGGCGCCGATCAGGGTGCCGTTGCCGCCCAGGCACGCGCCCAGCGACAGTGACCACCACAGCGGCATCAAGCCTTCCGGCCCGCCGAAGGTCGGGGCCATGGCCTTGATCAGCGGAATCATGGTGGCGACGAAGGGAATGTTGTCGATAACCGCCGACAGAATGGCCGAAGACCACAGGATGACCATCGCGGTGGCGGTCATGTCGCCGCCGGTCAGGGCCAGCATTTTATCGGCCAACAGCTTGAGCAGACCGGTGCCATCGACGCCATGCACCACGATGAACAGGCCGACGAAGAAGAAGATGGTGATCCATTCCACCTCGGTGAACGCTTCCAGAACGTGCTTGCTCTGCTCTTCGGCGTCCCGGCCCCAGTTGGCCAGCAGCAGCAGCAGCGCGGCGCCGGTCATGGCGACCGTGGCGGCTTCCAGGCCCAGGAAACGCGCAAGGACAAAACCCGCCACCACCAGGCCGATCACCAGCAGGCATTGCTTGAGTAATCGCGAGTCGGTGATCGCTTCGTGTTCGTTGAACTGCATCACCCGCTGGCGATCCTCCGGCGTGGCTCTTGAGATGCCGGCCCCAGATGAAATAGATCGGTACCAGCGTGGCGGCCATGATCACGAAAATAACTGGAGATAGATTGTAGGCAAAATCGTTGAAGGTCAGGCCGGTGGCCGAACCGATCATGATGTTGGGCGGGTCGCCGATCAGGGTGGCGGTGCCGCCGATGTTGGACGCGAAGATCATCGCGAACAGGTAGGGATACGGCTTGACCTTGAGTTCTTCGGTGATCAGCAGGGTGACCGGCACCACCAGCAGGACGGTGGTCACATTGTCCAGAAATGCCGAAGTGGTGGCGGTGACCAGCGAGATCATCACCAGGATGCCCCAGGGGTTGGCGTTGACCTTCTTGGTCGACCAGATCGCCAGGTATTGGAAGATGCCGGATTGGCGGGTGATGGCGACGATCAACATCATGCCGATCAGCAGGCCGATGGTGTTGAAGTCGATGCCGCGAATGGCGGCTTCCTGGTTGAGGATGCCGAGCACGATCATCAGTCCCGCCGCCAGCAGCGAGACGATGGCGCGGTTGATCTTCTCGGTCATCACCACCACGTAGGTGAGCGCGAACAGGATGGCGGCCACCCACATCGGGTTCAGGCCGAACAGGACCGCCGAGGCGGCTTCGCTGGAACCGTGCATGTCAGGGGTTCTCCCCCATCAGTTTTTCCAGTACATCCCAGAACGAAATGATGCCCTCCAACCGGTTGTTGGTCTTGTTCACCACCGGCACGCTGGTGGTGCGTCCGTGCAGCATCAGCAGCATGATTTCCATGGCGTGGGTATCGGGATGGGCGACCTCGTGGATGTTCAGCCAGTTCTTGACCGGCTCGTCGCGGCGTCCGCCCAGGCGCCGGGCCAGATCCTCGACGCTTTCGGTGACGAAGGACACGTTGTCCAGCCCATGTTTGTCCAGCACCGCCTTGGGCAGGGTCAATTTCAGCAGCGAGTAGACGCTGAACGTGCCCAGATAGCGACCCTGTTCGTCCACGACCGGCAAATGCCGCAGATGATGCTTGAGAATCCGGTCGGCCGCGGTCGCCACCGTATCGGTGGGCCGCAGCGTCATCGGATTCGGGTTCATGATGATGTTTGCTTTCATGAAAGGTCCTTGGTTGGGGGAGAAGACGGCTGGGCGGTTGCATCCGAAAACACCAGTTCCCACTCGATCAGCAAGTCGGGGAACAGGCCGGGCGCCAGGGTTTCCCGCGTTTCGTGAATGACGGATTTGCCGTAACAGTCGTCGGCGTTCAAAGTGTAGACGATGACGACGTGATCGGTGGGATAAACCAGCCAGACCTCACGCACGCCGGCGCGCTCGTCGTCGGGCCAGCCGCAGTAGTCGGCGTAGGTAAAAGGCTGTTGTGGAATCGCGGAGCGGTTGTCCCATGATCGGAATCTCCCGTGCCGTGAATCGGCGGCAATCAGCCGAACGTCCCTTCGTTCCAGCCCCAGTTTTCGGCGCTGACGTTGGTAAAGCCAAGATAGACCCGATCGGGCGGAATGCCGAGTTGTTCCTGGAGCAAACCGCAAACGCGCTCGGACAGCTTGCGGTTCACCTCGCGGCTCAGGCCGCCGATGCTGCGGATGTCGGCGTAGGCGGCGGGGCCTTCGGCGCCGGCCATCAGCATGGCCGTTTCGCTGACGGTGATCATGACGTAGCGCTCCGGTTTGCCGATGCACTCGGCGACGATTTTCGAGAGTGGCCCAAGCAGGTTGTAGCGCTGCTGGTTGGACAGGCGTGCCGAAGTTTGCAGGGCGAGCAGTGGCATGAGACGACCTCCAGGGTGAAGAATGGGAAACGAGAACCCGGCGCCGGGCGAACATCAGTATTCAGGAAATTGCGCGGCGGCGAAATATTCCACGTGGAATATTGGGATGCGGGGAGGACACGGCGGCGGCAGGGACGAGGCAGGGATAAAATCATTATCAATCCCGGGGTTGGCGCGGATCGAGGCAGACAGTGCTTAGGACCCGGCCCGATTTTGGCGCCGCCAGCGATACCCGCCATAGGCGAGCAACAAGGCCATCCCCGCCAGCGTGACTGCCGCCACCCACGGGTTGAGTTGCCGGATGAAACCGAGAATCGCGCGCCAGTGTTCGTCCAGATAATAGATACCCAGACCCCAGCAGCCGACCCACAGCGCCGCGCCCAGGGCGTTATACGCCGTAAAGGTCCACCAGGGCATTTCCAGGATGCCGGCGGCGATGCCGTTCAGTTGGCGTAGCCCGTCAAAGAACCGGCCGATGACGATCAGTCCCCCGCCATAACGGCCGAAACCCTGTTCGACCCGCTGCAAGTGACGTTCGTCCACCCGGAAACGGTGCAGCAGCGCCCGTCCGCCCCGGCGACCGATGAGATAGCCCAGGCTGCTGCCCAGAATCGCCGCCAGGAAGGCGGTCAGCAGCAGCAGGCCGATATGGAATTGGGTTTGGGTGGCGGCGGTCACCGCGCCGGCGATCAGCAAGGTTTGACCGGGTGCCGGGATACCGAATCCTTCCACCCCCACCGCCGCAAACACCGCGCCGTAACCATAGCGGTCCAACCACGGTTCGACGGCCGCGATTTCATGCTGGATCTCGCCCAGCAGGCGGTGCGGAAACGATGCGGTCGGCATCGCGCTGGGCGTTGGTTGTTCCGCGGGGACCGTTTGCGCGGCCGCCCAGCCGGTCATCAGCATCCACCCCAATAACAAACTTGCCAGCCATCGTCTAAGGTTGTGCATAATCCGAAGCCTCAAGAATCAATCTCTCTTCACCTGCCCGCCAGGATACCGCATTGATGCCGAAGCCAGATCTCGTCATGTTGATATCGGCCGTGGTGGCGCTGATTCACACCTTGGGGGTGTTGTCGGCGATCCATGCCGTGGCTAGCGTCAGAACCCCGCAGGGCGCCATCGCCTGGGCGATTTCGCTGCTGACATTTCCCTACGTCGCCCTGCCACTGTACTGGATTTTGGGCCGCAACCGCTTCCACGGCTACGTCGAGGCCTTGCAGCGCGGCACGCTGGAACACGCTGATCGCGGCGGAATCGCCATGATCCTGGAGCGACTGCGCAGCCACCAGGTCGATTTGCCGCCCGAACGGGCCGGCGATCTCCAGGTCCTCGCCCAATTGAGCCGCGTCCCCTATACCCAGGGCAATGCTCTGGAACTGCTGGTCGATGGCGAGGCCACGTTTGGCGCCATTTTCGCCGCGCTTGAAGCGGCCGAGCATTACATCCTGATTCAGTTTTTCATCATCAAGGACGACGACCTGGGCCGCGAACTGCACGCCCGGCTGCGGCGCAAGGCGGCTGCCGGCCTATCGGTCCGGGTGCTGTACGATGAGATCGGCAGCCATGCGCTGCCGAAATCCTATGCGGAAACCTTGCGCGCGGCTGGTATCGCCGTGTCGGCATTCCACACCCGGCGCGGCCGACGCAACCGCTTCCAGCTCAATTTCCGCAATCATCGCAAGATCGTGGTGGTGGATGGTCGAGTGGCTTTCGTCGGCGGCCTGAACGTGGGTGACGAATACCTGGGTCGCGGCCCGCTCGGCTACTGGCGCGACACGCATCTGCGAGTCAGGGGACCGGTGGTGCAAGCGCTGCAACGGGTGTTCCTCGCGGACTGGTACTGGGCCACCCGGCAGGTGCCCGACCTGGAATGGCGGCCGACGGTGGCCGGCGACCAGACAGCGCTGATTTTTCCCACCGGCCCGGCCGATGCGCTGGAAACCTGCTCGATGTTTTTCCATCAGGCCATCGTCGGCGCCCGGCGGCGGTTGTGGATCGCCAGCCCCTATTTCGTGCCCGACCTGCCGGTGTTCGAGGCGCTACAACTGGCGGCCTTGCGCGGGGTTGATGTCCGCATCCTGCTTCCGGCCAAGCCGGATCATAAACTGGTCTATCTCGCTTCGTTTTCATTTCTGGACGCAGCGGATCGGACCGGCATCCAGCTTTATCGCTACCAGAACGGCTTTCTACACCAGAAGGTGGTGTTGGTGGACGATGAGGTCGCGGCAGTCGGCACCGCCAATCTGGACAACCGCTCGCTGCGGCTCAATTTCGAAGTCATGGCGGTGGTGGTGGACCGGACGTTCGCTGGCCAGGTGGCCGCGATGCTGGAGCGAGATTTCCAGCAGTCCCGGCGAACCTCCGCTGCTGATTTGCGAGACCGAAGTTGGCCGTTCCGATGGGCGGTGCGGGCAGCGCGGCTGTTCGATCCGATTTTATGACGCGAGTGATTCGGGCATCGGCAACGACAAGGGGGGAACATGATGAAACATCGATCGGCAGGGTTATGCGTGGTGCTGGGGCTCGGGATCAGCGCTTGCGCGCTGAATTACGCGACCGACCGGCCATTCCAGAGCTGGCTGTCCTCGGCGGAGTCGCGCTGCGGGCCGAGTTACGGGGCGCTCCCGCTGAATACGCCGGAGCAGCGCGCGCAGTTCGAGAGCATGAGTTATCAAACCTACTATGGCGAGCTGCCCCGAGAGGTTTATGCCGACCGCTTGAGAATTCTCTATCCGAATAACGGTCTGACGGTGGATTGCCTGGCGACTTCCGTTCCGAGACTGTGAAATTTTTGCCGGACTAATTTGGATGAATCACGGGGCGAAACGCCCCGTCCCTCAATCACCTTGAGTCACCTTGGGAGAATTTTACGATGAGCAACACGTTTGTCGCGGTTGCCTACGATGACATGTACACGGCCCAGGAGGTGCGGTTGCGGCTGCTGCGGCTGCAGAAGGAATACCTGATCGACCTGGAGGACGCGGTGGCCGCCGTCCGCGACGAGAAGGGCAAGGTCAAGCTGCACCAGATTAACGACCTGACCGCCGCCGGCGCGGCCTCCGGCAGTTTCTGGGGGTTGCTGATCGGTCTGATCTTCATGAATCCGCTGCTGGGGCTGGCGGCGGGCGCGGCGGGCGGCGCGCTGAGCGGCGCGCTGACCGACATCGGCATCAACGACGATTTCATGAAGAAGCTGGCCTCCGAGTTGAAGCCCGGTTCCTCGGTGCTGTTCGTGCTGGTCAAGCACTTCACCCCGGACAAGGTGCTGGCCGAGCTGGAAGGCACCGGCGGTCGGCTGCTGAAAACCTCGCTGTCGCACGAGGACGAGGCCAAGTTGCAGGCGGTGCTGGATGTGGTCAAACCGCAGGCCGAGGCTGCCGCTCCCAATCTGGAGAAGCCCGCCTAAGTCGCTTGGCGCGATTTCTCAGCCATAACAAACAGGGCGCGTTCTCACGCGCCCTGTTTTTTCGGCGAACGAAACGGCTACGAATCCGGCGGCGGTGAAGCAGCCAGTTTCGCCGGCGCTGAACTCATCTGTTCCGCCTCGTTCACCCAACCGCCGCCCAGCGCCTTGTACAGATTGACCAGGGCCACGAACAGAACACCTTGATCCTGCACGTACTGTAATTGCGCGGTATACAGATTGCGGTCGGCGTCCACCACCGTCAGGTAGTCGGAATAGCCGTTGTTGTAGCGCAGCGTCGCCAGATCCAGATAGCGTTGCAGGGCGTTGACCTGCGCCACCTCGTCCTTCAACTGCTCGCGCAGCTTGCTGACCGCGATCAGGCTGTCGTCCACCTCGGCGAAGGCGTTCTGAATCACCTGCTGGTAATTCAGCAAGGCCTGTTTCTGCACCGCTTCCGCGACCTGCAACTGCCCGGTCAGGGCGCCGCCGGTGAAGATGGGCTGGAGCAGTTGGCCGGCGAACTGCCAAGTCTGCGACGGCCCCTTGAACAGATCGGAGAGATCGGTGCTGGCCGTTCCGAAAAATCCGGTGAGCGAGATGCTGGGGAAGAACGCCGCCTTGGCCACGCCGATCAGGGCGTTGGCGGCGATCAACTGCTGTTCCGCCTGCCGGATGTCCGGGCGGCGCTCCAGCAGATCGGACGGCAAGCCGCCGGGGACCTGTGGCAGCGCCAGTTGATCCAGGGTAACGCCCCGGCGATCTTGCCGGGGTTGCGCCCCAGCAGCAGGCTAATCGCATTTTCCTGCTGACCGATGAACCGCTCCAGAACGCGGCACCTGCACCGCCGCGTTCCGGTACTCCGCCAAAGCCTGCTGATAGTCCAGCTCCGAGATCAGCCCCGCCTTGAAGCGCAGGCGGTTGATCCGCACCGATTCGCTGCGGGTTTGCAGCGTCGCTTGGGTAATGGACAACTGCTGGTCGAAGTCGAGCAACTGCACGTAGCTGTTGGCCAACTGGCTGACCAGAGTCAGGATCACCGTGCGCCGGGCTTCCTCGGTGGCCAGCAGTTGGGCGCGGGCCGCCTCGGTGGCGCTGCGCAGCTTGCCCCACAGGTCCAGTTCGAACGACACCCCCAAATCCACCTGGAAGGTGTTGACTGGGTTCTCGATCAGCGAGACGTCGTCCTCGCTCTCGCCGACGCGGGTGCGCGCCGCGTCGGCGTTGGCGCCGACCTGCGGGAACTGCGCGGAGCGGGTCACGCCGTAGCGGCCCATGAACTCTTCCACCCGCGCCGCGGCGATCTGCACGTCCTTGTTCTCTTGCAGCGCAATCTGGATGAGATTGTCCAGCACGGGGTCCTGGAATTGATTCCACCAGGTGGTGTTGGCCAGGTCGTTGGCGGTCTGGATGTCCACTTGCCATTGCGCCGGAATCGGTACTTCCGGGCGCTGGTAGGTCGGGCCGACCGAGCAGCCGGCGAGGGTCAGGGCAGCCAGCAGCGCGGCAGAGATGCCGGCGCAGCTAAATCCTCTCCCAGAGAGCGCGGCGCGCTCCCCCCTTTGAAAGAGGGGGGTGGGGGGGATTTCTCGCGTTCAATCGCTTAAGCATGGCTGCCTTCCTCCTTGGCCGGAACCGGAGTGACTGGCTCGGCTGTTGCAGCCTTGCCGCCGCTGAACAGCCGATAGAACAGCGGGACGAAGAAGATAGCGATGCAGGTCGCGCCCAACATGCCGCCGATGACCCCGGTGCCGATGGAATGCCGGCTGAACGCGCCCGCGCCGGTGCTGATCGCCAGCGGCACGCAACCGAGAATGAAGGCCAGCGAGGTCATGACGATGGGCCGGAAGCGCAGCCGCGCCGCTTCCAGCGCCGCGTCGATGGCCGACATTCCTTCCTCGCGCTTCATCACCGCGAACTCGACGATGAGAATCGCATTCTTGGCCGCCAGGGCGATCAGCGTCACCAGGCCGATCTGGAAATACACATCGTTGACCAGACCGCGCAGCAACACCGCCAGCAAGGCCCCGGCCACCGCGAACGGCACGGCGGTGATCACCGCGATGGGCAGCGTCCACTTCTCGTACTGCGCCGCCAGGATCAGGAACACCATGATGATGCCGAACACGAAGGCCATGGCCGAGGCCGCGCCGACCTGCTTCTCCTGAAAAGCTTGCCCGGCCCAGGCGTAGCTCATGCCTTCCGGCAAGGCTTCCCTGGCCAGCGCCTCCATCGCCGCCAGCGCCTGCCCGGAACTGTAGCCGGGCGCGGCGTTGCCGTTGACGCGAGCGGCGGGGAACACGTTGAAGCGGGCCACGTTATCCGGGCCGGTGATGTATTGCACCTTGACCAGCGCGCTCAGCGGCACCATCTGGCCGGTGGTCGAGCGCACGAATACCTGGTTGATGTCCTCGGGGCGGGTGCGATAGTTGGTGTCCGCTTGCAACATCACCCGGAAGGTTCGACCGAGCTTGTTAAAGTCGTTGACGTAAATCGACCCGAACAGTCCTTGCATCAGATCGAACACGGTGTTGATCGGCACGTTCAGCGCCCGCGCGCGTTCCCGGTCGAGATCCACGAACAACTGCTGGGAATTGGCGTTGAAGGTACTGGCCAGCGGACCCAACTCGGGTTTTTCCTTGGCTTTGGCGATAAATTTCTGCACCGCCTCCTGCAGGGCCTTGGGTCCCGCGCCGCCGCGATCCTGCACCCAGAACTCGAAGCCGCCGGTGCTGCTCATGCCGGGAATCGGCGGCGGGTTGAACAGCACCACCTTCGCTTCCTTGATCTGCTGGAAGACCTCGCGTTGCAGGGTCTTTTGGACCTCGAAGGCATGGAGTTCCGGCGCGGTCCGTTCCTTCCAATCCTTGAGCGGCAGGAAGAAGGTGGCGAAGTTGGGTTTGTTCTGGCTGTCCAGCAGACTGTAGCCATTCAGGCTGACCACGTTCTGGATCGCCGGGTTCTTGCCGAAGATCTGGTTGGCCTGATCGACCACGGCCCGCGTGCGGTCCAGGCTGGCGCCGTCGGGCATAATGGCCACCCCCAGCAGATAGCCCTGATCCTCGTCCGGCACGAAGCCGCCGGGTATGCTCTTGAACAGCCCGAAGGTGATGAATAACAGGCCGCCGAACAGCACGAGACCGATCAGCACCCGCCGGATCAGGAAGGACGAGCCTGAGACATAGCCATTGGTCATCCAATTGAAGCCCGCTTCAAAACCCCGAAAAAAGATATTTTTCTGGCCGTGTGCCGGCTTGAGCAGGATCGCCGCCAGCGCCGGACTGAGCGTCAGCGCCACCACCCCGGAGATGATCACCGAAATGGCGATGGTGATGGCGAACTGCTTGTACAACTGGCCGGTGATGCCGCTCAGGAAGGCGGTGGGAATGAACACCGCGCACAGCACCAGCACGATGGCGATCACCGGGCCGGTCACCTCGTCCATCGCCCGCCGCGCCGCTTCCTTGGGGTCCAGGCCGAACTCGTGCATGTTGCGTTCGACGTTTTCGATCACCACGATGGCGTCGTCCACCACGATGCCGATGGCCAGGATCATGCCAAACAGGGTCAGGGTGTTGATCGAGAAGCCCAGCAGATACATGCCGGCGAAGGTGCCGACGATGGATACCGGCACCGCCAGCAAGGGGATCAGCGTGGCCCGCCAGTTTTGCAGGAACAGGTATACCACCAGAATGACCAGGACGACGGCTTCAAAGAAGGTATGCACCACCGCCTCGATAGAGACTTCAACGAACTTGGTGGTGTTGTAGGGAATGGAATAGCTGATGCCGGAGGGGAAATTCTTGGCCAACTCATCCATCCTGGCGATGATCTGGTTGGCGACATCCAGGGCATTGGAGCCGGGTTGCTGGTACACCATGATAATGTCGGTGCGTTTGCCATTGAGCAAACCTTCCGTGTCGTAGCTGCGAGCGCCCAGTTCGACCCGCGCCACATCGCGCAGCAACACGGCCGAACCATCGGGGTTGGAGCGCAGGATGATCTGCTCGAATTCCTGTGGTTCGCTCAGCCGGCCTTTGGCGGATACCGGCAGGGTGAGTTCCACCGGGTAGCCGGTCGGCGGCTGGCCGACCTTGCCGGCGGCGAATTGCGCGTTCTGTTCCTGAATGGCCTCACGGATATCGCTGACAGTGAAGCCCAGTTCGGCCATGCGGTCCGGCTTCAGCCAGATGCGCATGGCATAGTCGGACAGGGTAAACAGCGAAACCTGACTGGCGCCGGGGATGCGCTTGAGTTCGTCCACCACGTTGATGTTGGCGTAGTTGCTGACGAAATTGGGGTCCTGGGTGCCGTCGGAACTGATCGCGGCGATCATTAGGATATTGGAGGAAGCCTTCTTGATGGTCAGTCCGCTCTGGCGCACGTCCGCCGGCATCACCGGATTCGCCAGATTGACCCGGTTGGTCAGATCGGGCAGCACCATGTCGACGTTGGTGCCGATGTTGAAGTAGACGTTGAGGGTCATGTCACCGCTGGCCGAACTGTTCGACTGCATGTAGATCATGTTCTCGACGCCGTTGACCTGTTGCTCGACCGGCGCGGCCACCGAGTTGGCGGTGGTTTCCGCGTTGGCGCCGGGGTAGCTGGTCGTCACCTGCAACAACGGCGGGGTGATTTCCGGGAACTGGGCGATGGGCAAGGCACGCATGGCGACCAGTCCGGCCAGGGTGATGACGATGGAGATGACCGCCGCGAAGATCGGCCGGTCGATGAAGAACCGCGAAATCATGAGCGTTTTCCTTTATGGGCCGGCGGGCTTGGGCGCGGCGGCGGGTGCGACGATCCTGACCGGCGCGCCGGGTCGCACCTTGATGGCGCCGTCCACGATCACCTGTTCGTTGCCGTTCAGGCCGGAGGTGACGATCCACTGGTCGCCGTAGAACTCACCGACCTGCACCGGCTTGGCCTCGGTCTTGTCATCCGCGCCGACCACGTAGACGAATTTGCCCTGTGGCCCCTGCATCACCGCCCGCTGCGGCACCATGATCGTATTGGGACGGGACGCGCCTTCGATGCGCACCCGGACGAATTGGCCGGGAAGCAGCCGGCCTTGGCTACCGGGATTGGGGATCTCGGCGCGCAGGGTCACGGTACCGGTCTGCTGATCCACCGTCGGCGCAACGAAGGTGATCCTGCCCTTTTGCGGGAAGACGCTGCCATTGGCCTGCACCAGTTCCACCTCCAGCTTATCGACGCCGGGTCCCTTCAAGCGACCCGCCGCGGCCTCGGTCCGCAGACGCAACAGCTCGTTCTCGCCGATGCCGAAATTGACCCAGATCGGATCGAGTTGCAGCACCGTGGTCATCAGGCTGCTCGCCCCGGGAGAAACCAGACTGCCCTGGCGGAACTCGGACTTACTCGACAACCCGTTCAACGGCGACTTGATGCTGGTGTAACCCAGATTCAGTTCGGCGGTGCGCACCTGGGCTTTGGCGGACTGTAACTGTGCCTGCGCGCTGCGCTCGGCCGCCACCGCGTCGTCCAGGTCCTTTTGGCTGAGGGCGTTGGCCTTGGCCAGCGGTCGAACCCGCGCCAGGGTCGCGCGGGCGTTGGCCAGTTGCGCCTCGGCGCGGGCCAGATCGCCCTTGGCGTTGTCCAGCGCGGCCTGAAACGGTTGCGGATCGAGTTGAAACAGAAGCTGGCCGGTGCGAACGAGGTCACCTTCGGTGTAGGCGATCTTGTCGAGATAGCCCTCGACTCGGGCGCGGATTTCCACCGAACGGGAGCTTTCGGTCTTGCCGGTGAATTCGAAGGTCGCCGGGGTGGTCTGCGGCGCGGCCGAGACCACCGTGACCTCGACCGGCGCCGCCGTGGGTTGCTGGGCGAACGCGAGCGCGGGTCCAACGCTCAGCAGGACCGCTAGCCATGCTCCGGCGCATGGCCGGAGCTGAAATCGAGGCGTGGTTTTACGAACAGGGCGCGAATCTCGCACGGGACGGGACTCCTCATGGGGTTGGAAGTTGAAGCCATTCTGAAGAAAATGAAGATGATTTTGGCAGGCGCCTGCCCTAATCGCTACTATAAGCTACTGGCGCGATGCCGAAGCAGATCGAAATCCATCCTCGAACGGACCCCGTCGCGCCCAGTATAATTGATTCTTTCCCCCTCAACCCGATTCAATCCAGAGACCTGCCCTCATGCGTCACCGAACCCTCCTGCCGTTGCTCCTGCTCTGCGCCGCCCTGAGCGCCGGTTGCGCCAGCACGCCTCCTGGCGAGGCCAAGCCGAAATACGCCGGCTTTCTCAGCGACTACTCCAAACTTGAACCCGTCCCGAACGGCGACGGCGCCGAGCGTTACCTCAAGCCCAACGAAAACTGGAAGCAATACAACAAGGTGATGCTGGATCGCATTCGGGTCTGGTACAAGGATGACGCCGGCTACAAGGGCATCGATCCGACCGAATTGAAAGCGCTGACCGACTACTTCCAGAATGCCATCGTCAAGGCGCTGGGACCGGCCTATCCGGTGGTGACCAAACCGGGTCCCGACGTGCTGCGAGTGCGGGTGGCGATCACCGATCTGATCCCGACCAAGCCGGAAGTGAGCGTGGTGACCTTGGTGGTGCCCTACGCCGCCGTGGCGGATGTCGCGGCGGGCGCCGCCGGCGTGTCCTATCTCGGCCAGACCGCCATCGAAGCCGAATTTCTCGACAGCCGGACCAACCAGGTGCTGGCCGCCTACGTGGACCGGCAGGTCGGCAAGAAATACGACATCGACCTGAGCCAGGGCGTGGGTACGGCCGTCGAGAAAGGCGTATCGTCCTACACCAAGGCGTATAGTACCTGGGCGTATGCCGAGGCCGCCTTCGATTACTGGGCCGGCTTGCTGCGGAAGCGGCTGGATGAGGCGCACGGCCGGTGAAACCGCCTTTCTCGTCTTGTCCCCCTCGGTTCATGAATTGTTCAAGTTGTTTTTGTTAGCGTTTTTAGCTCCGATCAACCCGTCATCAGGATGAATAAACATGAAAAAACAACATGCTTTGTTAATCTCCATGCTGGGCTGCGCGTTGGTGGCGCCGGTCTGGGCGTCGGAAGCGCCGAAAACGGCAGCGGAAACGCCAGCGGCCGCGAAGGCCAGCGAGGAACTCCGGGCGGTGCTGAAGCAGCACCACGACGCGCTGAACAAGCAGGACCTCAAGGCGTTGCTGGCGCTCTACGCCGACAGCCCCAACGTGGCGGTGATGGGCACCGGCCCCGGCGAATTCTGGAAGGGCAAGGCGGCGGTGGAAGACACCTACAAGCACTACTTCGAGACCTTCAAGGTTGGTTCGCTGAGCCACGAGTGTCCGGAAGCCACCGGGGTTGAAGACGGCAACGACGCTTGGCTGATGGCCTCCTGCGTCATGAAGGACACCGACCCGGCGGGTCAGCCCCGCGAGTTCGGGCTCAACGTCTCGGCGGTGCTGAAAAAGGAACCGGCCGGCTGGCGCTTCCAGGCCTTGCACTTCTCCAACCTGGTCGGTGAAGAAGGGCCTCCGCCGGAGGAAAGCGCGGCTCCGGCAGCGACTCCCGCGCCGGGGTCGGAAGCCCCACCGAAGAAGGCTCAGTAAGCGGAGCACAGCCATGACCAATCAATCTGTGAGATAGCAGGTCCTGAACCGGCCGACGCGCCGGATCTCGAGGACGCGTCGGGAGTTTCTGCGCGGTCTGGGCAAATGGTCGCAGGTGGTGATCGGCGGCGTGCTGCTGGGCGGCGCGTTGATCGAATCCACCCCTGCCCATGCCTGGGCCGCCGCCCGTGGCTACCGTGGCTCCGCCGCGGTCGGCCGCGGCGGCAGTTGGGTCAACCGCTACGGTGGTGGCGGCGGCTATCGCTACGGTGGTGGTGGCGCCTGGGTCAACGGTGGCGGCGGCTACCGCTACGGTGGCGGCGGCTGGATCAACGGCGGTGGCGGTGGTGGCGGCTGGATCAACCGCTACGGCGGCGGCGGCTCCGCCTGGGCCAACCGCTATTAATTGATCCTCTTCGTTCCATTCAACACCAGGCCGTGCGGCGTTACTTCCAAAAAAGCCGCGCGGCCCGGTCGTTTAACCACAGGCCGAAATAAGGAGCCATCATGGCGATATCGTCGCGCCAGGTCGCGGACCGTGTTCACCTGATTACCTTGAGCGGGCTGTTAACCTGGGCTGAATTTCAGGCGTTTTTGGACCAGGCCGAAACCCGGGATGTCTTTGCGTCCGGCAAGGTGAGGGCTTTGATCCAGTTGGAGGATTTCGCCGGGTGGGAACCCGGCGATCAGTGGGGCGACGTCAGCTTTTTCTTCAGGCACGACAAGGAGATCGACAGAATCGCGATTGTGAGTGATCCGCGCTGGCGAGATCAGATGCTGACCTTTTTGTTTGCCGATTACCGGCAAGCCGAAGCCCGGTTCTTTCCTGAGACCGACCTGGAATCGGCGCGCGCTTGGCTGATGAGCTGAGGGATTAACAGCCAGAAACAAGTCGAGCGCCTCGCTCCGTTCCCACTACTACCGTCACCCCCCGCGCCGGAGCGAACTCCACACCAGGCCCGGCAGCGCGATCCCGAAGCTCAGAAACAGGATGGTGAGCGTGGCCTTGAGGCCCCCAGGGTTGGAGGTATGCATTCGGAATCCCGGTTATCGACGAGAGCAAACACCTAAAGCCCGTCGCCCCAGCGGTACTGCCACGCGATGCCGATGGTGTCGGAATCGGTGCCAATACGGGTGGACACCCCGGTGCTGGCGTAGAGCTTGACCGAGTTGTTCCGGTTGACCGGCAGCGCCACCGTGATGGCTGCCCGCGAGTTCTTCTGCAGGTCGTCGCCTTCCACGCCATCGACGGTCGTCCGCCCACCGGTGAAGTACGTGCCGTTCAATGCCGCCCAGATCCCGTTGCGAAAGCCATAGATGAGACCGCCCTGCACCGAGTAGATCGGGTCCTGTTCGCGCGTCTTGCCACCGAGGAAGTCGTCATTGTCGGCGAAGAAAGTCGCTGCCGTGGCGAGTTCCAGCGTCCAGGGACCCCAGGTTTTGGAGAGCCCAAGCTCCGGCTTGACGAACCCGCGGTTGGAGCCAATGTTGACCAGCTTGTCCGCGTCATATTGACCGGAGGGAATGGATACCTGCACGCTGGCACCCACGATGAGATCCTGCTGGTAGGACGCGAATTCCTTGAGTGAGAGCGCCGGCGCGCCGTAAAGGTTGAGGGAGAAACGTAGCTTCGGGTCGCCGAAGCCGGAGACTTGGCGTTCCCGCGGCTGCCCGGCCAACTCCGCCGTTCCCGAGATCCATGAATAGGGCAGGATGACATCGAACTTACCGGACTGGCCCCAGAGATCGAACGAACGCGCATAGGCGAGAACGGCGGTATGGGTTTGGAGGTTGGCATTCTCCAACGGCAGCGCCGGATCGGTCACCAAACCGCCTTCGGCGTAGCCATAGCCGGCGATCAGAAAATGGACGCCGATGGGAATGTTCGAGTAAGCGCGGGGTTCGATCTCTTGCGCCCGCACGCCCGTGGCGCTAACCGCGAGAGCAAGGACGAGAAATGCCGCTCTCCCCCGGCTGGGCCGGTTGCAAAATGGATGCGCGGTACGCGGTCACTCGGGCGTGTCATCAGTTTGGTTTTCTCGTGCCTTGAGTGAAGTTCGGGTTCCTGGCCGCCGTCAGGCCCGGTGGAGTCTTCCGCCAGGGATAGCCCTTGCGCCCCAGTTGATAACCGTAATCGAACAGCGCCCGCATGTACGCCGTATCGAAATCTTCCTTGTGCTCGGCGTTAAAGTCCGTGCCAAT
>CAVRCC010000020.1:0-120515 GCA_963719395.1 uncultured Gammaproteobacteria bacterium | reverse complement strand
CGCGATGTCGTCGCGGATGCGCCGGGCGACACGGTCGGTATCGGTGAACAGCGTGCCGAACTGCTCGTTGAAGGTTTTGAGAATGTTGCTGAGGCGATCCAGTTCGGGTTCGCTCTTGCGGCCGCCCGCATCCGTCGGCGCCGGTTCGATCTCCGCGTCTTCGTCTTCCAGCGCGATCTTCATCGCCGCCTTCTTCTCGACGCGGTAGCTGTCCATGTCGATGGCTTCGAGGATACCCTTGGAGAGGTCCTCCTCCTTGGGCGCCGGCAACTTGGGCGTGAGCAGGTCGAGGAAGATCGAAAGCTTCTCCCACTCCGCGTTGCTGTACGGCAGCACCGACGAGAGGAAGCTGTAGGTGCGGCAGAACACCTTGGCCTTGCCCTTGAAGTCGACCTGGCCGCCCTCGTCGAGTCGGTCCACATAGACGGCCACGCAGGCATCGAGGATCGGATCGAGCCGGTCGCGCTCGGCGCCGCCGAGGAACAGCGCCACCACCTGCCGCACCTGCTCGGGCGAATACACCTGCGCGGCATCCAGCGCCGCCTTCAGGTCGTGCAACTTGTTCGGGTCGGTCTCGTCGGCGAGCAGCGTGGTGCGGTAGTAGTCCTGGAAGGCGAAGGTGATCGCCTCGCTGTTGTTCTGGAAGTCGAGCACGAAGCAGTCGTGCTTCCGCGGGTGGGCGCGGTTGAGCCGCGACAGGGTCTGCACCGCCTTGATGCCCGAGAGCGGCTTGTCCACGTACATCGTGTGCAGCAGCGGCTCGTCGTAGCCGGTCTGGAACTTGTCGGCGCAGATCAGGAAGCGGTACGGGTCGGTCTGGATCTTCCCGGCGATGTCGCCGCTCGAGAACCCGTTGAGCGACGCCTCGCTCACCTTGGCGCCGCCGTACTCGTGCTCGCCCGAGAACGCGACGATCGCCTGGTACGGGCTCTTGCGCTCCACCAGGTACGCCTTGAAGGCGTGGTAGTACTGGATCGCCCGCTCGATGCCGCTGGTGATCACCATCGCCCGCGCCTGCCCGCCGATCTTGCCGGCGGCCAGCACCTGCTCGTGGAAGTGGTCCACCATGATCTCGGCCTTGAGCCGGATCGCGTGGTCGTGGCCCTCCACATACCGGCGCAGCTTCTTCTTCGCCCGCTGGGTGTCGAACTCCGGGTCGTCCTCGGTCTTCTTGACCAGCTTGTAGTAGCTGTCCACCGGCGTGTAGGCCTTGAGCACATCGAGGATGAAGCCCTCCTCGACCGCCTGCTTCATGGTGTAGCCGTGGAAGGGCCGGTGCTTGATCTTGCCCTCGGCGTCGGGCGGCAGCGGCTCGCCGAACATCTCCAGCGTCTTGTTCTTCGGCGTGGCGGTGAAGGCGAAGTAGCTGGCGTTGGTCAGCATCTTGCGCGCCGCCATGCGCTTGGCGAGCGCCTCGTTCACCGTGTCCTCGGGGTCGGGTCCGCTGTCTTCGTCCTGCGTCGGGTCGCCGAGCGCCTGGCTCATCGCCGCCGAGGTCTTGCCCCCCTGGCTGGAGTGCGCCTCGTCGATGACGATGGCGAAGGTCTTGCCGCCCTCGCTGGCGATCTCGTCGAGGATGAAGGGAAACTTCTGCACCGTCGAAACGATGATCTTCTTGCCCTCCTGAATGAACTTGCGCAGGTCGCCGGATCGTTCGGCGTGTCCCACCGTCGCGCTCACCTGCATGAACTGCTTGATGGTGGCCTGGATCTGCTGGTCGAGCAGGCGCCGGTCGGTGACCACGATGACCGAGTCGAACACCTCCCGACTCGCGGGGTTGTCTTCGCGCTTGAGGCCGATGAGCTGGTGCGCGAGCCAGGCGATGGAGTTCGACTTGCCGCTGCCCGCCGAGTGCTGGATCAGGTAGCGCCTGCCCGCGCCGTGGGCGCGCACGTCGGCCAGCGCCTGCCGCACCACGCCGAGCTGGTGGTAGCGCGGCCACACCTGCTTGCGCTTCTTCCTGCCGGTGCGCGGGTCCTTCTCCTCGACGATCTGGGCGTAGTTCTCGAGGATGTTGGTCAGCCCCGCCGGGGTGAGCACCTCTTTCCAGAGATAGTCGGTCTTGAGGCCGTGCGGGTTGGGCGGGTTGCCCGCGCCGTCGTGGTAGCCCTGGTTGAAGGGCAGGAACCACGAGCCCTTGCCGCGCAGCTCGGTACACATGCGCACCTCGCTGTCGTCCACCGCGAAGTGCACGGCGCAACGGCCGAACTCGAACAGCCGCTCGCGCGGGTCGCGGTCGCGCCGGTATTGCTCGATGGCGTCCTCGACGGTCTGCTTGGTGAGGCTGTTCTTCAGCTCGAAGGTGGCGATGGGCAGGCCGTTGATGAACAGGCCCAGGTCGAGCGCGCGGCGCGTCTCGTCCGTGCTGTAGGCGAGCTGGCGCGTGATCGAGAAGCGGTTCTGCGCGTGCAGCGCCTCGGCCTTGGCGTTGCCCGGCGACGGCGTGCCGTAGAACAGATCGAAGTGCAGCGGCCCGTGCGCCACGCCCTTGCGCAGCACGTCGATGACGCCGCGCTTGCCGATCTCGGCCGGAGAGGCGGGCGAGGAACTTGAGGCGGTTGATGTCCCTGGCGTCGTTCGCGTCGGCCAGCGCCAGCTTCTTGAACGCCTCGGGCTGGGTGGCGCGCAGGAAGGCGAAGAGCTGCGGCACGTCGAGCGCGTGGGCGCGGTCGTAGTCCTGCGCGCTGCCGGCGATGTAGCCGGCTGCCGCCGTAGGGCGCGGGCGCTTCGGCGGCCGTGTTCGGCGCGACGGCCAGACCATCCACGCCGGTCATGTGCCGCATGATCAGCGTTTCGAGGCCCTTTTCGCTGGTGTCGGTGGTCGTCATGCACAGACCTGTGCATCGAGGGGAGACGTCCACCCCGTCTTCGCCAGCACACCTGCGGCAATGCCGATCTGCCGAAGCGTGAACCTCCGCTTGCGCGGGTTCCAGGCATAGACGCGTTCGACCACGTCATCGAGGGTCGTAACGCTCTCGTGCTTCATCACCCAGTGTACCGTGGACAGCAGCTCCAGACCGAACGACGACTCGAAGCCATCCACCAGCGCCGCCACTTTGTTGAAACGCTCGCGCGTATCGGGGTGTTGCGCGAGAAAGCTCGATGCGTCCGCGACCGCGCCTGGAACCAGGGTCAAGGGCTTGTCCGGCGCGTCACCGCCGTCGGCGTAGCCGGTGATCAGGTGGCCTTCGATCGCGTGCAGCACATGGCGCAGGTTCTCCGCATAGGGACCGTAAGGCGCCTTGACGTACTTCAACTTCAGCGGTTCGCCCGCTTCCTGCATGAAGTACATCAGCTTATGCACCTCCAGCAGGGTGACAAAGGGGTCGAGCAGACCACCGAGATAACGGTGCATCAACTCCACCAGCGCCGCGTGGCCGGGTGTTATTTGGAGGCGTTTGATCGGCTTATTCTTCACGAGGGAATCAGATTATGCCGCCTCGGCCAGAACCTCAACGAATCTGTCCGGCTCGGACCACCGAGCGATAGTGGACAGCGGCTCAACCAGACGAAAGTCCTCCTGCGTCCAGACGTCCGCCGTGTCGTCAAACAGGCTCACGAAGCGCAGGGCTTCCGGTCCGGCGGCGAGATGGTTCAGGTCGTACCAGGCAGCCAGCACATGCTCGGCCACGGATCGCGCGGCCGAGCGACTGCCCGTGCTCAGCACATAGACGAGCGAGCTTTGCGCTGGAACGCGCACATGGAAATCCGGCGTCCAGGCCCGACCGGATCGCCCGGCAAGTCTTTCAGCGCGGCCAAATGGGAACTGCCGCTCGGTCAACAGATCTGCAACTTCATCGGTGATCGATTCCACCGCCCTGGTGCGGAAGGTGAACCACAGATCGGATACCCGCAGCGCTGCCTGCGCGACGCGCAGCGCCACCGCAGCAAGCGATTCTCCCTGGTGACACCGCGCAAGCAGCATGCCCTTGTAGAGCTCTACACCGTGCGTCAGGCACGCGTCCGCAATCAGGACATTCTGCTTCGGGGAGCGCCGAGGAGAGAGCGTCTGCATGCGCAGCCATCGCAAAGTTTCGCCCAGATCCGACACCGTAATCACACCCCCTTCCGGTTTGCAGAACAGCTCGATGTTGTCCCCGTCTGGATACAAATACGGTGTGTGAATGCGGCAATCGTCCCGGTGTGGAATGCATGAGAACAGCGCACCCATCCCATGCTCGATCTCGGCGCAAATGCTCGCGGCGTTCATAGAAAGAGATCTCCCGTGCGTGCCGCAGGTGGTGTCATCCGGCCCTGATGAGTAATCGCGGCCTCGGCGCAAAACTGAATCCAAACGGCCGCCGGATCGCTAGCCGGGGCCGTAATGTCATCAGGCACATAGGCCTCCTTGTCGCGGAACTGTTCCGACCAGCAGTGCTTGTGCTTCTCCCCAACCTGCCGGCACTGTGGGTTGTGGTGATCCTTGCCCAAATCCAGGCCATAAATGCGGCCTGTGGTCTTCAGGAGCAGCACGTAAGACAGCGCCGGAATAAGAGGATTGTAGCTGCCGCGCACAAACAGCGGCCAGCCGCTACCAGACTGAATTTCGGCGCGGAACTCCTGACAAGGCGAGTGATCCTCGTCTTCCTCCCAGACGATGTCGCCCTCGATCCGCTTGGTCGTGTCATTCAGCATCGTTTCAAACTCGGTCAGGCTCAACGCCATGTCTTCCTCCTTACAAGTTACATTGTGCGCCGGAAGCGCCGTATCGTCACCCGGCGGATCGGTGTCATGCTTCGGTCTCTTCCGGTGCGGCGTCGTGGTCGCCGCCGGCGTTGCCCTCATCGCCCTCGAACAGCGCCTCGCAGTCGTCGAGCGCCTCTGGTTCGTCGGCCACCTCGGGCAGCCGCGCCGCCGCCTCGCGCACATCGAGCTTGCCGGTCACGACGTCGGCGACGAGGCGGGTGCGGTATTCGCGGAGGAGTTCGATCTCTCGTTCGAGGCGGGAGATGGCGGAGTCGAACGCCTCAGTCTCGGCCTCAGCACGCTTGACAATTTGGACCTGCTCGCCAAGTGGTGGGAACAGGCATTCCCATCGCGCCAATTCTCGTCCACGTTCAGATTGCCCTGCGTGATTCACTGGTGCTTCGCGCAACAGTTCAGGTTTCATGCACAGGAAGACGCATGTAGAAGAAGTCACGATCAGTCACTTGCCGAGGGGACGAATCCAACGATGAAATCCGGAAAGCATGCATCAAACTGTCAGAACTGCCACTGCACCGATGTTCGCCGCGATTGTCATGACCAGCGTACCGCTGGCAACAGCTTGCTGCAGCCAGTCCCTTTTCATTGAGGGTCTGGCCGTAACTCGTGATGAACTTTGAGGCTTGGGCCACCACTCCCGTTTGGATGAACGGATACCGGCCGTCGTAGAGTAGATCGCGTCGTTGCGCGGCCTATCGAGACGAACTTGCCGCGAAGAATCGAGTCGCCTGCTTTACCCGCCGCACCTCCCAATGCTGCGGAATGTCGCCGAGCCAGGGGATGCCGGAGGGTTTGAGGGGGACGGAGGGGTCGAGGCCGCGGGTGACGGCGCGGTGGATGATGGCCTGCTTCTGCTCGTTGAGCAGCGCGATCACCTTCCGCTTCGCCCGTATCGCCCGCTCCAGCCGCCCGTTCGCCCAGTCCAGAAACCGCACAATCGCCGCCTGCTCGTCGGGCGGGGGGAGCGGGATCGCCACGCCCTGGATCGCCCCGTGTGACAGCCCGTAACGAGTGACTCCATTCGCTTCGACGTGGAACTGCGCGGCGATGAAGTGGCTCTCAAGCGCCCGATGAAGAAACGGCCCATGCAGGTCCGGTCGCGACCTGAGAATCGCAAGGTGGTATCCGCAGACCAAGTCCGGCGCCTCGAACTCGACCAGCGCGGGCACGCCGATATCGCTCCACTGCTCCGAGTCCTTCGTGATAAGAACATCGCCTTTGCGAAGCGCAAACCGGACGCGCTCGTCCTCACTCGCGGTTGCCGCCATGAAGGGGGTAGATTCGCGGATGCGCTCGTTCTTGTAGACCTCCACGTAGTTGCATAGTCGAACCGCCGTCTCGGTCGGCTTCGTGTGCTTGTCGACATTGCTGACTCGCATGTCGCACACGTGTCGCAATCGCCGGGTCTCCCAATGTCCCGGCACCTGCCCCAGCCACGGCAGCCCCGATTCCTTGTATTCCGCATACGGCTTGAGGTCGGCGATCATGGAACCAGCACCAGGCCGGCGACCGCGCCGAAATGGGCGTCCCGGGTGTAGAGCGGCAATCCATGCCGGAGGGCGAGGGCGGCGATCCAAATATCGTTGGTGGGGATGGGCGTTCCGGCGCGTTTCAGCCCCTGCACGATGGAGGCGTAGAAGTCCGCCGTTTCCCCATCCATGCCCAACAGGCCCACCCGTGGCGAGGCGAGGAACCGATCCAGCTCGGCACGGTTATGGGCCTCACGGTTGCCGCCGCGAAACCCGGCCAGCAGCTCGCCAAGGCTGACCACGGAAAAGCCGATGTCGTCGAGACGCTGCAACCGCTCCAGCACGCCGGGATCCCCCCTCATCGCCAGCGAGTAGATGTTGGTGTCGATGAGCGCCCGCCTCATTGCCACACCTCGGGGTCGATCCGGCGCTGTTCCTGGGTCGCCGCCTGGATGCGGTCGTACTCCTCGCTGCTCCATGCGCCGAACAGGTCGTCCAGGTCGTGGTGGCATTCGGGCAGTTGGGCCTCTGCACGGTCCGTCGGCCCGGCTTGGGCCTGGCGTTGGAGCAGGAACTCGACGAAATCCAGCACCTCCGCCTGGCGCTCCGGCGGTAACTGGTGCAGATGGGTGATGATCCGCTGTTCGAGCATCATGGGATTGACTCCATCGATAACGGGTTGTGAGCGGAATGCCGGCAGTCCTGGCTCCCGCTCCATTCTGGACGCGACGCGTCCAAATTTCTTGCGCCACTGTCGCAAGAATCTGGCTCTATCTCAATTGTGCCGACCGCGAACGAACTTCGATTTTGATGACACCATTTTCGGCCCGTTAGATCAAGAACTGGGAGTTTTGCGGCTGGTCTGTCATGGGTGGTCCTCGACCCGTAACGGCAGGCGATCATGGGGCCAGCTCAATTCGGAACGCGGTGCGTTCCAATTCAGGAAGACTTGGTAGAAGGCGCGCATGTGGCGCTGGTTGCGCTTCATGGGCGTTCCTCCCCGGACAGGCCCAGCGGCATCTGCATACGGGTACTGCGATAGGCCTGCTCGGCATGGGTCGGGGTAGCAGGGTAGCGCCGTTCGAGGAGGCCCGCCTGGACCATCGGCGAGAGGTGCCGGTCGGTCAGATTGGCGGGCAGGATGTTGAGCCAGCGGGCCAGTTCGGCGGGTGTCGTCCAATCACGCTGGGAGCAGATCGTTTCGATGACCGCCCGCAGCCGCTCTTTGCGGGGACGGGCGCCAAGTTGTCCGATGGCGGCGAGAATCTCCGGGGTCGGCTCCCCTCGACCCGCGTCGCGCTCCCCTCGATTCGCGTCGCGCTCCCCTCGATTCGCGTCGCGCTCCCCTCGATCCGTCGCCTCGCTCAGGATCGATGGCAGGGTGTAGTAGCTGTTGGCGCCATGCGGGTGAAGCTCCAGCAAGCTGCGGTCGCGCAGTTTTCGCAGCAGCAGACTGGCGTTCAGGGTATCCAGACCGGCGAGCGAGCGTAGGTCGGCGTTCTCCACCCGCCCATGACGATGGGCATGGAGCAGGGCGCGGAACTCCTCGTCGCTGACCTCGGTGCTGCCCAGGCGGGCGACGAATTCCCGGTCGGCGGCGGTCAGGGTCGGCGTGTTGCGCAGGGTGATGCCGACGCCCACCACCTGCACGGGCACATCCGCCGCCGGTACGTCGAAAACAATCAGGGCCTTCCCGTGCGCTTCGACGACGAAACCCTCGGGCTGAGGCGGCAGGAGCCGGGCACGCCGCATGGTCAGCAAGGCGGCGAGGGCATCGGCGGGCAGCGTATGGCCGGCGACCGTGTGGTCGTCTTCGATGCCCGGCGCCAAGACGCCGCCCTCGGCATTGGCGAAACCCGCGACGTATTCGGCAACCTGGTCCCGCACCGTGCGGCGATTACGGGCGCGCTTGGCCCCCTCCGGCCCCTCGAACAGGGACTCGCGGTCGAAGTGCTGACCTTCGTCCTGATGGAGGAAGGGGGTGATGTCGAAGGTCGGCTGGCTCATCCCTTGCCCCCCTTCAACAACCCGTCCAGCAGCCCCTCGGCCTCTTTCTCAATGGCCAGAATATCGGCGCTGATCTCCTCCAGCGTGCGCAGCGGTTGCGGCTGGTAGAAATGCCGCGTAAAGCTCACCTCGTAGCCGATCTTGGTGGCGTCTTCCTTGATCCAGGCATCGGGCGTGTAGGGCAGCACCTCGCGGCGGATGAATGCCTCGATGCCGCCGTCTTCAAGGAGCGGCACCTGCTCGGTGTCGCGCAGGTCGGAGTCGGGCTCGTACTCGACGACAAGACCCTCACCCCCGGCCCCTCTCCCAGAGGGAGAGGGGAGATGGAACAGGCCGCGCAGCGGGTCGGCCTTGGCCTTGCCAGGCTTGTGGACCTTGGCGATGACCGGCGGGACGTTTTCGTCGCGCCAGCTCACGGCCTTGAGGATCTGCTTCAGGTCGGCGGCGGGGAGCTTGACGCCGGCCTTCTTGAGCGCGGTGTCCACGCGATGGCAGAAGTCGTTGTGGTCTTCGAAGAGCCGGTCGCCCAGCGCCTCGCGGAGCTGCGTGGCGACATCGACCAGGCGGCCGTCGCGCTCCCAGGTCTTGGCGTCGAGCAGCTTCTTTTTCTTCTTCTCGGGCAGGCCCTTCTTCGTGCTTCCGCCCTCTTCGTCGTCGCCGTCGTCCTCGTCGCTGCCCCAGTCGGCGAGGCGCTTCTCCAGCGCGGCGGCGACCTGGCCGAAGTTGTTGAAGAGCGCGTCGCTGAACTCCTCGTAGACCGCGGCGCGCAGGTCTTCGTCACCGGAAGTGAAGCGCAAGGTCTCGATGGCCTTCAGGGTGAGCTGGCTGTGCAGGCGCAACGGGCGCTCGACGGTGACCTTCCAGTAGCCGAAGGCGGCGTTGGGGAAGAGCTTCGACTCGGGTGTTTCCTTGAAGTCGAGGAAGGTGCGGCTGATGCGCTCGATGTCCTCGGGCGAGAGTTCGCAGTTCTTCTTGCCGAGGTTCTTGCGCAGCGGCTTGAACCACTGGCTGGCGTCGATGAGCTGCACCTGGCCCTGGCGGTGCGCGGGCTTCTTGTCGGACAGCACCCAGATGTAGGTGGCGATGCCGGTGTTGTAGAAGAGGTTGAGCGGCAGGGCGACGATGGCTTCGAGCCAGTCGTTCTCGATCAGCCAGCGGCGGATGTTGCTCTCGCCCTGACCCGCGTCGCCGGTGAACAGTGAACTGCCGTTATGCACCTCGGCGATGCGGCTGCCCAGCGCCGACTTGGCGTTCATCTTCGAGGCCATGTTGGCGAGAAACAGCATCTGACCGTCGCTGGAGCGGGTGACGAGCGACAACTCCTCGCCGTTGTGCATCACCTTGAAGCGCGGGTCACGCATCCCCTCCTTGCCGCCCATCGCTTCCAGGTCCTTCTTCCAGCTCTTCCCGTACGGCGGATTGGCGAGCATGAAGTCAAACTCTTGGGCGGGAAAGGCATCGTGCGAGAGGGTGGACCATTCCGCGCCACCGATGATGTGGTCGGCGCTCTCGCCTTCGCCCTTCAGCAGCATGTCTGCCTTGCAGACGGCGTAGGTCTCGGGGTTGATCTCCTGGCCGTAGAGCAGGCTCTTGACCTGCTGCCCGCGCTTGGTGGCAATGGCGGTCAGTGTCTCCTCGGCGACGGTGAGCATGCCGCCCGTGCCGCAGGCGCAGTCGTACAGCAGGTAGGTGCCCGACTTGATCTCGGACTTCGATGGGCAGGAACACCAGGTTCGCCATCAGCCGCACGGCGTCGCGCGGCGTCCAGTGCTCGCCCGCCTCCTCGTTGTTCTCCTCGTTGAACTTGCGGACCAGCTCTTCGAACACCGTGCCCATCGAGTGGTTGTCGATGCCGGCCGGCGAGAGATCGATGTCGGGATCGAGGAACTTGTTGATCAGCGTGCCGATGGCGTCGGCCTTGGACAGCGTGTTTAGCTGGTTCCTGAACTTGAAATTCTCCAGGATGTCCTGGACGTTGGGCGAGAAGCCGTTGAGATAGTCCTCGAAGTCGGCGAGCAACTGCTGCTGGCTGCCCCGGGACTTGAGGTCGCGCAGGGTGAACTTCGAGGTGTTGTAGAAGGCCTGGCCCGCGGCATCGCAGAGCGCGGCGCGTTGCTCGGTGATGCGCGCGTCGTCGAGCAGCTTCTTGGTCTCGAGCACGTTCTGCTTGGTCGGCTCGAGCACTGCGTCCATGCGCCGGATGACGCACATCGGCAGGATCACGTCCGGGTACTTGCCGCGCTTGAACAGGTCGCGCAGAACATCGTCTGCGATGCCCCAGATGAAGGAAACGATCTTGTTGTGGGTTGCCTGATCCACTAGTCCATTGTCTCCATTACCATCATGAGCGCACGCGCCGGCGATGGGCGCCACGCAGATCCGATATCAGCAACCGGTGGTGCTTTCAGGCGCACGCGCATCGGTCTCGTCAGGCCAACAAATGGGTATATAGCGGTCGTGGGTATTGCCAGAAGCGCCAGCGGGCCGCAGTGTTGACCGCATAGGTCCGGCCGTTGCCGGGCTGGATCTGAAGCCTCGTCAATGTTCCTGCTCGCAGTAGCCGCCGACAGGGCGCGAACCAGGCGCGCTCCAGCGCGGCGACATGCTCGGCCCAGGCGACCGGATCATCATCGGCCGAATCAAAACGGGTCGTTTCCAATACCACCAGGCTGTCTGCTTCATCGCGAGCGGCGTCCAGCCAGTCGCCGGCGCTCTCGGGAACCGGGCCGACCGCTGTTCCGGCCAGCCGCGCCAACCCACGAGTCAAAGGATCGTTGGCGTACAGGCCTGCGGCGGGGGCGCGGGCGCCGGACGGACAACACCCGCCACCCCAGAACCAGACGCTGTTGACCAACGGTTGGTTACGCTCTTCGCGCGCCCGGTTGACCGGGTGGTGGTGAAACAGCATTTGAATTTCGGTCAGCAGGGCGTTCCAACGCCGGCCAGCCGGACCCTGGGGCAACAGCGGGTTAATGTCGCGACCGATGGCGGCGTGCAGCGGATGGGTGCGCAGTCCCGGATCGGTTGGCAACCGCAGGTACCAGCGGTCGGGGCGGAGGGCGTCGAGCCGTAGCCCGTCGACGGCGAAGGTCTGGTTAAACGCGGCCGCCAGCGCCTGCGTCTCGGTGGGTTCGATGGCCAGAATTCGAGCGTCCACCAGAAATACGCCGCGCAGGTCCGGGCGCAGATGCACCGGATCGGCCCGCAACCACCAGCCCTCTTCTCCCGGTTCGCCGCCATCGGCCAGCCGGGTGACGGCGGCGACCGGCGGATCGGCATCATCGGAAACCGGCAGGCCGAATGCCTCGAACAGCGCGGCGTCGGCCGACAGCGGCGCGGCGTGGGTTTCGGCGCGGGCCAGCAGCCACTCCAGCGCCGGCGCGGCGGGTCTGGGAAACCCAACTTCGGCATGATCGGACGGTCCCGGGTTCAGCAGGCCGGGAATCAGCAGAGACAGCGTCGTCGCCACGGGAAAGCCGCCGTTTCCCGCTCAATCCGAACCGAGGTGTTCCAGCCGAATGCGCATGACGGGCGCGTGGATGCTGTCCAGCGCCTCGATGGCGGTGATGGCTTCGTTCATCCGTTGCTCCCGGACCCGGTGGGTCAGCAGGATGATCGGTATGTCGCTGGCGCCGGGTGGCGATTCCTTCTGCAGGATAGCCTCGATGCTGATCTGGCGGTCGGCAAGGATGCGGGTGACATCGGCCAGCACGCCGGGTCGGTCGAGCGCCTGCAAGCGCAGATAATAAGCGGTCTCCACCGACTCCATCGGCAGTACCGGCAGATCGGACAGCGCATCCGGTTGGAACGCCAGGTGCGGCACCCGGTTTTCCGGGTCGGCGGTCAGGGTGCGCACCACGTCGATAATGTCCGCGACCACCGCCGAGGCGGTCGGCTCGGCCCCGGCGCCGGCCCCGTAGAACAGGCTCTGGCCGACGGCGTCGCCCTGGACCAGCACCGCGTTCATCACTCCGTTGACATTGGCCAGCAACTGCCGCTGCGGGATCAGGGTCGGATGCACCCGCAACTGCGCCCCGTGCGGGCCGTGGCAGGCGATGCCCAGGTGCTTGATCCGGTAGCCCAGTTGTTCGGCGTAGGCCACGTCCTCGCGGGTGATCTGGCGGATGCCCTCGATGTAGACCTTGTCGAATTGCAGCGGGATGCCGAAGGCGATGGACGCAAGAATGGTCAGCTTGTGGGCGGCGTCGATGCCATCGACGTCAAAGCTCGGGTCGGCCTCGGCGTAACCCAGCGCCTGCGCTTCGGCCAGCACCTCGGGGAAATCGCGGCCCTTGTCGCGCATCTCGGTCAGGATGAAGTTGGCGGTGCCGTTGATGATGCCTGCCACCCATTCCAGGCGGTTGCCGGCCAAGCCCTCGCGGATGGCCTTGATGATCGGGATGCCGCCGGCCACCGCCGCCTCGAAGCCGACCATCATGCCGGTGGCGCGAGCGGCGGCGAAGATTTCGTTGCCATACCTGGCGATCAGCGCCTTGTTGGCGGTGACTACGTGCTTGCCGTTGGTCAGCGCCCGCAGCGCCAGGCCGCGCGCGGGTTCGTAACCGCCCATCAGCTCGACGATGATCGAGACCTCGGGATCGTCCACCACTTCCAGCGCCTCGCCGGTCAGTTTCATTCCGGCGGTGGTGGCGGTGGTGGTGTCCAGATTGCGGGCGGCGGCGTGGGTGATGACGATCTCGCGGCCGGCGCGGCGACTGATTTCGCTGGCGTTGCGCGCCAGGACGCGGGTGACGCCACCACCGACCGTGCCCAAGCCGAGCAGGCCGACTTTAACCGGAGGATAGGCATTCATGCGCAGGACTCGACTGCTGGCGCCGGTGGCGGCGCGTAAACGTCCCGGCCGTCCTTGCGGAACATCTCGCGGATGCCACGCAGCGCCTGCCGGGTGCGATGTTCGTTTTCGATCAGGCCGAAGCGGACGTGGTCGTCGCCGTACTCGCCGAAGCCGATGCCGGGCGAGACCGCCACTTTCGCCTCGGCCAGCAGTTTCTTGCAGAACTCCAGCGAGCCGAGCGCCCGGTACGGTTCCGGGATCAACGCCCAGACGAACATGGTGGCCTTGGGCTTGTCGACCGGCCAGCCCAGTGCGTTCAGGCCGTCGCACAGCACGTCGCGGCGCTTGCGGTACAGGTCGCAAATCTCGGCGACGCAGTCCTGCGGGCCTTCCAGCGCGGCGATGGCGGCGACTTGGATCGGGGTGAACATGCCGTAGTCGAGATAGGACTTCATCCGCGCCAGCGCCGCGATCAGCGTGGGGTTGCCGCACATGAAGCCGACCCGCCAGCCCGGCATGTTGTAGCTCTTGGACAAGGTAAAGGATTCGACCGCGACGTCTTTGGCGCCCGGCACTTGCAGGATCGAGGGGGCGACGTAGCCATCGAACACCAGATCGGCGTAGGCGAGATCGTGGATGACCCAAATCTCGTGCTCGCGGGCGATGGCGACGACTTTCGCGAAAAACTCCAGTTCGACGCACTGGGTGGTGGGGTTGGCGGGAAAGTTCAGCACCAACATCTTCGGGCGCGGCCAGGAATCCCGGATCGCTTTTTCCAGTTCGGCGAAGAAATCCACGCCCGGCGCCAGCGGCACGTGGCGGATATCGGCGCCGGCGATGACGAAACCGTAGGGGTGGATTGGATAGGCCGGATTGGGCACCAGCACCGCGTCGCCCGGACCCATGGTCGCCAGCGCCAGGTGCGCCAGGCCTTCCTTGGAGCCGATGGTGACGATGGCTTCCGCCTCGAAGTCGAGATCCACGGCGTAGCGGGTCTGGTACCAATGGCAAATGGCCCGACGCAGGCGGGGAATGCCGCGCGAGACCGAGTAGCGATGAGTATCGTCGCGCCGGGCAACCTCGACCAGTTTTTCAACGATGTGCTTGGGAGTCGGCTGATCGGGGTTGCCCATACCGAAGTCGATAATGTCCTCGCCGCGGGCGCGGGCCTTGGCCTTCAGGTCGTTGACGATGTTGAAGACATAAGGCGGCAGGCGTTTGATGCGTTGAAAGTCGGCGTTCAAGGTTGCGTTCCCAGGAGCTGAGTCACGGCGGATGCCATCGAGCGATCCGCGCCGGGTTTGAGACCCAATGGCGAAATGGGTGGCGTCGAGCGGGTTTGCAAGTCTACCGGTGAGGGCCGGGCGGTTCAACCGCCCGGCGGCGCGGCGCTACCCAGCAAAACATGATAATGATAAAGTTTTTCGAGTAGCATGGCGTCCCCCGTGACTAAATTTGAGGCATTGATAAGGAGAACCGTGCGTGGACCACGCCTTGTGGAAGGCTTGTCTGGAGTGCCTGGAACGCGAGCTGTCCGAACAGCAACTCAGCACCTGGATCCGGCCGTTGCACGCCCAAGGTGAAGGCGACACCCTGCGCCTGCTGGCGCCTAACCGCTTCGTGCTCGATTGGGTCAAAAAACATCACCTGGCGCAGATCGAGGCCGTGCTGGAACGCCTGCGGCCGGAGCAGCGGCTGCAAGTGCTGCTGGAAATTGGCAGCGGCGGCAACCTGCCCGCGCCGGCGACCCCCGCCGAGGAGTCTATCGTGGTGGAGACCTCTGGCGAAAAGCCCCCGGTGGCGACCGAACTGCTCAAGAGCGGTAACCTCAATCCGGATTTTACCTTCGCCACCTTCGTCGAAGGCAACTCCAACCAGTTGGCCCGGGCCGCCTGCCTGCAAGTCACCCAGAATCCCGGCAAGGCCTACAATCCACTGTTCATTTACGGCGGCACCGGCCTGGGCAAGACCCACCTGATGCATGCGGTCGGCAACATGCTGCGCGAGCACGGCTCCGAGATGCAGGTGGTCTATCAGCATTCCGAACAGTTCGTGGCCGACATGGTGCGCGCTCTGCAGCACAACGCCATCAACGAGTTCAAGCGTCGCTACCGGGTGCTGGACGCGCTGCTGATCGACGACGTGCAGTTCCTGGCCGGCAAGGAGCGCTCGCAGGAGGAATTTTTCTATACCTTCAACAGCTTGCTGGAAAGCCGCCAGCAAGTGATCCTGACCTGCGACCGCTATCCCAAGGAAGTCGCCGGGCTGGAAGACCGCTTGAAGTCCCGCTTCGGCTCCGGGTTGACCGTGGCCATCGAACCGCCCGAACTGGAAACGCGGGTGGCGATTCTCAAAAGCAAAGCCGATCAGGCCAAGCTCGTCCTGCCCGACGAAGTGGCGTTCTTCATCGCCCAGCGCATCCGCTCCAACGTCCGCGAACTGGAGGGCGCCCTGCGGCGGGTCTACGCCAATGCCCAGTTCACCGGCAAGGCCATCACCATTGGCTTCGTCAAGGAAGCGCTGAGCGACCTGCTGACCTTGCAGGACAAATTGGTCACCGTCGAAAATATTCAGAAGACCGTGGCGGACTACTACAAGCTCCCGGTCAGCGACCTGCTGTCCAACAGCCGGCTGCGCGTCGTATCCCGCCCCCGGCAGATGGCCATGGCGTTGACCAAGGAACTGACCGATCTTAGCCTGCTGGACATCGGCGAAGCCTTTGGCGGGCGCGACCACACCACCGTGATACACGCCTGCCGGAAGATTCGCGAACTCCAGCACGGCGAACCACAGATCCGCGATGACTACACTAACTTGCTAACAACCCTCACTAACTAGGAAAATGCCTGTGGATAACTGCTGTGGATAAGTTGAATAACTTTTCATCGGGATTTTCCAGGAAGTATCAAAATTACGTATTAAATTTACAAAAACATTTAAAATCAATGAATTTTACATTGCTTTTTTGTTTTTAACCCTAAAAATATCCATTTTTGTATTAAATATGCGAAATTATTGTATTAAATTTATTATTAAATATAATCAGTATCTTAAACTACAATTCGTTGAAATTTTCATATCAGTGGCCTTACCCCATGAAAAAATCGGAAAACCTTGCGGTGAAACCTGTGGATAACTTTGTGGATAAGTCGACCATTTTTGTGGATAAGTCGGCAAACCCTGTGGATAACTTATCCACAGGCAAAAAAGTTATCCACAGGAAAACCGACTTATCCACATTTTATCCACATACTTATCCACAGGCAAAACGCTCGCAATAATTTGATTTTTAATAATAAAAAAAAGTTATCCACAAAAAATGCCCTCCCTAATAATAATAATCTTTATATATTTATAAAAAGAAGTTCTCTTATAGGGCACCGCAAAAATAGAGCGGTGCGGATAGAGATAATTTTTAATGACCCTTGACTTTGCTAGGGATTACCCCCCGAACCAGGGCTGAGGACCACGACCCATCGGAGACCCCATGAAACTGGAAGCCAAGCGCGAGCAGTTACTAAAACCGCTCCAGCATGTCATCGGCGCGGTCGAGCGCCGGCAGACCCTGCCGATCCTGACCAATGTCCTGCTGACCGCAGGGGAGCGGGAATTGACCCTGACCGCCACCGACCTGGAGGTGGAGCTATCCACCCGGACCGAACTGCCCGCGGACGTTCCGGGTGAGATCACCCTGCCTGCCCGCAAGCTGCACGACATCCTGCGCGCCCTGCCCGAGGACGGGACGGTGGTCTTGAGCGTCGAAGGCGATAAGGCGACGGTGCGCTGCGGTCGCAGCCGCTTCACCCTGGCGACGCTGCCGGCCGGCGATTTTCCCACCCTGGAGGATTTGCCCTTCGAAGGCGATATCCGTCTGCCCCAAGGCGTGCTGCGCAGCCTGATCGAGCGCACCCACTTTGCCATGGCCCAGCAGGACGTGCGTTACTACCTGAATGGTCTGCTGCTGGAGGTGGGTCCCGGGGTGTTGCGGCTGGTCGCCACCGACGGCCACCGCCTGGCGTTCCAGGAACTGCGGACCGAAGTCGACGTGGCGGAGACCCGCCAGGTCATCGTGCCGCGCAAGGGAGTGATGGAACTGTTGCGCCTGCTGGCCGACAGCGACGCTGAAGTTCTGCTCAAGCTGGGCGCCAACCACATCCGGGTCACGATGGACGACATCCGCTTTACCTCCAAACTGATCGACGGCAAGTTTCCCGACTACCAGCGCGTCATCCCCCGCGAGGGCAGCCGGGTGGTGATCGCGGACCGGGTCGCGCTGCGCAACGCCCTGACGCGCACCAGCCTGGTGCTCAGCGACAAGACCCAGGGCATCCGCCTGCAACTGGACGACTGGATGCTGCGGACCCAGGCCCAGAACCCCGAGCAGGAAGAGGCCGAGGAGGAAGTCGAGATCAACTACAGCGGCGGCCCGCTGGAAATCGGCTTCAACGGCGCCTACCTGCTCGACGCCCTGGGCGCGCTGGGCGGCGAGTTGGCCAAGCTGTCCTTCGCCGATGCCGGCAGCAGTTGCCTGATCGAGGAGGCCGAGGGCGGTGGCGGCAGGCACGTCATCATGCCGATGCGGCTTTGAACCCAGCGGAAGTGGCGAGCGGGAGGTCGGTGAAAAGCGATCCGGTTTCGGGGTGCTAAGGCCGGGATGCGGGTCGTCACTCTCGACATCGCCGGGTTTCGCAACCTGCGACGCGTTCGGATCGACTGCGCGTCCGGACTGAACCTGCTGATCGGTCCCAACGCGTCCGGCAAGACCAGCGTGTTGGAGGCGTTGTACGTGCTGGGTCGCGGCCGCTCGTTCCGCGCCCGCCAGCCGCGCGAGATGATCCAAACCGGCGCGGCGGCGTTTCGAGTCGTGGCGATCATCACCGATGGCGATGGCCGGCGGGTGCCGGTCGGCATCGAACGCGACGCCCGCGAGTTGACCGCCCGGATCGGCGGCGCGCCCACGCGCTCGCTGGCCGAACTGGCCCGGCGGGCGCCGGTGCTGCTGCTCAATCCCGACAGCCACCGCCTGCTGGAGGACGGCCCGAAACAGCGGCGGCGGTTCATGGATTGGGGGTTGTTCCACGCCGAGCCGGGCTTCCTCGATGCCTGGCGGCGCTACGACGTGGCGCTGCGCCACCGCAACGCCGCCCTGCGCACCCACGCCGCCGACCGGGTGGTGGATGCTTGGGATGGCGAACTGGCGGCGGCCGCCGCGTTGCTCGACCGGCTGCGTGGATGCTTCTGCAAGGCCCTGGAAAGCGCTTTAGAGCCGCTGGCGGGGGCGACCCTAGGCAAGGTAGCGGTCGAGGTCGATTATCGCCGTGGTTGGCCTCTGGAGCCGTCTGAGCGCGATTTCGCATTGTGGTTGCGAGCCGGCCGCGCGCAGGATCGCCAGCAGGGCCATACCCGGCTCGGGCCGCACCGGGCCGACTTTGTCCCGCGCGTCGCCGGTCGGCCGCCGGCCGAGGCTTTATCGCGCGGCCAGCAAAAACTGCTGGTCATCGCCCTGGTGCTGGCGCAGGCGGAATTGTACCGGCGCCATGCCGGCGACGCCTGCATCCTGCTGATCGACGATCTGCCCGCGGAACTGGACTTGGACAATCGGGCGCGGGTGACGCGGGCGCTGGCCGGACTGGATACCCAGTTGTTCGTGACCGCCATCGAGCCGGGTCTGCTGGACGCCGCGCCTTGGTCCGAAGCACGGATCTTCCACCTTTCGCAAGGCGATCTCGCTCCTGGCCCCTGACCCCCTCACGCCAAGGCATAAAGCAATTTGCCGTGCAGGTACAAGTCGGCCAACCGGCCGTCCTTGCGGGCGCGGAGCCTGTCAATATTCAGGATACTTTTCAATCGCTTGATCGCGAGCTCCACTTGCCACCTCACCCGATAGAGGGCCATGACCGTCGCCGTGGGCAGGACGGCCGGCGGCACGGTGGTGAAGATCAACACCCACTCGGCCAACGCCAACGTCCGGGGCCGGATTTGGCGACCCGCCTTCTTCGCCTCGGCCCGGGCCCGGCGCCGGGCCTCCGCCGCTTGCGCCGGCGGCAGCCGGCAGGCATGCAGGTGACCTTCGATGAATTCCTGGTTTTGGTTGCGCACCCGCACCGGCAGGCACCGCTCGGTCTCCACCGTCGCTTTTAACGTCGCCTCGAGATCGATCTTCTGCCCCGCCGCATCATAAAGATGGAGGCCATGCGGGTTATAGCGCACCACCAGGCCGACGCCCCGATCCGCCTGGTCGATCCACATCTGGGTCTGGTTGTAGCCGCGATCCACCACCACCACGTCGCCGTCTTGTAACGGATAGTGGCCCAGGCGCTCGCCCTCGTGCGCATCCGTCACCACCCCATGTAGCAAGTGGAGTTTGACCATGTCGATGGCCAGATGCAGCCGATACCACGGGCCCTTCGCTCCCGGCCCTTGCACGGTCGAACCATCGATAATGAGAAAGCGGAGGTGGCCCTCGAGCAGCGGCTGCGCCGCCGCCCCCATCATCCGGCTCAACAGCGCCTTCACCCACGGCACGCACGCCTTCAGGCGGTTATGGATCGCTGTATCGCTGATCCGCTCCTCTAACAACGTGAAGTTCCCTGCCGTCTCCCGCAGCACCTCATCGAGGCCGCAGTAGCACATCACGACTTGCATCAGTTGCGCCGGCGTCTTGATCTTGCGCGACCGGGTAAAGGCCTTGAACTCGATGGCCAGTTCCCAATAGTCCTCCGGCAACTCTTGTAAGAAGCTTTCAAATGTCGTCTCAGCATGACCAAAGGGCAGGCTCATCGTGATCGGTCCTCCGATGGCAAGGTGGGTGAAGAAACCTCAAGCCTGCTATTATTTTATATATTTTTCAATCTCTTAATCCCTAAGTTGGCGCATATGCCCCCTCACGCCACCCCCCGCTCCCTGCGGCGAGGCGAGCAAAGTGGTATAATCGCGCCCCTGTCACCACTTACCGCCCGTCGTAAAGGACGGGCTGCGGATTGAAATAACCCATGAACGATTCGTCCTACACCTCGTCGAGCATTACGGTCCTGGAAGGGCTGGACGCGGTCCGCAAGCGGCCCGGCATGTACATCGGCGACACCGATGACGGCACCGGCCTGCACCACATGGTGTTCGAGGTGGTGGACAACTCGATCGACGAGGCGTTGGCGGGTTACTGTACCGAAATCAGCGTCACCATTCACGCCGACGAGTCGGTGACGGTGGTGGACAACGGCCGCGGCGTTCCGACCGACGAACACTCCAAGGGCCGCTCCGCCGCCGAAGTGATCATGACCGTGCTGCACGCTGGCGGCAAGTTCGACGACCGGTCCTACAAGGTTTCCGGCGGCCTGCACGGGGTCGGAGTATCGGTCGTCAACGCCCTGTCCGAGTCGTTGCGGCTGACCATTCGCCGCGATGGCAAGGTTTACCTGCAGGACTACCGGTTGGGCGATCCACAGGCGCCGCTGCGGGCCGTCGGCGACACCGAACTCACCGGCACCGAAATCCGTTTCAAACCCAGTTCCACCATCTTCACCAACATCGATTTCCATTACGATGTGCTGGCCAAGCGGCTGCGCGAACTGTCGTTCCTCAACTCCGGGGTGCGCATCCGTCTGAACGACGAGCGCAACGGCAGGGAAGACAGCTTCGAATATCAGGGCGGCATCAAGGCCTTTGTCGAACACTTGAACCGCAACAAGACCCCCCTGCACGACAACGTGTTCTACCTGAACACCAGCCGCGACGATATCCAGGTGGAACTGGCGCTGCAATGGAATGATTCCTACCAGGAAGGCGTGTTCTGCTTCACCAACAACATCCCGCAGCGCGATGGCGGCGCCCATCTGGCCGGCTTGCGCGGCGCCCTGACCCGCACCCTGAACCAGTACATGGAGGCCGAGGGGATTCTCAAGAAGGCCAAGGTCGAGACCAGCGGCGACGACGCCCGCGAGGGTTTGACCGCGGTGCTGTCGGTGAAGCTGCACGACCCGAAATTTTCGTCGCAAACCAAGGACAAGCTGGTGTCGTCCGAGGTCAAGCCGGTGGTCGAGTCGGTGGTGGCGGAGAAGCTACAGGAATTCCTGCTGGAAAATCCCGGTGAAGCCAAGGCGATCACCGGCAAGATCATCGACGCCGCGCGCGCGCGGGAAGCCGCCCGCCGCGCCCGCGAAATGACCCGCCGCAAGGGGGCGTTGGATATCGCCGGCCTGCCGGGCAAGTTGGCCGACTGCCAGGAGAAGGACCCGGCGCTGTCCGAATTATTTCTGGTCGAGGGCGATTCCGCCGGGGGCTCGGCCAAGCAGGGCCGCGACCGCCGGTTTCAGGCGATCCTGCCGCTCAAGGGCAAGATTCTGAACGTGGAAAAAGCCCGTTTCGACAAGATGCTCCAGTCGGCCGAGGTCGGTACCCTGATTACCGCGCTGGGTTGCGGCATCGGCCGGGAGGAGTTTAATCCCGACAAGGCGCGTTATCACCGGGTCATCATTATGAGCGTGGCGGGTGATGAACCGACGCTGGTTGCTCGGCGGGATGGTGGCGGCGCGGAATTCGTCAGGATTGGGGACTTCATTGACGAATGTATCGAGGAGCGACGCAACCCAGCAGATTATCAGGTGATGTCCTTTGATTTGCGGACGCACGCAACCCGGTTTCGCCCTCTGAAGGCGGTTATCCGCCATCGGCATGAAGAGCCGATGTACCGACTGACAACCCACTATAACCGTTCGATTAAGGTTACATCCTCGCATAGTGTTTTTGTCCTGGAAGACGGTCAGGTTCATCTGAAGAAAGGCAGTGAGGTCAAACCAGGAGATTTGCTCGTCGCGAGCCGGCGGTTGCCCAGGGCGGCTGGCGCTGACCGGATTGATGTCCTGAAAACGCTGTATGAAGCGGGACTGACGGACAGCCTTTATGTCCAAGGTGAGGAGGTACGGCGGGTGGCGGGAAAGCGGGTCTTGGAGAAGCTGGCCAATCCTCGATTGTGGGCGGAACCACGGGTGGTTCTTGCCACTGAAGATTGGCGGCGGCTGGTGGATCATCGCCAGGCCATGGGTATCAGCCAGTCCCAGGTGGCGCAAGCAGTAAACGTCCGACAGCCGATTACCGTTAGCCACTGGGAACGGCGATTCAATCATCCCATCCTGTCTCATTTCGAGGGATACTTGCGGATGGTGGGATGGGAAAGACCGATTGACTACACTCTGTTGCCTCCCAAGATCGATACCCAGATCGCACTCGACGATTCCAGCAAGAATGCACGCTGGCGTCAGGTTAGCGCTTACAAAGCCTTGAGCGATTTTAAGCCTGAGGAAATTGACGCCTTGGGATCACAGGTATCGCTGGTCCCGCAGGCTCACGTTCAAAAAGCGGTCGCCCGATATCTGCCAGTCAACCATGAATTATTATGGTTTTTAGGCTGGTATGTTGCGGAGGGAACCCTGAGCGCGCATCAAGTCAGCCTGAATCTGGGACAGAAGGATGAGCCATTTATTGCGGAACTGATAGAGGTTATTCAAAGATCGTTCGGCGAATCGCCGCGCCGCTATCGGGACAAGGACAGCAAGGCTATCAAGCTATATTTCCATAGCGTGATTGGCGCAAGGTTGCTAAAAGCCTGGGGATTGGCTGGAAAAGCGCATGAGAAGAGAGTGCCGGATCTGGTATTCGGCGTTTCAGAAGAGCTGCAACTGGCTTTTTTGGAAGGCTATTTTCTGGGTGACGGCACGATTGCTGGACAAAATGTCGCGTTCACTACCGTCTCGAAATCGCTCAGAGATGGGTTGCTCTATCTCATGGGGCAACTGGGAATTGTGGCATCGATGAGTACATTAAAGGTAACGCCGGGAATGGTGCTGGAGAACGGTGCGACGGCATGGAATCGGCGTGATTATCACACTATTAGCATCTGTGGAAAAGAACAACTACAATACTGTCGGCCTCTATGGCGGCGACACGCCAGCGCCCTGAGAATAGAATCTTACCTGGAGTCGCCAAAGCGGAAGGCAAAGGATTTCCTGCCGATTGGCGATGATTTAATCGGTTTGAGTGTGGTGTCAGCCGAACCCATCGAACCGGTTGGTGATTATGTTTACGATTTTTCTGTTCAAGAAGATGAGAATTTTATCTGTGGAGTGGGGGGGCTTTGCGCTCACAATACTGATGCGGATATCGATGGCTCGCACATCCGCACCCTTTTGCTGACATTTTTTTACCGACAAATGCCCGCACTGATCGAGCGCGGACACATCTACATCGCCCAACCGCCGCTGTATAAGGTCAAGAAGGGCAAGCAGGAGCAGTACGTGAAGGACGACGTGGAACTGTCGGCGAATTTGCTGCAAACGGCGCTGGATGGCGCGGCGCTGGCCACCGGCGAGGAGTCCCCTCTGACCGGAACGGTTCTCGAGGAACTCGCCCGTGGTTACATGGCAGTCATGGCGACGATTGGACGCCTGTCCCGCCGTTACGACGGCGCGCTGCTGGAACAACTGGTGTATTTGCCAGCGCTGGACGATGCGCGCTTGCGCGACGGCGTCTATCTACGGGAGTGGGCCGGCCATCTGGCGGGGCGGTTGAAAGCCCTGCATGGCGACCGCCCGCTTTATGAAGCCGCTGTCGAAGACCGCGAGGGGGGCGAGGGTTACGACGTCGTCGTCGCCCGCCACACCCACAGTTTGACCCGCCACATCCGACTGACGATGGAATTCTTCGCCTCCCACGAGTACGCCAGCTTGGTGGGGTTCGGCGCGCGGCTGGCGGGCGTGTTCGACCGGAGCGCGGAAGTCCGACGCGGCGAGCGCAGCCAGAGCGTGCGCAATTTCCGCGAGGTGATGGACTGGTTGCTGGAGGAAGCCAAGCGCGGCCAGCATATCCAGCGCTACAAGGGTCTGGGCGAGATGAACCCGGAGCAGCTCTGGGAAACCACCATGAATCCGGCCACCCGTCGCTTGCTGCAGGTCCGCATCGAGGATGTCATCGCCGCCGACGAGGTGTTTACCACCCTGATGGGCGATCAGGTCGAGCCCCGGCGCGATTTCATCGAGCAGAACGCGCTGGACGTGCTTAATCTGGATGTCTGACGCCGCATAAAAAAGGGGATTGCATCCGCAACCCCCCAGAGACCTCCAAGCGAAATTGCAGAGATCAATCAGATATAGTCGCTCTTGTAGCTTTCCAAGGTCTTGATGTAATTGGCGCGCTCGAACGCGGTCGGATCGGCGACGTTGCGCTGGCTCATCGACCCCTTCATCTGCGCCACCGACACGTAGTGGTGCATTTCCATCCAAGTCTGCAAGCCGTCAGACAAGGTCGTCAGGTAGTCAACGCCGTTTTTGAGCAGCGCCGACGTGGTCATCACCGCGTCCGCCCCCGCCATGAGATACTTCACCACTTCGACCGGGGTATGCACGCCGCGGGTGGCGCCCAGCGAGGCCCGCAATCGCCCGTACAGGACCGCGATCCACAGGAGCGGCAGGCGGATTTCATCCGACGTGCTCAGTTGCAGGTTCGGCGCGACTTCCAGCTTGTCCAGATCGAAATCGGGCTGATAGAACCGGTTGAACAGCACCAGCGCGTCGGCGCCGGCGTCGTCCAGCGCCTTGGCCATCGAGCCGATAGCGCTGAAGAACGGACTGAGCTTCACCGCGACCGGCACCGTCACCGCTGCTTTCACCGCTTTGACGATCTCGATGTAGCGCCCCTCGACCTCGCGGCCGCTGGTGGTCAGGTCGGCGGGGATGTAGTAGATATTCAGCTCGATGCCCTTCGCCCCCGCCTCCTGCATCAACTGGGCGTATTCGATCCAACCGGTGTTGGTGATGCCATTCAGGCTGCCGATGATGGGGATGTCGACCGCCTCCGAGGCTTTGCGCAGCAGTTCCAGATAGCTGTCCGGCCCGACCGTGTAATCCTTGAAATCCTCCACTTCCGGGAAGTAGTTCAGCGACTCGGCGAAACTCTCGGTGCCGGCGGTCATCAGGTACTCCAGCGCGGCGCTTTCGTGTTTCAACTGTTCTTCAAACAGCGAGAACATGACCACGGCCGCCGCGCCCGCGTCCTCCAGGCGCTTGATGCCGGCCAAGCTCCCCGACAGCGGCGAGGACGACGCCACGATGGGATGTTTCAATTCCATCCCCATGTAAGTAGTTCGTAAATCCATGGTGATTCCTTCTACGTGCAGGATGCGGATGGCGGTGGGTTCCGACTCAACCGGCCAGGAACCCGCCGCGCGCCCTTATTGTTTGAACTTCGGCTGGAACGTCACGCCGCTGCGAGCCGCCATTTCCTCGTACACCGACCAACGCTGATTGATCGCCTGCTGGCCCAGTTCCATGAGATGTTCGGCTTCCTTGGGGTTGGTATGGACCAGCACCTTGTAACGCACCTCGTTGTAGGCGTATTTCTTGAGCGGGATCTTCGGGCGCCCCGAATCGAGGATGAACGGGTTCTCGCCGGACTCGCGCACCGCCGGGTTGTAGCGCACCAGCGGCCAGTGCCCGCATTCCACCGCCAGATGTTGCTGGTCCAGACCGCGCTGCATGTTGATGCCGTGGGCGATGCAGTGGCTGTAGGCCAGAATCAGCGACGGTCCCCGATAGGCTTCGGCCTCGCGGAACGCCAGCAGCGTCTGCTGCGGGTTGGCCCCCAGCGCGATCCGGGCCACATAGACGTTACCGTAGGAAATCGCTTGCAGCGCGAGGTCTTTCTTGCCGACCTGTTTGCCGGCCGCCGCGAACTTGGCGACCGCGCCGATGGGGGTGGATTTCGACATCTGGCCGCCGGTGTTGGAATACACCTCGGTATCCATCACCAGGATGTTTACGTCGCGGCCGCTGGCCAGCACGTGATCGACGCCGGAGGAGCCGATGTCGTAGGCCCAGCCATCGCCGCCGACGATCCAGACGCTGCGCCGGACCAACTGGTCGGCGATGGCCAGCAACTGCGCGGCGCGCGGGTCGGAAATTTCCTTAAGCCGCTGCTTGAGTTCGGCCAACCGGCCGCGCTGGCGGCGAATATCGGTCTCGGTGACCTGTTCGGCTGCGATCAGATCGTCCACCAGATCCTGGCCGATCTGGGAGGCCAATGCCCGCAGCAACTCTTGGGCGTAGGTCAGATGCATGTCGGCGGTCAAGCGGAAGCCCAGGCCGAATTCGGCGTTGTCCTCGAACAGCGAGTTCGACCAGGCCGGGCCGCGCCCCTCGCTGTTGACCGACCACGGGGTGGTCGGCAGGTTGCCGCCGTAGATCGAGGAGCAACCGGTGGCGTTGGCCACCAGCAGTCGGTCGCCGAACAGTTGCGACAGCAGCTTGACGTAGGGGGTCTCGCCGCAGCCGGCGCAAGCGCCGGAGAACTCGAACAGCGGCGGCAGGAACTGCACGCCGCGCACGGTCGAGAAGTCTACCCGGCCGCGATCCACTTCCGGCAGGGTCTCGAAGAAGCCGATATTGGCCTGTTCATTCTCCAGCACGGGTTCCTTGAGCGCCATGTTGATGGCCTTGTGACCCACCTTCTCCTTGCTCTTGGCCGGGCAGACCTCCACGCACAGCCCACAGCCGGTGCAGTCCTCCAGATACACTTGCAGGGTGTAGCGGATCTCCGGGAAGCCGCGAGCGTCGATGGGCGCGGTCTTGAACGCCTTCGGGGCGGTCTCCAGGCTGGCTTGGTTGTAGAACTTGGAGCGGATGACTCCGTGCGGGCAGACCATGCTGCAATTGCCGCACTGAATGCAGATGTCCGGCTCCCAGATCGGCACGAAGTTGGAGATGTTGCGTTTTTCCCACTGGGTGGTGGCGCTGGGATAGGTGCCGTCCACCGGCAGGGCGCTGACCGGCAGTTCGTCGCCGCGCCCGGCCATCATCATCGCCGTGACCCTTTGCACAAAGTCCGGTGCGTTCGCCGGTACCGTCAGCGGCAGTTCGCGGACGCTGGTCGCCCGAGCCGGCACTGCGATCTCGCGCAGATTGGCCAGCGTGTTGTCCACCGCCTCGAAGTTCTTGCGCACCACCTCCTCGCCCTTGCGCATGTAGCTCTTCTTGATCGAATACTTGATCTTGTCGATGGCCTTGTCGCGCGGCAGCACCCCGGAAATGGCGAAGAAGCAGGTCTGCATGATGGTGTTGATTCGCGACCCCATGCCGTTGTCGAGGGCGACCTTCTCGGCGTTGATCCCGTAGACCTTCAGCTTCTTGGCGATGATCTCCTCCTGCACCGGACGCGGCAGTCGGTCCCAGCCCTCCTCCGGCTCGTGCGGGCTGGTGTTGAGCAGAACCACCGCCCCCGGCGCGGCCCGCTTGAGTACGTCGCCGCGATCCAGGAAGTTGAATTGATGGCAGCCGATGAAGTTGGCCGATTGCACCAGATAGGGCGAACGGATCGGATCGGGGCCGAAGCGCAGGTGCGAGACCGTCTGCGAGCCGGATTTCTTGGAGTCGTAGACGAAATAGCCCTGGGCGTAGAACTCCGGGTCGTCGCCGATGATCTTGATCGAGTTCTTGTTGGCGCCGACCGTGCCGTCCGCGCCCAGCCCGAAGAACATCGCCCGCACCACCTTGTCGGACTCGATGATGAAATTCGAGTCCACGTCCAGGCTGGTGTGGGTCACGTCATCGTTAATGCCGACGGTGAAATGATTCTTGGGCTTATCCTTGCGCAACTCGTCGAACACCGCCTTGCACATCCCCGGGGTGAATTCCTTGGACGACAGTCCGTAGCGACCACCGATGATGCGCGGAATCACCGGAGTCGGCAGCGTGCCGGCGGTGTGCGCTTCCATCAGGGTGTTGACGATTTCCAGATACATCGGCTCGCCGGTCGCGCCCGGTTCCTTGGTGCGTTCGAGCACGGCGATGGATTTGACGCTGGCCGGCAGCGTCGCCAGGAAATGGCGGGCCGACAGGGGCTGGTAGAGACGGACCTGCAACACGCCGACCCGCTCGCCGCGCGCGTTCAGATAGTCGGCGGTTTCGCAGGCGGTTTCCGCGCCGGATCCCATCAGGATCACGATTCGCTCCGCCTTTGGATCGCCGAAGTAGTCGAACAGGTTGTAGCGGCGGCCGGTGATGCCGGCGAACTTATCCATCGCCGCCTGCACGATCTCCGGCACCTTGGCGTAGAACGGATTGACCGTCTCGCGGCTCTGGAAATAGGTGTCGGGATTTTGGGCGGTGCCGCGAATGAACGGCCGGTCCGGATTCAGCGCCCGGGCGCGATGGGCCAGCACCAGGTCGTCGCGAATCATCGCCCGCAGTTCGTCGTCGGTCAGCAGGGTGAGCTTGTTGACTTCGTGCGAGGTGCGGAAGCCGTCGAAGAAATGAATGAACGGCACCCGCGCCTCCAGCGTGGCCGCCTGGGCGATCAACGCCATGTCGTGGGCTTCCTGCACCGAACCCGACGCCAGCAGACAGAAGCCGGTGGGGCGTATCGCCATCACGTCCTGATGGTCGCCGAAAATCGACAGGCCTTGGGTCGCCAGGGAGCGGGCGGCGACGTGGAACACCGCCGAGGTCAGTTCGCCGGCGATCTTGTACATGTTGGGGATCATCAGCATGAGCCCCTGCGACGCAGTGAAGGTGGTGGTCAGCGCGCCGGTCTGCAACGCGCCGTGCGCCGCGCCGGCCGCGCCGCCCTCGCTTTGCATCTCCATGACCATGGGCACGCTGCCCCAGATGTTCTTGACGCCCTCCGCGGCCCACTGGTCCGCCAGTTCGGCCATGGTCGAGGACGGGGTGATGGGATAGATGGTACAGACTTCGTTGACCCGATAGGCGACGTAGGCCGCAGCCTCGTTGCCGTCGATAGTGGTGACTTGCCGTTCGGTCATTGCGCTTCTCTTCATCTTGGCCCGCTTCAGGCGGCGGGCAGTGGATTCTCGATCGTTGGCTCCCTTCGCCCGCTGGCGGGAGAGGGGTCGGGGATGAGGGCGGGGCATTCAAGGATTACCCCCCTCACCCTAAACCCTCTCCCCCATGACTGGGGGAGAGGGGATCGAATGATTAGGTTTCATCCGCCGGTTCGGGGGTCATCTCGATGGCGTGGCAGGGACACTGCTCGAAGCACACCGCGCAGCCGGTGCAGAGGTCGTAGTTGTAGCGGTAGCGCTTGCCCGGCCCCAGCTTGATGATGGCGTCTTCCGGGCAGGCGCCGTAGCAGCCGTCGCACTCGTAGCAGTTGCCGCAGGACAGGCAGCGCTTGGCCTCGTACAGCGCCTCTTTCTGGCTCAGGCCGGCCACCACTTCCTCGAAGCTGCTCTGGCGGCCCTTGAGGTCCAGATGGCCCTGCGGGCGCTGGGCGGCGTCGGTGTAGTACCAGACGTGCAGCTTGTCGAAGGTGGCCAGGTCGTGCTTGGGCGGCTTGAGGTAGGTATCGCCGCGCAGCCAGGCGTCGATGTTGCGGGCGGCTTTCTTGCCGTGGCCGACCCCGATGGTGACGGTGCGGTCGGAGGGCACCATGTCGCCACCGGCGAACAGGCCCGGACTGCCGGTCATCATCTGCTCGTTGACAATGACCACGCCATCGGCCTTGAACTGAACGCCGGGCACTTTTTGCATGAAGCTGGTATCCACGTCCTGACCCAGCGCCATGATCAGCGCATCCGCTTCCAGGGTCTCGAACTGGCCGGTCGGGCGGGGCCGACCCTTCTCATCGACCTCCATCACCTCAACCGTAAAGGTGGTTTCATCGATGCTCTTAATGGTGCGCAGCCAGTGAATCTTCACATCTTCCTCGAGTGCTTCGGTCGCCTCGAAGTCGTGAGCAGGCATGTGAGCGCGGTCGCGGCGGTAGATGATCAGCGGCTCGTAGCCCAGGCGCTTGGCGACCCGGGCGGCGTCCATGGCGGTGTTGCCGCCGCCGTAGATGGCGACCCGGCGGCCCAGCTTGGGCGCGTTGCCGGTTTCCACGTCCTTGAGGAAGCTCAGGGCGTCGAGCATCTTGCCGGCGTCGCGGGCCGGGATGTCGGTGCGCTTGCTGATGTGGGCGCCCACCGCGATGAAGATGGCGTCGAAATCACCTTTCCGCTTCTCGGCCAATAGATCATCGACCCGATGGTTCAGGACGATCTTGACGCCCATGTTCTCGATCCGCTTGATCTCGGCGTCCAGCACGTTGCGCGGCAATCGGTAGGCGGGAATGCCGAAATGCATCATGCCGCCGGCCATCGGTCCGGCTTCGTGGATTTCGACCTCGTGACCCATCCGGGTCAGATGGTAGGCGGCGGACAGCCCGCTGGGGCCGGCGCCGACCACCAGCACCCGCTTGCCGCTGGGCGGCGCGGTCACGGTGAACTGCCAGTCTTCCTGAATGGCCAGATCGCCGAGGAAGCGCTCGACCGCGTGAATGCTGACTGAGGAATCCAGCTTGCCACGGTTGCAGGCGCTCTCGCAGGGGTGGTAGCACACCCGGCCATGGATGCCCGGCATCGGGTTATCCTGAGTCAGGGCCTGCCAGGCTTCCTTGAAGCGGCCGGCCTGCGCGTGCGTCAGCCAAGCCTGGATGTTCTCGCCCGCCGGACAGGCGTTGTTGCAGGTGGGCAGCAGATCCGCATAGATCGGACGTTGGATGCGCTGCGGGCCAACGTTGCGCTTCTCGTGCGTCAGGTCCAGCGGGCGCGTCATATTGATAGGCTGGTCAGTCATCGTGCGTCTCTTCGCAATCGTCTGGTGGTGAAGGGCGACCCTCCATCCCTGGGGACGGGAAGCGCCTGGGTGGTTACCACCGGCGCCGCCGTCCACGGTCGTTGTTCTTGATGATTCTCAAAGTATGGGCGAGGGCCGGGCATTGTACAGGGCCGACCCTTGCCCCGTTGGTTTCAATCCACGCTCGCCGGTCAAGGCGGGCGAAACTCCATACAAGATAGAATATTTTCGCGGGAAATGAATGGCGCCCGGTCCGGGTCGTGAATCACTGCTTGCGCTGGGCTGTCCTATGCTTAGTTCAACATGCCCGGCGCGCCCCGAAAGTCGAGAGGAAATTTACATGTGCAACGTCTGCGGTTGTGGCCAGGGAGAAGTGCGAATCGAAGGACACGAACATCCGGAACACGGACATAATCATGCCCACGATCAGGGTCATGCCCACCTCCACCCTCACCCGCATGACCCTGTCGGGATGCTCGCCCCTGTGCCTGCCCTGGTCCAGGCTCCGCCCGATTCCAGTCCGGCGCGTCTGCTGCGGATCGAACAGGATCTGCTGGCCTACAACCAGGGCTTCGCCGACGCCAACCGGCGTTGGTTCGAGGCGCGAGGTCTGTTGGCGCTGAATCTGGTGTCCAGTCCCGGGTCCGGCAAGACCAGCCTGCTGGCGCGGACCCTGGAGGCGTTGCGGGAAGAAATGCCGCTGGCGGTGATCGAGGGCGACCAGCAGACCAGCCGCGACGCCGACCGCCTCCGCGCCACTGGCGCGCCAGCGATCCAGATCAACACCGGCAAGGGCTGCCACCTCGATGCCCACATGATCGGCCACGCCCTCGAACCGCTGGCGCTGCTCGAAGGCGGGGTGCTGTTCATCGAGAACGTCGGCAATCTGGTCTGCCCGGCCGGTTTCGATCTGGGCGAGGCGCACAAAGTGGTCGTGCTCTCCGTGACCGAGGGCGAGGACAAGCCGCTCAAGTATCCGAACATGTTCGCCGCCGCCGATCTGCTGCTGCTCAACAAGATCGACTTGCTGCCGCATCTGGATTTCGATGTCGGGCAGTGCCTGGAATACGCCCGGCGCATCAATCCCGACCTCGCCGTCCTGCAACTGTCGGCCCGCACCGGCGAGGGCCTGGCCGACTGGCTGGACTGGCTGCGAGCCGAGCGGCGCGCGGTGCTGCGGCGGCAGGTCGAGAGGTTGGAGGCGCGGTTGGCCGAGGCGCATGCCCGGCTGGAAGCATGAGCGGCTGACCGGAGAGTGGCCATGGCGGATTCCGTCTCATGCCCCGCCGTCGAACCGGCGAGTCGGCTGGCGATCCGCATTGGCGGTCAAGTCCAGGGCGTCGGTTTCCGGCCGTTCGTTTACCGGCTGGCTTGCGATCTGAAGCTGCGGGGTTGGGTGCGCAACGATGCCGCTGGCGTCGCCATCGAGGCGCAGGGTCCGGCGACGGTGCTGGAGCGGTTTCTGACTGCGCTGCGCCAGCCCCCACCGCTGGCCCGGATCGATACCTTGCGAACCACGGCGCTGCCCACCCTCATCGCGGAAGAAGACGGTTTCGCGATCCATGCCAGTCGCGCCGGTCCGGTGCTGGCGGACATCACCCCTGATACCGCCGTCTGCGCCGATTGTCTGGCCGAATTGTTCGATCCCGCCGACCGCCGCTACCGCTATCCTTTCGTCAACTGTACCCATTGCGGTCCGCGTTACACCATCACCCGCGCCCTGCCCTACGACCGGCCCAATACCAGTATGGCCGGTTTCCCACTCTGCCGGGATTGCGCGCGTGAATACCACGATCCCGCCGACCGCCGGTTTCATGCGCAACCGGTGGCCTGCCCGGTCTGCGGGCCGCGTCTGAGCCTGCGCGATGCCACGGGCAACCCTCTTGCTGTCGCTGATGCTGTCGCCGCTACGCTGGAGCAGTTGCGGCATGGCGCGATTCTGGCGCTCAAGGGGCTGGGCGGATTCCATCTGGCCTGCGATGCCGGCCATGCCGCCACGGTCGCCCGGCTGCGCCAGCGCAAGCAGCGCGAGGCCAAGCCGTTCGCGGTGATGGCCGCCAATCTTGCCTCGCTGGCGCCGTGGGTTGAATGCAACGAGGACGAGCGGCGATTGCTGGAAGCGCCAGAACGACCCATCGTGTTGCTGCGCAAAAGGTCCGGTGCGGATACCGAACTGGCCGGCATCGCCCCCGGCATGGATCGACTTGGCGCGATACTGCCTTACACGCCGCTGCATTATCTGCTGTTTCACGAGGCCGCCGGCCGGCCCAACGGTTGCGACTGGCTGACGCAGCCTTGGCCGTTACTGCTGGTGATGACCAGCGCCAACCCCGGCGGCGAGCCACTGGTGATCGATGACGAAGAAGCCTTCGCCCGGTTGGCCGGCATTGCCGATGGTTTCCTTACCCACGACCGGGCCATCGTCGCCCGCTGCGACGACAGCGTGCGGTTTTGGCGCCCCACGGGAGCGGCGTTCGTGCGCCGCGCCCGCGGTTACGTCCCGCGCCGCATCGCCCTGCCCGCCGCTGGGCCATCGGTGCTGGCCTGCGGCGGCTGGCTGAAGAACACGATCTGCCTGACCCGCGACGCCCAGGCCTACCTGTCGCCGCACATCGGCGATCTGGACAACGCCGCTGCCTGCCGCGCCCTGGAGGAGATGGCCGAACGCTTGCTGGACACCCTGCGCATCATCCCGGAACGGGTGGCGTGCGACCGGCACCCGGATTTTTATAGCAGTCGCTTTGCCGCCGCGTTCGCCGCCGAGCAGGCTCTGCCCTGCGTGACCGTGCAACACCACCACGCCCATATCGCCGCCATCGCCGCCGAGCAGGGCCTGAACCGGCCGGTGCTGGGACTGGCGCTGGACGGCGTTGGCTTGGGTGATGATGGCGGCAACTGGGGCGGGGAATTGCTGTGGGTGGACGGCGCGGATTACCGTCGGCTGGGTCATTTATTGCCCTTGCTCCTGCCGGGTGGCGACCGCGCCGCCCGCGAACCGTGGCGCATGGCCGCCGCCGTGTTGCACGCGCTCGGGCGCGGCGCGGAAATTCCCGCACCGCTTTCCCGGCCCGCTGGCGGAACCGGTTCGCCGCCTGCTGGAGCGGGGGGAGGATGCCCGCTGTCCCCTCACCAGCAGCGCCGGACGGGTGTTCGACGCCGCTGCCGCGCTGCTTGATGTGCGCCGGATCAGCGATTATGAAGGTCAGGCGGCGATGGAACTGGAAGCGCTCGCCGCCCTCCACGGTCCCGCTGAGCCACTCGCCGACGGCTATCATTTGATGGCAGATGGTCAACTCGACCTGTTGCCGCTGCTGGCCTGGCTGGCCGATCATGCCGCCGAACCCGCCCGTGGCGCGGCCCGGTTCCACGCCACGCTGGCGCTGGCGCTGGCGGACTGGGTCACGCACGCCGCGCGACGGGAAGCCGTGACCGACATCGCCTTGGGCGGCGGCTGTTTTCTCAATCAATTGCTGAGCGCTCAGTTGCGCAATCGGTTGGAACGGAACGGCCTGCGGGTTCGCGAGGCCAGTCAGGCGCCGCCGAACGATGGTGGCCTGAGCCTGGGGCAGGCGTGGGTCGCGATGCGGGTTTCCCTTTGAACCGCCGGCTGGCGACAGGGTATCAATCACATGTCCTTTAACTCACGTTGGCTTGGGCCATGAGGTTTCCGTATGTGTCTAGCCATTCCCGCGCAAGTCATCGCAATTTCGGGCAATGAAACCGCCGTCGTCGAATTGGGCGGCATCCGCAAGGCCATTTCCACCGCTCTGCTGGACGAAGTGGCGGTGGGCGATTACGTCATCGTTCACGTCGGCTACGCCCTCGAACGCCTGAACGTGGCCGAAGCCGAAGAAACCTTGCGCCTGTTCGCCGAACTGGCCGCCAGCGCGGCCGAGGCGTCGATCCCGCCTGCTTAAATCACCCCACGAAGGAACACAACCAATGAAAGCCGTCATCCTCGACCAACGCGGCGGACCCGAGCAATTGCGCCTCCGCGATACCGCCATCCCGGAACCGGGTCCGGGCCAGGTTCGGGTACGCTTGCACGCCTCGGCGCTCAACCGCCGCGATGTCTGGATCACCCTCGGCCAGTATCCGGGCATCCGCTTGCCGTGCATTCTGGGTTCGGACGGCGCCGGGGTGGTGGACCAACTCGGTCCCGAAGTCCCGGCGGATTGCCTGGGCCAAGAAGTCGTGATCTATCCCGCTTACGATTGGGGCGAAAATCCCCGCTTTCCCAGTCCCACCTTTCGGGTACTGGGCATGCCGGACCCCGGTACCTTCGCCGAGTACCTCTGCGTTCCCGCCGGCCATGTCTTTCCCAAGCCGGCATTTTTGAACTGGGAACAGGCGGCAGCGATTCCGCTGGCTGGCCTGACCTCCTGGCGGGCGCTGATGACGCAAGGCGCGGCGCAAACGGGGGAGACGGTGCTGGTAACCGGCATCGGCGGCGGCGTGGCGACGTTTGCCCTGAAATGGGCGGTGGCGTTGGGCGCCCGGGTGTTCGTCACCAGCGGTAGCGATGCCAAACTGGAGCAGGCCCAGCGCATGGGCGCGGCCGGTGGGGTCAACTACCGCGACAGCGACTGGGCCAAGCGGCTGGCCACCCTGACCGGCGGGGTGGATGTGGTGGTGGATGGCGCCGGCGGACCCGCTTTCGCCGGTTGTTTCTCGGTGCTGCGGCCGGGCGGGCGGCTGGTGGTCTACGGTGCGACGGCGGGCAATCCGCCGGCGGGACTGGAGATGGCCCGGCTATTCTTCCGCCAGGCGCGCATCATCGGCTCCACCATGGGTTCGCCCGCCGAATTCGCGGCCATGCTGCGCTTTGTCGAAACCCATCGGATCGAACCGGCCCTGGATCGGGTGTTCGCCCTCGATGACGCGGTCGCCGCCCACCAGCGGCTACTAACCGCCGAACAACTGGGCAAGATCGTGTTGCGGCATGGTTGAAAAACGGCACTAAGCCGGTATTGGGTCTTTCAGCTTGGATGGTGGGGTTTTGATCCCGGCTTAAAAACCAGCTTGCATAACAAATTGCTTGCCTTATGCGATAAATTTTAAAAAACTGCTTGACGCGATGCAATATGAGCCTTATACTGCAACGCAACATTCCTCGTGAATGTTGTCCTCCAATCCTCCTTTGGTGGTTCTTTGCCGAGACAGCGAGCCTGCCTCGGCATTTTTTGTTGCGGTTGCGAAAAAAGTTGACGCACCGCAGCAAAACGCTTACCGTGTGTCCCAGCATCGTTCGGATATTCTTCTCCACACCTTCCTTTGGTGGTTATTGGCCGGGGTCTTGAACCCCGGTTTTTTTGTGTCCGCGTTGGCGGGATCGGCGCCGGGAACTTTCCGGGTGCGAAGGTTCCGATAACCAGGCCAAGCTATTCGTTTTCCCGGACCCTTTTCCCATTCCGATGACGCCACGCCCGCACCGCCTGATCCCGCCGCTAGGCAAATCGCTCGTGTTTGCCGCCAGCCTGCTGCCGCTGGCCTGGATTCTCTGGCTTGGCTGGCAAGACCAGTGGGGCGCCAATCCGGTCGAGACCCTCAGCCATCGCACCGGCGATTGGAGCCTCCGCTTTCTGCTGCTGACGCTGGCGGTGACGCCGCTGCGGCGGCTGACCGGCTGGAACCGACTGCAAAAATTCCGGCGGATGTTGGGGCTGTTCGCGTTTTTCTACGTCTGCCTGCACCTTAGCGTGTATTTGATTTTCGATCAGTTTTTCGACGTAGCTTCAATCATCGAGGACGTGGCTAAACGACCGTACATCACGGTCGGCTTCGCCGGCTGGTTGCTGCTGATCCCGCTGGCGGTCACCTCCACCCACGGGATGATCAAGCGGCTGGGCCGAAACTGGCAGCGGTTGCACCGACTGGTTTACCTGATCGGCGTGCTCGGCGTGCTGCACTATCTGTGGCTGGTCAAGGCCGACCTCACCGAACCGCTGCTGTATGGCGGGATACTGGGCGTATTGTTGGGGTATCGGTTGTGGTGGTGGCGCAGTCACTCGGCCACGATCAGCCGTTCCACCCGCTGAAATCCGCGCGGCAGCGGTTTGCCTCGCCGGCCCCGCTCGCCGGCGTAGCCTTCCAGATCAGCCGGCTTGAGCTTCAAGTCCCGCTTGCCGGCGGTGAGCACCACGGTTCGCTCCGGTGGTACAAGGGTCAGGGTCACCAACCGTTCCTCGCCCGGCAGGTCGAGAATCTTGTTGCCCTTGCCCTTGGGGAGGCGCGGTAAATCCTTCACTGGGAACAGCAGCAAGCGCCCGCCGCTACCGACCGCCGCCAGCCGGTCGGTTTCCACGCCGACGACCGGCAACGGAGCCAGTATCCGCGCACCCTCCGGCACGGTCAGCACCAGCTTGCCAGCCTTGTTGCGAGAGACCAGGTCGTCGAAGGTGCAGATAAAACCGTAACCGGCGTCGGTCGCCAGCAGGTAGAGGTCTTCGGGATTGGCCAGCAGCACGCTGACGAAGCGGGCGCCATCCGGCGGACTGAGCTTGCCGGTCAGGGGTTCGCCGTAGCCGCGCGCCGAGGCTAACCCCGCCACCGGCAGCGTGTAGGTGCGGCCGGTGGTATCCAAAAACACCGCCGACTGATTGCTACGGCCCTGCGCCTGATCGAGAAAACCATCGCCAGCCCTGTAGCTCAGTGCCGCTGCGTCGATTTCGCGCCCCTTGGCCGCCCGCACCCAGCCTTTTTGCGACAGCACCACTACCATCGGCTCGCTCGGCGTCAGGCTGGCTTCATCCAAGGCTTGCGCCGCTCGCCGCTCCACCAACGGGCAGCGGCGCGGATCGGCGTAGCGCTTGGCATCGTCTTGAATCTCCTTGCGGATTAGCGTCTTCAGTCGCTTTTCGGAACCGAGCAGTTGTTGCAACTGGTCCTGTTCCTTGCGCAGTTCGTCCTGCTCGCCGCGCAGTTTCATTTCCTCCAGTCGGGCCAGATGGCGCAGCTTGGTTTCCAGAATCGCCTCGGCCTGAACATCGGACAGTTGGAACCGGGCCATCAGTACCGGCTTGGGTTTGTCTTCGGTGCGCAGGATGCGGATCACTTCGTCCAGATTGAGATAGGCGATCAACAGGCCATCCAGGATATGCAGGCGTTGATCGACCTGATTCAGCCGGTATTCCAACCGTCGGCGCACCGTGGCGAGACGATAGCGCAGCCATTCTTCGAGAATTTGCTTGAGGTTCTTGACCTGCGGCCGGCCGTCCAGGCCGATCATGTTCAGGTTGACCCGGTAGCTCTTTTCCAGGTCGGTGGTGGCGAACAGATGATCCATCAGCATATCCACGTCCACCCGGTTGGAGCGCAGCACCAACACCAGCCGGGTTGGATTCTCGTGGTCGGACTCGTCGCGCAAGTCCTCGACCATCGGCAATTTTTTGTCGCGCATCTGCGCGGCGATCTGTTCCATGAGCCGCGCCCCGGAGACTTGATGCGGCAGGGCGGTGATGATCACGTCGCCGTTTTCGCGCTCGAAGCGGGCGCGCAGCCGCACCGCGCCGTTGCCGGTCTGGTACAGCTTCCGCAGTTCCTCGCGGGGGGTGATGATTTCCGCCCCGCCCGGATAATCCGGCGCCGGCACCAGTTCGCACAGGGTATCCAGGTCGCAGTCGGGCTGATCCAGCAGATGAATGCAGGCCGCCGCGACTTCGCCAAGATGGTGCGGCGGGATATCGGTCGCCATGCCGACGGCGATGCCGGTGGCGCCGTTCAGCAACACGTTCGGCAAGCGGGCCGGCAGCAGCACGGGTTCGTCCAGCGTGCCGTCGAAGTTGGGCGTCCAGTCCACCGTGCCTTGGCCGAGTTCCGCCAGCAGCACTTGGGCGAAGGGCGACAGCCGCGCCTCGGTGTAGCGCATGGCCGCGAAGGACTTGGGATCGTCCGGCGAACCCCAATTGCCCTGCCCGTCCACTAGCGGATAGCGGTAGGAGAACGGCTGAGCCATCAACACCATCGCTTCGTAGCAGGCTGAATCGCCGTGTGGATGGTATTTGCCAAGGCAGTTATGGACCACCATTCCATTGGCGACAAACATGTGATCCTGATCGACCTGAAGGTCGTAGGTTTTTTCCAACCCAGCAGATCGCACTTCTTTCACTTTGGCAAAGAACAAGCCATTGCTTATAAATTCCTTGATTTTGCTCGCAAGTTTGGAGCCAATCCTCTCCAGCTTACTCAATAAGCCCCAGCTCAGGATTTGCTTAAAATGAAGATCGGTATCTTTTAAATTCTTGTGATAGCGAATCTTGGCGCCAATTCCATAACTCACTCCCTGTCTAAATTTTCCTCCGTCAATATCTTGGAACCAACCACCTCCGAGATGATGTCTGGATAATTCATTGAAGACCAACATTGCTGCATAGGGCAAGATGTCTCCGATAGACTGATAAGTTCTTTTACTCATCAAAATCTTTTTTAAGTTCTCTGTCTTGGCACAGCTCGACAAATTTAACATGCTGGCCAAGCAAACCGCATCATCTCCCCTAATCTCAAGATACATGAATACGTTTTTTTTATAAATTGAACGTGTCACGCCATTGAAACTCGTAACGCCATCACGAAAAGATTCGCGTGAGTCAATGTAACTATTTGATTTTAAACCTAGTGATTGCAGTAAGACTTGCAAGCGACCAATCAATTCCCTTGAAATCGATCCATAATGAATCATGTTGCGACTGGGATGTATTGATCCATCTCCATCAATAAGGCCGCTCACAAAGGACAATATAATCTCTTTCGGCGATTTTAAAACAGAATCTGGAATAGTTTTGGTTATGGCGCTCCTGCCTCTGATTTGAAAGTGGTTGTCGAAAAAATTATTAATACTGTCTCTGCTAATCCTTATCACATATAAAGGCAAATAAGGATCCCCATTTTTTTTGAAACCGGTATTCTTTTTTATCTCGATTCTTGGAGTGTACCCAAACTCATCCATGATATAAGAGGCTATCCGATTAATCGTGCTGCTTTCCGATGAGCAAAACCCAAGCCGTTGTCTCGTTTTTTTCTCTTTCGAGACCCAGCCATCGGATGTAAAAATCCCGAGCAGATAGGCGATTTTCTCGTTCAGGAATTTGATCCTACCGTCGTACTCTCCCAGCTCCATCGGAGAAATACTATCAGGATATACGCTTTTCAAAACGACCCAGTGTTCGGAGGATAGCTCGCTGGCTTTCACCCATGAAAAACTGAAATCCTGATTGATCACCTTGAACTGCTGTCCAGGCGTAACGATATTTTCCTGGCCATTCTCCAGTGTAACCTTGAGCAGGGGCATCGCCGGCATTTCATAAAGCTCGGTCACGGGGTGAAGACCGGTTTGCGTGTAAACTCTGTCTCCGCGTTCGATGTGCTCGATGGGCAGTAAACCTTTCCCGGTTGATACCAAAGTGCCTTTGACAAAGCAGTCGCCCACGGTACGGGCGGATTTCTTGTGCTTGGCGCCAGCGTTCAGGCCCAACTCGGACATGGCGTAGACGATGCGCCGTTGCACCGGTTTCAGTCCATCGCCGATGTGCGGCAGCGCCCGGTCGAGAATGACGTACATGGAATAGTCCAGGTACGCCTTTTCGGTGAAGATTTTCAGCGGTACGCGCTCGGCGCCGTCGGCGGTAAAGGTTAATTCAGTCATTCAGAAACGTCGCTCAGGGATTGGGAAACAGTTCAACCAGGTCAATCACAGCATCGGAGCAGAGGATTGGCGCGATTTGGCCGGCGCGGCGGCAATCCCGTTGCGCAGTACTGGCCATGTGCATGCTCGCGGTAGATTTCGAGTTGCCGATTGCGTATATCCAATCAGCCAGACTTCTTCGATGCCATTTTGAGCATAAAGGGGAATTTTGACATCACGGTCATAGCGGCAGTGTGCTGTCGGCAACTTCGATGACAGGAATTACACGTCTTCTGGGCGGGGATGAGACTGTCCACGTAAACATCCTCCCGCCATCGCAATAGAGCGAGATCCGGTTCGGGTTCCGTATAATCACTCAGGACTATCGGATCTTATGCCGCAACGATCGTTTTCCCTTGCCGGTGAATTTGGATACTAAGACGATGAAGATGTTTGACCGTGCCACCATGTTGACTGCCGATCGGTAACCATTTCAATTATCTTCCCCGTCGATCAATTCGACCCGCGAATCCTCATGCAATAAACCGACTTCCGCCATGCGGTGATATTCGGCCACGGTCCAGCGGTGGCGCGGCTGAGAGTTCAGCAATTCCCGTTCTATCATCGGAGTTGACATGATTCGTTCTCCCGCCCGATGGTTTGAATGCGAAAACGGCTATTTGGCCGGCGCGTGATATCAGCAGCTTTTGCACCAGTGGCATGAGCAGGGCCTTATCGGTCGGCTCTTTTATGATCTTGATGCTCCAACGGCCTTCCTTGTCGCGCTCGAATTTGACGTGCAGTTGCAACACGAACAGCACGGCGGCAATGCATGGCGGTGTTTTTGACTGGCCCGAATTTGGTCGGGGCCGACCCTTCGATCAGGGCGGCGAGGATCGGTTGCTGCTGCGGATCATCGGCGAGCAGCAACAGGGCAGCGCGGGCGAGATCGCCTTCGCTGGCCGAAACGGCGGTGGTTGCCGGGTCGGGCGCGAATTCCCGCAAGGCTTGGCGCAATTCCGGGGTGAGCGCGGTTTCGGTCGGAGTCGCCTGGGCGCGGGCGAAGGTGGCCAGCACCTGGCGGGCGGTGGTGTCGTCCAGGGATTGAATGAGTTCTTGCAAGGAACGCTGAGGCATGGTGGTTCTCTCAACGATTCCTATCTTTAAACTCCCGAGTCTTTTCAATCTGTAACCATCTACTCGGGAAAACTTTTCAACACGGCCCTTATCAATTATTATGCCAAGCTGGTCCGGCCATGGCATGGAGCATGGCAAATCATTGGGATCCGATGGGCAATACCCTGAATGGTTTCCAAATCGCGTTCACGACTCGGCCATAGAATAATCATGACCGCCTGTTCCGAATCCAGCAATAGTAGAGACAGGAAGATTTCAGAATATGTCTCTCGTTGTTTTGCCAATGCCTTGAGTGGATTCCACCACTGCGCTGGCGTTCCGGAAAGCAGCTTCGGCTCTTCCAACGGTAAAAACGCTATCTCGACCTTGAGGCGCTGCATCTTGCATGGCTCTCAAGAACCAAGTATGGCGCGTAAACCGTTCAGTGCCTATGAGGCTTGCTTCCCGTAACACTGATACTTCACAACTCTTTGTCCAACGTTGTTCGTTTCCACCCTGCTCACCGGCGCCTAACAGTTCCTCCTTCAGCCACCAGGCCGCCGGGAAACCCGGTGGCCAGGGCCTGTGTCTTCGGTCTGCAAATCGCAGATCGCGTTATTACAGGTTGCTTGCCCCGCGCTATCGGACTTCAACATCCGTATCTGTTACCCATGCCGCCGCGCTATTTCAACCGATAGTCGTCCATCCGAGCCGGCATGGGTTTTCAGGGCATTACTCGTTCATCCGTATTCGCACTGCATTATACCATAATTCGGCACTGTTGATCGCGTACATAAACAGTTGACTTGAACACCCCCGCCGCTGTCAGACCTCCAATCAATTCTCTCTTCCGGCTTCGCTTCGCCGGCAAGCGACCTTGGTCCCCGCTTTCGGGAAAGGCCCCAACCTCAGCCTCTTCCCAGATTTGCCGCAGTTTGGCCTGGTCGTCGGGCGGGGCCTCGCCATAGGTGATCAAGAAATTTTCAACTCCCACCTTGGCGTAATGCGCATCCTGCTGATGAGTTGAAAGCGATGATAGCCTGAACCAGCCAGCGCCCGGATTCCACGAAATGATCTTGTGATCCCGCGAGTAAGCCCAATTGTCCATAGGTGATCGCCGCGCCGTGCTCGTTGCGCTCGTAGCATTTTCCCAAATCGCCAGCGCCTTCCGATACCACTGCTCGCCGCGCGAAATCACCGCCGCTCCTGGAAGCGATAACACTCCCAACTGGTGATAGACGCTCGCCGCCCCGTGCTCGTCGCCGTGCTTTTCAAAAATCGCCAGCGCCTTTTGGTACCATTGCTCGGCCACCACGAAATTACGCTGCTCCTCAGCAATCTCCCCCAATTGTGATAAGTCGATCGCCGCCCAGTGTTCGTCATCGTGCTTTTCCTTGATCGCCAACGATTTCTGATACCACTGTTTCGCCGCACCAAGTCCCGCCGCTCCTCGGCAACCATCCCCAACTGGTGATAGGTGCTCGCCGCGCCGTGCTCGTTGCCATGCTTTTCCCATATCGCCAGCGCCTTCCGATACCACTGCTCGGCCGCCACGAAGTCCCGCCGCTCTCCGGGCAATCCTCCCCAAATGGTGATAGGTGCTCGCCGCCCCGTGCTCGTTGCCCTGCTTTTCCGAAATCGCCAGCGCCTTGCGATACCACTGCTCGGCCGCTCAAAGCCCCGCCGCTCCTGGGCAACCACCCCCAACTGGTGATAGGTGCTCGCCGCGCCGTGCGCGTCGCCCTGCTTTTCCTTGATCGCCAGCGCCTTGCGATACCACTGCTCGGCCGCCCCAAGTCCCGCCGCTCCTCGGCGATCCTTCCCCAACTGGTGATAGGTGCTCGCCGCCCCGTGCGCGTCGCCCTGCTTTTCCTTGATCGCCAGCGCCTTGCGATACCACTGCTCGGCCGCCGCGAAATCCCGCCGCTCCTGGGCAATTATCCCCAACTGGTGATAAGCGCCAGCTTCGCCTTCTGGATTGTTGCGCTGCTTGCATGCTCCGCCAGCGCCGCGTAACGCTGGTCCGCGCTGGCGAAATCCCGTTGATTCAGGGCATAGAGCACCCAGCGCCTGAGTCAGGGCGGCAAAAGCCGTATCCATCCCCAGCGCCTCGGCTTCGGCCAGGGCGGTGTGAAAATTGACGCCGTGCCAGTGAAAGGAGCCAGCGCTGCTCGTGCAATTCCTTCGGCGTCAAGTGATCGGCCAGCCACCCCATCACGTCCACGAACGCCCGCCGCCAGGCATCCTGCTGGCCATCGTCCAGTCCCACGACCGGACGGGCGCGCAGAAAGCCGGTCAAGGCCGGGTGCATTTCGTGGATGTTCTGCCCCAGCGGACGCAGCAGCCCGCTCACCGCCAGCATCGCCAGCAAGCGTTCGATGTCCGCCCGGCTGAAACGCTTGTCGGCCCGTTGCGCCATCGCTTCCAGATAATCCGCGTCCACAAACCGCTCGTGCAAGCCCAGCGGCAGCAACAGCGGCTGCAATTCCGCCGGCAGAGCTTCCTCGACGAACTCCAGCGCCGCGAACAGCCGCGCTTGCAGCGGATCGCTCCCCGGTTCCACGCGAATCCGCCCTTTCAGTTGATCCGCCAACACGCCGGCACCGACCTCCCGCAACCGGGGCAACAGCGCCCGCATCGCCAGCGGATGCCCGTCCAGCAAGTCCATCAGAGTTTTCAACCCGGCGTCCTGCTGATCGGCCTCCAGCCCCAAATCGCGCAGAATCGTGGCGCAGTACTCCCAACGCTCCTCGCCCTGCAAACCGCCGAGACCGAGCGGAAAACAGCGGTCGGAACCCAGCCACGCTTCCGGGCTGCGGCTGGTGATGATGACCTTGCTCGCGCCGCCGCGCAGCTTGCCGAGAAAATCCCGCAACCGCTGCCGATCCGGCTCCGGCAAGCGGGCTGCCAGCGTCGTGCCGGGAACCCCCGTCGCCGACTCGAAATTGTCCCAGACCAGGATGAAGCGCCGCTTCTTGAACACCTCCACCAGCGCCGCCTGCTTTTGCGTCCAAATCCGCCGCCATCGCATCGGTGCCGAACAAGGCTTCCACCAGCCGGTTGAAAACGTATTCGCTGCTGCGGATGTCGTTGAAAGTGAACCAGAAACAGCCCTCGCCCAAACCTTCGGTATCGCCAGCCATTCCACCAGACCACGGGCCAGCGTGGTTTTGCCGACCCCGGCCAAGCCGTGAATCAGAATCCCCGCCGGCGGCCGGCGCAACGCCCGTTCCAGTTGCAGCAAGGCCGCGTCGCGCCCGACGAAACCGTAGGGATTCTCGCTATCCCGCGCTTCCGGCGGCAACTCCGGCTTCTCGATCACCGCCCGGTTGCCGGCGCGCGCAAAGCTCAAATCCGGCGGCTCCTGCTGATACACCACCGGCACCAACCAGTCTTCCAGGGGAAACCGCCCCCGCGCGCACACCCGCCGTCTTTCTCCAGCATCGCCTGCCGCCCGGCCCGCATCCCTTCCGCCATGTTGCCGGTCTCGAACACGCGCCGGTAAAACGCCGGCAAGAACTCCTCCGCGCCGCTCACATACAGGGAATACGCCATCGCCACCACGCTGCGAATCCCGGCCCGCAGCAGACTGGCCGCCACCGAAGCAAACGCATCCTCGGCGCGGGCGTCCACCATCGCCGACTGACAGGCGTTCAGCACCATCACCGGAATGCGGTGCTCGCGCAACAGCGCCCCCAGCTTCTCGGCGGATACGGGATCGGGTTCACCATTCTCGGTTTCAAAGATCAAACGACCCTGCGGCCCCGCAAACGATGCGGCAAGCCGCCGGCGTCCGCGTCCACCGCCATCCCATAACCGCCGTGCCCGTCGAAATGGACGATATGGTAATAAGCGGGCCGCTCCCGCAGATGCGCGCGCAACCGCTCGAAGGTCGGCGGACGCAGAATCGTCACCCGCGCCGGCAACTCCTGCTTTTCGATCCATTCCACCACCGGCCGCGACAAGGAGCGAAAGCGAACGTCGTTCTCGTAAGGCCGGGCGGTCACGAACAGGATGTTGATACAATCGCGCGGCAAGCCTTCCGGCAGCGGCAGCGGATCGTGGCCGCGATCCAACTGGCGCTCGATCCGGCAATGATGGGCCAGCGCGCCCGCCTGCTGCGGATCGGCCAGCGCCTCCCACGGCCACGCCAGCACGCCGGGATGGTCGCTGGCGATGCGCAAATCCAGATTCTCCAGCCCGGCGTCGTTCAGCGTCGTGGTAGAAATCCCGGCCCTGCCCCGCGCCGAACAAGGCGGTGAACGCCTGCTCGCCCCAGCCGCGCAGCGCGTCTTGCACGTGCTCGGCCCGGTCGGTGACCGGCGGAAAGGGATAGTCGAGAAATTCCTCCAGATACCAGCGCAATTCGACGCTCAGGTTGCTGTTCGGCAAATCCTTGACCGGCGTGCTGGCGGGCGAAACGATGGCGGCGGGAGGGGTCGTTTTGCCGTCTTTCAGGCGCACCACCTGGAATTGGGGCGGGTCGCTGGCCTCGACGTGGCGAATGATGAGGGTGGGCATTTTTGCGATTCCTGCCTTTGTGCCGACGGTTTATTCTCTTAAGCCACAGTGAGTAATTTCAATGGTTAAATTTTGCCGGTGTTCTTGACTTTCGGGGCACGGGCAAGGGGCCATCCGCGCCACCATCCAGTCAAACAAGTCCGGGAAGGACGTTCTAAACAGGCGTTCGGCGGCGGTGGTCCCATCGGCGCGTTTGAGGTCGAAGTTGTGAATCACGGTCATCACCTTCAGGCGTTGGGTCGGTATCCCTCTGGCGCAATGATGGAGTTGCGACAGATAGCCATTGCGGCCCTCGACGGCCGAGGAGGCGCGCTGGAATTGCCCCGCGAGGTCGCGGGCCCAGGCGTGGTAGGTTTCGAACGCGGACGGCGTCACCGTCGCGGTGAGGGGGTGCTGCAGGAGCGCGGCCTGAGCCTGGCGGAACGCCTGCTGATAGGCTGCTTTCAGGGCCGGGGTTTTGGTTTTCTCCACCTGGGTCTGCCAGTAGACGACGGGCAGCAGCTGCTGCTGTAACCACCTTTGAGTCGGTTCGTTCAGCGCCAGCGGGGCGATCTGGTGTTCGACCCCGAGCCACCAGGCATCGACCAGGGCGGCGATCCCGGGAATTTGGCGCTGGAATTTGGCGACCGCCGCTGGATGGTCGCGCGCTGTATGAGAGGCACGGAGGGTGTTGAGGGTCGCCACGGCTTGGTGCAGTTGGCTCTCGACCTGGGCCGAACTCTGCGCCGCGCTCTCGGCCAGGGTGAAGGGATGCACGGCTTGCGAGGCCTGGTGCAGCGTACTTTGATAGGTCGCCTGGTCGGCCCGCAGGACCTCGGCTTGCGCGCTGAGGTGGGCGAGCCACCGCCGTTGGACGTGCGTGTCGTGCCCCTTGGCCTCCAACACGCCGAGCTGCTGCCGGGCGTGGGTCAGTTTCTCTTCGACCTGCGCCAGTTTTAACCCCAGGCTCACCCCCATCACTTTCGCGAGATCCCGCAAGGCATGAAATAAATCCGGCACGCTGGGGCATCCCAAGCCTTTCAGCGCCAGCTTGATCAAGGCTTTGGCCCGATCGCTGACGATATACCGGAGTTCCAAGCCCACCCGCGTCACGGCGGCCTGAACCCGTTCCTGCCAGGTGTCATAGGTTCTATTATCGGCCGCCTCTTCCAGCACCAGGTAACCCGACACTAAATCCATCATCACCAACACCACCACTTGATCGAAAAAGGTCTCGTCGGCGCCGGCAATAATCTCCAGCCGACGCCCCGCTTGACCGAACCGCTGTTCCTGTTCCGCTGGGTAGGCCAAGATGACGGCTTCCATCTGCGTGCGTAACGCCCTCAAGGCACTCGGCGAGACCGCCAGGTAACGCTCGAGCCGGATCCGATGAAAAAACTCGGAAATCCGCTCGACGCCTACCCCGCCTTTCAGGCCAAAGACAAATAGCACGGCCAACACCAAGACCCGCAGCCACTGCGCGCCCTGCTCGTGTTCCCACAGCTCCGCTTCCGGCACCTGCCGGGCGCGCTCGCGCAGCCCTTTACAATGCCGATCCACACTACTCTTCGGTAGTCCCGTCGCCTGAGCCAGCTTCCTGATCGATTGCGGGCCTCGTTCGCGCAGGACCGTGAGAATTTGTTGGCAGCGCCCTCGTAGGTTCATCCCGTCCACCGGTCTGTCAGTAAATCGCTACCATATCATCGCTCCTTGGGCTTGATCATTCTCGGAGTGAAAGACTTAAACTGTCCCGCCTTAAGTGGGTAGCCGTTTATTCAAACTGAGACGCTTGCTTTACCACACATCCGTAGAATAGTACCAATCAATCCACCAGCATTATCCGAGGTTCGCCCCATGCCCCCAAAAACCCTGACCGTCGGCTTGGTCCAACAAGCCTGTGGCGCCGACCGCGCCGCTAACCTAGCCGCCAGCATCGCCGGCATCCGCGACCTTGCCAGCCGGGGTACGCAACTGATTCTGCTGCCGGAATTGCACACCAGTTTGTATTTCTGCCAGACCGAGAATCCCGATCAGTTCGACTTGGCCGAACCGATTCCCGGTCCCTCGACCGAGGAACTGGGCGCGGTGGCCCGCGAACTGGGCATCGTGCTGGTCGCCTCCTTGTTCGAGCGGCGGGCGGCGGGGCTGTATCACAACACCGCCGTCGTCCTGGAACGCGACGGCAGCATCGCCGGCGCCTACCGCAAGATGCACATTCCCGACGATCCCGGTTACTACGAAAAATTCTACTTCACGCCCGGCGATCTCGGCTTTACCCCTATCGACACCTCGGTGGGTCGGCTTGGGGTGTTGGTGTGCTGGGATCAGTGGTATCCCGAAGCCGCGCGGCTGATGGCGCTGGCTGGCGCGGAATTGCTGCTCTATCCAACCGCTATCGGCTGGAATCCCAGCGACGACGAGGATGAACGCCGACGGCAATGGGAAGCCTGGATTATCATCCAACGGGCGCACGCCGTCGCCAACGGTATCCCAGTGGTGGTCTGCAACCGGGCCGGCTTCGAGCCCGACCCCTCCGGGCAGACCACCGGCGCGTGGTTCTGGGGTAGCAGTTTCATCGCCGGTCCCCAGGGGGAGTTGCTCGCCACCACCCCGCCCGATCAGCCGGCTACGCTGGCGGTGGAACTGGATTTAAGCCGTTCCGAACAGGTACGGCGCGTCTGGCCTTACCTGCGCGACCGGCGGATCGATGCTTACGAAGGTATGCTGAAGCGGTATCTGGATCGCTGAACGGACGCGGGCAACGGCGGTGGGCGTGCGATGACGCTACCCCATTGATCGCCGGCTGTTCGGATCCTGAAGGGCGGCGCTCAACGATTCTCCACTTGAACAAAGCAGGGATTTGTCTGCGGCGGCACCGGATGACTCAAGTAGTAGCCCTGCATTTCGTCGCACTTGTTTTGCTGCAGGAAAGCCAACTGCGCTTCGTTTTCCACCCCCTCGGCGATCACCTTGAGCCGCATGCTGTGCGCCATGGCGATCACGGCCAGAGTGATTGCAGTGCCATCCTGATTGGTGATGACATCTTCCACGAAGGACTTGTCGATTTTTAGTTGATCGATCGGGAAGCGCTTCAGATAGTTCAGAGAAGAATACCCGGTGCCGAAATCGTCGATGGACAGCCGCACGCCCATCGCCTTGAGCGCGTGCAAGGTCACGATGTTACCCTCCACGTCCTTCATGAGCAGGCTCTCGGTGATCTCCAAATCGAGATAACCAGGCTCCAGCTCGGTTTCCTGCAGGATCCGGCCCACCAAATCCGCCATGCCCGGTCGCAGGAACTGGCGGGGCGACAGGTTGACCGCCATCCGCAGCGGCGGCAAGCCTTCGCACCGCCACGCCTGAGCCTGCTCGCAGGCGGTTCGGAGCACCCACTCGCCGATGCTCTCGATCAGGCCGGTTTCCTCGGCCAGCGGCACAAATTCTGTTGGCGACACCAAACCGCGTTGGGGGTGTCGCCAGCGCAGCAGCGCCTCGACCCCGATAATGCGACCCCGACGCAGTTCCATCTGCGGTTGGTAGTGCAGTTCCAGCTCTTGGCGTTCCAACGCATGGCGTAGATGTTGTTCCAGCGTCAGCCGTTCCAGCGCCCGAACATGCATGTCCCGACCGTAAAATTGAACGAGGTCACGACCTTTATCCTTGGCCCGATACATCGCGGTATCAGCGTTTTTCAGAAGTGTCTCCGCATCCTCGCCGTCCTTGGGAAACACACTGATACCGATGCTGGCGGTGATGAAACATTCATGACTTTCGATCTGGAAGGGGGGCGCGAGCGCATCCAGGACCTTCCGCGCGAGCATGGCCGCCCGCTCTTCCTGGAGCAGGTTTTCCAGCACGATGACGAATTCATCCCCGCCCAGTCGGGCGATGGTATCTTCCTGGCGCCCGCAGTTCAGCAACCGCGCCGCCGCCGCCCGCAGCAGCACATCACCGGCGCTATGACCCAAGCCATCGTTGACTTTCTTAAAGTGATCCAGGTCCACGAACAGTACCGCAAAACTTTGATGGGTGCGGCGGGCGTGAGCGATGGCGCGGTTGAGTCGATCCTGGAACAGATAGCGGTTCGGCAGTTGCGTCAGGGCATCGTGGGTGGCTTGGTACGCCATCCGATCGGTCATCTGGCGCGCTTGGGTGGTGTCGCTGAACGCGACGACTACCCCCCGCACGTGCCCCTGCTGATCGCGGATGGGCGCCGCCGAAGCGCGCACGGCGTACTCTCGCCCCTCGCGATTGACCAGGGTGCCGTTCTCGGGCAACTGAAGCAATTGGTTCTGCTCCAGACACAGGGCGACCAGATCCAGTGGGGATCGGTGGTCTGAATCGTCGTCGAGACGGAAGATCGCGCCCAGGGGCTGGCCCCGCGCCGTCGCCAGGGTGCAGCCGAGCATCGATTCAGCGGTCGGATTCAGGTAATCGACGACGCCTCGCAGGTCCGTGGCGATCACGGCGTCGCCGATGGAATGCAAGGTCACCTGGGTGCGCTCCTTTTCCGCGAACAACGCGCGTGCCGACTGCTGCAAGCGCCGCCAGCTCCACAGCGGATAACTCAGCCCCTGAATCAGCAGCGCCGCCGCCGGCGGAAACCAGCGATGCAGGACGTACAGTAGCAAAAAACTGACGACGAGCGTCAGCAGCAACGCCGACCCGGCCAGCAGCAGCGTCCAGCGCGGCGGGCAAGCCGCATACAGCAACAACGGCAGCACAACGAGCATCCCGGTCAACGGCAGAGACCAGTGCTGGGACAGCGGCTGGATCGTCAACCTCTGCCGCACGGCGTCGAGCACGTTGGCGTTGAATTCCACACCGGGCATCGACACCTGGCCGGAAGCCGGGGTCGGCAACATATCGCCCATCCCGGCGGCCGTGATACCGACCAGAACGAATTTGTCGCGGAATGTGGATGGAGCAAAATTGCCGCGCAGCGCGTCGGCGTAGGACACGCGCCGAAAATGCCCCGGCGGGCCGGCGAATGGGATCAGCACGTGATAATCGCGCTGCCAGGCATGGGAGGATGACGAACCCGTTGTCGGGGGCCGTTGGCCCGGCAACGCTTGCCCGCCGGCGGGGTCGACCATCTCCAGCAGCGCCAAGGCCAGGGTCGACCAGTGCGGCTCGCCGAGACCCGCTTTGAGATAGACGCTGCGGACGATGCCGTCCGGGTCCAGTTCCACATCGACGTGTCCCAGTCCGGCGGCCGCTGCCGCCAGCGCCGGAATCGGTAGCGTTTCGATCAACTGGCCATTGAGCCGAACTTGTTCGTTGAGCACAGGCAACACCACGCGGCCGTTATCGACCAGCGCGGCGGCCAGATCCTGATCGGCCGTAGGATCGGCGGCATCGGGTTCGGCGAACACGATGTCCAGCGCGACCGCTTTCGCGCCGGCCGCAGTCAACGTGCGGACCAGATCGGCGTGAACGCGGCGCGACCACGGCCAGCGACCCAACTCGCGCAGGCTCTGCTCGTCGATGGCGACGATAGCGATGTCCTCGGCCGGCGGCCGCGACTGGTACGCTAGGTTCCAGTCGTAGAACAGCAAATCCCAACGGCTCAGCCCGCCCGCATAGCTCAGCGCGAGCGCGAGCGCGAGCATGGCGAGCACCAGCGCCAGGCCCATCTTTTCGGACCAGCCGAGATAGGATCGAAACAGTCCGGTCATAAGGCCAGAATCAGTCCGAGGATTACCACGAAACCCAACGGCCAATAGCTTTCGGGTGGAATGTCGATCCGCTGCGTCGGGCCATACGGCCCCAGATAACCGTCGGCGTCGACCGTGCGCATGCGCAGGTAATGAAAGCCGGACTCGGGCCGGGCAATGGTCAGTTGCGGTTCGGATACCCGCTGGTCCACGATGATGTTCTCGAAATTGGCATCCTTGGCCAGTTGGAATTCATACTGCTGGCCGGGCAATCCGGCGCTCCAGCGAAACGTCACGGCCCCAGTGGCGACCTCGGGCGCTTGCAACTTCGGCGTCGCTTGCAGTCGGAAGAGCTGCGGATCGCTGAACGGCCCTTTCTGACCGGCCGCGTTGCGGGTGGCCACCCGCCAGTAATAACGGCCCGGCTCCAGTGGCCGATCCGGCGTCAGGCGCAACTTGGCCTGCTCCGGCAGATCGAGCAACGGCGTCGCGAAGCGCTCGTCCGCAGCCAACTGAAAATGGTAGGCCACCGCCTTTTCCGGTTCCGACCACTCGAAGGTCAGCGCGTTTTCGAGGACCGCACTCTGATCGGCGGGCTTGATCAGGAAGGGCGGTTCGGGGCGGGCGTGCAGGCGAAACCGATGGTGGGCGTCGCGTCCCTCCAGACCCTGGGCATCGATGCCGCGAATCCGCAGCACGTAATCGCCATCCGGCAGATTCGGGCCGCGAATGGCCGGCGTCGATGAAACACCGTCGAATAAGAAGGTCTCGAATTGCTCGGTGGGCGCAATTTGCGCGCGATAGGCCGTCGCCCCCTTCAGGGCGGGAAAGCTCAACTGGATCGGCGCGCGCGTGACGACCGGCGGCAGCTCGGCGACGGTCGGCGGCGCCAGCAACGGCGCAGCCGGCGCCGGCGACTTGCCGATCTCGGCCAGGGTGCCGAATCCCTTTGCCACCGTCCGGGTTTTGCGGGCGCCCCGGACCTCGACCACGCCTTCCAGCACTTCCGCCCGCGCTATCGCGGTGGCGGGGTCCATGCCGAGCCGATAGCGGGTGCCGCGCACGGCCGAGGCGGCGGCGGGTGTCCAGATCTCATAGCGGGTGCGAGGTCCGGTTTGGGCGGCGACCTGGCTGTCGACACGCCCTCGTTGCAACTGCAGACGGGTATCCGCGAAACGGGTCTGGCCATAGACGCTCAAGGCATCCAGGCGCAACTCGCTATCAGCTTGCAACTGCAGGCGGGAGCCGTCGCCGAATTCCAGGGTGACGTTGCCGTCGGGGCCGGTGCGGATTTCATCGCCGCTTTGCACGAATAGTCCGAAACTGACCGGAATGGTTTGGCCCGTGGCCGCGAGGGTGGCCCGCGCCTGTCCCTGTATGTGGGTGATCCGGGCCGATGTCGGCAGCCGCTTGAGCCATGCGACGGGAATGCGGAGCTTCATGCCCGGCGGTAGGTGTTCCGGATCGGCGACCTGATTCAGCGCCTGCAACCGCGGCCAGTAGTCCATCCGGGTCAGATAATCGGCCGTGATATTCCACAGATTGTCGCCGGGACGGACGGTGTAAAGCCATTCCTGGGCATACGCCAGGGGAGCCGCGATCAACCCGACATGGAGCAGCAGGCCCAGCAGGATGAACCGCTTTGTCCTCGGGGCGAAAATCGCGGACCGCAGGCGAATGTTCATATCTCAACCCCTTGATAATTTTGAATTTTATATCATTTCCACTCGGGTTTTACATAGGAGCATCGCTTGCGACGCAACTATCGCGACGGCCAGCGGCGCTCCTGCCGAGCCAGACTGAGCATTCTTTTTATCACTTAGAGCGCTGGATACGGAAAGCGCGCTGAGAATCACTAAGAATAATAATGGGTCTTCGACCGTTCTGATGGGGCAGATTCCCTGGGAGCGCAGGCGTTCCACCCGCGACGGCCGCTAACGGTGGCCACCTTGGTTTGAATCCCTAAAACCAACAGACTCTTGAAAGCAAGATATGGACCACCAGTCAACAGAGAAGAAATTTTAGTAAGGAGAACATCATGGGTTTGGTTTCCACGGCCGTCGCGGCTAAACACCCTATCCCCCCGCTCGATCACTAAATGGACGCTGGAATCGGCAGCGTGGGCGTTTGCCGCTGGTGCGGTCCACGACTATAGTTTTCCAATTCACTCTCGCCACTTTGAACGAACAACCATGCCCACGCCCGCCGACCGACTCCGCGCCCTGCTAAACCAACCCGGTTTGCTGCTGATGCCCGGCTGCCACGACGCGATCTCCGCCAAACTGGCGGAGCAAGCCGGCTTCCCCATCGCGTTCATGAGCGGTTTTGCGGTCTCCGCCGCCCGGCTGGGCTTGCCCGATACCGGTTTGATTTCCTACGGCGAGATGGTGGAACAGGGCCGGAATATTTGCAGCGCGGTTTCCATTCCGCTGATCGGCGACGGCGACACCGGCTTCGGTAATCCACTCAACGTCAAACGCACCGTCGAAGGCTACGCCCGCGCTGGTTTCGCCTGCATCATGATCGAGGATCAGGTCATGCCCAAGCGCTGCGGTCACGTCCGGGGCAAGGCGGTGGTCGCCCGCGAGGAGGCGTTGCTACGGGTGCAAGCGGCGGTGGACGCGCGCAATGAAGGCACGGATATTCTGATCATGGCCCGCACCGACGCCCGCGCCACCGACGGCTTGGACGAAGCTCTCGCCCGCTGTCGAGCGTTCGCCGCGATCGGCGCGGACATCACCTTTTTGGAAGCGCCGTTGAGCGAGGCGGAAATGCGCCGCTATTGCGCCGAAGTTCCCGGCCCCAAGATGGCCAACCTGATCGAGTTCGGCAAAACCCCGTTGCTGCCGTCGGCGCAACTGGAAGCCATCGGCTACAAGATCGCCGTCTATCCGCTGACCTTGCTGAACGTGTCGATCAAAGCCATGCGCGCGGCGCTGGCGTGCATCCAGCGGGGCGAGGCGGCGGACGTGCTGGATTTTCAGGAATTGCAGGCTGCGGTCGGCTTCCCGGGCTACTATGCGGGCGAGGAGCGCTACGGCGCGCCGCCCAACGTCTGATCGATGATCGGCGGTTCCCACCAGATTTGTGGTTTTGTTATGGCCTGATGAGTTCGGCCGAGCGCCATCACCCGTCCACCGCCATCAAGGCCGAGGCCTGCCCGCTTGCGTCCCTGAACTTTAAGATATCCGAACATATCCTAATCATCGTGGACCTATCCTATAATCCAAAATTTGAAGTCACTTGAAGCCACATAAGGTCGCCGTCCCCTGCGCAGATCACACCACCCCAGTCAGCTATTTCCGACCCGGACCCCTCGCTTCATGCGGCGCGGACCCTCCTTAGATTTTCGCCGCCTCGAAACAGGCCAGGCCGCCAGTCCGGCATTCCCTACTCACCCAAACCTCTTAATTACCTGACGGGCATCACGCCGAGGAACCGAAGTATGGAGATCATCAAAACAGACGTTGCCATTGTCGGCGCGGGAGGAGCGGGGCTGCGCGCCGCCATCGCGCTCGCCGAAGCCGATCCGAAAATTCGCATCGCCTTGATTTCAAAGGTCTATCCGATGCGCAGCCACACCTGCGCGGCGGAAGGTGGCGCCGCTGGCGTCATCAAGTCCGACGACAGCCTCGACCTGCATTTCAGCGACACGGTCGGCGGCGGCGACTGGCTGTGTGATCAGGACGCCGTTGATTATTTCATCAACGAAGCCCCCAAGGAGCTGACCCAACTGGAGCACTGGGGCTGTCCGTGGAGCCGCGAGCCGGATGGTTCCGTCGCCGTGCGTCCGTTCGGCGGCATGAAGATCAAGCGCACCTGGTACGCCGCTGACAAATCGGGTTTCCATATCCTGCACACCCTGTTTCAGACCTCGCTGAAATATCCCAGCATCCAGCGGTTTGATGAGTACTACGCCACGGATCTGCTGGTCGAAGATGGGCGCTGTCAGGGCCTCACCGCGCTGGAAATCCGCAGCGGGGAAATGAAGCAATTCCAGGCCGGCGCGGTCATCATCGCGGCGGGCGGCGGTGGGAAAATGTTCCCGTTCACCACCAACGGCAATATCAAGACCGGCGATGGCATGGCCCTGGCCTATCGCGCCGGGACGCCGCTCAAGGATATGGAATTTGTCCAGTACCATCCCACCGGCCTGCCGAATAACGGCATCCTGCTCACCGAGGGTTGTCGCGGCGAAGGCGGCATTACTCTTTAACAAGGATGGCCGCCGCTATTTGCAGGACTACGGCATGGGACCGGAAACGCCCAGTCGGTCAGCCGGTGCTGAAGACCATGGAACTGGGTCCTCGCGACCGGCTGAGCCAGGCGTTCTGGCACGAGCAGCAGAAGGGGAATACAGTCAAGACCCCCTGGGGCGATTGCGTGTTGCTGGACATGCGCCATCTGGGCGAGAAGAAAATCAATGAGCGGCTGCCGCTGGTGCGCGATCTGTGCATCAGCTACCTGGGCAAGGACCCGGTCAAGGAGCCGATTCCGATTCGCCCGGTCGTCCATTACATGATGGGTGGCATCCATACCGACATTCAGGCCGCGACCCGGCTGCCGGGACTGTTCGCCGCCGGCGAATGCGCCTGCGTCAGCATCAACGGCGCCAATCGCCTCGGCTCCAACTCTCTGACCGAATTGCTGGTGTTCGGCCGGCGGGCGGCGCTCAGCGCCATCGCCCATCTCCAGTCCGGCTTGCCTGCCAGCAAGGACGCAGCGCTGGCCGCCAAGGCGAAAGACATCGCAGGATCGCATCCAGGCCCTGTTCGACAAGAGCAACGGCACGGAGACCATCGCCGGATTGCGCCAGGAAATGATGGATACCATGGAAGACAACGTCGGCATCTATCGCACCGGCGAAGGTCTGGCGGCAGCGTGTGAAAAGATTGCCGAGCTGCGCCAGCGCTACGCCAACATCGCGCTGACACGACAAGACCCACGTCTATAACACCGATCTGATGCAGGCGCTGGAACTGGGGTCGATGCTCGACTGCGCCGAAGCGGTCACGGTGGGCGCACGGGATCGCAAGGAATCGCGGGGCGCGCATCAGCGGCTGGATTTCACCGCCCGCGATGATGAGAACCTGCTCAAGCATTCGCTGGCCCACTACCATCCCACGGAACCGCCGCGCATCGAGTATCTCGATGTCGTCATCACCAAGTCGAAACCCGGTGTGCGTGACTATTCAGGAGCCAAGAAATGAGCGAACTCCAGAAACGCCAGATTCAACTGGAGGTGCTCCGCTACAACCCGGAGACCGATACCGCGCCCCGGTATCAGACGTATTCCGTACCCTGCCTGGAAGAATGGGTGGTGCTGGATGCGCTGAACTACGTCAAGGACCACCTCGACCCGACGCTGAGCTATCGCTGGTCCTGCCACATGGCGGTCTGCGGCAGTTGCGGCATGATGGTCAACGGTGAACCGAAACTGGCCTGCAAGGCCTTCATCCACGAATACAAGGAAGGTCAGATCAAGGTCGAACCGATGGCGAATTTCCCCATCGAGCGCGATCTGGTCACGTCGGTCGAGGATTTCATCACCAAGCTGGCCAGCGTTAAGCCCTACCTGATTCCCAGGGAAGACAAGCCCGTCAGCGCTGGCGAGTTCAAGCAGACGCCGGCGGAATTGAAGAAGTTCAAGCAATACACGCTGTGCATCAACTGCATGTTGTGCTACGCCGCGTGTCCGCAATACGCCCTGGTGCCGGAATTCCTCGGCCCCGCAGCGATCTCGATGGCGCACCGCTACAACCAGGATTCCCGCGATGGCGGACGGGATCAGCGTCAGGAAGTGATCGCCTCTGACGAAGGCGTGTGGGAATGCTCGTTCGTCGGGCGCCTGCTCTGAAGTCTGTCCCAAGCATGTCGATCCTGCCGGCGCGTTGCAGCAGGTCAAGGTCGCCAGCACCATCGACTGGTACAAAGAACACTTGATGCCGTGGATGAAGAAATGAACAGCAAACCCTATGTCCGTGAAGTCTCCAAAACGACCTGGTTTCTGAGCCATCCGCGCTACAAGCGGTATATGGCCCGCGAAGTGACCTGCATTTTCATCTTCGCCTACACCTTCCTGTTGATCTGGGGCCTCGGCTGTCTGGCAGACAGCAGGGAGTCCTTCGAGGCCTTTGTGCAGGCGCTGGGCAGTCCGCTGGGCGTCCTGTTCAACCTGGCGGTGCTGATCGTGACCGTGTACCACAGCCTGTCGTGGTTCATTGTGACGCCGCAGGCCATGCCCATCCAGCGGGGTGAGGAGTTCGTGCCGGGCAATATTATCGTCAACGCTCACTACGGAGCGTGGGCGGTCGTCTCGCTGATCATCCTGATCTGGGGAATGTAAGATGGCCAAATCCAACAAACCAATCTTCTGGGGCCTGTTCGCCGCTGGCGGTACGGTCACGGCGTTTGTCACTCCGGCGCTGGTTCTGATCACGCTGTTCGCCGCCATGCGCTTCAATATGGATATGTTTACCTATGAGTCGATCCATGCGTTCGCGGGGTGGTGGCTGGGCAAGCTGATCATTTTCGGCGTTATTCTGGTCTCGCTGTGGCACGCTGCGCACCGGTTGCGGGTCACCGTGCACGACTTCGGCGTCCGCGCCGACACGCTGGTCGCCTATATCGTTTATGGGCTCGCGGGTCTGGGCACGCTCATGACGCTGGTTTACCTGTTGCGCATCTGAGCGACGGGAATTCCGACCCATCCATCTCTGACCTTTCACCCACAGCCCTTCTCCCGTGGGGAGAAGGGCGTTTTGATCAGACTTCAAGGAAGCTTCGCAATGAGTTCCCAACCTGCTCGACGCACGGCCGCATGGGTTCAGCCGCCATCTTCGGATGAGGGCATGGATTTAAAGCCCGTGCTCACCACCGTTGAAGGCGCGGCCCAGATCGAGGACGGTCGGGAGACCGAGTTCTCGGCGCCGGTTCCACTGCCGGCGTATCTGCAGCAAGTCTACTGGTGGGCGTACCTTCATCCCGTCGCGGTACGCATCTTCGAGCGGCAATGGCTGGTCAATCTGATTCTGTGGGGTAATTTTGCCCGGTTGCGCGATCTGGCCCTGGACGAAATCGGTCGCTCCATTCCGGGTGACGTGCTCCAGGTGGCGTGTGTTTATGGGAATTTTACCGAGCGGCTGGTCCAGCGGCTGGAACCGACCGGGCGTCTGGACGTGGTGGATGTCGCCCAGGTCCAGTTGGAGAACCTGAAGGAAAAGCTCAAGGGCGCTCCGCGCGTCGGGCTGCATCATCAGGACTCGACTCATCTCAACTTCGCGGATGCCAGCTACGACTGCGTCGTGCTGTTCTTCCTGTTGCACGAACAGCCGGAAGACGTGCGCGCGCTGACCATCGCTCAGGCGCTGCGCGTGGTTAAGCCCGGCGGCAAGGTGGTTTTCGTGGATTATCATCGCCCGGACCTGACCAATCCCTTCCGTTACATCATGGTGCCCGTCCTCAAAACCCTGGAACCCTTCGCCATGGACTTGTGGCATAAGGACATTACGGCGTGGTTGCCTGATCGGGGGCGCTCGTTGAAGGTCGAGAAGGAGACGTTTTTCGGCGGGCTCTATCAGAAGGTGGTCGTTACCCGAACTTGAGCTACGAACCTTCAGTCGGAGCGGAATTCGGGATATGCGCTGGATTCTGCTGGGATTGACAATTCACAGGCCGGAAAGGCCAGCGTGCATTACAATCGCGCTTACACGCAACCGTAACGGAGGTTTAAGCCCATGAACATGATCAAAAATGTCGGCTCGACCGATAAAATCGCCCGCATTGCCATTGGCGCGCTGCTGATTCTGCTCGCGCTGACCGGGATCATCGGGTGGTGGGGCTGGATCGGCGTAGTGCCGATCGCCACAGGTCTGATGAACTGGTGCCCGGCTTATACCCTGCTCGGCATCAAGACCTGCCCGACCAGCGGTTCGCCCGGCGCATAGCGGTCCAGCCGCGATGCCCTGTTTCAACCGACCGGCCGCCCAAAGCGGCCGGTTCGCGTTTTGGGGACGCTTGCCAATCACCGGCCGGTTTTCCGACGCCCATCCAATTTGGGCCGGGGGCGTCCCGACGCTGCGGGTTTGTAGGGATTCTCGCCGCTGCGGAATTCGATGCGGATCGGCGTACCCCACAGGTTCAGCCGCTTGCGATAGACACCGGCCAGATAACGCCGGTACGACTCTGGCACATGATCGACCCGGTTGCCATGGATGATAATCATGGGCGGATTCTGGCCGCCTTGATGGGCGTAGCGCAGCTTGATGCTGTGACCGTGAACCAGCGGTGGCTGGTGAGCGGCCAGGGCGTCTTCGAGAATGCGGGTCAGTTCCGGCGTGGACAGCTTGCGGGTGGCGGCGGCGTAGGCTTCCCGAACCGAACCGAGCAGTTCGCCGACCCCGGTACCGTGCAGGGCGGAAATAAAGTGGATCTTGGCGAAATCGACAAAGCCCAACCGGCGGTCAATCTCCCGTTTCACCTCGGCGCGGGTGTCGGGATCGAGGTGGTCCCACTTGTTGACCGCCACCGCCAGCGCCCGGCCGCTGTCCAGCACCAAACCCAGCAGGCTGGCGTCCTGGTCGCCGATGCCCTGGCGGGCGTCCAGCACCAGCACCACCACGTGCGCTTGTTCGATGGCTTGCAGCGCCTTGATGACGCTGAACTTCTCCACCACCTCGCTGACCCGCGCGCGCCGGCGCACCCCAGCGGTGTCCACCAGCACGTAGCGTTGGCCATCGCGCTCGAACGGCACGGCGACGCTGTCGCGGGTGGTGCCGGGCAGATCGCTGGCCAGCATCCGCTCCTCGCCCAGCAAGCGGTTGACCAAAGTGGATTTGCCGACGTTGGGCCGACCGACCACCGCCAGCTTGATCACACCCGCCGGTTCCTCCGGTTCCTCCGCTTCGCCCACTGCGACCGTGGCCGGCAGGGCGGCAAAAACCTCTTCCATCAGGGTTTCTACCCCCTCATTATGGGCGGCGGCGATGACGTGCAGGTGGTCCAGCCCGAGGGCGTGAAACTCGGCGCTGAGCAGATCGGGATCGCGGTGTTCGCCCTTGTTGATCACCAGATGCAGCGCTTTACCGGCGCGGCGCAACTGGCCGGCGATTTCCTCGTCGGCCGCGGTCAGCCCGCCGCGCCCGTCCACCAGCAATAACACAGCATCGGCTTCCTCAATCGCCCGCCACGCCTGCTGCTGAATCATCCCCGCCAAACCTTCGTCCTCGTTGGTCAAGCCGCCGGTATCCACCACCACGTAGGGACTGGGACCGCGCTGGCCGATGCCGTACTGGCGGTCGCGGGTCAAGCCGGGCATGTCCGCCACCAGCGCGTCGCGGGTGCGGGTCAGGGAATTGAACAGGGTGGATTTGCCGACGTTGGGTCGGCCGACCAGGGCGATGACGGGGAGCATGGGGACTCTTCTAACCGCAAGGATGAATAGGTATCTTGCATGACAGGCGATGAATTATGCCTGAAAGGACGTTTCCCGGTTTGATTGCCTGCTATCCCCGCTCTACAAACCCGCCGGATTTCTGGTAGTCTTCGCTCTCCGCTGGCCGTACTTGCTCCCCTCGCACCCGCTCCATGCCCCCGATTTCCCGTACCCGCGTCAAGATTTGCGGCATCACCCGTTCCGAAGACGGCGCGACGGCAGCCAGTTTGGGCGCGGACGCCATCGGACTGGTGTTTCATCGGCCCAGCCCCCGCTGCGTGGACGCGGCCACGGCGCAACGGATCGTCGCGGCGCTGCCGCCGTTCGTCGCCACGGTCGGCCTGTTCATGAATGCCGAACCGGCGGCGGTGCGGACAGTCTTATCCGAAGTCCCGTTGTCCCTGTTGCAATTCCACGGCGACGAGGACCCCGACTACTGCGCCGCCTTCGGCCTACCTTACCTCAAAGCCATACCGATGGGCGCCGGCGCTGACGTGCGAGAATACGAACGACGGTTCGTCACGGCGGCGGGCCTCTTGCTAGACAGCCACGGCGGCAACAAAATGGGCGGTACCGGCCAGGGTTTCGACTGGACCCGGATTCCCGTCGAACGCCACAAGCCATTGATCCTGGCGGGCGGCTTGCACCCCGGCAACGTCGCCGCCGCGATCCGACAAGTCCATCCCTACGCGGTGGATGTCAGTAGCGGCGTGGAAACGGCCAAGGGTATTAAGGATCCCGAACTGATGCGCGCATTTCTGCGAGGTGTGTACGACGGTGAAAGCCATGCGCAATAAGGTGGATTACAGCCAGTTCCCCGATGCTGCCGGTCATTTCGGCCGTTACGGCGGCCGGTTCGTCGCCGAAACGCTGATGGAGGCGTTGCACGAGCTGGACGAAGCCTGGCAGAGCTATCGCAACGACCCCGAATTCCTGGCGGAACTGGACACCGATCTGGCCCGCTACGTCGGTCGCCCCACCCCGCTCTATCACGCCGAACGCTGGAGCCGACAACTCGGTGGCGCGCAAATCCATCTCAAGCGCGAGGATCTCAACCACACCGGCGCGCACAAGATCAACAATACCGTCGGGCAGGCGCTGCTGGCCAAGCGCATGGGTAAGACCCGGCTGATCGCCGAAACCGGCGCCGGCCAGCACGGCGTGGCCTCCGCCACCGTCGCCGCCCGCCTCGGCATGGAATGCGTGGTCTACATGGGCGCGGAGGACATCAAGCGCCAGGCGCTGAACGTCTACCGGATGCGGCTGCTGGGCGCCACCGTCGAGCCGGTGAATTCCGGCTCCCGCACCCTCAAGGACGCGCTCAACGAGGCGTTGCGCGATTGGGTGGCCAACGTGGACGACACCTTCTATATGATCGGTACGGTGGCCGGTCCGCATCCCTACCCGCTGATGGTGCGCGAATTCCAAGCAGTCATTGGCCGCGAGGCGCGCGAGCAGATGCTGAGCGACTACGGTTGCCTGCCCGACGCGCTGGTCGCCTGCGTCGGCGGCGGCTCCAACGCCATCGGCCTGTTCCATGCGTTCCTGAATGATCCCGAAGTCGCCATCTACGGGGTCGAGGCCGCCGGTTCCGGCATCGAAACCGGCCGCCACGCCGCCACCCTCTGCGCCGGTCGGCCCGGCGTCTTGCACGGCAACCGCACCTACCTGCTCAACGACGCCGACGGCCAGATCACTGAAACCCACTCGGTCTCCGCCGGCCTGGACTATCCTGGCGTCGGCCCGGAACACGCCTGGCTCAAGGATATCGGCCGGGTGCACTATGTCGCCGTCACCGACGACCAAGCGCTGCGGGGCTTCCACGATCTGACCCGCATCGAGGGCATCATCCCAGCGCTGGAGAGCAGCCACGCCCTGGCCTACGTGACCCAACTGGCCCCAACGCTGCGCCCCGACCAACGCATCGTGGTCAACCTGTCGGGACGCGGCGACAAAGACATTTACACCGTCGCCGCGCTGGAAGGTATTCAACTTTGATCGAGTCTCGTCGCATGAACCGCATCACCCGCCGTTTCCAGGAATTGCGCCGCGTCGGACGCAAGGCCCTGATTCCCTACATTACCGCCGGCGACCCACATCCCGCATCGACCGTGCCGATGCTGCACGCCCTGGTACGGGCCGGAGTGGATATCATCGAGTTGGGCGTACCATTTTCCGATCCGATGGCCGACGGCCCGGTCATCCAGAAAGCCTGCGAGCGCGCCCTGAGTCAGGGTATGTCGCTGCGTGGGGTGTTGGAACTGGTGCGCGAGTTCCGCCAAACCGACGCCGAAACGCCGCTGGTGTTGATGGGCTATCTCAATCCGATCGAAAGCCTGGGCTACGATGCCTTCGTCGCCGGCGCCCGCGACGCCGGGGTGGATGGGGTGCTGACCGTGGACCTGCCGCCGGAGGAAGCCGTCGAGTTGACTGATTTGCTCAAGGCCGCTGGCATCGCCCCGATTTTCCTGCTGGCTCCGACCAGTTCCAGCGCACGCATCCGGCATACCGCCGAGCTGGCGCAAGGCTATCTTTACTACGTCTCGCTGAAGGGGGTCACCGGTTCGGCGGCCATCAACGTCGCCGAGGTGGCGGAAAAACTGGCGGCGATCCGGGCCTGCACCGATCTGCCGCTGGGCGTCGGTTTCGGCATCAAGGACCCGCCGACCGCCGCCGCTATTGCTCGGGTCGCCGATGCGGTGGTGGTCGGCAGTACGCTGGTCGCCAAAATGGGCGAACTGGCCGACGACCCCGAGCGGATGCGCCAGGAAGTTGCCGCACTGGTCGCCGCCATGCGCCAGGCGATGGATCAGACCCGCGTGCCCGCCGCCGCCCTCGCCGATCAAACTTGATTCCGCGATTCTCCCGGCCGGCTCGCGCCAGGCCGGGCGCGCGTTACCCGATCCAGAGCCCATTTATCCCACCTCCGTTCATACCCTCATGAGCTGGTACGAAAAACTCGTTCCCACGCGGATTCGCACCGATGGCCGCAACAAGCATCAGATGCCCGAAGGGTTGTGGAGCAAGTGCGAGGACTGCGGCGCCGTGCTGTACCGCGCCGAACTGGAGCGCAATCTCCAGGTTTGTCCCAAGTGCAGCCACCACATGTATCTCGGCGCCCGCCCGCGCCTGCACGGCTTTCTCGACGAGCACGACCTCATCGAAATCGGCGACGACATCGAACCGATCGATTTCCTCAGATTCAAGGATGGCAAAAAATACAAGGACCGGTTGGTTCAGGCGCAGAAGACCAGCAATGAAAAAGATGCCTTGGTTGCCATGCGCGGCCTGCTCAAGGGAATGCCAGTGGTCGCTATGGCGTTCGAGTTCGAATTCATGGCCGGCTCGATGGGTTCCGTGGTTGGCGAACGCTTCGTCCGCGCCGCCCAGATCGCTCTGAACGAGCACCTGCCGTTGATCTGTTTCTCGGCCAGCGGCGGCGCGCGGATGCAGGAGGCGCTGGTGTCGCTGATGCAGATGGCCAAGACCAGCGCGGCGTTGGCCCGGCTGGCCGAACATGGCATTCCTTACCTATCGGTGCTGACCCATCCGACCACCGGCGGGGTGTCCGCCAGCTTGGCGATGCTGGGCGACATCAACATCGCCGAGCCCAAGGCGCTGATCGGCTTTGCCGGGCCGCGGGTGATCGAGCAGACCGTGCGGGAAAAACTGCCGGAAGGGTTCCAGCGCAGCGAGTTCCTGCTGGAACACGGCGCGATCGACCTGATTGTGGACCGCCGCGAACTGCGCGACCGGCTGGCTTCGCTGCTGGCGATGCTCACCGGCCGCGACGCGCTGGCGGCGTGAGTGGCGTTGGCTGGCGGCGCGACCGGGACGGCAATGCGATTTGAAACGCTGGACGACTGGCTGCGCTGGCAGGAGACCTTGCATCCGAGAGCCATCGAACTGGGCCTGGAACGGGTGCGGACCGTGCTGGGCCGCTTGCAACCGGATGCGCCGCCCTTCACGGTCATTACGGTGGGCGGCACCAATGGCAAGGGTTCCTGCGTTGCGTTTCTGGACGCTATCCTGCGCGCCGCCGGCTATCGGGTCGGCGCCTATACCTCGCCGCATCTGCTGCGCTATAACGAACGCATTCGGGTCAACGGCGTGGAGGCGGATGACGCGGCGCTCTGTCAGGCGTTCGCCCGAATCGACGTGGCGCGGGACGACCTTTCCCTGACCTATTTCGAGTTCGGCACGCTGGCGGCGCTGGAACGGTTTCGAGAGGCCGGCGTGGAGGTTGCGGTGCTGGAGGTTGGCCTCGGTGGGCGACTGGACGCGGTCAACGTGGTGGACGCCGATGCCGCGCTGGTGGCCAGCATCAATCTCGACCACACCGACTGGCTGGGTCCGGATCGCGACAGCATCGGCTACGAAAAGGCCGGCATCTACCGGCCCGGCCGACCGGCGGTCTGCGCCGATCCCGACCCGCCGCCCCGGTTGCTCGAACAGGCCGAAGCCATCGGCGCGCGGTTGTTGCGGGTCGGTCGCGACTACCGCTACGCTCGCACCGGACCGACCTGGTGCTGGGCGTCGGATGCGATGCGGTTCGACGGGCTGCCACCGCCGGCGCTGGCCGGCGAACATCAACTGGGCAACGCTGCCGCCGCGCTGATGACCTTGATCAGCCTGCATGATCGGTTGCCGGTTGATATCGGCGCCATCCGCGTCGGACTCTCGCGGGCGCGACTGCCCGGTCGATTTCAGGTCGTTCCCGGCCCCATTGAGTGGATTCTCGATGTAGCCCACAATCCCGCCGCCGCCGCCGCGCTGGCCGATAATTTACGGGAGCGAGTCGGCGCCGGGCGCACTCGGGCGATCATCGGTCTGTTGGCCGACAAGGATGCCGATGGCGTGATCCAGGCGCTGGCCGGCGTCGTGGACGCCTGGCTTCCGGTCACGCTCGCCGGCGCGCGCGGGCGAGCCGGCGCCGACCTGGCCGCGCGCTTGCGTTCGGCCGGCATTCAGGCCGTGGCCCCGCACGATGACATCACGAGCGCCTGTCGAGCCGCCCTCGATGCGGCCGATGCCGGCGACCGCATCGTCGTGCTCGGCTCGTTTCACATGGTTGCTCCCGTGCTGGCCGCCCAGCCGTGGATTTCCGATTTCTTCTTGCCGCCATCAAGGGGGGCTTGATTTTGGACAATCGCTTGACCCAACGCCTGGTCGGCGTCGCTGTCATTGCGGCGCTGGCAGTCATCTTCGTGCCGGAAATATTGCATAAGCAAAACAAACCGCCGGTCGCTCCCGTAGCTACCACCGATCAACCGCCAGCGATCCAACCACCGCCTGCCTCTTCTACTCCGGTTCTGACCTTCTCCCAGCAACCTCCTGCTGCGTCGCCGCCCGTTGCCGATTCCGTTGCTTCCCCCCAGCAAGAGCCTGAGAGAGGGGAGCCGCCCCCGGTTGCCGAACCGGCGCGAATGGAGCCACCATCCTCGGTTGCCGAACCGGCGCGAATGGAGCCACCGCCTCCGGTTGTCGAACCGGCGCGGACGGTTCCACCGCCCCCGGTTGCCGAACCGGCGCGAATGGAGCCACCGCCTCCGGTTGCCGAACCGGCGCGAATGGAGCCACCGTCTCCGGTTGCCGAACCGGCGCGACCGGCGCCACCGCCACGCGTTGCCGAACCGGCGCGACCGGCGCCACCGCCACGCGTTGTCGAATCGGCGCGGCCGGTTCCACCGCCCCCTGCTGCACCCGCCGCCCGCCCAAAACCGGTATCGCCACCATCGTCCCCCGTGGCGACCGTACCGGCCGCAGCCGCTCAGGCTGACGCGACCCGAACTGCCCGGGAAGAAGCGGCGCGCCGCAAGGCAGCCCAGGAAGCTGCGGCCAAGGCCAAGGTCAAGGCCGATGCCGAACGAATTGCCGCCGCCAAGGCGCGCGCCGAAGCTAAACAGAGAGCCGCCCAGGCCGAAGTTGCCAATACCCGCGCTAAGGCGCAAGCCGAGCGCAGCACCGCCGCCAAAGCGGAAGCCACCCGTCTCGAAGCGGTCCAGATCGAAGCGGCCTCTCCCCACCTTTCTCCCGCCGAAGCGCTGGCCGCGCAAGCTGAAGTCCGCCGCGCGAAGGAAGCAGCGCGACAAGAGGCCGCCCGCGCCGAAGCCGCCCGCAAGACCGCCCAAGCGGAAGCCGCCCAGAAAGCGGCGCAGGCCGCGGCGGCCCGAACCGAGGCTGCTCGCGCCGAAGCCGCCCGCCGCAAGGCACAGACGGAAGCGACCCGCGTCAGCGTCGCCAATGCCCGGCCCCAAGCGCCTCGAACCGACGTTGTCCGAGCCAAACCGCCTGCCGCCCTGCCCAAGATCGATCTGGTCGCCAAATCCGAGGCGCCGGCCACAGCTTCACGCCCGCCCCCGGCGACCCGCGCCGCCAGCCGCAACAGCCGCAACAGCCGCAACAGCCCCAGCGGCCGCGCAGCCGCCCGCCGGCGGCGTCGTGGTCGGTAGCTACGCCCTGCGGGAAAACGCCAACGCCCTGCGCGATTATTATCGCAGTCAAAAAGTCCGCTCGGAGGTCGAGCAGGCTATGGCTGGCGCCCGGCCGATGTACCGGGTGCGAATCTGGCGCTGAATCTCGGTGGGGCCTCGTCGTTTCGGCCAGGGTTCGGTTCTGTTAAGATGTTTCGGAAAACGGCCGGCAAGCAGTTCGCCGGGCTAACCAGGTGAGTGAACCTTTCGGGAGGGGATACGGCGGTCCATGAATTGGGCGGATTATCTCATCGTCATCGTCATCGCCCTTTCCATGCTGATTGGACTCTGGCGGGGTCTGTTGCGGGAAGTCATTTCGCTGGCTACCTGGATCGCTGCTTTTGCCATCGCCTTTTTGTTCGCTGAGGATGGCGCCACCCATTTGATGCCCTACATTGACGTTCCGTCGCTGCGGGCCGCGGCCGCTTTCGGTGGCTTGTTCCTCGCCACGCTGTTGCTCGGCGGCCTGGTAGGCATCCTCGCCTCTTATCTGGTCGACTACACCGGTTTGACCGGCACCGACCGGGTACTGGGCATGGTTTTTGGTCTGGGGCGCGGCGCGATCGTGATCGCTATTCTGGTGCTGGCGGCGGGGCTGACGCCCATGCCCCGGGATCCCTGGTGGCAACAGTCGCTGCTGGTGCCCCACTTCCAGGATACTGCTCTCTGGCTGCGTGGTCTGTTGCCGCCGGATCTGGCTCAGAACTTTCGTTTTTGAGCGCGTTTCCCAACGACGGCGGCAGCCGTCCATTGCGGTGGGTGGTCGCACATGTGTGGAATCATCGGTATCGCGGGGCGTGGTCCGGTCAACCAGAGCCTGTTCGACGGGCTGACGGTGTTGCAGCATCGGGGTCAGGATGCGGCGGGAATCGTCACCTGCGACGACGGCCGCCTGTTCCTGCGCAAGGACAACGGTCTGGTCCGGGACGTGATCCGCACTCGCCACATGCGTGGCCTGCGCGGCAACACCGGCATCGGTCATGTCCGCTACCCGACCGCCGGCAGCGCCGATTCCGCCGAGGCCCAACCGTTCTACGTCAACTCGCCGTTCGGCATCACCCTGGCCCACAACGGTAACCTGACCAACGCCGCCCAACTCAAGGACGAGCTGTTCCGTTCCGACCTGCGCCACATCAACACCCATTCCGACTCAGAAATCCTGCTCAACGTGTTCGCTCACGAATTGCAGCAGCGCTGCCGGCTGGCGGTGGACGCCGACGACATTTTCGCGGCGGTGGCGGCGATGCACCGGCGGGTGCGGGGGGCTTACGCCGCCGTGGTGCTGATCGTCGGTTTCGGGCTGGTGGCTTTCCGCGATCCGCACGGCATCCGGCCGCTGGTATTCGGCCGGCGCGAGACCGAGGACGGCATCGAGTACATGGTCGCCTCCGAAAGCGTGGCGCTGGACGCGCTGGATTTTCAACGGATTCGCGACGTGGCGCCCGGCGAGGCGGTGCTGTTCGACCTGGACGGCCGGATGCACGCCCGTCAATGCGCCGAGAACCCCTGCTATTCGCCCTGTATCTTCGAGTTCGTCTACCTGGCCCGGCCCGATTCGATCATGGATCAGGTCTCGGTCCACAAGGCCCGGCTGCGCATGGGCGAGTATCTAGCCGAAAAAATTCTGCGGGTCTGGCCGGATCAGGACATCGACGTGGTGATCCCGATCCCCGACACCAGCCGCACCGCCGCCTTGCAAATGGCCTCGATCCTGGGCCTGAAATACCGCGAAGGCTTCATCAAGAACCGTTACATCGCCCGCACCTTCATCATGCCGGGCCAGAAAATCCGCAAGAAATCGGTGCGGCAGAAGCTGAATGCCATCGACCTGGAATTTCGCGGTAAGAACGTGCTGCTGGTGGACGACTCCATCGTGCGCGGCACCACCTCCGAGCAGATCATCCAGATGGCCCGCGAGGCCGGCGCCCGCAAGGTCTACTTCGCCTCGGCCGCGCCGCCGGTGCGCTATCCCAATGTCTATGGCATCGACATGCCGGCCGCCTGGGAACTGATCGCTCACGGTCGCAGCGAGGAGGAAGTGGCCCGGGCCATCGGCGCCGATCATCTGATTTTCCAGGATCTGGTCGATTTGGAAGAAGCGGTGCGGCGCGGCAACCCCCAACTGAAACGATTCGATGCGTCCTGTTTCAACGGGCAGTACGTGACCGGCGACATCGACCGGGATTATCTCGACTGCCTGGCCCGCGAACGGGCCGACGCCATCAAGAATGCCCGCGCCGGGGTCGATAACGCCATCATCGATCTGCACAACAACGCCTGAACGAGTCCTCCGCTCATGCCCGCCACCGATGACGCTCCAGAACTTGGTTTCGCCAGCTTGGCGGTGCGCGCCGGTCAGGTTCGCACCCACGAGGGCGAACACGCCGAGCCGATTTTTCTCACCTCCAGTTTCGTGTTCGCCAACGCCGCCGAAGCCGCCGCCCGCTTTAGCTCCGCCACCGGCAACATCTATTCCCGCTTCACCAACCCGACCGTGCGCACCTTTCAAGAGCGGTTGGCGGCGCTGGAAGGCGGCGAGTCCTGCATCGCCACCGGCTCCGGCATGGCGGCGATCCTGGCGACCTGCATGGCGTTGTTGAAGAGTGGCGACCACATCGTCTCGGCCAATGCCGTGTTCGGCAGCACCGTCTCGTTGTTCAATCTGTATTTGAGCAAGTTTGGGATCGCCACCACTTACGTGCCGTTGAGCGATATCGCCGCCTGGGAAGCGGCCATCCGCCCGGAAACCCGGCTGTTTTACCTCGAAACCCCATCCAATCCGCTGATGGAGTTGGCTGATATCCAGGCGCTGGCCGATCTCGCTCACGCCCACGATGGTCTGCTGGTGGTGGACAACTGCTTCTGCACTCCCGCCCTGCAACTGCCGTTCAAGCTGGGCGCGGATCTGGTCATCCACTCCGGCACCAAGTATCTGGACGGTCAGGGCCGCTGCGTGGGTGGGGCGGTGGTGGGAGACAAACAACGGGTGGGTACGGATATCTACGGGTTTCTGCGCACTGCCGGTCCGAGTCTGAGCCCGTTCAACGCCTGGGTGTTCCTCAAGGGACTGGAAACTCTGCACCTGCGGATGCGCGCCCACAGCGAGTCGGCGCTGCAACTGGCCCAATGGTTGGAAGCCCAGCCGGCGGTGGAGCGGGTCTACTATCCAGGGCTGCCTTCGCACCCGCAGCACGAACTGGCCCGGAGGCAACAAACCGGTTTTGGCGGCATCGTGTCCTTCGAACTGCGCGGCGGTCGGCAAGCCGCCTGGAAGCTGATCGACGCCACCCGGCTGATTTCGATCACCGCCAATCTGGGCGACACCAAATCCACCATCACCCATCCCGCCACCACGACCCATGGCCGGCTGACGCCCGCGGAGCGCGAACGCGCCGGGATTCGCGAGTCGCTGGTGCGAATTTCGGTGGGGCTGGAGGAGGTGGCGGATATCCAGCGCGATCTGGAGCGCGGTCTGCGCCAACCGCTTTGAGCGGATACCCCCACCTGCCGATGATTAAAGCGATCACCTTCGATCTGGACGATACGCTCTGGGATGTTTGGCCGGTGGTCGAACGCGCCGAGCAGTTGTTGCACGATTGGCTGGCGGCGCGTTATCCGCGCATCCCGGAACGGTTCACATCGCTGGAACTGCGCGAACTGTCGGACGAGGTGGTTGCCGCTCGCCCGGAGATTGCCCACGACCGCACCCTGCTCCGCAAGGAGGCGCTCGGTTTGGCGGCGCGGCGGGCCGGCTACCCGGAATTCGATGTGGAAAGCGCGTTCGCGGTGTTCTTCGTAGCCCGCAACGCGGTGGAACCGTTCGCGGAAGTGCGCCCTACGCTGGAGCGACTGGCCCGGCGTTATACCTTAGCCTCGTTGTCCAACGGCAACGCCGACCTGCGATTGATCGGGCTGGACGATGTGTTCGCTTTCTCGCTCAACGCCATCGACGTCGGCGCCGCCAAGCCGGACCCGTCGATGTTCGAGTGGGCTCGCCGGCGGTTGGCGGCGCGGCCCGAACAGATTGTCCATGTCGGCGACGATCCGGAACATGACGTGCAGGGTGGCCGGAACGCCGGCTTCCGCACCGTATGGGTGAACCGCACGGATCGGCCGTGGCCGGGTGGAACGAGAGCGGATGCGGAAATTAGCGGCTTGGCGGAATTGGAGGCGGTGCTGGCGGCTTGGGAAAGCCGCCGTGGCTGAATCACCGCGTTTACCACGGAATCGGCTGACCGTCGCGAAAGAAGCCGCCGGTCGGCCCGTCGTCGGGTAGGGTGGCGGCCCAAACGATGCCGGAAGCACCCTGTTCGACCGTTTTCTCAGCCTGAGGGCCGCCCATTTCGGTGCGCACCCAACCGGGGCAGACCGAGTTGACCAGAATGTTGTAGCCCTGGGTTTCCGCGGCCAGGATGCGGGTCAGCGCGTTCAGGGCGGTCTTGGAAATCCGGTAGGCCGGCGACTTGCCTTCCATCTCGCTCAACTGGCCCATGCCGCTGGAGACATTGACGATGCGGCCGTGGTGCTGATGCTTCATCAGCGGCACCAGTTCCTGCGCCAGTAGCAAGGGTCCGTACAGATTGGTTTTCAAAGTCGCCGTCAGCGTTTCCAGACTGGCGGTGAGCACGCTGGCGCCGCCGGTCTCCTCGGTGCCGTGACTGTCGAGATAGACGCCGGCATTGTTGACCAGGATATCCACCCGGCCGCAGCGGCTGTGGATGAAAGCGCCCAGTTCGGCGACGCTGTTTTCCGATGCGACATCCAGCGGGTGGAAGGCGACATCCAGTCCCTCGGCCACTAGTTTCTCCATGGCGATTTCACCCTTGCCGGCGTTGCGGCTGGTCAGGATGACGCGGATGTCGCGCTTGGCCAGTTGCCGGGCCGTTTCCAGACCCAGGCCGCGATTGGCGCCCGTAATCACCGCCACCGGCTTGCTGCTCTTACCGTTCAACATCGTCTTGTCCCCTCTGTCCGTTGCTGCCGCCAGCGAACCGACCCCAGTGGTTACCAATTCGCGCCGTGCGTTGTTTTATTCACATGGGCTTATACATACTAGCAGCATCCAGCCGGTAATAAAGACGTAAACCTACCGTGGACGGCCCCGTTGGGCGTGCGCCGGCGAGAGCCGCGAACGTCGATCGCGCCGCTTCGCAAACCACTGGGATGCGCCAGGGAAGATGTGCCCGATCAAGCACCGTCAGCTTTACCGTCAGGCGCCCGCACCGATCATCAATGCCCGAGCCGGCCTGGCAACGTCTCCTTCAGTTTGGCGCGAGCTTCGCGCAGCATCTTTTCCGTCGTTGCCCAGTCCACGCAGGGATCGGTGATCGAGACGCCATATTTAAGTTGCGAGCGGTCGGCGGGGATCGATTGATTGCCCCATTCCAGGTTGCTCTCGACCATGAAGCCCACGATCGAACGGTTGCCTTCCAGAATCTGATGCACGCAGTCGTTCATGACCAGCGGTTGCAAGGCGGGATCCTTGCGGGCGTTGGCGTGGCTGCAATCGACCACGATGTTGGGTGGTAACTTGTTGTTGGTCAGTTCCTTTTCACACAGGGCAATGGTCACGGTGTCGTAGTTGGGCCCGGCGGAGCCGCCGCGCAGCACCACGTGACCGTAACGGTTGCCGGTGGTGCGGACCACCGCCGATTGGCCGCTCGCGTTGATGCCGAGAAAGCTGTGCGGCCGGGAGGCCGATTGCAGGGCGTTAATTGCGACCTCCAGGCTGCCGTTGGTGCCGTTCTTGAAGCCGACCGGGGTGGACAGGCCACTGGCCATTTCCCGATGGGTCTGCGATTCGGTGGTGCGGGCGCCGATGGCGGTCCAGGTCAGCAGATCGTCCAGATACTGGGGGCAGAGCGGGTCCAGCGCCTCGGTGCCGGCGGGCAGGCCCAGTTCGGCGATTTCCAACAGCAGCGCGCGGGCGATCCGCAAGCCCTCGGCGACATCGAAGGAGTCGTCCAGATGGGGATCGTTGATGAGGCCTTTCCAGCCGACCGTGGTTCGGGGCTTCTCGAAATACACCCGCATGATCGGGAACAGGGTATCGCCGACCTCGTCGGCCAGCGCGCGCAACCGCCGCGCGTAGTCGCGGGCCGCCTCGACATCGTGAATCGAACAGGGACCGACCACCACGAAGACTCGGTGATCCCGATGGTCGAGGATGTTCTGTACAGTCTGGCGGGCTTCGAGCACCGTGGCTTCGGCGTTATTGGTGATCGGAAGTTGCCGCTTGATCTCCTCAGGCGTGGGCAGAACATCCAAGGCGGCGACATTGACGTTGTTGAGCAAATTCGAAGGCATGAGAGTTCCCGCGGATGAATATAGAGAGTGATTCCGGGTTTGGAGGGTGAAGAAATGAATTTTATAGTTGAGCATAACTCCGAGGTAAAGAAAACTTGGGTAAAATGTCCGAGCGTTCAAGTCAATCTTTCCCATCCGCCGTCGACGCCGAGAGACCGTTAGTGACCGACTTCGATCACGAAAAACCCGTGGTGCTGATCGTTGATGATCAGCCCGAAAATATTGATGCCCTGCGCACCATTCTGGAACCCGATTATCAAGTCCAGTTCGCCGTCGGTGGCCAGCAGGCCTTGCAAGTCGCCCGCAACCACCGGATCGACCTGATCCTACTCGATGTCGCCATGCCAGACATGGATGGCTACGAGGTCTGCCTGCGGTTGAAAAGTCTGCCAGAGCGGGCCGCGATCCCGATCATATTTGTCGCCGCCCGCTCCGGGGACCACGAAGAGGAACACGGGTTCGAGGTGGGCGCGGTGGATTACATCCACAAACCGTTGATCCCGGCGGTAGTGCGCACGCGGGTGCGCACTCATCTCCGTTTGCATCAGGCGCTCAGGGAAATGGAGACGCTGGCATCCACCGACCGTCTGACTGGCGCCTGGAATCGCCGCCACTTTGAACAGATTGTGGTTGGCGAAATCGCCCGAAGTCACCGCTACCGGAAGCCTCTGTCGCTGATTTTCCTCGATATCGATCATTTCAAGCAGGTCAATGACCATCATGGCCATCAAGCCGGCGACGCGATCCTGCGCGAGTTAACGCGGCTGATCCGGGAAAATATCCGCAATTCCGATACCTTGACCCGCTGGGGCGGCGAAGAATTCACCGTGCTAGCCCCGGTTACCTGCCTCGGCGAGGCGCTGGCGTTGGCGGAAAAGCTGCGGGCGAGAATTGCCGCTCACGAATTTCCGAGTGCAAGGCGGATAACGATCAGTCTGGGCGTGGCCGAGTATCAGGTGGAGGAAGCACTGGACAGTTGGCTGCGCCGCGCCGACGAGGCGCTGTACGCCGCCAAAAAAAATGGCCGCAATCAGGTGAAGTTTGATCCCGGCACGGCCAAACGGGACCTGGACCATCCGGGCGCAGGCCCGCTGGTGCAACTGATCTGGCGCGATGCGTACCGAAGCGGCCATCCCCTGCTGGACGCCGAGCATCAAACCCTGTTCGCGTTGGCCAACGAATTGCTGGCGGCGGTGATCGACGAGCAGGCGAAAGCACACATTCACACCCTCGTTCGCAAGTTACTGGCTCGGACCGTTTGCCACTTCGCCGCTGAGGAGGCCATGCAACGCGAATGCGGCTATCCCGGTTGGGAAAACCATCAGCGGTTGCACGAGGAACTGGTGCAAAAGGCGTTGAAGCTGGAACAGGATTGTCTGGCCGGGGAACTGAGCGTGGCCCGACTGTTCGAATTTTTGGCCTACGAGTTGGTCGCCCGCCACATACTGACCGCCGACCGCGAGTACTTCCCGTATCTGGCCGGGCACGAAGCGAGCGCCTTCAGTCCCCGCGCAGGCTGATGATCGGCCAGTTACGTTGCCGGGCGTGTTCGGTCAGGGCGGCGTCGGGGTCCACCGCCACCGGATAGGTGACCTGGTCGAGCAACGGCAGGTCGTTGTGAGAATCGCTGTAAAACCAGCTTCCGGCGAGATCGTGGCCGGTCGCGTCCAGCCACTCGCTCAAGCGTTCCACTTTGCCGCGCTGGAAACAGGGCATGCCGGACGAGCGTCCGGTGTAGCGGCCGTCGATGAATTCCGGTTCGGTCGCCAGCAAATGCGGCACGTCCAGCAGTTCGGCGATGGGTTCGGTGATGAAGCGGTTGGTGGCGGTGATGATCAGCAGCGTGTCGCCGGCCGCGCGATGCCGGTCCAGCAACTCGGCTGCCTTCGGCAACAGAATCGACTGGATTTTCTCTTTCATGAACCGTTCCCGCCAAGCCAGCAGCGCGGCCAGCGGGTTTTCCGCCAGCGGTCGCAGCATGAACGCCAGGAATTCGTGGATGTCCAGCGTGCCGGCCCGGTATTGGTCGTAGAAGCGTTGGTTTTCGCGTTCGTAGAACGCACCGTCCACCAAGCCCTGCTCGACCAGAAACTGGCCCCACAGATAATCGCTGTCGCCGCCCAGGAGGGTGTTGTCGAGATCGAAAATCGCCAGACCCATGTTTTCAATAACCCACTGTTTTCAATAACCCACTGTTTTCAATAACCCACTGTTTTCAATAACCCACTGTTTTCAATAACCCACTGTTTTCAATAACCCACTGTCTTCAACGATCCTCTTGCCCCGATTCAGCCGAGACCGTATTGCCGGAGCTTCTTGCGCAGGGTACCGCGGTTGATGCCGAGAATGAGGGCGGCCTTGGTCTGGTTGCCGTGGGTGAAGTTCATCACGATCTCCAACAGCGGCGGCTCCACCTCGCGCAGCACCAGGTCGTACAGATTGCTGGGGGCTTGGCCGCCGAGGTTGTGAAAATAGATGCGCAGCGTTTCGGCGACCTGATCGCGCAGCGGTGTGGCCGGCAACAGATCGACCGGGGGTTCGGAGTTTTGGGTGTTCATGCGGCGAGGCGCTCCCTATTCGCCAGACGCTCGAAGAAATCGCGGCTCAGTTGCCTTTGCTCACGGGTCTGCTCGACCGGATTGACCCGCGCTCGGAACGCGGCGCCGTCCGGCCAGGCTTGGCTGTACCAAGCCAGATGCTTGCGGGCGATGCGAACCCCAGCGGTCGGGCCGTAAAACGCATACAGGCTGTCCAGATGATCCGCCACCCAGCCGCCGATTTCGGCCGGGGTCGGTGGCGGCAACCGTTCGCCGGTAGCCAGAAAGTGGGCGACGTCGCGGAAAATCCACGGCCGACCCTGGGCGCCACGGCCGATCATGACCGCATCCGCCCCGGTGAAATCGAGTACCCAGCGCGCCTTTTCGGGACGGTCGATGTCGCCGTTGGCAATCACCGGGATGTTCACCGTCTGTTTGATGGCGCGGATGCTGGCGTAATCCACCGGTCCGCTGTAGCCGCAGGCGCGGGTACGGCCATGGACGGTCAAGGCCTGGATGCCGGCTTGTTCGGCGATGCGGGCGATGGCCGGTCCGTTACGGTGGGTCAAGTCCCAGCCGGTGCGAATCTTCAGGGTGATGGGGACCGAAACCGCTCCGACCACCGCCTCCAGAATGCGCCCGACCAGCGCCTCGTCCCGCAACAGCGCCGCGCCGGCCAGCGCGCCGCAGACCTTTTTGGCCGGACAGCCCATGTTGATATCGATGATTTGCGCGCCGTGCTCGACGTTGAATCGGGCGGCCTCGGCCATGGCGCGCGGGTCGGCGCCCAGAATCTGCACGGCGCGCGGCGCGGTTTCGCCGGCCTGATCCCGCCGCAGCCGGGTCTTGCGGCTGTCCCAAAGGCGTGGGTCGGCGCCGACCATTTCCGACACGGCCAGCCCCGCGCCCAGCCGCCGACACAATTGCCGGAACGGTCGGTCGCTGACGCCGGCCATCGGCGCCAGAAACACGGGGGGAGACAGGGAGTAGGGGCCAATCCGCATCGGGAAACTCGCGTGGGCATAAGGTGGGCCATCATACCGGAACGCAGCGGTGGGGATGAAGCGGCGCGACGGCGGGGGAGCCGGAGCAAGCGCGGCTCACCGGGTTCGCCGCGTTCCTTCCAGCAGCACCCAATCCTCCCGCCGTCGGACCGGATCGAAGGCGAACTCGCGCGCGAACACGGCTTGCACGGCGTCGGCGTAGGGTTCGAGGATGCCAGACAGCACCAGCCGGCCGCCCGGCTGGACCCGTCGGGCGAATTCCGCCGCCAGTTGCACCAGCACGCCGGCCAGAATGTTGGCCAGCAGAATATCCACGCTCAGATCCACCGGCAGTTCCGCGGGGTGGGCCAGTCCGATCCGATCTTCGACGCCGTTCTCGTCGGCGTTGTCGTCGCTGGCCAGCAGCGCTTGCGGGTCGATGTCCACCGCCCAGACCCGTCTGGCGCCCAGCTTGGCGGCGGCGATGGCCAGAATCCCGGAACCGCAGCCGTAATCCAGCACGGCCTTGCCGCTCAGGTCCGCGCCGTCCAACCATTCCAGACACAACGCCGTGGTCGGGTGGGTGCCGGTGCCGAAGGCCAATCCCGGGTCCAGTCGGATGTTGATCGCCGTGGGGTCGGGCGGGGTCTGTTCGGTCGGGCAAACCCATAGCCGCTGGCCGAAGCGCATCGGGTGAAAATGGTCCATCCAGGCCCGCACCCAGTCCCGCTCCTCCAACGCGGTCAGCCGGCATTCCAGCAGGAGGGAGGCGTGCAGGAAGCGCCGCAACTGCCCTTTGATCACTTCGATATCGGTCTGGGCGTCGAACAGGCCGGTGACGCGGGTATGCGTCCACAGCGGAGTTTCGCCCGGCGCCGGCTCCAGCACCGGCTGGTCGCCGGCGTCCTCCAGGGTTACCGCCAGCGCGCCGGCTCGCAACAGGGCGTCCTCCAGTTTTTCGGGATCGTGGTCGATCGCTTCGAGGGTCAGTTGTAACCAGGGGGCGGTGGCGTCGTCGCTCATGGAATGATGGCTCTTCGCGGGCTGGGCGGGATGCTGGAAAGTCTATACGAAAACCCTCATGTTCCGGGGGTGGGAGCCCCGAAGCGGGGGGCGCGATCAAAGCACGCCAAGCAACTGCTTTTCCAGATAGTGGATATCGGCGCCGCCGGCGATGAAGCGGGCGTCGCCGAGAATCCGCCGGTGCAGGGGAGCGTTGGTCTTGATGCCCTCGATCACCAGTTCGGTCAGCGCCCCGCGCATCCGGGCGATGGCGGCGGCGCGGGTTTCACCGTGGGCGATCAGCTTGCCGATCATCGAGTCGTAGTTCGGCGGCACCCGGTAGCCGTTGTAGAGGTGCGAGTCCACCCGGATGCCCGGCCCGCCGGGGGCGTGATACTGGGTGATCGTGCCCGGCGACGGGGTGAAGTTATCGGGATCCTCGGCGTTGAGCCGGCATTCGAGGGCGTGGCCGTGGATGCGGATCTGGTCCTGGCGGTAGCCGAGAGGCTCGCCGGCGGCGATGCGTAACTGCTCTTTGACGATGTCCACGCCAGTAATCAGTTCGGTGACCGGGTGTTCGACCTGAATCCGGGTGTTCATCTCGATGAAATAGAACTCGCCATCCTGATACAGGAACTCGAAGGTACCCGCGCCCCGGTAGCCGATGCGCTGGCAGGCTTCCACGCAAAGCTGGCCGATGCGGCGGCGTTGTTCCACGCTGATGCCGGGCGCCGGCGCTTCCTCGATCACCTTCTGGTGGCGGCGCTGCATCGAGCAGTCGCGCTCGCCGAGATGGAGAGCGTGGCCGTGGGTGTCGGCCAGCACCTGGATTTCGATGTGGCGGGGATGATCCAGGTACTTTTCCATGTACACGATCGGATTGCCGAACGCCGCGTTGGCCTCGCTGCGGGTCAGGTCCACGGTGGTCAGCAGCGCGGCCTCGCCGTGGACCACTCGCATCCCGCGCCCGCCGCCGCCGCCGGCCGCTTTGATGATGATGGGATAGCCGATCTGGTGGGCGATGCGCAGGGTGTCCTGATCGTCGTCGCCCAGCGGCCCGTCCGAGCCCGGCACGCAGGGTATGCCGGCTTCCTTCATCGCCCGGATGGCGGACACCTTGTCGCCCATCAGCCGGATGGTGTCCGGCTTCGGGCCGATGAAAGTAAAGCCGCTCTGTTCGACCCGCTCGGCGAAATCAGCGTTTTCCGACAGGAAGCCGTAGCCGGGATGAATCGCCACCGCGTCGGTGACCTCGGCGGCGCTGATGATCGCCGGCATATTCAGATAGCTCTCGGCGGCGGGTGGCGGGCCAATGCAGACGGTTTCGTCGGCCAGACGCACGTGTTTGAGTTCGCGGTCCACCGTGGAATGCACGGCGACGGTGCGGATGCCGAGTTCCCGGCAGGCGCGCAGGATGCGCAGGGCGATTTCGCCGCGGTTGGCGATGACGATCTTTTCGAGCATGGCGCGGCTATTCGATGACCAGCAGCGGTTGATCGTATTCGATCGGCTGACCGTTCTCGGCCAGGATGCGGGTCACCGTGCCGGCGTGGTCGGCCTCGATCTGGTTAAACATCTTCATGGCTTCGATGATGCAGACCGGATCGCCGAGGTTGACCTGCTGGCCAATCTCGACCAACGGTTTTCCCCCGGGCGCGGCGGAGCGGTAGAAGGTGCCCACCATCGGCGAGCGCAACACGTGACCCGGGATCGCTTCGGCGGCGGCGGCGGGTGCGGGCGCGGCGGGCGCGGCGGGCGCGGCGGGCGCCGTGGGGACCGGCATGGCGGGCGCGGCGGGCGCAAAACCGTAGGCTGCGGGCGTGGCCCACACGGGTTGCGAAGGCATCATGACCGAAGCGCCGCCCTGGGGCTGGCGGCTGATGCGCACCGAGTCTTCGCCTTCCTTGATTTCGATTTCGGCAACGCCCGAGGATTCGAGCAGTTCGATGAGCTTCTTGATCTTGCGGATATCCATCGGCATGGCGGCTACCGGCGCGGCGTGGCGAGGTAGTGATCGGCGGCGCGCAACGCCAGTTCGTAGCCCTGCGCGCCCAGCCCGCTGATGACCCCGACGGCGAGGTCGGACAGGTAGGAGTGGTGGCGGAAGGGTTCGCGGGCGAACACGTTGGATAAATGCACCTCGATGAACGGGATGCCGACCCCGAGCAGGGCATCGCGCAAGGCGACGCTGGTGTGGGTGAGGGCGGCGGGATTGATGACGATGAAAGCGACTCCCTCCGGGCCAGCGGCGTGGATGTGCTCGACCAGCGCGTGTTCGGCGTTGCTCTGGAAACAGCTCAGCGTGTGCGGCCCGAGTTCGCGGGCCAGTTCCACGCAGCGTTGTTCAATATCGGCGAGGGTGGTGGAACCGTAAACGCCTGGTTCCCGGGTTCCCAGCAGATTCAAATTTGGTCCGTTCAATAACAGCAGTTTAGCCATCGGTCAAGCGGTTACCTTCGAAAAATAAGGGCGCGATTTTGCATGAACGCTAACTACTTGTCCAGCCAAGGAAGTCGGTGGTTTGTCACCGATGTCGGTCTGTTGGCGACCCGTTTGGGTCAATCCTCCAAGCCCGAGACCGCGCGATTAACCCTTCCATCCCGGCAACGACCGTAGACGCTCGTTGAACGGTTCCGCCTCCATAAATCCCACCACCCGATGGTCGCGGTGCTCCCGACCGTCCGGGCTGAAGAACAGAATGGTGGGTGGACCAATAATCCCGAAGCGCTTCAACAAAGCTTGATCGGCAGCGTCGTGGGCGGTGACATCAGCCTGCAGGGTTATCACGTTGGCCAACGCCGCCCGCACCGCCGGATCGACGAACGTATAGCGCTCCAGTTCCTTGCAACTCACGCACCAGTCGGCGTAGAAATCCAGCATGATGGGACGACCGCCAGCCGCGCGCAGCGCCTGGTCCACATCGGCCACGGTCTTGACCCGGCGGAACGGCAACGCGGGCGCGCCGCCGGTATTGGCGATCAGCCCGACGCCGCGCAGCGGTTGCAGGGCATCGCGACCGCCGGCCGCCACGCCCACCAGCAGCAGGATGCCGTAGATCAGCAGCACCAGGCCGAGGCCCTTGACCAAGGTGCGCCAGACCGGCGCGCCATGCACCACCGGCTGCAAGGCGCCCATGTAGGTGGCGGTGACGATCAGCAGCGTGGCCCACAGCACCATGCTGGCCGCCGCCGGCAAAATGCGTTCCAGCAGCCACAGCGCCACCATCAGCAGCAACACGCCAAACACCGTCTTGATCCGCTCCATCCAGTGACCGGCGCGCGGCAGCCAGTGGCCGGTGGAGGCGCCGATGATCAGCAGCGGTACGCCCATGCCCAGACTCAGGGCGAACAGCGCCGCCGCCCCCAGCCCGAGGTCGCCGGTGACCGCGATGAAAGTCAGGGCGCCGATCAGCGGCGGGGCCACGCAAGGCCCGACGATCAGCGCCGACAGGAAACCCATGATTGCCACGCCAGCAAACTGGCCGCCGCGCTGGCGGTTGCTCAACTCCGCCAGGCGGTGTTGCAGATAGGCCGGCAACTGCAGTTCGTAGAGGCCGAACATGGACAGCGCCAACAACACAAACATGCCGCTGAATAACCCGATGACCCAGGGATTCTGGAACCACGCCTGGATGTTTTGCCCCAGCAGCGCCGCCAGTACGCCGGCGACGGTGTAGGTCGCTGCCATGGCCAGCACATAGATGATCGACAGCAGGATTGCCCGCCGTCGGGTCAGGCTCGCGCCCTGACCGGCGATCAGGCTGGACAGGATCGGCACCATGGGAAACACGCAGGGCGTGAACGCCAGCAGCAGGCCGAAACCGAAGAACGCGGGAATCGCCAGGAACCGTTGTTCGCCCAGCAGTCGCGCCAGTCGGTCCTGTTCGGCCTCGTTGCTCGCGGGATCGGCTCTCACTTCCGCGGTTGGCGACTTTAAATCCCCCTCGCTCGCCTTTGCCGAAGGAGGAATTTGAGAAATGGCCGGTGGGGTGTTGGCGGCATTACCCACTGCCGGCAGCGCCACGCTCAAGGTCTGGCTCAGCGGCGGATAGCAGACTCCAATTTCGGCGCAACCCTGATAGTCGGCTTTCAACCGCGCGGTTTGCGCGCCGGACGGCTCGCGGCGCAGGCGGGCGACGATGACCACTTCGCCGTGAAACACCTGCTGCAGGCCAAAATAGGGATCGTCTTTCGGCTCGCCAGGCGGGATTTCCATCCCGGCAATCGCGATGCCTTGGGCGTCCACCAGGCCGAGCCGGAATTTGTCGCGGTACAGGTAATAGCCCGGCGCGATGATCCAGCGGGCTTCGATGGTCAGGGGGTCGGGCGCGCTAACGGTCAGTTGGAACGCTTGATCGGCTTCGAGAATCCGTTCCTGGGACGAACTGCCAAAGCGATCGAACAGTCCTGCCGCGACCGGTCCCGCCAGCAGCGCCAGCAGCAGCGCCAGCCAGGGCCACGCCTGAAGCGGGTGCTTCATACCGGCGCCCCCGTATTGTGCGCGATCCAGTCCAGATAGGCGGCCGAGCCGGCCTGAATCGGCAGGGCGATGATCTCCGGCACTTGATAGGGGTGCAGTTCGCGGATGCGGGCTTCCAGCAATGGGTAGAACGCCTGGCGGGTTTTGATCAGCAGCAACAGTTCGGCATCACGCTGGATTTGCCCTTCCCAACGGTAGATCGAGGTCAGTCCCGGCACGATGTTCACGCAGGCGGCCAGCCGCTCGCCGACCACGGTTTCGGCGATATGCTCGGCGGTGGCCACGTCTGGACAGGTACAAAAGATGATGAGTGGCGGTGGATTCATAGTGTATCTTTTCAGATAGAAACTGTATTTTAGAAAATATTACCGATCGACGGCGATTATGGACTATGACCGACAGGGTGTTGTGATTGCCGTCGCCCTGCCCGGACTGAAGCGTCCACCTACCACCGATCCCTGTTCAGCACCATGCCGCTGCTTCCTGATGCCATGCCACCCTCCGGGTCCCCAGACCGAGACCCGCCGGGATTTTTCCGGCGCTGGGGACCGGAACAGCGGTGGTTACTGGCGTTCTGGCTTGCCTACTTTGTCACCTGGTGCGCCGCCTGGTTCGGCGCCACGGCGCTCGGCACTTTCGGTAACCAGATCAGCCTGTGGTATCCGCCGGCGGGGTTGCGCTTTTTTGTGCTTCTGGCCTTCGGGTGGCGGGCGTTGCTGCCGGTGTTGCTCACCGAGGCTACGCTGAGTGTGTTGCTATGGGCAACCGCACCCTCACCGTTCTCGTCCTCCCAATGGTTGCTCGGCCATCATCTGGCAGGCGCGCTGACCCCGGTGTTCGTTTATCTGTTGGCAGCGCTGTTGCTGCGGGCCTGGAACAGCGGGCGGACCTCTAACAATTTTGTTGATCCGGCCCATACCGGGCGGTTTCTGGGCGCGGCGCTGCTGGGCAGCGGGTTGGCGGCGAGCGCCGGCGTGGCGCGACTGCTGTACGCCGGTTCCATCCCCTCCGGTCAATGGCCCGAAGCCTGGCTTCACTGGCTGACCGGCGATTTTATCGGCATCATCACCGTCACCTCGCTACTGCTGGTGCATCTGGGTCCGCGTTTGCGCGATTGGCTCCACTGGGGTCGCTGGCGGCAACCGTTCCCACAGGCCCAACGCGGGCGATGGTGGCGCTGGCCCGCCTATGTCGCGGGGTTGCTGTTGACCCTGGTCGTCCTGTTCGAGTCGCCATCATGGCTGGGATTGGGTGCGACGGCGCGCCCCTTTCTGACCTTGTTCGTGCTGCTGCCCGTGGCCTGGATCGCCATCGCCGGCGGGTTGTCGGCGGCGGTCCTGGCGATTTTCGTGCTGGACGCGGGGTTGGCGATCCTGGTGGCGTGGCGCCAACATCAAGATGCGACGTTGTACTACCAACTGGTCATGATCGCCGTCGCGCTCATGGGCTTGCTGCTGGGCGGCGTGATTGAAGCCCGCGACTGGGGATTCGCCTGGTTCCGCGATCTGAGCCGGGTGTTGAACGATCTGCTTTGGGATACCAACGCGGATGGACGCATCACGCAACTCAGCGGCAGGCTGGCGTGGGAACTGGCGCCCAGCACCGGGCTGTGGTGGCGGATCGGCGTTCGTGCCATCCCGGTGGAGCAGCGCAGGGCGTTGAGCGCGGCGTTGCGGGCCAGGCGACCGTTCCGGGACGTGCTGCTCAGCATTCGCAATCACGCCGGCGAACCGCGCTGGTTGCAGGTCAACGGTCTGCCGTACCAGGACGAACTGGGCCGCTTCGCGGGTTATCGCGGCGCCGCGACCGATGTCACTACCCAACATGTCGCCGAGCAGGTGTTGGCCGATTACGCCGATCAGTTACGGCGGGAAGTCGCGGCCCAGACCGCCGAGTTGCGGCGGGTCAACCGCGATCTGGCGTTCAACGAACAGCGTTACCGGGCCATGCTGGCCGCCGCGCCAGTCGGCATGGCCGAGGTGGACGTCGAGGGGCGCTGCCAGTATGTCAACTTTCCCTGGTGCGCCCTGACCGACCAGGCGGCGACTGCGGTGCTGGGGCGTTCCTGGCTGAACTGCATTCACCCCGACCAGCGTGTGGAGGTGGAGCGCCAGTGGCGGGCGGAAGCGAACCTGGGGGTAGGAGACAGCGAATTCCACAGTCTGGCCGATCGGTGGTTGAGCGTGCATTGGTCGACGCTTTACGATCACGACGGCGCCCGCAGCGGCGCTATCGTGATCCTGAACGACGTCACCGACCGTCGGCTGCGCGAGCAGGAGAACTGGGATCTGGCCCACTTCGATGCGCTGACGCAATTGCCCAACCGGGCCTTGTTTTGGGATCGGCTGGAGCAGGCGTTGCGGCTGGCCGGTCGTGGCCTGCAGACCGTGGCGGTATTGTGGCTCGATCTCGACGGCTTTAAGGCGGTGAACGATACCCTGGGCCACGCCGCCGGCGACGAACTGTTGCGCCAGGTCGGCCAGCGCCTGCAAGCCACCCTGCGCGAGAGCGACACGGCGGCCCGCATGGGCGGCGATGAGTTCGCCGTGGTGCTGACGATCATCGCTCATTCCCCGGACGCCACGGGCGTAGCGCAAAAGCTCATCGAACAGATCAACCAGCCCTTCGCCTTGCCGCAGGGATCGGCGCGGGTTTCGACCAGCATTGGCGTTGCCCTGTATCCCGATCATGCCGGCACAGCCAGGGAGCTGGCTCACCGCGCCGACCTGGCGATGTACGCCGCCAAGCAGGCGGGCAAAAATGGCTGGCGGTTGTGGAACAGCGACGCGGGAACGGCTCGGGCGGAGCCGTAAAGCGCGCGGTCGCGCGACCGGCCGGCCATTTTCTTCCCGCCACCCCTTGAAATTCGTCACCCTTCGCCCCACTTCACTGGCAACCCCTTGACAGGGTAGTTTCGCTGGTTATTATTAGCACTCGTTAAAGGTGAGTGCTAACAAAGCAGGCGCTAACGCCCTACCACCGAACCCTTACATAAACTTTAGGAGATGTAACCGATGAACATTCGGCCGTTGCATGATCGAGTGCTGGTCAAGCGTGTTGAGGAAGAAACCAAGAGTCCGGGCGGTATCGTGCTGCCGGGCGCCGCCGCCGAGAAACCGTCGCGCGGCACCGTGATGGCCGTGGGTCGGGGCAAGTTGCTGGAGAACGGCGACGTGCGTCCCCTGGATGTCAAGGTTGGCGATCACATCCTGTTCGGCAAGTATTCGGGCAGCGAAGTCAAGGTGGACGGCGAAGATCTGATCGTCATGCGCGAAGACGAGATCATGGCCGTCATCGAGAAGTAAGCGTCTCCCTTACCCGAAGCCCTTATATCAAGCCTTCCAACCCGGTTTCAGAGGAATTTCCAAATGGCAGCAAAAGAAGTCAAGTTCGGTGATGATGCCCGCTCGCGCATGGTGCGCGGCATCAATGTCCTGGCCAACGCCGTCAAGGTGACCCTGGGTCCGCGCGGCCGCAACGTGTTGCTGGACAAGGCGTTCGGCGCCCCCACCGTGACCAAGGATGGCGTGTCCGTCGCCAAGGAAATCGAACTGGAGGACAAGTTCGAGAACATGGGCGCGCAGATGGTCAAGGAAGTCGCGTCCAAGACCTCCGACGTGGCCGGCGACGGCACCACCACCGCCACCGTACTGGCCCAGGCCATCGTCCGCGAGGGCATGAAGGCCATCGCCGCCGGCATGAACCCGATGGATCTGAAGCGCGGCATCGACAAGGCGGTCATCGCCACCGTCGAAGAACTGCGCAAGCTGTCCAAGCCTTGCACCGACGACAAAGCTATTGCCCAGGTCGGCACCATTTCCGCCAACGCCGACGATGCCATCGGCCAGATCATCGCCGACGCGATGAAGAAGGTGGGCAAGGAAGGCGTGATCACGGTCGAGGAAGGCAAGGGCCTGGACAACGAACTGGATGTGGTCGAAGGGATGCAGTTTGATCGTGGCTACATCTCGCCCTACTTCCTCAACAACCAGCAGAACATGACGGCGGAGTTGGAAAACCCGCTGATCCTGCTGTACGACAAGAAGATTTCCGGCATCCGCGACCTGCTGCCGGTGCTGGAAAGCGTCGCCAAGGCCAGCAAGCCGCTGCTGATCGTCGCCGAGGACGTGGAAGGCGAGGCGCTGGCGACCCTGGTGGTCAACACCATTCGCGGCATCGTCAAAGTGGCCGCCGTCAAGGCGCCGGGCTTCGGTGACCGGCGCAAGGCCATGTTGCAGGACATCGCCATTCTGACGGGCGGCCAAGTCATTTCCGACGAAGTGGGTCTGAGCCTGGAAAAAACCACGCTGGCTGATCTGGGCACTGCCCGCAAGATCGTGGTCGGCAAGGAAAACACCACCATTATTGATGGTGCGGGCAAGGCCGACGAGATCAAGGGCCGGGTTGACCAGATTCGCCGCCAGATCGAGGAAGCGACCTCCGACTACGACAAGGAGAAGTTGCAGGAGCGCGTCGCCAAGCTGGCTGGCGGCGTGGCGGTCATCAAAGTGGGCGCGGCGACCGAAATCGAGATGAAGGAAAAGAAGGCCCGGGTCGAGGATGCTCTGCACGCCACCCGCGCGGCGGTCGAAGAAGGCGTGGTCGCCGGCGGCGGCGTGGCGCTGATTCGCGCGCTGCAAGCCATCAAGAACCTGAAGGGCAGCAACAGCGACCAGGACGTGGGTATTTCCATCGCCCTGCGCGCCATGGAAGAGCCGATGCGCCAGATCGTCGCCAACGCGGGCGAGGAGCCCTCGGTGGTCCTGAACAAGATTCTGGAGAACAGCGGCAATTATGGCTACAACGCCGCCACGGACGAGTACGGCGACATGGTCGCGATGGGCATCCTGGACCCGACCAAGGTCACTCGTTACGCTCTGCAGAACGCCGCTTCCGTAGCTGCGCTGCTGATCACCACCGAAGCGATGGTCGCCGAACTGCCCAAGAAGGACGCGGGCGGTATGGGCGGCATGGGTGGCGGCATGGGCGGCATGGGCGGCATGGGCGGCATGGGCGATATGATGTAAGCATCGCCTGAACGCTGGTCAGTTCGAACGAACAAGCCCCGCTTCGGCGGGGCTTTTTTATGGCTGGGAAGGCGATGATCAACATCCTCCGCGTTCGAATTCGATAGAGATACCAAAGTCCTTGACAAACCCGTGTGGGTAACATTTTCTGGTTGTATGTCAACTTTATTGACTGAGTCCAGTAAACTATTTGTAGTTGATCGGTTCGTGGTCATCGAGTTTCAGTCGGAGCCGGACCCGTTCATGGCGCTGCGGCTGCTGGTGTATGTGGGACTGCTGTATCAGGATTTGCTGCGGCGGAACGAGTTGCCGGCGGACGGGTGGCTGCCGCCGGTATTGCCGATGGTGTTGTACCACGGCGCCGCGCCGTGGACCGGGGCTATAGAGTTTCGGGAGTTGCTGACGCTGGCACCGCCGGGTTTGGAGCGGTATCAACCCCGCTTTCAATACTTGTTGCTGGATGAAGAACGCTATCCCGAGACGGCGTTGGCGGGGATGGAGAATCGGCGGCGGCATTGTTCCGGCTGGATCGGAGCCGTAGTTACGGCGAGTTGCAGGCGGTGGTGGACGATCTGTTGGCGTGGCTGGCGACGCCCGAGCAACGATCCTTGCGGCGGGCGTTTGGCATCTGGCTGCGGCGGGCGTTTCTGCGGCGGCGCTTGCCGGGCGTGGTGATTCCAGAGATCGACGATTTGCGGGAGGTGAAAGCGATGTTGGCGGAACGGTGGGAACGGTGGACGCGGGAATGGGAGCAGCGCGGTTTGCAGCAGGGCTTGCAGCAGGGTTTGCAGCAAGGCGAGACGCGGTTGCTGCTCCGGCAACTGCGCCAACGCTTTGGCAAGCCGCCGGCCTGGGTGGTGGAACGCTTAGCAGCGGCGGAGCCGGAGCAGTTGGAGCAGTGGGGAGAGCGATTGTTGGAGGCGCCGACGGTGGAGGCAGTGTTCGGGGAGTCGAGCGAACCGGACGACCGGCGCGAGTGATGGGGGCGGTGGGTTTGAGTGATGCGAGTTCAAGGGGAGAACGATCATGACATGGGCAAACGGTACGAGTGCAATAGTGTTCGGCACACTTATTGGGTAGACAAAATGATGTCTCGATGTTCATCAGTCATTGGATGAAGTAATAAATTTTAGGGGTATTCCGTTGGCTCCAGTGGCCACTATATGTAGTATCCTGAAGCATGGAAGAATATCCGAAAACCCTGGCAGAGCTCGAACGGGAATTTGCTACCGAAGAGGCGTGTGCGCACTATCTTTTTCAGTTGCGCTGGCCCGAGGGGTTTGTCTGTCCACGCTGCGGCGGTACGCAATATTGGACAACGAAGAGAGCGCTGTTCAACTGCGCGCGGTGCCAGTATCAGATGTCGGTCAAGGCGGGGACCATTTTTGCGGGATCGCGCTCGTCTCTGGTGACGTGGTTTCGGGCGATCTGGTGGGTAACCAGCCAGAAGAACGGAGCCAGCGCGAAAGGGCTGCAACGCATCTTGGGGCTGGGCAGCTATAAAACGGCGTGGACCTGGCTGCATAAGCTGCGTAGGGCTATGGTGAGACCAGGCCGTGATCGGCTGGCGGGTGTGGTCGAAGTGGATGAAATCTATATTGGCGGAGAAAAGCCTGGAAAACGCGGGCGTGGCGCTGCGGGTAAGGCCCTGGTGCTCATCGCAGCCCAGGTGGACGGCGAGCGGATCGGGCGCATTCGGCTTCGGCGAGTCAAGGACGCTTCGGGGGCCAGCTTGGAACCGGCGGTTCAGGAAACCGTGGAACCGGGTAGCATCGTTCGGACCGACGGTTGGGGTGGGTACAATAACCTGGATCATTTGGGTTACGTGCGTGAGATTGTGCGAAAGAACGCGGAGGTCGGTGATAATCTGCTGCCTCGCTGCAACCGCGTGGCCGCTCTCCTCCAGCGATGGCTACTGGGTACTCATCAGGGTGCGGTCAGTCACGCGCATCTGGACTATTACCTCGATGAATACACGTTTCGGTTCAACCGCAGGACATCGCGATATCGCGGCAAACTTTTCTACCGGCTGATTCAGCAAGCCGTAGCCATTGAGCCAGTTCCGTACACCGCATTGGTAAAACACGTAAGAGGGCCGAAACCCAAGAACTACAAGATATAGTGGCCACTGGAGCCAAGGGAATACCCCTATAGAAATTTTCCACAATTTTTTCAATTTAGATCCAAGAAAAGAAACCAAACTATATTCTACTGGCAATCGAGAACTTCCTGTTTTCCGTAAATGATCTTCTTTCTTTGAAGAGGAATCTTTTAAAACTCGCAGGGCTTCTTTTTGGCTTTCTTGCTCTTTAACAAGCGTTTGCTTAAAGTAAATTAAAAGAACGTAAACAATTAAATAAATGTAAAATTGAATTTTGACTCCATTCGGTTCGTGGTTCCACAAATGGAGAGCATCCAGTGTTCGCTTTATACACCTGAAAAATAACTCTACTTGCCAGCGATAAGCATAAAGAATAATGATCTCACTGGTCTTTAAATCCAAACGATTTGTAGTAATTCGATACCATTCACCAAAAACATAAAAACAAACTAAACGATAAGTCACTTTCGATTTATCACCTGAAAAAATAACGAGCGCATCGGTGACTTCTGAAAGGTAAAAGTTCCATGATTCGGGAATATTCACCTCCAGTACCGTTTGAATAGATGCTCGCATATTGTAGCGAATACGAGTAATAAAAAACGCTTGCTTTTCCGTAACTTGTTGAAAAATGTCAAAAGCAAGATAACCCCGGTCCGTGATATAAGTCACCCCAGCTTCCAGCAATTCCATGAACGCTTTTCGCTCGGAATAATTCGCTTCACTACTCATAAATTGTACAGGAATCATGCGATTAAGTTCATAAGCTAAATGCATCTTCAAGGCTTGGCACTTGGAAGTATATTGGGCCCATTCCATGTTTTTAAATGCAGGAAATAACGAACCATCAAACAATATGAAACGCCCTAATGTTCTTATCTCAGGAATATCTTTAATCTCAATGATTTCTATTAATTTAGCAAAAATACGCTGAAATACCTCTGGCTTATACCGTGAAAATGCTTCCGAATACATCGATGGCGATGCTAAAACAAAACCGAGCTTTTTTAAATCAGGATTTGTTTTTATTTCTGTGATTAGCAAACGAATCGATTGGGTTTTATTAATCACTGCATAAATCAGACTCACCATAAAATAGTACAGTGATAGCTTGTAAAGCTTCTCATCATTTTTTAAGCGATTCTGTTCTTCCTTAATTAATAGAATCACAGGTTCAATAATCTTTTCAAAAGTCAGCATAGTTTCATTTCATCAGATGGTACTGCCCACCCAGGTGACTCGCTTCCTCTACCCCCCAGTCGTCGCTGGATTAAACTAGAGTCCCGAGGCAGGCAGTGAATTGTGATTTCACATAACAACTTGATTACAAATTGGAAAATTATATCCCAAAGTTAATGGCAATTGCTATGCCGAACACTATTGGTACGAGTGACACCCAAAGAAATTGGTTCTGTAAATTTTCCCGTGATGGCGAGGGTTCGCGGCGTGAGCTAGATCGTCGCCTTCGTTCAACCCATTGATTTTAATGAGCGATGCACATTGCGTTCACCCGACCTGTAGTTCGGATCACGGGAAAATTTACAGGATGAAATTTTTTCGGGTCCCCGCTAAGCCCTTGATCGCTTAATGCGAACCGGAACGTGCGTCAGGGCTGAGCGGAAAAAATCCTTGATAGTCGAGTATCATTTAACGTCGATACGGAAGGATCAGTCCTTATACCAATTACTAATAGGTTTTATTATTTAAGTGCGGTTAGAATGAAGTCAAAGCTGGTCAAAGAAGCAAATTGGCTCGGCGCGATAGACCGGATGATCTCATCGACTTTTTCACGCAATTCTTCTAAATTTTTCAAATTCAACCAACGCAATTTATCTTTCATAAACTGCCAAACGCGCTCGATGGGATTGACATCCGGACTGTAAGGGGGTTGAAACAACAAGACGATATTCTGAGGAATCTGGAGTTTTTTGGCTAAATAAAACCGTCCATTATCCAATTGAATCACATTCAGACTTTGGGGATGAGATTGAGAAAATTGATCTAAAAAGATTTGAAAACAATCCGCATCCAAATGGGAAAACTCTAAAAAGAAACTGTCGCCCGTCAAGGGTTCGACTGCCCCATATACATAGAACGATTGGTACTTCCATTGGATCGGCCCGATGGGTTTCACCCCCAATGCGGTTAGCACGCTCCGGGTGATCGTCTTCAATCCCAAACGACTTTCGTCCTGACTCCAATAGCGTAACGGCAAGGCGGGACCGCTTTCGACGTTTTGAAGGATATCAATGACTTCTAGGCGATCTGGCAGTTTTTTCCATTGTACAGGACAAAAATAACTTACTGAAAATTAGGATAAAAAATTGCAACTATTTTGAGAGTAGCCGGATCAGAAGGTTTGTGTTATCATAATTCATTGATTAATAACATTAATTTCCAAACAGGCGAGGTTAATTCCGTGAATCCCCCCCTTTTTAATACCCGACACCTTGCAGAAATGCTTCATCATCATTTTCACTGGAACCGAGCTCGTATCTATTGCATTATCTATTTGATCATCGGAATAATCCAGATGGGAACCGTCAATCTCGCAAAGATCGCCACCACTTTTCCTGGAAATGCACAACCCTCCTCTAATTACAAACGCCTTCAACGGCTTTTTGGTCAATTTTCTCTGGACCTGAATCAGGTCGCTCGGTTCATTGCCGGTCTCATTCCTTTACTTCAGTTCAAATTGACGCTCGATAGAACCAATTGGAAATGCGGTGACGCTAATATCAATTACCTCGTTTTGGGAATCGTCTATCGCGGATCCGCTTTTCCTATATTATGGGTCGCTTTAGATAAGAAAGGCAACTCAAATACTCAAGAAAGAATCGAAATAATCACCCGATTTCTAACGATCTTTGGCGCTCAAACGATCGCCTGCTTGTTTGCAGATCGTGAGTTCGTCGGGATCAAATGGTTTGGATATCTTATTGAAAATAATATTAAATTCGTCATACGCATCAAGAAAAACACGCAAGTCTCTAATTCCCGAGGCGTCCCCGTCCCTGCGGAAAATCTCTTTCGAGGCCTGCCACGCGGCAGCGCGCTCATTTTATCGGGTCAACGAACGGTATGGGGGCACTCTCTTTATGTCATTGGCCTGAAGATGCCCGACGGTGAATTTGTCATTATCGCTACGCAAGAACAACCGGAAACTGCTTTGGAAAATTATAAGGAACGCTGGCCCATCGAAACGCTTTTCATTTGTTTGAAAACCCGGGGTTTCGATCTGGAATCCACGCATATGACCGACCCTCAGCGACTTGAAAAGTTGATGGTTTTTCTCGCTATTGCATTTAGTTGGGCGCACATTATTGGTGAATGGCGCCATGAAGTTAAGCCGATCAAGATCAAAAAACATGGTCGTCCTGCCCAAAGTCTTTTTCGGTGTGGATTAGATTACTTAAGAGGCTGTTTATTCCACCACCAAGAATCTACCCGGCAATACGCTTTTCATCAGGCGCTGGAGTCGCTCTTTAAACGGGTGGGATGGAGCCCTCAAAATCGCTTTTCTCCACCGCTAATGAGTACGCTGCCGGGTAAAGATTTAACATTTAATTCATTGGGTTAGCCGATTTTGTCCTGTACAATGAGTTTTTTCTTAAATTCGACCACGGCGAGATCGTCCCGATGAACGCTCGTCGGACGCGCGACCTTGAGCTTGGCGTGCAGCTGATAATGGACGATTCGATGCACGGTTGAATAGGGCATCTCCACGCCTTGTTCTTCATCGAGCCAGTATTTGACCTCTTTATAGCTGTTAAAACCCGCCGTGGGATCACTCAACCGCTGCTGCAAAGCCGCTAAGATGGCACCGGATAACTTCGACCGACGACCGCCGTGATAATTCCATTCCAAGAGTCCGGCCAGCCCTTGCGTGCGATACGCTTTTAACCACTTCACGATCACCGATTTTGATCGGCCCAGATGATCCGCCAACTCTTGTAAAGACCGAAAAAAGTTGGTTTTTATCTAGTATAATACTTGAAGCCGCTCTCGAAACTTGGCACGGGTTTGATCGTTCATTATCTTCCTTAATTCTTCAGCAGATTCCACGATTTCGATTCTGAGTGATCGACTCATGACTAGACTCCCGGCCAATTTTAAGAAGAGACTTCATTATAATAAATTTGGCTCAATATGGATTCCAGTCAGTTCGGTGCGTTATGCGACCAGCGAGGTTAAGAGGGGGCTAAGCAGGCCTTTACCCCGCATGCGAACGTTATGCACGAACTGAAAGAAGCCCAAGTACAACGGCAATTTCTCCTGCGAGAGGCCGCGATGCGGTCGCAACCAGGAACGGAGCAAAGACCAAAAGCCCTCCATCGTGTTGACATGAATTTCGTAGAAGCCATCCCCGTCCTCGTCACGGGCGTATTCACCCCGGCTATGACACACGGTATGATGATCAAAGCCCCAGTCCTTCAACGGGTTATAGATGGTGTATTCATCGGTATGGACCCGCGTGCCCGGTGCAATGAACGTTTGGATGAGGGGACGAATCGTCGCTTGCTGGACATTCTCCACCCTCCGAATCACCACGGCGCCGCCGCGCTGGATCATCCCGAAAATCGGCGGCTTTTCCTTCTCTAAAGTTCCCCGGCCGCGGGCGCCCTTCAGTCGCCGCCGCCGGCCCCGCCGGCCTTGTTTTTTCACCGCGTCCGGAAACCCTTTATGACCGGCCACGACGTAGACTTCGTCGCATTCCACGTCCCCCGACAGAACCGGTTCGGGCTGGCGGGCGACGATTCCTTCCCGCAGTTGCTCGGTCATCCGCTGCACATCGTCCGGGTTCAAGCCCAACTCTTGGGCGATCTGGGCGTTAGATAAGTTTAATCCCATGAAATACAGACACAAAATCCAAACCCGCAGCGGTTGATGATGCCCCGCCAACACCGTCTCCGTCAGATCATCGAAGTAGCGCAGGCAGCCCTGACAATGATATTTCTGCCGCGCCGCTTGGGTCGTATCCCGGCCCTGTTTGGTGATCTCCGCCGCGCCACAGTGGGGGCAGCGGACCCCCTCGGGCCAACGCAACTGACGAATGGTTTCATAGCACTTGACATCATCCAGTAGATTTTGAAGGTTGATCATCGTCGGGGGCCTTCAGTCGCGGTGGTTCATAACCCGTCCAGTGTAGCTCCTGACCTCCGTTGGGACGAGCCGTCCTCAACAGTCTGGAATCCATATTGAGCCTTTAAAAAAACTCGACCGCCGCCGCCGAGGTGGGGTTGCTGGCCGGGATCGGGCAGCGCTTCCTGGACTTCTGCGAGCGCTTCGGCAGCCATTTGCGCCAGCGAACCCGGACGGTAGAAACGTCGGTCCAGCACTACGTCCGGGGCTTGCTGCAGGCGGAAACCAAGAACATGGAACGGATGGAAGAGGTGATTCCCGAGGCGGACCAGCAAGCCTTGCACCCCATGCTGAGCGAGTCGGCGTGGTCCGAGCGGGCGGTGCTGGATCAAGTGGCCCAAGACGCTCATCGGCTGTTGGGGGGACACGCCGACAGCGCCCTGCTGATCGATGAGAGCGGATGCCCGAAGAAAGGAACGCGCTCGGTGGGGGTGGCCCGGCAGTGGTGCGGGCCGTTGGGTAAAGTGGAGAACTGCCAGGTGGGGGTGTTTGCCGCCCTGAGCCGGGGCGCGGACGTGACCTTGATCGACGAACGGTTGTTTTTGCCCGAGGCGTGGACGAGCGACCCGGCGCGCTGCCAGGCGGCGGGCGTTCCCCAGGTGCAGCGCGGCTTCCAGCGCAAAACCGACTTGGCCCTGGCGATGATCGCCCACGCCCGACACCGGAACATCGGCTTTGCCTGGGTCGGCTTTGATGGCTTCTACGGCAGCGATCCGGCCTTCCTGCACGCCCTCGATGATCGAGGCGAAATCTTCGTTGGGGATGTTCACAAGGACCAGCGGATTGATCTGGACGATCCGCGGCCGATCATCCCGCCGGCCAAAACCGCCCGCGGTCGTTCCCCGACCCGCCTTCAGGCCCAAGCTCCGGCCGTGCGGGTCGACCATTGGGCCCAGCAGCAACCCGCGACCGCCTGGCAACTGGTCACCTTGCGCGACGGCACCAAAGGCCCCTTGCGCGTGGAGATTTTGCATCGGCGGGTGTGGCTATGGGATGGCCAAGAACCTCAGGCCCGGCCCTGGCACTTGATCGTTCGCCGGGAAATCGACGCGCCGACCGAGATCAAATATAGCCTGAGAGGTTGTGAAAAAAACCTCCAAAACTCTTGATCGACTGAAATTTTATTCAATTAATTCAGAAAGTTGCAAATAGTGAGATCGAGCAAAAGGTGATTTTTTCACAAGCTCTGAGCAATGCCCCGGCCGACACGCCGGCGCCCCGGTTGGCGTTTATGCAGGGGCAACGTTACTGGATCGAACGCGCCTTGCAACAAGGCAAACAGGACGTCGGGCTGGGCGATTACCAGGTCCGGGGCTGGCGCGGCTGGCACCATCACTTGGCCTTGGTGATGATGGCGATGCTGTTTACCCGACATTCCGCACCCCCTAACGACGAAAAGTGGAATTATGCTAAAATAATAAGAAATGTCATCATAATCAAGGAGAAAGCAATGGCTGTCCATGTTGATACGAAAACCATGCGCGGACCGATCACCTATCAGAGCTACAATCTGGACCACTTGGGTCTGGTCGCGGCGATGGTGGATGAACTGGGAATCGTCAAGCTCATCGATACGGTCATCGTTCAAGATCACGAACAGCGGATCGTTTCCGTCGGACAAGCGGTCAAGGCCATGATTTTGAACGGTCTAGGATTTAGTCATCGGGCTTTATATTTAACACCGCATTTCTTTGAGAATAAACCGGTGGCTCGTTTACTCGGAAACGGGATTGACGCTCGGCACTTGAATGATGATACTTTAGGTAATGCTTTGGATCGTATTTACACCTATGGTGTAGAAGATTTATATACAATGACCGCGGCGGCGTCCGTGGAAAAGCTGCAACTTCAGTGTCGTTTTGGTCATTTGGATTCGACGAGTTTGCATGTCGATGGCGACTACAATAGTCATCAAGACCCCCAAGCGGGGGTGATCCAAATCACCCAAGGCTACAGCCGCGATCATCGTCCCGATCTGAATCAGTGGGTGATTCAGTTTATTTGTGAAAACCAAGCCGGTATTCCGTTATTCATGAAACCCCTCAGTGGGAATAGCGAAGACAAAGCCGGTTTTCGGGAGACGCTCGCTGTCCATCTTGGGCAACTGAATCGAGACTTTAAAGTCCAATACTATGTCTTTGATAGTGCTGGCTTTGTCCAGGAGACCTTGATTCGTCTCGGGGAGACCCGGTGGATTACGCGGGTCCCGGAGACCATTACGCTGGCCCGGCACATCAGCGACGCCGTGGCAGCCGAGCTCGCCACCACGGACGCGCCCATCCGCTCGCGCAGTCTCGGCGTCGAGTATGCGGGTATTCGTCAGCGCTGGATCGTGATTTGCACGGCTTCGTCGCGCCAGCGTGCCCAGAACAGTGTCCAGCGCGAATACGTAAAAAAAGGCCAACAAGAAGTCAAAGCCTTTCACTTATTAAGTAAGCAATCCTTTTTTTGCGCTGCGGATGCACAAGCCGCTCTCGATCAATTTAAAGCGACCCTGTCTTATACCGCCCTCTTCGATGAAAAAGTGATGGAAGTCGCGACCTATGAGAAACGCGGTCGGCCGACGGCCCATCAACCCCCAAGCAAAATCACTTATCAGATTGCTGGCCAGATGGGTTCGTTCATCCACGATCCGCGTCGGCAACAAAAAATCGACCGAAAAAGTTGTTTTATTGTGGCCAGTAATGAATTAGACGAGGCGGCGTTATCCGATGAAGAATTAATGGAAGCGTACCTGAAAAAGCAACAAAAAGTGGAGCGGGGGTTTCGGTTCCTCAAGGATCCGTTGTTCATGGCCTCGACCGTGTTTCTGAAGTCCGCCCAGCGGATCATGGCCCTCGCCATGATCATGACCTTGTCCCTATTGGTCTACAGCGCCTTGGAACACCGCATTCGTGAAGCCTTAAAAGCTCATCAACAAACCGTTCCCGATCAAAAAGGTCACCCCACCGATCGTCCGACGGCCCGCTGGGTCTTTCAATTTTTTACCGGGATTCATCTCCTCGTGATCGAGGAGATCCGCGAGACCATTTTGAATCTTAAGGAAGCTCATGAGACCTTGTTGGCCTTGCTCGGCGCACACTTTGTCGCTCTATATGCGAATTCCGAGTAAGGGGGTGCGGAATGTCGGGTTTACCTTGGAGGAGCGGCTACTCCATCAGCAGACCCGACCGTTGTTGAGCGGCACCGACATCCGGGCCTTGCTCAACCACTTTCTGCCCCGCCGGGATACGACCTTGGCGGAGGTCCTCCGGCAGATGGAAGTCCGCCACCGCAAACGGCAGGCCGCTATCGATTCCGCCTATCTTAAACAGCAACTTAACGAATAGTGACAGGTGTTCTGACAAAGTAGAAATAATGATTCACCCTCAGGACTTTCGCTCAGGCAGGCTGGTAGGCGGGAATACGTGGGTTTCGTAGCTCATTACGCAGATAATCGCTCCATAAGTTATGCTTCACTTGGTACAGCGTTTTCCCAAGCTTTTTTGCCATGACCTTGAGTGAAAACCAAGCGTGATAGCAACAGGCAAAATGATTGCGTTGTGCACGTTTTTTACGGCATTGACACCGTTCAATTCCCGTGAGTTGTTTCAATTCTCGATGCAGTTGTTCTATAAACCAACGCACCTTGTTCTCGTTTTGAACAACCTGCGTGTCGATAGAACCTGGGGCGCGATTCGTGATCACCCATTCAATGTCGCCGTTCGTGGCGACCACCTTGAAAAGCTGCACTTTAAACGGGACTTCCTTGAGTTTGACGGTGATACCATACTGGAGTTGTTCGGGAGTCCATTCGATTTGTTGCAAATGAATGTAGTCTTGCTCTTTGCTGAGACTGACCAGACGATTCTCTTTCAAGGTCGTCACAAAGAATTTGTCAAGCCGATGAATGAACTTGAGATTTTCCGAGGCGGCATACCAGCTGTCGAACAGAATCGTTTGCGCTTGAATGCCTTTTTCTTCAAAGGCTTGGCGAAGCATATCCCGGAAGTGGTCATTTTTTGTTTTGCCGTCATCCGCCGGGTCATAGACGCGAAAATCCAGTGGATGATAATCCCCCTGATGCGCAGGGACTAGATTAACAATTCCGATTCCTTTCACTAAGCCATGCGCATTCCCACTATACTGGCGTTTCACCATTTCAATTTTTTGGGAATAGCTTTTATCCTGAACGCTGTCATCTGCAACGAGGTAAGCTTCGCTGCTGTTATTAATCAAGGGTTCAGCCAATTCCCATACGGTATGCGACGTATGTTTTTCACGCCGCAAATAATCATTAATCGCATCATGACTGATATCGTCCAAATGATCAGCCAGATTAGTACAAGTATAGTTGATCGGAGTACTGATCACATACTCGACATAGCGTTGTTTAGTGATTTTCATTCGGTTATTATATCAGATAATTAGGTTTATACAACTCCAAGCGAAAGTCCTGACCCTCTATTCCTGCTTTTATGAATTTATTATGAGACAATTTAACGGATTGATAAATGCAACCATGTATTGGAAATCTTTATGTTATTCCGAAAAATAGTTAATATTGTAATTTTATTGGGAATTTGCTTACCTGCTTGGGCAGGTGAGCGCTTGCGTGTGGCCACCGAGGGTGCCTATCCGCCGTTCAACTTTATCGATGAAAATGGGCAACTGGCCGGTTTCGACGTGGACATCGCCAAAGCCCTCTGCAATGTCCTCAAGGCGGAATGCGAGATCAGCGCCGTCCCTTGGGATCAGTTGCTTACCGATTTGGCCGCCGGCCGCTGTGACATGGTCGTGGCCAGCATGGCCGAAACCCCGGAACGTGTACAGCTTGCGGAATTTACCAATCCTTATTACCGAACACCCAACGCCTTTATCGGTCGATCAGATAGTGGCGTGCGGGAAGTGACGCCCACAACCGCCCGTGGCAAGGTGCTGGCCGCACAGCGCGACACCATTCAGGGGGCATATTTGCAACAACATTACAAGGATGTCGCCGAACTCAAACTGACCGACACGTTGCCAGCCGCTTTCGAGGCTCTCGCCCGGGGCGAAGTGGATTTTGTGCTGGCCGACGCCCTGCTCTCTTATTCCTTCATAAACTCCGAAATCAGGCAACGTTTGGAAATCATCGGCAATACGATCTCCGATCAAGAGCTATCATCGCTCTCCTTTATTCAGGTCCGCAAAGGCAATTTAAAACTACGCGATGCTATCAACCAAGCTCTGCGTGATATCAAAAGCGATGGCACCTATCGTCAAATCAACGCCAAATACTTTCCGCTTGACATCTATTAAGCTAAGCAAAGCCGGCTGTCTCTAAGAAGCTGTCCAAAAACCCCTCTCCCTGTGGGAGAGGGGCAGGGGTGAGGGTAGTTTTTCAATCAGTGAGCCGAACCGATGTTGCACAAAAAATACCGCTTTGAAGGTTTTCATACCGCTGGTGGCCAGCTAAACCGTTGAAAAAGCGCCCTCACCCCCCAACCCCTCTCCCGAGGGGAGAGGGGTGTTTTTAGACAGTCTCTAAAGCAACCACCTACCTCGATCTGCCGCTATGAATCTGGACGAACCACTGCACCAGACCGGCATCGCCCCCTATCAGGCCAAGCAAAACGGCCGCAACCGGGTCGAATCGGCCCCGCCCTGAGCGCTCATGCCCACCGTCATCCTTCGCCGTCCTCAGCCGGACGCCGCCGACTTGCCCGGCCCCCCCCTGCTGCGGCGCCTCTATGCCGCGCGCGGCGTGCGGTCCGCCGAACAACTGGACCAGCGGTTGCAAGCGCTGCCCTTGCCGTCGTCGCTGACCGGCCTGACCGAAGCGGTGACGCTGCTGGAAGATGCGCTCCGCCAGCGGTGGCGGATCACCATCGTCGCCGATCTGGATGCCGACGGCGCCACCAGTTGCGCGCTGGCGGTGCGGGCGCTGCGAGCCTTGGGCGCGGCGGAGGTGCGCTACGTGGTGCCCAACCGCTTCGTCCACGGCTACGGCCTGACCCCGGAAATCGTGGCGGTCGCCGCCCAGGACCGGCCGGATTTGCTGATCACCGTGGATAACGGCATTTCCAGTCACGAGGGGGTCCGGGTAGCTCGGGCGCTGGGAATGCGGGTGCTGATCACCGACCATCACTTGCCCGGTTCCAGCCTCCCGGCCGCCGATGCCCTGGTCAATCCCAACCAGCCGGGCGATGCGTTTCCCTGCAAGCAACTGGCGGGGGTCGGCGTCATCTTTTACGTGCTGTCGGCGCTGCGAACCCGACTGCGGGAGCACGACTGGTTCGCGCCGCGCGGTCTGCCGGTGCCGAACATGGCCCAATTTCTCGATTTGGTGGCGGTGGGCACGGTGGCCGACGTGGTGCCGCTGGCGCACGCCAACCGGGTGCTGATCGAGCAGGGGCTGCGGCGGATTCGCGAAGGCCGCTGCGTGCCCGGCGTTACCGCCCTGTTCGCTGCGGCGGGCCGTTCCATGGCGCGGGCGAGCGCCACCGACATCGCCTTTCAACTCGGGCCGCGCCTGAACGCCGCCGGCCGGCTGGCCGACATGAGCCTGAGTATTGAGTGCCTGCTGTGCGACGATCCCGCACGGGCGCTGGAGTTGGCCCGGGAACTGAATCGGCTCAATCTCGAACGGCGGGTGATCGAAACCGACATGCGGGCGCAAGCGCTCGAAAGTCTCGAACAATGGCCGCTGGCGGACGGCGAACTGCCGTTCGGGCTGTGCCTGTTCGACCCGAACTGGCATCCGGGCGTGGTCGGCATCGTGGCCGGGCGGATTCGGGAGCGGGTCCATCGGCCGGTGATCGCCTTCGCGCTCGATAACCGCGCCGGCCAGTTGCGCGGTTCGGCGCGCTCGGTGCCGGGCCTGCACATCCGCGACGTGCTGGCGACCATCGACGCTCGCCAACCGGGCCTGATCGAGCGCTTCGGCGGTCACGCCGCCGCTGCCGGCCTGAGTCTGCCAACCGCCCACCTGCCCGCTTTTCAAAGCGCCTTCGACGCCGAGGTGCGCGGTCAACTGCGGCCGGAGGATCTGAACGGCTGTCTATGGAGCGATGGCGAGCTGGAACCGGCCGATTTGTCTCTGGAAACCGCCGAGCAGTTGCGGGAGGCCGGTCCCTGGGGCCAGGGTTTCCCCGAACCGCTGTTCGACGGCGTGTTTGAGGTGACCGCCCACCGGGTCATGAAGGACCAGCATCTGAAACTGTCGCTGCGGCCGCCGGGAACCAAGCAGCCGGTGGAAGCGGTCGCCTTCAACCAGGTCGGTAATTTCATCCCCGGCACGGCGCGGTTGCGCGTCGCCTACAAACTGGATGCCAACGAATGGCGCGGCGAGCGGCGGTTGCAGTTGCGCGTCGAACATCTGGAACCGGCCTGACCGCCTGGATGGCGCAAACTTCCCTCTTCCCTTGCGGAAGAGCGAAGCGAGGATGTCGGGGCTGGGGGTGAGGGCGATCCCACCGCCGAATCGGACGTTTAATCCAGATCCGTCGAGTTTGCCGAGTCCGCGAACCGCCACCCATTCTTGCCGTCACGTTTGGCGGCGTACATGGCGGCGTCGGCCTGGCGCAGCAGTTTCATCGCCAGATCCAGGGTGTCCGGCCACTGTGGCTGATACAGAGCGATGCCGACGCTGGCGGTCACCGTGGCGCTCGCTTCGCCCAGCGGCACCGGCTCGGCCAGGCGCTCGACGATTTTCCGCGCCACGGCCTCGGCGCCCTGGGGCTGTTCGAGATTGAGCAAAATGATCGTGAACTCGTCGCCGCCCAAACGGGCTACGGTATCGGTGGCGCGCACGCACTGCTGGAGGCGGTTGGCGATCCGTTGGAGCAGTTCGTCGCCCATGTTGTGACCTAAGGTATCGTTGACCTGTTTGAAGCCATCCAAATCCACCAGCAACAGCGCTGCCAGCCGCCACTGGCGTCGCGCCTGCTGCAAGCCTTTACGCAGGTGCTCGAAGAACAGATTGCGGTTGGGCAAACCGGTCAGGCTGTCGAAATTGGCCAGCCGCCAGTTGCGCTGGCTGGCTTCGGCCAAGGTTCGGGTGCGTTCCACCACCTCCGCTTCCAGTTTTCGGTCGTAATCGCGCAACAGCGTTTCGATTTTCTTGTGGTCGGTGATGTCGGTGGTCGCGCCGCGATAGCCCAGGAACCCACCGTCTTCATCGAACAGAGGGAGTCCGCTGTTCAGCGTCCAAACCGGCTGCTCCCGTCCCGGCAACCGCAGACACAGCACCAGTTGATGGAAGGATTGCCGTCGCCGGATCTTGGCCTCCAGCGTGGAAAAATCAGTGTCCTGTCGCTGTGGAGCGACGTACACGCGCCAGCCGGGGCCTCGATGGGCCTTGCGCCGTTCAATGGTTTTTGCAAACCGCCCACTGAGATCGCACAGGCGACCGCGGGCATCGAACTCCCAGAGCAGATCGTTGGACACTTCGGCCAGATTGCGGAACCGGGCGACATGGGCGAGCCGCGCCTGAGACGCCGCCCCGGTCAGCAAGCCCGACGCCACCACCGCCAGTATGACGATCTGGTATGGAAAGGTCTGGTCGGCCCGCCCGAGCCACACCACCAGCGTGATGATGCCCAGCTCGTACAAAAACACGGTCAACACCGCGCCGCGCAGCCCGTGCGTCGCCGCGATCCAGGCCAACACCGGCAGCAGCAACAGGCTCAGGAAGGGTTGCGGCTGATTCGGCCAGAGGTGGTATGGAACCCAGAACAAGACCAGCAACAACAGTATCGATAGCACGATTTGGAGAAGCGTCAGCCACGTAGGGGGTGGATCGGCCAGCCTCCACGATTCGGGCAGGCGCAGCGGTTCTCCCTGGCGGAATTGCCGGGCCAGCGGCGCGGCAAAGAGCAATGCCAGCGGCGCCAGGGTGACCACCCCGATGAAATCCCCAACCCACCAGCCCAGCGCGATTTGCGGCAATAAGGATCCGGCTGGCAGCAAACCGGCACCTCGCAACACGGTAACGCCGGTCAGAGCGGCAAACAGAGAACCGCCAGCGGCGGCGCCCAGAAACAGCGCCACGCGTTGCGGATCGTTGAAATGCCACTTTTTATGCCGGCGCCCGATCGGATGATTGCGCAGGATTTGGGCGGCCGCGGCATAGCCCAGCGGTGGAATCAGATTGGCCAACAGGAAATAAGGCCACTGTTCCCAGGGCCAGAAAGACAGGCCGGCGATGAGTGAGGCAACCATCGACAGCGGCAGGGTCCGCACGCCGTATTCGAGCAGGAGGGCGAAGGTCAGGCCGGCGGGGGGATACCAAAGGCTGATCCCGCTCGTTAGATTCAGCGCGCTCGATGCATGCCACAGCGCTACCCATGTGGCGACATAAACCAGCGCCAGCACCGCCGTTCGAATTTGCGGGTACCTCAGTGGCGCGGCACTGTTCGTACCTTCCATCGCACCCATAACCGGCGCTTCTCTCTAAATTGTTGGTATGCATGTGTAAATCAAAGTATACGACATCTAATACAGCTAATAGTTCTATCGTTCAGTAATGCCGTACCTGGAGCAACGTCTCGTCCCGCAGCACGGCGTCCAGCACCTTGCCTACCGTCATCGCCCAGCGTTCGCAACCCTCGTTATCGGCGATTAAATCCTGACGGATTTCGATTTCCACGTGCGGCAGGCCAGCCGCACCGCCGTGGGTATCCATGGTGAAACCGACGTTCCGTCCCGAATAGGGCTGGTTATCGCCGACGCACAGCGCGGACTCGGCGCCGAACCGCGCTAGCAGCGGTTTGGCCAGTCGCGGATCGCGGTTCCACAGTACGCCGAGATGCCAGGGGCGCTGGAAATCGTTCATCACCGGCGTGAAGCTGTGAATGGCGATCAGCGCCGGGGCGCGGCCTCCATGCCGCCAGCGGTGCGCCAGCGCCTGAGTGATGGCGTGGTGGTAGGGCCAGAACACCTCGTTCACTCGCGCATCGGCCTGGGCATCGTCCAGATCGCGGTTGCCGGGGATGACGATGCCATCGCTGATCTCGACGATGGAGGTCGGATCGCCGGGGGCGCGGTTGCAATCCACCACCAGCCGCGAATAGCCACCCAGTACCGCCGGCGCATTCAGCCGCGCCGCCAGCAGGCAGGCGACGCGAGCGGCGCCGATGTCCCAGGCGATGTGCTGGGCCAATTCCGCTGGCCCCAGCCCAAGCTGGCCGAGCACGATGGGAATCGCGTTGCTGGCGTGATCGCAGACCAGCACCACCGGCGCCTGACCCTCCGGATTGAAGAGGGTGAAGGGTGGCGGGTCGCTGGTACCGAGCAGGGGTGCTGTGATGGAAAGGGTGGCGGTGATGTCGATCATGGGATTGCGGGATTTGCTGGCCCCGGTAAAGAATCCACCGCGTCGCAGCCGCCCGGGAAAAACCCAACAGCGACCGACGCGGCGACAGCAGCGATGACATGGAGGCGTCTGCTCAGCCTGGCTCGGTTAAATGTAGCCATGAGCCGGCAGATATGAATAACTCAGCGATGCTCGAAAGTCATCATATTAATGCAATCCGCGCACAGATTATCCAGGCGCTGGACCGGCATGGTGAACGACTCGGCAGGCGCCCAGGGTACGGTGGTCGTCTTCTTCTCGGGATCGTCGACGATAGCCGCCAAGCCACGGGTTTTGAAACTGCTTTGCATGGCCACCTGCACGCCGGCCACCTTGGTCTTGTCCTGGCTCAGCCGCGCCTTGACCAGTGTCTCGTATTGCTCTTCCAAGGCCTGGTTCGGTTGCCGGAAGGCCAGAAATAGAATGGTTTCCGGTCCGACGTTTTGGTCGAGCTGGAACGACTTGTCTTTGGCAGGCAGATGATAAGTGACGCCGGCCCGTACCGGATTGAGATTGTTGACGGTCACGCCGCCGAACTCCGTCATTGGGAAGAGCCGGTAAATCGCCTTTGCGCTATCCACTTGGAAAATGTAGACATAGCCGTCTTCCGCTGGGGTGAACTGAATTTTGTAATGATCGCCAGAATGCAGAATGCTGTTTTCGGCCAATGGCTTGAGCGGTCCACGGCCGCCGGGGCGATAGACATAATTGACTTTGAAACTCAGTGGTTTCACCGCAGTTTGGGGCGTGAATGTCGCTGATCTCGGGGTTGCTCCACCCGGCTCCGGAGTAATTTTGACCGTCCCGGCCGGTCCGCGGGTCTTGAGATCGTCAGACGATGGGTCGGCCGCGCCGACACTACCCGTGGCTCCGATCAACATGCCACCGAGCAAGGTGATCAGTGGATATTGCCACCAACAGGTTTTATAGCTCATGGCTTCCCCTCGCGTTGTGTTTGAAATTGAGCATGGATCTAGCGCTCACTTGCATTGACTGCAAGCTTTGAGTCAACTGAATTTGCAGTTCCGCCATGCGCGCATGGTCTTGCGTGCGGCGTGCTTCAACGAGTGCTGCGTATTGTTCCTCCAATGCGAGGTGACGGCGCCTCAAAGCCAAAAAGCGGATTTGCTCGTGACCGACCTGCTCATCCAGTTGAAACGCTTCATCCGTGGCAGGCAAGTAATAGGTGACCCCAGCCTGGACTGGATTGACGTTGCTCACTTGCGGAACGTCGCCGCCCTGAGACGGAAACAGCAGGTAAATCGCGCCACTACTGTCGATCTGGAAAACATACACATAGCCATCCTGTTCTGGCGTAAAGCGGATCTGGTAGTGATCACCCGAATGTAGCACGCTACCGTCGAGCAATGGCTGGAAATTAAGCTGGTCGGTAGGTCGATATAAGTAGCTGACCTGAACAGCGAGATCGGGACTGGAAAAGCGGTCCCAGACCAGGTAACCCAAGCCGGCCAGCAACGCGGCCACCAGCAGGAGCATGATTCCCGTGGCGTACAGGCCGAACGAGCGTCTGGCTTTTTTGCCACCCTTTATCCCAGGCAGGACGATGGTCTTATCATTTTTCTGGTCGCCGAGTTTATCGATGGCGTCAATGAGTTGTTCGGCGGTGGCAAAGCGCTCGTCCGGGTTAAGGGCCAGCAGTTTGTGCAGGATGCCCTGGTAACGGCTCAATTCGGGTGGTAAAGATTCGACGTGCCCCTCCAGGGTATGACTGGTGCGGAACCCGGTGAGCATTTCGAAAAACACCAAACCCAGGGAATACAAATCGCTGCGGCCATCGAGCGTTATGCCGTAAGCCTGTTCCGGGCTCATGTAACGGACTGTGCCAACGGCCAAGCCGGTCGCCGTAAGATGGCTGCTGTCTTCGCAGGCTTTGGCAATTCCGAAATCGGACAGTACGGCGTTGTCGTCGTCGCGGAATAAAATATTGGCCGGCTTGACATCCCGATGAATGAAACCCTGACGATGGGCGTAGCCCAGGGCGCTGGCAAGCTGGCGCAGAATCTTGACAGCCTGTTCGGTTGAAAAGCCTTTCTGGATGTGATCCTTCAGCGTGCCGCCTTCCACATACTCCATAACCATGTAGTATTGATTCAGGCACTCGCCAATGTCGTGAATGGTCACGATATGCGGATGCCGCAACTGCGCGATGATCTTACCCTCTTTAAGAAAGCGTTGGCGGAATGTGGCATCGATGCTCAGGGAGGGAGTAATCACTTTGATCGCGACCGGTCGTTCGAGTGCTTCCTGCATCGCCAAATAGACTTGTCCCATGGCGCCCCCGCTAATCAGTTTTTCTACCCTGTAGCCGGGGATTATGGGGGTCGTATCGATTGCCTTGATATTGCTCAGATCGATGGCATCCAGTTCGCTATGTTCCTGGCCATCCGGCTTGATATCGTCAGGATAGGACATAAACGCTACCACCCACTTTGCTCGGGTCATCACTGTCGAACCTTAGCCAATCCCTCTCCCATAGGGAGAGGGATGTTGTCGAGTCTCTAAAATTCCCACCGCAGTTCGGTCGTGATGGCATGATCTTCCAAGTTCTGGTAATCGAACAGAGTCCGGTACTGGATCAGGACAGACGGTCCTCGGTCAAACCGCGCCGAAAGGCCCAGTCCCAGTCTGAAATAATTCTTATCCACTGGATCCGTAACCAGTTGGAACAGGTTATCGGGGACGACGGCGCCTTCCACGAAGCGACCTCGGACAAAGCGACTGTCATCGTTGAACTCGTGCAACCAACTGAATTCCACTTGCGGTTGCAAGACACCCCACGGCTGGTCGATCAGGTAGCTGGCCCGCCCACCCACGCTTGAAACCAGCGATTGTAGATTCTGCTCCTCAATCGCCACTGCCCAAGCCGATCCGGGATTGCTGTCGCCAGCCCGTTCCTGGAACGAATCCACCCGTACATCCAGATAGCTCAGACGGACCTCGGGGCCGAAGGCTAGATTGCCGCGCGTGAATTCATAGCCAGCCCCCAAGTCGACGAAAAACTGCTGGCCGCTGTAGTCGCTATCAAGACGCTGATTCACATCGATATCTTGCACTTGGTAGATCACGTTGCGTCGTTGATCGTAATCATTCCAGCCGTAGTTGACCATCCCATCGACGTAGAAGCGGTCGGAGGGGTAATAGGTGCCGTACAGCGTTAGACCATAGCCCCGGGTATCCAGATAGCCACCGTTACTGTCCATATCGGTGTCGATGGCCGTATACGAGAGGGCGGTTCCCAGAACGAACTGGTCGTTGAACCGATAATCGGCGCCTACTGTCACTTCGCGGGTTTTGAAGTCAAACCCCGTCTGGTTCTCGGTACTGTCTCGGTTCCCGAAATTGAAGGTTCCGCTGGCGAAAATCCCGAACGCCCCCAGATTCGTGTCCATGTCCGCGCTGGGACCGCCGCCGCCCAGGCTGGCCAGCAGGTAGCGTAAATCCCGGCCGGAGAGCGTCCAGCCGCCGCGCTGGATATTCAAGCGGTCGAGGTTGATGCCCATGACCCCGGTGCGCAACGAGTTCATGCGCGAACGGATGCTCAGCATCTGGGTTTGCACGCTGGTTAGCGAAGTATCGAGCGCGGCGCCCAACTGCGCGGGGGTAATTTGCTCCAGAGCCGGACCCACTCCGGGATCGTCGTTACTGGCCGCATCGATCAGGTCATCGCAGTCCCGCAGGAAATTCGCACTAGCCGCTCGATCGAAACAAAGACCGCCGATGGTTCCGCCAATCGTTTTGGCATTGGGATTGTCGGTCGTGTCTTCAAGGAGCTTCTGAGTATCTTCTTTGCTACGTGTCACCGTGACCGTGACCACAGCCGAGTCGGTGCTGATGCCATCAGTGATGGTGTAAGTAAAGGTATCGGTACCGGTGAAGTTCGGGGTGGAGGTGTAGGTGATGGCGCCGTCCGCGCCGGCCACCGCGCTACCGTGGGACGGAGTACCGACTTGGGTGATGATCAACCCCGTGCCGATGTCGTTGGCCAGCACAGGAATCGCGACCGGCGTTCGAGGCCGGGCAGCGGTCGCGTCGTCCACCGCGTTCAGCGCCGGGGCAATGACTGTGACCCGCACCGTGGCGGTGTCGCTCTGGCCGAAACTGTCGCTGATGGTGTAGGTGAAGGTATCACTACCGACGAAGTTCGTGACTGGTGTGTAGGTGATGGCGCCACCTGCACCAGCCGTCGCGCTGCCATGGGCCGGGGTGCCGACCTGGTTGATGGTCAGCCCCGTACCTACATCGTTAGCCAGCACCGGAATCGTAACCGGTGTTCTGCTTGGGGTAGTGGCTGTGTCATTAACAGCGTCCAGGGTTGGTGGCCTCACGGTCACCGTCACGGTGGCGGTGGCGGTCTGCTGGAAGCCATCGCGGACGGTATAAGTAAAGGTGTCGTTCGGGGGACTGGCAAAGCCCGGATCGGGGGTGTAGACCACCGCATTGCCGCTGATCGCGGCGCTGCCGTTCGGCGGGTCGCTCACTGCAATGAGGGTCAGCCCCCCGGTCGGCGTGTCGTTGGCCAGTACGTTGATGGTCACCGGCGTCCCGGCCGCCGTGGTGGCCGTGTCGTCTGCAGCGGTCAGACCCGGTGGATTCACGGTCACCGTCACGGTGGCGGTGGCGGTCTGCTGGAAGCCATCGCGGACGGTATAAGTGAAGGTATCGTTCGGGGGACTGGCAAAGCCCGGATCGGGGGTGTAGACCACCGCATTGCCGCTGATCGCGGCGCTGCCGTTCGACGGGTCGCTCACGCTAACGAGGGTCAATCCATCACCCTGGTCGTTGGCCAGCACGTTGATGGTCACCGGCGTCCCCGCCGCCGTGGTGGCGGTGTCGTCTGCAGCGGTCAGACCCGGTGGATTCACGGTCACCGTCACCGTGGCGGTGGCAGTGCGCTCAAACCGATCCCTGACGGTGTAAGTGAAAGTATCGTTCGGGGGACTGGCAAAGCCCGGATCGGGGGTGTAGACGACCGTGTTGCCGCTGATCGCGGCGCTGCCGTTCGGCGGATCGCTCACTGCAATGAGGGTCAGCCCCCCGGTCGGCGTGTCGTTGGCCAGCACGTTGATGGTCACCGGTGCCCCCGCCGCCGTGGTGGCCGTGTCGTCTGCGGCGGTCAGCCCCGGTGGATTCACGGTCACCGTCACGGTGGCGGTGGCAGTGCGCTCAAACCGATCCCTGACGGTGTAAGTGAAAGTATCGTTCGGGGGACTGGCAAAGCCCGGATCGGGGGTGTAGACGACCGTGTTGCCGCTGATCGCGGCGCTGCCGTTCGGCGGGTCGCTCACTGCAATGAGGGTCAGCTCCCCGGTCGGCGTGTCGTTGGCCAGCACGTTGATGGTCACCGGCGTCCCGGCCGCCGTGGTGGCCGTGTCGTCTGCAGCGGTCAGCCCCGGTGGATTCACGGTCACCGTCACCGTGGCGGCATCGATCTGCCGGAAGCCATCGCGGACGGTATAGGTAAAGGTGTCGTTCGGGGGACTGGCAAAGCCCGGATCGGGGGTGTAGACGACCGTGTTGCCGCTGATCACGGCGCTGCCGTTCGGCGGGTCGCTCACTGCAATGAGGGTCAGTCCCCCAGTCGGCGTATCGTTGGCCAGCACGTTGATAGTCACCGGCGTCCCCGCCGCCGTGGTGGCGGTGTCGTCTGCAGCGGTCAGACCCGGTGGATTCACGGTCACCGTCACGGTGGCGGTGGCAGTGCGCTCAAACCGATCCCTGACGGTGTAAGTGAAAGTATCGTTCGGGGGACTGGCAAAGCCTGGATCGGGGGTGTAGACGACCGCGCTGCCGCTGATCGCGGCGCTGCCGTTCGGCGGGTCGCTCACCGCAATGAGGGTCAGCCCCCCGGTCGGCGTGTCGTTGGCCAGCACGTTGATGGTCACCGGCGTCCCCGCCGCCGTGGTGGCCGTGTCGTCTCGCAGCGGTCAGCCCCGGTGGATTCACGGTCACCGTCACGGTGGCGGTATCGGTCTGCCGGAAGCCATCGCGGATGGTATAGGTAAAGGTGTCGTTCGGGGGACTGGCAAAGCCTGGATCGGGGGTGTAGACGACCGTGTTGCCGCTGATCGTGGTGCTGCCGTTCGGCGGGTCGCTCACTGCAATGAGGGTCAGCCCCCCGGTCGGCGTGTCGTTGGCCAGTACGTTGATGGTCACCGGCGTCCCGGCCGCCGTGGTGGCGGTGTCGTCCACGGCGGTCAGCCCCGGTGGATTCACGGTCACCGTCACGGTGGCGGTGGCGGTCTGCTGGAAGCCATCGCGGACGGTATAAGTGAAGGTGTCGTTCGGGGGACTGGCAAAGCCCGGATCGGGGGTGTAGACGACCGTGCTGCCGCTGATCGCGGTGCTGCCGTTCGGCGGGTCGCTCACTGCAATGAGGGTCAGTCCCCCGGTCGGCGTGTCGTTGGCCAGCACGTTGATGGTGACCGGCTGCCCAGCCGGGGTCTCGGCGGTGTCATCAATGGCATTGATTGGCGCAATACCGATACCGATTAAGGTTGCTGATGTTGATCCTGTACAATTGAACTCATCAAGCAAACCGTGTCCATGAAACTGTGAGATGTTCCAGTTTGATTCTCCTGGAGCCACGGGCGAAAAAGACACGGTGATGTTGCAGGATGATCCCACCGCCAATCGTCCTGGACCTCTTGGACAATTGTCAGTCGCGGAGAAACTACCTCCCTTGCTTGTAATGCCTTGGTAAATTATCAATTCGTCAATTCATCAGTATTTCGTAAAAATCACAGGCTCGTGAATTGGTTGCACCGACGGGAACATCTCCAAAATTGGTCGAAGTAGGGGAAAAGTTTGCGCCCTTAACTCAATTCCCCAATCCGGCAAGAGCATCGCAAAAAGACCAACGAAGATCAGGAAAACTGCTTGCGTCCAGAACCGATAGTGTTTCTTCATGGTAATGCCGCCCTTATCGCGGATGTTGCCCATCGGTTGCCATTAGCGGCAACCTCCCCCGTTTAACAAAACGCTATTGCAAGGGACTGCTTTCCCCAATCAGGGTAAACGCCGCCCAAAATACCGGATGCGCCATGTTCGGTTGCTCCAGCAGCGCCAGTTGCGCCCGCCGCAGCGCTTGCGCCCGCCCCAGGTTCGGCGCTTTTTTGTACGAATCGAAGGTATGGGTGGTCAGGAAAACCGTCGGCTCCGAGACCACGTACCAATGGGACGCCAGCAGCGAACGGGTGCCCGCGTAGAAAAACGCCGTGGCCAGGCCGGACAACCCTTCCCCGCGCAGGCGCCCGCCCCCGGTTCCCGCCGTATTGCAGGCCGACAGCAGCACCCAGTCGGCATCCAGCTTCAGGCTGGCGATGGCGCTGGCGCCGAGCAAGCCATTATCGCTGGCGTTCGTAGCAGCCTGCGGCGTTAACGCCAGCGCCGGTTCCGTCAAACAGTCCAGTTCACCCGGCAGCAGCGCGTGGGTGGCAAAGGCGATGATGCGGTAATTCTGTAGATTGCTGGCCTGCACGGCGGGAACCGTGGCCTGCCGGCCCAGCACGACCCCTTGCTCCTGCTTCGCCCCCAAGGTGCGAGCCAGCGTGCGCAGTTCGGTCGCCGTTTCCGGGAGCCGCGGCAATTGACCGAGCGCCTTGGCATCGAGCTGGCAATTCTGCACGACCCGATCCACCCCGCCACCGCCACCACGCAGCGTGCCGGCTTGCTCGGAAAACACCGGATCGCCAAAGCCGATGAACGGCAGGCGGGCCTGCGACGACCCGGCTACCTGACGGAACTGCTCCAGCGCCACCACCGAAGGCAACAGACTGAGCGCCATGTCGCGCACCAGCCAAGCCGCCCGCCGATAATCACCGGGTTCCGCCGGAGTCTGCCGCACCAGCAGCGCGGGCGGCAGACTGAGCAACGCCCCCGCCGGGACCACGATCAGATGCTCGACGCCGGCCAGCGCCGGCTCCAGGGGACCCAGCAATTGCTGGTACAGCTCGTGAGCCAAGACCAGATCAAAATCGGGAACCTTCCCCGAACTGGCGTCCACCCCCGCACGCAGCCGTCCGACCTCGGCGGTCAACTGCGGGGCCGAGAGCTTTACTGCGGCGCCGCGCAGGCTGCCGTCGGCCTTGACCAGAAACACCCAGGTCTCCTTTTCACCGGGCAACACCCGCAGCAACGCCTCGCTCCGTCGCAGCAATTTCGCGACCTCCGCCGCGTTCAGCGGGGTTGGAGTGACGAGGCGGCCATAGCGGGGGAACCGCGCTTGCAAGCGTTCCTCCTGCCGCTGGTATTCTTCCGCCGCCGCGCGCAGTTTGGTCTTAAGCGCTTCCTCTTTGGCGGTATCCCGCGCCAGAAAAGGCTTGCTCTGTTCGACACCCAATTCATACTGCGCATCTTGTCTGGCCTTTAAAGCGTCCTGCAGCGCCCGCGCGGTATCCCGCACCTCGGGATCAGTCTCGGCGAGGCGCGCGGCCACTTGGGTGACGGCCCGGCCCGCCGCCGGGGTCTGGCCCAACTGCGAGACCACGAATGCCTCATCGAGCAGAGCCGTTTTGCCGCTCCCACCATCGGTACCGGTCAGTTGAAACAGCAATTCGAGGTAACCCTCGACGTCTTCCGTCTGCAACTGCGTCAGCGCTGCCCGGTCGCTCAGCAGAATCCTACGCGTCTCGCGCCAGAGCGCCAGAGCACGTTCGGGTTGACCGGCCGCCCGTTCGACTTTGGCCTGGGTCATCAACGCCTCGGCCAGTGCCCGGCCTTCGCCAAACAGGGCGCGGTTTAGTTCGACCGCCGCTTGGGCCTGGGCGCGGGCTTTCTCAAACGACTGCTGGCGGCGATAGACCTCCGCCAGGCGCTGGTGGCTTTCCCCCACCCAGTGATAGTCGCCACCCCGAACGGTATCGAAAATCTTGAGTGCCTGCGTATAGGCGGCCTCGGCTTCCACCAACTTGTCAAGTTCGAGGTAAACATCGCCCACACCGATCAACGAATGGGCGATGCGGGGATTCATTTCGCCCTGACGGGAGCGTGCCGCCGCCGACTTACTCAATTCCCAGGATTGTTGCGCGTACTGCTCGGCCCGTGCCCGATCACCCCGATCCAATTCATACCAGGCCCGATAGACCAGCAACTCCGGCCAGTCCGAGACATCCGGCGATGCCTTCACCAAGGGCTCGGCGCGCTGAAACATGGCTTCCGCCGCACCGGGTTGCAGGCGGCTGAGTTCGCGGCCCATCCGCGCGGCTAGATAGCCACCGCCGGGATGGTTGGCCCCTTTGACGCGCTCGTGAATTTCCAGCGCGCGTTGCGCCAGTTCCAGCGCGCGCTGGTGGTTTTTCGCGGAGTTATACAGAGTGCTCAGTTCGTCCAAAGCGGTGAACTGCCCCATGTCTTCCAGACCGATGAGCCGGCCCTCGGGCGCCACGGCCTGTTCGGCCAGCGCAATCAACTGCGACCGGCTGCCGGGCAGTATTTCCTGCACCGTGCCCCGCACGGAGGTTTGAACAAAACCCTCAAACAGCGGCGCCAGGTGCGCCGGTCCCCAGAGAACGAAGGCACGGTTGTCGACGCCAGCCGCGATCAGCAGATAGGGGAAGCCGCCGTTGTAGCTGGTACAGCGGCGCAGAACCGCCGGTTGCTCGTTCAGGATGCGGGTGGACTCCGGCTCGCCGCAGTCCGCCTCGGCTTGCACGGTTTTGCCCAAGGCGCTCTGGTTGAAAAAGGTTTGTTCCCAGCCTGCCGCCGGGCGCGGAAGGTCGCCACGCCAGACCAAGCCAGCGGCGCGCTCCCAACCTGGACAGCGGATTTCGAACTGTTCCAGGCCCCGGCTACCCCCGGCTTTGTAGAACTCGCAGGTGACATCGCCCAGCGCCTTGGCATCTTCGGGCAAAGCGATCCGCGTCCCGACGGGCAAGCCCTCGGACACCGCCGTTGAACTTCCTCCTGCGGCGCATCCCCACAGCGTCAACACGCCGACCAGTAGCAACACCACACCGTAACGGCACTCACCACGAGTCATGGTTCCCCTCCCCTTCGACTGATTCTTCTATTCGATTCGCCGCAACACCCGCATCGCTCAAAATTTCCTGGCCAGGTATCTGCTCAACGACTCACTGATTGGCAGTCGTCGATCCATCCACGCGGATAAATTCGCTCCGACGATTGAACTCGCGTCCGGCTTCCGTGGCATTAGAGGCCACGGGGTACGCCTCCCCATAACCTCTGGCGATTAACCGATCAGGGGCGATCCCGCGTTTGATTAGATAATCCCTCACCGCCTGCGCCCGTTCCTCGGATAATTGTAGATTACGTTCGTCGGAACCGATGGCGTCGGTATGGCCGGCGATCACCAGCACCGCATCGGCAAGCGCCTCGCTTTTCAAGGCGTTGACGTATTCGTTCAGCAGCTTGTAGGCATCGCCGCGGATGCGCGCGGAGTTCGGATCAAAATGGATCAGGGCCGCGACCTTGGGCCGGTCCCGAATCAGAGTCGGATAATCCAGCGCGTCGGTCGCTCGGGAGGTAGTGGTGGGATCGCTGACGATACCGGCCGGACCGCGCAATGTTCCCACTCCCGGACTGCCGGGACTTGGACCGCCCCGCAGTTGCAGACCCGGTTGGGCTTTACCTGGGAAACTTAGGGCTCGTTCGATTTCCGCAGCGGTTTCAGGAGACGGGGGCGCCGCCGCGTCAACGGTACTCCACGCCAGCGAGATGACTAGGCCGGCGATCCAACCACATCGAGCATGATAACCACATTGATAGCTTTTCACCGGACTGTACCTCTTCGATCACCATAAATACAAACGGGCGTAACCCGTCGAGCGCGGGATAGGGGGTGGGCCGAGCCAGAGATGAGAAGGGCGGTGGGCGCCTGGCCTGGTGAGCCCGGACGTGGGTCGATGGAGGTCGGCGAAAACGCCATCAGTTGGGATAGGAAGGATTCCTTTCGGAATCCCTCCCCCCCGATGAACCGGACGTGCGACTTTCACCGCATCCGGCTCTCACCTCGATAAGCCCTATCCTTCCGGGATAAAGCCGGTCGTTCATCGTTTCGCACCTTTTTTGAACGGCCTTCACGATACGCGCTTGTAGTCTCCAGCCCTCTAAGGTCCTGAAACTTATATATAGCGCTCCTCTTGGAATCACCGCTTCGAACCACCCCGGCGCTACGCGCCACCCCCTTATCCAAGGAGGGGAAATTCCACAACCGGTATAGGAGCGCTAAGTAACAATTTTTGAACTATCTTGAGGTATCCCCATGCTTGGCCAAGTCTTGGAGCGGTTTATCCAGAACAGACCTGTTGCGGTAATGGTACGAGTATTGCTAGAAAGTTTTTTGAACGCTGACAAGATGGATCGTTAGTTTGACACGATTCGCCGCGCCCAATATACCAAAGAAATCTTGTTTTCGTCGATTGTCGGTCTGATGCTCAGCGATTCAGAGCATCCGACCTATGTTGGGCGAAGGGGAGGGGAGGAGCCCATAAGCGCAATTAAGGGATAAGAGGTTGAAAACTCTGTAAAAGAATGGCAAGCTCGAGGTTTCTCACACCCACCTCGCCATCGGAGGACCGACCGCGATGAGCCTGCCATTCGGTACTGTGGATACGACATTCGAGCGGTTCTTACAAGAGTTGCCGGCCGACTTTCGGGAACTGGCGTTCGAGTTCAAGGCGTTCACCCGCGGTCGCAAGATCAAGACCCCGGAGCAGCTGCTCCAGGTGGTGATGAACTACTGCGGCATCGATCTGGTGCTGCGGGAGACGGCGGGCAACTTCACCCTGTTGGAAGAGCGGATCAGCGACACGGCGATCCAGAAGCGGCTGAAGGCGTGCGGGCCCTGGGTGAAAGCGCTGTTGGGGCGGCTGCTGGGGACGGCGGCGGCGCCGTTGCTCGAGGGCCACCTGCGGTTTGTGGTGGGGGATGGCTCGACGGTGCAGGGACCGGGAGCGAAAGGGACGGAGCATCGGCTGCATCTGGCGGTGGATTGGGTGCGGCTCGAGTTGATCTTTGTCAAGGTCACCGACGCCCATGAGGGCGAGAGCCTGCGGCACTACCCCTTGCGGGACGGCGACGTGGTGGTGGTGGATCGGGGCTATAACTCGGCGCGGGCGTTGATCGAGTGCGCCGACCGGGGCGTGGCGGTGGTGGTGCGCTATAACCCGCACAGCCTGAACCTGTACGACGCGGCGGGGGCCAAGATCGACTGGCTGGCGGAACTCCAGGCCACGACGGAGACCGAGCGGTGTATCCCCGTGCGGGTACAGGTCGAGGGCGAATTCATCGCGGGCTATCTGCACGGCTGCCGGCGGCCGCCGGCGCCGGCGGCCGAGGCCCGGCGGCGGGTGCAAGCCCAGGCCCGCAAGAAAGGGCGGCAGGCGCAAGCCCGGACCCTGGCCTTGGCCGAGTGGGTGTTGGTCTTGAGCACCCTGCCCCCGGCCGTGTTGCCGACGGCGACCGTGCTGGCGCTCTACCGGCTCCGGTGGCAAGTGGAGCTGGTCATCAAGCGATGGAAATCCATCGTGAATATCGATCATCTCCGCGCCCGTCAGGGCAGCGCGCTGGCCGATCTCTATCTCCACGGCAAGCTGCTCTATGCCTGGGTGCTGGAGCAGTGGGCCCGGCGACGGTGCGGTGACGATTGGAATCGCTTGGACGGCCCGCGCCGCGCGACCCCGTGGCGGGTATGGAAGCTGCTGCGCCAGGAACTGGCGACCGTGATCAGCGGCGTGCGGGATTGGCATCTGGATCGCTGGCCCGCGTGCCTGGCGGTGATGCAGGAACGGCCGCGCCGCCGCCCACTGCAAACCCTGCCGGATCGGGTCAACCACTTGATCGCGCAATGTCAAGCCCTGGGAATGAGTAACGTATGAGAAACACCGCTTAAGTTGGCGCATATGGGGGAGGAGCCCTCACCGGGCGCACCTCTCCCGCTCTCCTCCACGCTTCCCCCGGTGACGGGGTTGGCGTTGAAGCAGCCGGCACCACGTTCGATGGTCCAGTTGGGGTAGGATTCACCTCCCGAGTGGGTTGATGGGTGACGCCTGGATTGCGGAGCAGGCGATCTCCCGATGCCTTAGAGCATTGGTCACAAGTTAAGCTTTTTCTCGCCTTGTCAAGCCCCAGCTTCACCTGATCCCGGGGGTAGGATCATTCCTTTGCTAAGTAACGCTTCCTGCTCATGTCCACCACCGCGAAGAAAAAAGCGAGTTCCGTGCGCCACACCCGCGCAGTCCAGCGCGACCGGACCAAACGCCCGCTCAGCGCCCCGCCCGATGCCCAGATCACGGCGCGGCTGACCGAGGTGATTCATCCGGCGACCCTCCAACTGGTGAGCCACTATCACCCAGGGCAATCGCGCTATGCGGTAGCCGGACTGGGCTGGCCGAGGAGCAGGCGCAACCGGTCATCATCGTTGAGGGCGGCCCGGCGTTTGCGGCGCCGGAGGCTCTCCCGCGCCGGGCCGTTGTGGTGGAGCACGTTCAGGGCCATACGCCGGATCAGGGCCAGGTTTTCTGCCGAGTGGTCGGTGCGCGTCCGACCGGCATCTTCGCCAAATTGTCAGGCGACAGCATAAACTGCCCCCCTAGCGACACGAAGAATTGCCCCCCCTAGCGGAGGGGTAAATGATGAACGAACGGGTTCAAGGGGCTCCTATCGTTATCGTTGAGACGAGAGCGAGAGGGGACCAGATGCACACACCAGAAGCGGTCGCGGCGATGCGGCGACTCCATCAGTTGGGTTGGGGGATCAAGCGGATGGCCGGCGAGTTGGATTGCAGCGCGCACACGGTCCGGCACTCTCTGCGGCAAGGGGAGTGGCGGCCGAGTTGCCGCCCGGTCCGGCGCCGGCTATTGCGCGGGTTGGACGACTGGCTGGCGGCGAGCTTTCGCCAGCATCGCGGCAACGCGGACGTGGTGCGCCAAGAATTGCAGCGGGTGCATGGCCTGCGCGTGTCGTTGCGGACGGTGGAGCGGGCGGTGCGGCCGTGGCGCCAACCATTGGAAGCGGAGGCCCGGGCGACGGTGCGGTTCGAGACGCCGCCGGGCCGGCAACTCCAAATCGACTTTGGCACGACCACGGTGCGGATCGGCGAGGAGCCGGTGCGGGTGCGGCTGTTCGTGGCCACGTTGGGGTTTTCGCGACGGGCGTTTGTGGCGGCGTTCGACCACGAGCGGCAAGCGGCCTGGTTGGAGGGCTTGGAGCGGACCTTTCGGTATTTTGGCGGGGTGCCGGAGGAGGTGTTGATGGACAATGCCCGGACCTTGGTGGATGACCACGACCGGACCACGCGGGTGGTGGTGTTCAACGCCCGGTTTCTGGCCTTTGCCCGGTATTGGGGGTTCCAACCCCGGGCGTGCGCGCCCTATCGGGCGCGGACCCAGGGCAAGGACGAACGCGGGGTAGGCTACGTCAAGCGCAACGCCATTGCCGGCCGGACCTTCACCTCCTGGACGGCGCTGGAGGCGCATCTGCACCAGTGGTTGCGGACCGTGGCGGATGTACGGGAGCATGGCACCATCGGCGAGCCGCCGCTGGAGCGGTTCCAGCGGGCCGAAGCCGCCGCCCTGCGTCCCGTGAACGGTCGCCCGCCGTTCCACTGGACCCGCGAACTGACCCGCCGGGTGCACGCCGACGGCGGCGTGGAGGTGGACACCCACCATTACAGCGTGCCGTGGCGGTTGATCGGGGAGACGGTGACCGTGCGGATCGTCAACGAGACCCTGCGGGTCCTGCGGGCCGGAGTCGAGGTGGCCCAGCATCCCGTCAGCGCCGGCCGGCGCCAGTGGGTGGTCGATCCGGCCCATCTGGCGGGGGTGGTCGGCGCCCCGGGCGGGGCGAGCCCCGCCGCCGTGGTCACCGCCCCACCCGCGCCGGCGCTGCTGCGCCCCTTGGCCGAGTACGAGGCGATCGCCGGAGGTGGCTGGTGAATCCGTGCGACGACGTCCTGTTGAACCTCCTCACCCGCTTGCAACTCACGGCGCTGCGCGAGCGGTTGGACTCCTGGCTGGATGAGGCCGCCCGGCGCGAGTTGAACCTGCGCGAGGCGCTGACCTTCCTGTGCCAAGCCGAGGTCGCGCGCCGGGAACAGCGGCGCTTGGAGATGGCCACTCGCTTGGCCAAGTTCCCGTTCGCCCGCACCCTGGACGGCTTCGATTTCGAGGCCCAACCCTCGCTCGATCCCCACCAACTGCGCGAGCTGGCCCTGTGTCGCTGGGTCGGTAACGGCGACTGCGTGCTCCTACTGGGG
>CAVRCC010000019.1:0-51763 GCA_963719395.1 uncultured Gammaproteobacteria bacterium | reverse complement strand
CGAGATCACCGATGCGGCGGGTATCGCGATCCCCCGTTTCTGCTATCACAAGAAGCTGTCCATCGCCGCCAGTTGCCGGATGTGTCTGGTCGAGGTGGAGAAGGCGCCCAAGCCGCTGCCGGCCTGCGCGACGCCGGTGATGGAGGGCATGAAGGTCTACACCGAGTCGCCCAAGGCGCTGGCCGCGCAGAAGGGCACCATGGAGTTCCTGCTGATCAATCATCCGCTGGACTGTCCGATCTGCGACCAGGGCGGGGAGTGCGAGTTGCAGGACGTGGCTTTGGGCTACGGCGGCGATGTGTCGCGCTTTGCCGAGCGCAAGCGGGTGGTGCAGGACAAGGATATTGGCCCCCTGATCGCCACCGAGATGACCCGCTGTATTCACTGCACCCGCTGCGTGCGCTTCGGCGAGGAAATCGCTGGCCTGCGCGAACTGGGCGCCACCGGGCGCGGCGAGACTATGGAAATCGGCACCTACGTGGCCCACAGCGTGGCTTCGGAACTGTCGGGCAACATCATCGATCTTTGTCCGGTCGGGGCGCTGACCGCCAAGCCGTCCCGCTACCGGGGTCGCTCGTGGGAATACGTGCAACATGCCGCCGTCGCTCCGCACGATTCGGTCGGTTCCAACATCTTTATTCATACCCTGCGCGGCAAGGTGATGCGGGTGGCGCCGCGCGAGAACGAGCAGGTCAACGAGACCTGGATTTCCGACCGCGACCGCTTTAGCTACGAAGGCATCTATAGCGACGACCGTTTGGCCAAGCCGCTGATCGGCGGCGCCGAGACGACGTGGGAAACCGCGCTGGAAGCGGCGGCGGCCGGCCTGAAAGACGTGATCGCCCGCCATGGGGCCGATGCGGTCGGCTTCCTGTTGTCGCCGACCGCGACCGTGGAAGAGTTGTATCTGGCGCAGAAGCTGGCGCGCGGTCTGGGCGTGGCGAATATCGATCACCGGCTGCGTCAGGCCGATTTCAGCGATCAGGGCGCGGCGCCAGTATTTCCGTGGCTGGGGCAGGCGCTTGAAGACTTGGGACAGGTCAAGGCGGCGTTGTTGGTTGGCTCGAACGTGCGGATGGAACAGCCGCTAGCCGGCCATCGCTTGCGCAAGGCGGCGCTGGCGGGCAGCCAGGTCATGTTCATCAACCCGCGCGACTTCGATTTCCGGTTCCCGGTGGCCGCAAAAGCGATCGTCGATCCCGTCGGGATGGTGACGGCGCTGGCCGGCGTGGCCCAGGCGGTCGCGGAGCTGAAGGGCGAGTCGGCGCCGGCGGGTTTGGCCAGCCTGATCGCGGGCGCGACGGCGGGCGATACCGAGCGTACCATCGCCGCCCATCTGGTTAACCACACCCCGGCGACTGTACTGTTGGGCAATCTGGCGGTCTCCCATCCAGCCTTTGCGCAACTGCGGGCGCTGGCCGGCTTCGTGGCGCGGTGTAGCGGCGCCCGTCTGGGTTATCTGCCGGAAGCCGCCAATTCGGCCGGCGGCTGGCTGGCCGGCGCGGTTCCGCACCGCCTGCCGGGCGGCACGCCAGCGCCGGCGGTGGGTCTGGACGCGCGGGCGATGGTGGAAGCGCCGCGCCGGGCCTACGTGCTGCTGGGCGTCGAACCGGAACTGGACTGCTGGGATGGCGCGACGGCGTTGCATGCCTTGCAAAGTGCCGAGTTCGTGGTCGCGCTCGCCCCCTACGCCAGCGCCGCCAGCAAGAGCTATGCGCGGGTCATCCTGCCGGTGGCAACCTTTGCCGAGACCTCCGGCACCTACGTCAATGTCGAGGGTCGCTGGCAGAGCTTCCCGGGCGCCAGCAAGCCGTTCGGCGACGCGCGGCCGGCCTGGAAGGTGCTGCGGGTGCTGGGCAACCTGTGCGGCGTGTCGGGTTTCGAGTACGTGAGTTCCGAAGAGACGCTGGCCGAAGTTCGAGGCGCCTGCGGCGAGATCCAGCCGGACAACACGCCGGATTTCGGCCAGTCGCTGGCCCCGTTCCGGGCCGATGGCTTGCTGCGGGTGGCGGACGTACCGATCTACGCAGCGGATTCGCTGGTGCGACGGGCGCGCGCGCTGCAAGCGAGTCCGCTGGCGCGGCCTGCCGAGGTGCGACTGCATCCCGACGTGGCCCGCGACCTGGGGGTGACCGGGCGGGATCAGGTTCAGGTGCGCCAGAACGGCGCCACGGTCGAACTGCCGCTGGTGCTGGATGAAAGCATACCCAGGGGTTGCGTCTGGATTCCAGCCGGCCTGCCCGCCAGCGTGGCGCTCGGTCCGGCGGTGGGGCCGGTGGCCATCCAATAACAATAAGGACATCGGATCGTGGAAACGCTGCTGACGGTCATCATTATCCTGCTGAAAATCATCGCTCTGCTGGTTCCCCTGCTGTTGAGCGTGGCGTATCTGACCTTTGCCGAGCGCAAGATCATCGGCTACATGCAGGTTCGGTTAGGCCCGAACCGGGTGGGTCCCAAGGGCTGGCTACAGCCCATCGCCGACGCCATGAAGCTGATGTTCAAGGAAATCATCATCCCGACCCGGGCGGATCGCTTTCTGTTTCTGCTGGCGCCGGTGCTGTCCTTCGGGCCAGCGATCGCGGCCTGGGCGGTGATCCCGTTCGCCGACCGCATGATGATCTCCCATCTGGACGCCGGTTTGCTGTACCTGCTGGCGTTGACCTCGCTGGGCGTCTACGGGGTGATCATCGCCGGCTGGGCCTCGAACTCCAAATACGCCTTCCTCGGCGCCATGCGATCGGCGGCGCAAATCGTTTCTTATGAGATCGCCATGGGCTTTGCCTTGGTGGGTGTGCTGATGGCCGCCGGCAGCCTGAATCTCAACCAGATCGTGCTGGCCCAGCAGGGTAGTTTGCTGCACTGGTTCTGGTTGCCGCTGCTGCCGCTGTTTCTGGTGTACTTCATCTCCGGCGTCGCCGAAACCAACCGCGCGCCCTTCGACGTGGCCGAGGGCGAATCGGAAATCGTGGCCGGGTTCCACGTCGATTACTCGGGCATGGCGTTCGCGGTGTTCTTCCTGGCCGAATACGCCAACATGATCCTGGTGTCGGCGCTGGCGGCGACGATGTTCCTGGGCGGCTGGCTGTCGCCGTTTGAAGGAATTCCTCTGTTGGGCGCGCTGTTCGCCTTCGTGCCCGGCGCGATCTGGCTGGTGCTGAAGATTTCGTTTCTGCTGCTGTTTTTTCTGTGGTTCCGCGCCACCTTCCCGCGCTATCGCTACGATCAGATCATGCGGCTGGGCTGGAAGGTCTTCATCCCGGTGACGCTGGTTTGGATCCTGGTCATCGGCCTGGGCGTGCTGGCGCAAGTGGGTCCGTGGTTTGATTGAGCGGAGAATGTGATGAATACCCTGAACGCTGTTCGGCACTACTTCAAAAGTTTTCTGCTCTGGGAGTTGCTGCTGGGTCTGCGGGTGACCGGCCGTTATCTGTTTGCCAAGAAGATCACGGTGCAATTTCCCGAAGAGCGGACTCCGCTGTCGCCCCGGTTCCGCGGTCTGCATGCCTTGCGCCGCTATCCCAACGGCGAGGAGCGTTGCATTGCCTGCAAACTGTGCGAGGCGGTTTGTCCGGCGTTGGCGATTACCATCGAATCCGAGCAACGGCCCGATGGCACCCGCCGCACCACCCGCTACGACATCGATTTGTTCAAATGCATCTTCTGTGGATTCTGCGAGGAGGCCTGTCCGGTCGATTCGATCGTGGAAACGCGGGTGTTTGATTATCATTTCGAGAAGCGTGGCGAGCACATCATGACCAAGGAAAAACTGCTCGCGCACGGCGACCGCTGCGAAGCGCAAATTGCCGCCGACCGGGCCGCCGACGCGGCTTACCGCTAGCCGGCCTCCATTGCCAGAATCAAGAAAACAGGTCCGCTCATGGGATTTGAAAAATTTTTGTTCTACGTGTTTGCCCTCGTGCTGGTGGTCTCGGCGGTGCGGGTGATCACGGTGCGTAACCCGGTGCATGCCGCGCTGTTCCTGGTCCTGGCGTTCTTCACCAGCGCCGCGCTCTGGCTGCTGATCGAAGCCGAATTTCTGGCCATCGTGCTGGTGCTGGTCTACGTGGGCGCGGTGATGGTGTTGTTCCTGTTTGTGATCATGATGTTGGATATCAATATCGCACCGCTGCGGGAAGGCTTCATCCAATACCTGCCGGTCGGGGTGGCGGTGGCGCTGATCATTGTGATCGAGATGGGGCTGGTGGTCGGGTCCAACTACTTCGGCGAAGCCCCGTACAACCTGGTTTCCCACGCGGCCGATTACAGCAACACTAAGGAGCTGGGTAGCGTCCTGTACACCTTCTACGTCTATCCGTTCGAGATCGCTTCGGTGATTCTGCTGGTGGCGATCATCGCCGCCATTTCGTTGACGATGCGCCGCCGGGAGGGCACTAAATACCAGAATCCGGCGCAACAGGTTCGGGTCTCGCGGGACGACCGAGTGCGGTTGGTGCGCATGGCGCCGGAAAAGAAGAAGTAAAACGCCAACGGGCGGTCCGGCATCGCGGGGACCGCCCGTTTTGATGATTATTCCACCATTCCCAAAACTCTAAGGCGGGGGATAGATGATCGCGCTTACAGATTATCTCGTGCTCGGAGCGATCCTCTTTTGTCTCAGCGTGGCCGGCATCTTTCTAAACCGGAAGAACGTCATCATCCTGCTGATGTCGATTGAGCTGATGCTGCTGGCGGTGAATTTCAACTTCATTGCTTTTTCCCGGTTTCTCGACGACACCATCGGCCAGGTTTTCGTCTTTTTCATTCTGACCGTGGCGGCCGCCGAGTCGGCCATCGGCCTGGCCATTCTGGTGGTGCTGTTCCGCAACCGGCGCACCATCAACGTCGCCGATCTCGACACGCTGAAGGGTTAGCCGCATGCAAAACGTCTACCTCGCGATTGTGCTCGCGCCGCTGCTGGGCGCCATCATCGCCGGTTTGTTCGGCCGCAAGATCGGTCGGGCCGGCGCTCACTGGGTGACCATCCTCGGAGTGGCGATCTCCTTTCTGTTGTCGCTGGTGGTGCTTCGCCATCACGTCCTGGAGGGCGCCGAACCCTACAATGGGTCGGTCTACACCTGGATGATGATCGAGGGCCTCCGACTGGAGGTCGGCTTCCTGGTGGATAACCTGACTGCGGTTATGATCTCCACCGTGACCTTTGTGTCGCTGATGGTCCATATCTACACCATTGGCTACATGCACGACGACGACGGCTACCAGCGTTTTTTCAGCTACATCGCGCTGTTTACTTTCTCGATGCTGATGCTGGTGATGGCCAACAACTTCCTGCAACTGTTCTTCGGGTGGGAAGCGGTCGGTCTGGTGTCCTATCTGTTGATCGGCTTCTGGTTCAAGCGCGAGAGCGCGATTTTCGCCAACATGAAAGCGTTCCTGGTCAACCGGGTGGGCGATTTTGGGTTCCTGCTCGGCATCGCCGCCGTGCTGATGGCGTTCAACAGCCTTGATTACAAAGATGTGTTCGCCGCCGCGCCGCTGATGGCCAGCATGACCGTGCAAATCATCCCAGGCGCCGACTGGTCGCTGATGACCCTGATCTGCATTCTGCTGTTCATCGGCGCGATGGGCAAGTCCGCCCAGGTGCCGCTGCATGTGTGGTTGCCGGATTCGATGGAAGGCCCCACCCCGATCTCGGCCCTGATCCACGCCGCGACCATGGTCACCGCCGGCATCTTCATGGTGGCCCGGATGTCGCCCTTGTTCGAGCTGTCGGAGACCGCGCTGAGCTTCGTCTTGGTGATCGGCTCGATCACCGCGCTGTTCATGGGTTTCCTGGGCATCGTCCAGAACGACATCAAGCGGGTGATCGCCTATTCGACGCTGTCGCAACTGGGCTACATGACGGTGGCGCTGGGCGTGTCGGCCTATTCGGCCGCGATTTTCCACCTGATGACCCATGCCTTCTTCAAGGCGTTGCTGTTCCTGGGCGCCGGTTCGGTGATCATCGCCATGCACCACGAGCAGGATATCCGCAAGATGGGCGGACTGTGGAAGTACATGCCGATCACCTGGATCACCTTCCTGCTGGGCACCTTGGCGCTGATCGGCACCCCGGGCTTCGCCGGTTTCTACTCCAAGGACAGCATTCTGGAGGCGGTGCATTACTCGCAGATCCCCGGCGCTGGTTTCGCCTATCTGGCGGTGATGCTGGGCGTGTTTGTGACCTCGTTCTACTCCTTCCGGCTGTATTTCGTCGTCTTCCACGGCAAGGAGCGGATGGACCACCACACCCAGGAACACCTGCACGAGACCCCGGCGGTAGTGACCGTGCCGCTGATTCTGCTGGCGATTCCCTCGGTGGTGATCGGGGCCATGACGATCGCCCCCATGCTGTTTGGCAATGTGTTCGAGGGCGTGATCGCGGTCGCGCCGGAGCACAACGTGCTGGAGCATGTCGCCGAAGAATTTCACGGCGCCATGAGCTTCGCGCTGCACGGCTTGACCGGTCTGCCGTTCATTCTGGTGCTGGCGGGCTTCGGCTCGGCGTTCTATTTGTACATGGTCAAGCCGGACTTGCCCGAACGGATTCGGCAACGGTTCGCGCCGGTGTACGATATTCTCGACAACAAGTACTACTTCGACCAGTTCTATCAGCGGTTCTTCGCCAAGGGGAGTTGCGAGACCGGCACGGTGCTGTGGAAGTACGCCGACGCCGGACTGATCGATGGTCTGCTGGTCAATGGCACGGCGCGGCTGGTGGGCTGGTTCGCGGCCGTCACCCGACACCTGCAGACAGGTTACCTGTATACCTACGCGTTCGCGATGATCATCGGTCTGCTGATCCTGCTGACCTGGTTCGTTCATCCGCTAACCCGCTAACCTGGAAGAAGAAAAACCATGCTGTCGGAACTGCCCCTGCTGAGTCTTGTCATCTGGTTCCCGATTCTCGGTGGCGTCGCGGTGCTGTTCGTGGGTGACGACAACCCCGGACGCGCCAAGGCGCTGGCCCTGACCGTGGCGATTCTGAGCTTCCTGATCAGTATCCCGCTGTACACGCTGTTCGATGCTTCGACGGCGGCGATGCAGTTCCAGGAGATCATTCCCTGGATTCCAGCGTTCAGCGTTAATTACCACCTGGGGGTGGACGGGTTCTCGATGCCCTTGATCCTGCTGACCGCGTTCATGACCGTGTTGGTGGTGATCGCGGGGTGGGAGGTGATTCAGTACCGGCTAGCCCAGTACATGGCCGCCTTCCTGATCATGGAAGGGCTGATGATCGGCGTGTTCGCCGCGCTCGATGCCCTCCTGTTCTATGTGTTCTTCGAAGCGATGCTGATCCCGATGTTCCTCATCATCGGGATCTGGGGCGGGCCGCGCCGGGTCTACGCCACCCTCAAGTTCTTCCTGTACACCTTTCTGGGCTCAGTGTTCATGCTGATCGCCCTGATCTACATGTACAGCCAGGCCAACAGCTTCGAAATTCTGGATTTTCACAAGCTGCCCCTGAGCCTGACCGAACAGGTGCTGATCTTCTTCGCGTTCCTGCTCGGTTTCTCGGTCAAGGTGCCGATGTGGCCGGTGCATACCTGGTTGCCGGATGCCCACGTCGAGGCCCCCACCGGTGGTTCGGTGATTCTGGCGGCCATTACCCTGAAGATCGGCGGCTACGGCTTTCTGCGCTTTGCCCTGCCGATCACCCCGGATGCCTCGGCCATGCTGGATTGGCTGATCATTACCCTGTCGCTGGTGGCGGTGGTCTACATCGGCCTGGTCGCTCTGATCCAGCAGGACATGAAGAAGCTGATCGCCTATTCCTCGATCGCCCATATGGGCTTCGTCACCCTGGGTTTCTTTATCGCCTTCAGCATCCACCGCCACACCGGCAGTCTGAGCGGCGCGGTGATGGGCATCGAGGGTGGCATGGTGCAGATGGTGTCGCACGGCTTCATCTCGGGCGCACTGTTCCTTTGCGTGGGGGTGCTGTATGACCGGGTTCATTCCCGCCAGATCAAGGACTACGGCGGGGTAGCGAACACCATGCCGGTGTTCGCCGCCTTCATGGTGCTGTTCGCCATGGCCAACGCCGGATTGCCGGGCACTTCTGGGTTCGTCGGCGAGTTTCTGGTCATCCTGAGCAGCTTCAAGGCCAGTTTCTGGATCGCTTTCCTGGCGGCCACGACCCTGATCCTGGGCGCGGCCTACACCCTGTGGCTGGTCAAGCGGGTGATCTTTGGTGAAATCGGCAACCAACACGTCGCCGAACTGGAGGATGTCGGCACTCGCGAGATCGTCATGCTGAGCCTGCTGGCGGCGGTGGTGCTGCTGCTCGGCCTGTGGCCCGACCCACTGACCTCGGTGATGCACGCCACGGTGGATAATCTGTTGCAGCACATGACCGCGACCAAGCTGTTGTAAAATAGCCGGTCGCAGAGAAGAATCGGAGAATAGGGAAACCCCATGAATTTCGTCGCCCCTGACTTCATGCCGGTACTGCCGGAGCTGTTCGTGCTGACCATGACCTGCCTGGTACTGGTCATCGACGTGTTCCTGGAGCAGCGGCAGCGCCACATCACCTACGGGCTGGCGCAACTGACCCTGGTGGGCGCGGCCCTGCTGACGTTGGCGACCTATGCCTACGCGCCGGTGATCACGATGTTTGGTCACTACGTCAAGGATGCGATGGGCGATCTGCTCAAGCTCTTTATCTATCTGGCCTCCGCCGCCGTTTTCCTCTATTCACGCGACTATCTGCGCCAGCGCGACCTGTTCAAGGGCGAGTATTACGTGCTGAGTCTGTTCGGCGTGTTGGGCATGATGATCATGGTGTCCGCCCACAGCCTGCTCAGCGTGTATCTCGGATTGGAGTTGCTGTCGCTGTCGTTGTATGCGCTGGTGGCGACCGACCGCGATTCGCCGGTCGCGGCCGAAGCCGCCATGAAGTATTTCGTGCTGGGTTCGCTGGCGTCTGGCATGTTGCTGTACGGCATCTCGATGATCTACGGCGCGACCGGTAGCGTGGACCTCCAGGTGGTGGCTGATGCCGTCGCCAAACAGGGCGCGAATAATCTGGTGCTGGTGTTTGGGTTGGTGTTCCTGGTGGTCGGGCTCTCGTTCAAGCTGGGCGCGGTGCCGTTTCACATGTGGCTGCCCGATGTTTACCAGGGTGCGCCCACGTCGGTGACTTTGTTCATTGGCTCGGCGCCCAAACTGGCGGCCTTCGCCTTAATCATGCGGATTCTGGTGGACGGGCTCGGTACCCTACAGGGCGACTGGCAGCAAATGCTGATCATCATGGCGGCGCTGTCCATGGCGCTGGGCAATCTGGTGGCCATTGTTCAGACCAATATCAAGCGCATGCTGGCCTACTCGACGATTTCCCATGTCGGTTTCCTGCTGCTGGGCATCCTGGCCGGTACGCCGGAAGGTTATGCGGCGGCGATGTTCTATACCATCGTCTACGTGCTGATGGCGGTCGGCGCCTTCGGTATGGTGATCATGCTGAGCCGGACGGGCTTCGAAGCCGAGAATATCGACGACTTCAAGGGCCTGAACGACCGCAGCCCGTGGCTGGCCTTCCTGATGATGATGATCATGATGTCCATGGCCGGCGTTCCCTTCTTGGTCGGCTTTTATGCCAAGTGGGTGGTGTTGCAGGCGATCATTAATATCGGGCTGGTCTGGCTGGCGATTCTGGGGGTGGTGTTCTCGGTGATCGGGGCGTTCTACTACCTGCGGGTGGTCAAATGCATGTACTTTGACAAGCCCGAGCAGAGCGAGCCGATCCAGCTCAGCCTGGATACCGAAATCGCCATTAGCGCCAATGGTCTGTTGCTGGTGGCGCTGGGGCTGTATCCGACCGCGCTGATGACCTGGTGCGCCACGGCGCTGTTGAACTAGCACTGGAGCTTTATCGAATAGGATATGTCTCAGAGCATTGTTATTGGCCTGTGGCTGGGGTTGGCGGTGATTGCCGCCAATCTGCCTTGGCTGAGTGAGCGTTGGTTGTTGGTCTTCGCCCGCCCTGATCGGCGGGCGAAGCCGTTTTGGTTGCGGCTCATTGAATGGGGCTTGTTGTATGGCCTGATCGTCGGCATGGGGGTTGGGTTCGAGTACAAAATGACCGGTACGGCCCATGTCCAGGATTGGGAGTTTTATGTCGTGACGCTGTGCCTGTTTGCGGTCAGCGTCCTGCCGGGGTTTATTTATCGTTATCAATTGCGGCGGTTGCTGGAACAGGCGGGGCGGGTGGGAACCCAGGGAGTGGAGTGAAATAACCGTTGTTTTGCGTCGCACTGATGAAGAGATCACGTTTCTCCCCGCCCTTCCCGAATGCCGCGCCAAGCGGCTATCATTTCCGCATACCTTGCTATGGCGCAGGATATGCGGAACCAGATAATCACTTGTTGTCGCGGACGCTTCGCGCCCGCGACAACGGGGCGGCGGATACGATCCGCTGCTTGCGCGGCGCGAAGCGCCGCACAACCACGCGGATCAAGCCGATTCCGGGCGGAAAAGCCTTCGGCTTTCCCGCCCTTCGCGGCTTATCCGCCGCCCCGTTAGCGCAGCTATAAAACCCACTCTTACGTAGCCTATGATGTCTTATTTCATTAGTGTTTCGGGAATTATGGGAAGTGGAAAAACCACGCTTGCTCAGAATTTGTCCCGGCGCTTGGGTTGGAGGTATTTGCCAGAGTCACGGAATGCTGTTGCCTTCCTTAAAGACTTATTTGCGGATCCCCGCAGATGGGCGTTTGACGCACAGGTTTCTTTTTTTTCCGAAAAAGCAATTCAATTAAAGAATTCTATTAGGTCGGGCGCTAGTGTTATTTTAGACCGGTCACTTAGCGAGGATATTCATGTTTTTGCGCGCCATTTTCACGAATCCGGATATTTCGATGAAAGAAGTTATAAAACTTATTTGGAAATAACAGGATATTTTCTTGAGGAACTTCCCGCGCTAGACCTCATGCTGTATTGCGAAACTCCATATGACTTGGCGCTTCAACGCATGGGACAAAGATCCGGAAGTAGTAATTTTACGTATCCCGCTGGTCACATTGAACATATTATTGACCGGTATACTTGGTGGCTCGAAAATTATGATGAATCAGGCGTGGTAAAAGTCGATAGTTCTTTGTGGGACTTTCGGAGAAAAGATGTTGTTGAAGAAATAGCAATAGAGTTGATTTCTGTCCTAGAAGGACAACTCGTCACGGCGGAGCAACTCGATCTATTCGAAACCCCTCAACCCAGCACGGATCAGAATACGCTTAATGTACTAGATATCGTCGGAGGTGCATCCATAATCAAGCGACCGAAAGTCAAAACTACGAAGCTAAGAAATAAGTGGGGTGTTCCTCCATTTCCTTTTGTCTATATAGCAGCACCTTTCACTGGAAAGGCTGTAGAGGTTAAGTCTGCTATCAAGTCACAGCCTGGCGTGTTCGATAATGGTGCGCCTCATGGAAGGCTTGAGCCGGGAATATATCGCCGTAGCTTGAGTAAAATTTCAAGAGCGTTTGAAACTTTTGGGCTTAATGTTTTGCTGCCGCATAGGGATGTGAACGAGTGGGGAGCGAAGTCGCTAAACTCATTTGATGTAATGTCCTTATGTACAACGCATGTTGTTAATTGTGACCTGTTTTTTGGTCTGCTCGGTCAATCTACGGGGGCGCATTACGAATATGGAATTGCACGAGCGCAAAATAAACCCAGCATAATCGTGCACTGCGCTGAACTAACTGACTCTTTTATGGCAGAGGGCATAGAACGGAATGAAAGCACGCTTGTTCTTTCATGCGAGCGAATTGAGGATGCTTCGAAATTACTAGTTAGTTCAGTTGTTCGAGCGTTTATAAAGCGGCATGTAACAACGTAGGCAAAAGAAAATGTTATCCAGATTAATCAAGGGTATTACGCGTTGGCCAAGAACAGAACGTAGCGCCTTAGGCGCAATTGTAACAGCAGTAATTTTTTACTTTGGTGCTTTCTTATCAACTTCAATTTCTAATGCGTTTGTTGCGGCCGGAAACTATGGTGTTGCAATTCATGCATCCATTTTTCTTGTACTTTTGTTTTCAATTATTTTTATTGGTCGCCTTGTTATTAGACAGATCGAAGCGTTTGAGCGTGAGAGAGAAGAGCAGAAAACAACAATTTCTCGCGCGTATTCGCTCTGCGATAAAATATTAATTGAGCGTTCGTACAGACTCGAAGCCTCTGAAAACCTACAGTCAAGACTTCTGGATCAGCTTGGCATGACAATAAGAAATATACAAGGATTTATTGATGCAGCATACAGCACATTCGAATCGACATATGCGAAGTCATCCAGTTCCGATGATCGGGTAGATTTTGAAGTTACGTTTATGACGAGATCCTTTATAGACGATAAGATCACTATACCTGCTGCGGCTAATAGAGATGGACGCCAGCCAAGGAGCATGGTTTTACGGAAAGAAAATCCAGATATATACAGCAGTACGGTCACAGCTCATGTGTACGAGATGGCTAGTCCGAGAATTGTAATTGTCGAAGATACTGCTTCGCCAGAGACCCAATATCAAGAATTGTATCCAAATCAAACTGATCGCATAAAATCATCGATAATATACCCTGTTTTCTCAAACAGGAATCGCCTTTTGGGAACAGTGGTCGTTCACTGCGATAAAAGTAAATTTTTTGCATTGGAAAAAAAGAAATACTGGTCCGATCTTTTGGAAGTCTTTACAAAAAAGATAGCCTACGAAGTTATTAAGATAGAGGCTATAGACTCCATGGCACATGAAAAGAGACTTGAATTCTGTGTCGAATATAGGCCACCCTATTAAAGCGCTAACAATGCGCTCACCCGACCGCTACGGTCTGCCGCTCCCTTCGCGTCGGGTGAGCGCTGCCGTTATCGCTCATGCAGGGAAGGAGAGAATCATGCGCTTTCCCTATGGCATAGCTGACTTCCGTAAAATCCGTGAAGGCAGCTATTTCTACATTGACCGTACCGACCGTATCCCGCTTATTGAGAATATCGGCGACCAATTGCTGTTCCTGCGTCCGCGCCGGTTTGGCAAAAGCCTGTGGCTGTCCACGCTGGAGAACTACTACGACTTGGCGCGAGCCGATGATTTCGAGCGACTGTTTGGCGGCTTGAAGATCGGCCAAAATCCCACGCCGCTGCACAATCGCTACTTTATCATGCGCTGGGATTTTTCGGTGGTGGACCCCAAGGGCGACGCCGATGCGATTGCCGCGTCGCTCCACAGCCATGTCAACAACGCGATCAAAGCCTTCGCGGCGCGCTATCGCGACTACCTCGACTATCCCATTCACTGCCATCCCACGGACGGTCTGAGTTCGTTGAGTAGCCTGCTTACCGCCATATCCACGACGCCGTACAAACTTTATTTATTAATCGACGAATACGACAATTTTGCCAATGAAGTCATGATCAGCCCCTTGCATGGCAAAGATCGTTATGAAGAACTGGTGCAAGGTGAAGGGACGATCAAGACTCTGTTCAAGGCGGTGAAATCAACCGCCAGCGGGCGTGGCCTGGATCGGGTATTCATCACCGGTGTGTCCCCCGTGGTGCTGAGCGACATGACCAGCGGCTATAACGTCGCCAAATCCATCTCCCAGCGTCCGGAGTTCAATGACCTGTGCGGATTTACCGCCGAAGAAGTGCAAGCGACCCTGGCGCAGATCGCGGCCAGGCATGGACTCCCGGCGGCGCAAATCGACGAAGCTTTCGCCCTAATGCGCGCCTTCTACAATGGATACTGTTTCTCACCTCGCAACCCGGCGCTGGTCTACAACCCGACCCTGGCGCTGTATTTTTGGGAGGCGTTGGCCGCTGACGGCCAATACCCGGCGCAACTGCTGGATGATAACCTGGCGATGGATCGTCATTGTATTCAGTACGTGGCCCGGTTGCCACACGGCGAGACAGGAGCAACTGGCCCGCTATCGGCCTGCTCTGGAACAGATTTATGGCGGCAAGCTCAAACTGCGCACCCACGCGGTAGTCTGCATCGGGCTGGAACGGCTGGTGTGGTAGAAATCTCGATGCGAGGGGGCAACAGCAGGCCCCCCGTATTCCCGCGACGACAGCGCGGGCTGTCTGGCATCCGTTTGCTGCGCTGCAATATAAACCGGGTTATAATACCGCTCGTTATTTCCACGCGGAGCGGTCATGTCGAAACAGCATCCCATCATCGCCATCACCGGTTCGTCCGGCGCCGGCACCTCGACGGTGCGGGTGGCGATGGAACATATCTTCCGGCGGGACGGCTTCAAGGCCGCCATCGTCGAGGGTGACAGCTTCCATCGCTACGATCGCTTGGAAATGCAGCGGCAGGTCGAACGCGCGCTCCGGGAAGGCCGCAACCTGAGCCACTTTGGCCCCGAGGGCAATTTGTTCGACCGGCTGGAGGCGCTGTTCATGGAATACGGCGAGCGCGGCGGCGGATTGCGGCGCAGTTATTTGCACAACTGGGAGGCGGCGGCCCCTTACGGTCAGGAACCAGGCACCTTCACGCCTTGGGAGCCGGTGCCGCCCGATACCGACCTACTGTTCTACGAAGGGCTGCACGGCGGGGTCGTCACCGATCAGGTCAACGTCGCCCGTTATGTGGATTTACTGATCGGCGTGGTGCCGATCGTCAATCTGGAATGGATTCAGAAGATTCACCGCGACACCGCCGAACGGGGCTATAGCCAGGAGGCGGTCACCGATAACATCCTGCGGCGGATGTACGACTACACCCATTATATCGTGCCCCAGTTCTCGCTGACCGACATCAATTTTCAGCGGGTGCCGACGGTGGATACGTCGAATCCTTTTACCGCCCGCGACATTCCAACCCTGGACGAGAGCTTCGTGGTGATTCGGTTCAAGGGTTTCAAGAAGAAGATCGAGCCGGATTTTCATTATCTGCTCAGCATGATTCACGACTCCTTCATGTCGCGGCGCAACACCCTGGTGGCGCCGGGTGGCAAGATGGGGTTCGCCATGGAAATTATCCTGCAACCGCTGATCGAGCAGTTGGTCCGCCGGGAATTGTGAAGGACGCTTAACCGGTCGCGGCGCGGCGGTTCGACGCCGGTGCGGTGATAACGGCGATACCCGCCAGGGTCAGGACGCCTCCCAGCACCAGTTTCCAGGTCAGCACGTCGCCCCACAGCAGGACGCCGAAAGCCACCGCCAACACCGGCGCCAGCAGCATCAGCGGGGTGGTGATGCTAACCGGATAGCGGCCGAGCAGGTAGTAAACGATGCCGTGCCCGATCAGGGATGCGCCGATGGCGGAATAAACCGGCGCGGCCAGTTCCAGCCCGGTCGCGGTGCGAATGGCGGCCCCCTGTCCCTGTTCGAACAGCAGCGACAGCAGCGCCAGCGCCGGTGTGGCGCACAGCGCGATCCAGGCTTGCAGCGCGAACACGCTGACCTCGCGCAGTTGGCGCATCTGAATGGTGGCGACCGCCATCGCCGCCGCGCCGGCCACGATCAGCAGCAAGGCATCAAGATGGCGGAAGACGATCGGGTCGAAGCCGATGACCAGCACTCCGCTGAAGGCCAGAGCGATGCCAGCCAGCCGCCGTCGATCCAGGGTTTCGCCCAACCAGACCACCGCCAGCAGCGCCGAAAACGGGACGTACAACTGGCTGGCGATGGCGACCGAGGCGATATCGCCGCTGGCTTCGAGCCCGGCGAACACCAAGCTGAAATGCAGCACACCCTGTACCAGGGCGATGCCGAGCACGCCGCGCATCCGGCCCGGAATCCAGCGCAGGAACGGCAACAGCACCAGCAGCAGCACGGCAAAGCGCAGGGCCGTGAACAGGAACGGTTGGAACTGAACGACACCCGCCTTGCCGGCGATGAAGTTGAACGCCCATGCGGTGTTGGCCAGCAGCGCCAGCAACAGATCGCCGGTGCTGAGGACCAGGGGCGCGCTACCCTCGGGCGGATTCAGGTCTCCTCCCGCTGCCGCCAGGCATACAGGGCGCGCAGGAAGCGGGCGTCCAGCTCCGCCTCCGCCCCGGCGGGCAGCGCTCCGGTCAGACACCATTGTTCCTGCAACTGACGGGGGTCGTAAATCGCGTCGGTTTTGGCGGTGGCGCCGGCCAGCGACGCGGACAGCCGCGCGACCTGGTACTCCATCCGCAATGCGGCGAACTCGGGCGGCGATTCCATCCCGGCGACAATCTCCATGCACACACACCAGATGCGTTTGCGTTCCAGATTGCGTTCGAGACCGGCGCGCAATTCCAGCGCTGGATCAGCGGCGCCGGCATCGGTCAACGCCCGAACCACCGCCGCGAACCGCTGCTGCATCGGTTCCAACAACGCGACCGGCAAGGTCGGCAGGCTTGCCCACGCATCCTGCGTTTCGGCCAAGGTGGCGTCGGCGTTGGTGGGCGAGTCGGCGAGCAGGGCTTCCAGCCGGGCGCACAGCCGGGCGCGATCGTGCAGGCGCTCGAAGGTTTCCCAGACGCTGGTTCGACGCAGGGTTCGTTCGTGGTGGGCGAACTGGCGCAGGGCGGTCTCGAAGCGCTGGTCGAGCGCGCGCTGTTCAGTCTTGGGAACCGGTCCCGTCGCTTCCCACTCGTGCTGGGCGGCTTGCAGTCGGGCGCGCGCCCCGGCCAGTTGTTCGGGATCGATGGTGGCCAACGCCTCGATGTCCGCGCACAGTTCCTGCTTGCGACGCAGATGCGCTTGCCGCTCGCTATCGACGGCCTGCTGCTCGGCCTGTCGGCGGGCAAACACCCCGTCGCAGGCCGCGCGGAATTCCTTCCAGAGCGCCTGTTCCTGCCGGGGCAACGCCTGCACGGTGGGATGCCATTCGGCCTGCGCTTTTTTAGTGGCTTCGATGGCGGCGCGCAGGTCGGGGCTTTCCGCCAGGGCCTGAACCTGCTGGATGAGTTGCTGGCGCCGTCGGAATTCGCGGTCGCGTTCGGCGCCGAGGCGTTCGTCCAACTGACGCAGGACCCGCTGGAAACGACGATCTAGCGTTTTGCGCTCGGTGCGGTTGACCGGTCCGAGCTGGTACCATTGCTCCTGAACGCGACGGCGTAGCCGGTCGGCTTCGCGCCAGTCCGCCTGTTGCCAGTCGGTGGTGGTTTCGAACTGCTCCAACTGCTCGCAGAGCGCCTGTTTCTTTTCGAAGTTCCGCCGCCGTTCCTGGGCTTGGGCCTCGAAATGGGCCTGGCAGGGGGCGTAAGCGCGCTCGCAGGCGGCGTTGAAGCGTTTCCACAAGGCCTTGGGCGCGGCGCCTTCGTGGTGGTCCAGTTGCTTCCAGGCTTCGCGGACCTGCTGGATGCGCTGGGCGATCTCGGTCGGCTCGGCCTCCAGGCCGACCAGACTGTCGGCGGTGGCGCAAAGCTGTTCCCGGGCCTGGTGGGCGCTCCAGCGGCGCCAGTCGCGCAATTCGCCGAGGCGGCCGGCGCAGGCCTGCAGGCGTTCCTCGATCAGCGCAATTTGCGCCCGGCTCAGGCCGATGCTGTGCTTGAGCCGATGGCGGACCTGGTCTTGTAACTGGGTAGCCTGCTGCAATTCGCCTTCCTCGGCCGCCGCCTCGAGCTGGCGCGCCAGCTCCTGCAATTCCTGCCATTCCTGATCGCGCTGCTGAACCTGACGTTGCAGGCGGGCGCGCAGTTTGTCGAGCAGGCCGTCGAAACGGTTTTGTAATTCCAGAGTCAGGGCGCGCGATTCAGGATGTTCCAGCGCCTCCCAACGCTGCCGCAGTGGCTTGAGTTCGGCCTCGTGGACCTCGCTAGGCTGCTGGAGCAGGGTTTCGGCCTGCTCCAGCAACTCGCGCAGGCGATCGGCGCGGGCGTGGTTGCGGTGCAGGATGCGGTCCCGTTCGTGAATGTCCTGCCCCAGTTGCCGGAACCGTGCCTCCAATCGCCGGCTCTCGGCATCCTGGGGAGGGCCGAAAGAGGCCCAGGCCGCCGCTGCCTCGTGGGTGGCGTACTGAATCGCCGCGTTGAGTTCGGCGCTCGGTTCGGCCGCGTGATGGAGTCGTTCCAGCAGGGCTTCCAGCGTCGATACCAGTTCCAGCCGCTGGCCGCGACGGCCGGCGCTGGCCTGGCGCTCGGCCAAAAAGCGGGTGCGCGCCTGGGCATAGCGTTCCCGCAGTTCGGGCGGCGCGGCGGCGTCCTGGTCGCGCCATTCCTGCTCCAGCCTGGGAAACCGGCCGGCGTTGGTTCCGCTCTCGCCGTCCCAGCCCAGGTTTTCCATTTCGACGCACAATCGCTCCCAATGAGCGGAGCGAGCTTGTCCGGCGACCAGGGCATCCAGACGTTCCCGCGCCCGACGATACAGGCGCTTGTCGCGGTTGCGGCTTTGGCGGGCGATCTGGTCGAGCAGATCGGGATCGTGGACCCGCTCCAGCGCGGCCAACCGCACGTCCGGGTGGGAGTCGCGTTGCGCGATGTCGGCCAGGGTCGGTTCGGCGTCGATCCGTTCCAGCAAGGCCAGTCGCATCTCCGGTTCGGCGGCGTGGCGCAACAGGTATTCCATCAGATCGGCATCCGGCTCGTGCCGCAGCCGTTCCAGGCGGACCGCCAGCGCCGGACCGCCGGCCGCCTGTCCGGCCAGCAGGGCGCGGTAGCGCTCTCCGGCGGCGGTTTGCACGCCAGCATCGGCATCCTCGCGAGCGATGAGCCTTAGCAGGTCGAGATCGCCGAGGCGGTCCAGCGCGGCGCGCCGGACGGCCGGGTCGGGATCCTGCCGGGCCAGTTCGCTCAGCGTCGGGTCGGTGGTTTCCAATTCCCGCAAGGCCTGTTTGCGGGTCTCGGGATCGGCGTGTTGCCACTTGGGCTTGAGGAAGCGGCTCAGGATCATGGGGCGGTTGTGGGGCTCTGGATAAGGTTTGGCTCTGCCAGCCTTGGCGGGACGAACCATCGGATCGGAGGATTTTAATTGATTACTTTATCACAGCGGTGGCGTGGAGGCGGCCGCGCTGCTTTCATCTGGTTTTGGATTCGCCATCGGCGGCCGGCTCTGGTATCGTGTAGCGTCTTTGGCAACCCCCCATCCCGGCATGACTCGATTCATTTTCATCACCGGTGGTGTGGTCTCCTCGCTCGGCAAGGGCATCGCCGCCGCCTCGCTGGCGGCGGTTCTCGAAGCCCGGGGCCTGAAGGTCACCCTGATCAAGCTCGACCCCTACATCAACGTCGATCCCGGCACCATGAGTCCGTTCCAGCACGGCGAGGTGTTCGTCACCAGCGACGGCGCGGAAACCGATCTCGATCTCGGTCATTACGAGCGCTTCGTGTGCCTGACCGCCACCCGACGCAACAATTTCACCACCGGGCGCATTTACGAAAACGTGATTCGTAAAGAGCGGCGCGGCGACTACCTCGGCGGTACGGTGCAGGTGATTCCGCACATCACCGACGAGATCAAGCGCTGCATCCGGTTGGGCGCCGGCGAGGCCGACATCGCCTTGGTGGAAATCGGCGGCACGGTGGGCGACATCGAGTCGCTGCCGTTCCTGGAGGCCATCCGCCAGATGGGACTGGAACTGGGCCGCGACCGCTCGCTGTTCATCCACCTGACCTTGGTGCCCTACATCAAGTCCTCGGGCGAACTCAAGACCAAGCCGACCCAGCACTCGGTTAAGGAACTGCGCTCCATCGGTATCCAGCCCGACATGCTGATGTGCCGCTCGGATCGGGAAGTGCCCGCCGACGAACGCCGCAAGATCGCCCTGTTCACCAACGTCGAACCCAAGGCGGTCATCAACGTCCCCGACGTCGATACCATCTACCGGATTCCGCTGCTGCTGCACGCCCAGGGCGTGGACGACATCGTCGCCCGCAAGCTGCGGCTGGACCACCAGCCCCCGGCGCAACTGGCTGACTGGGAGCGGGTGGTGCGGGCGATTGAAACCGCCACCGACCCGGTGGATATCGCCATGGTCGGCAAATACGTGGACCTGACCGACGCTTACAAGTCGCTGAACGAAGCCCTGCTGCACGCCGGTATTCAAACCCATACCCAGGTTCGTATCCACTATGTGGATTCCGAGCGCATCGAGCGGGAGGGCGCCGCCGGTCTGGAGGGGATGGACGCCATCCTGGTGCCGGGGGGCTTCGGCCGACGCGGCATCGAGGGCAAGATCGCGGCGGTGCGCTACGCCCGCGAGCGCCGGATTCCCTATCTCGGCATCTGCCTGGGGATGCAGGCGGCGGTCATCGAGTTCGCTCGCCACGTCGCCGGACTGGAGGGCGCGCACAGCACCGAATTCCGCCCGGATACCCCGCATCCAGTCATCGCACTCATCGCCGAGTGGCTGGAGGAGGACGGCACCGTGCAGCAGCGCCGGGAAGGGGACGACCTGGGCGGCACCATGCGGCTGGGCGCGCAGCCCTGCCAACTGGTCGCCGACAGTCTGGCCCGCCGGACCTATGGCAAGGATGTCGTCACCGAGCGCCACCGCCACCGCTACGAATTCAACAACCACTACCGGAAACCGCTCCACGCCGCCGGTCTGGCTTTCTCCGGCTATTCGCTGGACGGCCAACTGGTGGAAATGATCGAACTGCCCGATCACCCCTGGTTTCTCGGCTGCCAGTTCCACCCGGAATTCACCTCCACCCCGCGCGCCGGTCATCCGCTGTTCCAGGGGTTCGTCGAGGCGGCGATCCGGCAGCGCCAGCGACGCCAATCGGAGGTGGGCGAAGTATGATGAAACTCTGCGGTTTCGAGGTTGGTCTGGACCGGCCGTTGTTCCTGATCGCCGGCCCCTGCGTGATCGAATCCGAGTCCCTGGCGCTGGATACCGCCGGCCGGCTTAAGGAGATCGCCGGGCGGCTGGGCATCCCGTTCATCTACAAATCCTCGTTCGACAAGGCCAACCGCTCCTCGCATCAGAGCTATCGCGGCCCCGGACTGGAGGAAGGGCTGAAGATCCTGGAAAAGGTCAAGGCCGAGATCGGTGTGCCGGTGCTGACCGATGTACACGAATACACCCCGCTGAATGAAGTCGCCGCCGTGGCCGACGTGTTGCAAACCCCCGCCTTTCTGTGCCGGCAGACCGATTTCATCCAGAACGTCGCCCGCCAGGGCAGGCCGGTCAACATCAAGAAAGGCCAGTTCCTGTCGCCCTGGGACATGGGCAACGTGGTCGCCAAGGCGCGCATCGTCGGCAACGACCATCTCATGGTCTGCGAACGCGGCGCGTCCTTTGGCTACAATAACCTGGTGTCCGACATGCGCGCCCTGATGGTGATGCGCGCCACCGGCTGTCCGGTGGTGTTCGACGCCACCCATTCGGTGCAACTGCCGGGCGGTCAGGGAACCGTTTCCGGCGGCCAGCGCGAGTTTGTGCCGGTGCTGGCGCGGGCGGCGGTGGCGGCGGGCGTTTCCGGGCTGTTCATGGAAACCCATCCCGATCCGGATCAAGCTTTGAGCGACGGTCCCAACGCCTGGCCGCTGGACCGGATGGAGTCGCTGCTGGCGACGCTCAAGGCGCTGGACGATGTGGTCAAACAGCGCGGTTTTCTGGAAACCGGACTAGAATAAGCGTTTTATTCCCCCAAGAGCGCAACACCCATAGGAGTTGAATAATGTCGAAAATCAAAGAAATTCGCGGTCGTGAAATCCTGGACTCGCGCGGCAACCCCACTATCGGCGTGGACGTGGTTCTGGAATCCGGCGCCAAGGGTAGCGCGATGGTGCCATCCGGCGCCTCCACCGGCAGCCGCGAGGCGCTGGAGCTGCGCGATGGCGACAAGAGCCGCTACCTCGGCAAGGGCGTGCTCAAGGCGGTCGCCAATGTCAACGGCGAGCTGCGCAGCGCCCTGGTCGGCGTGGAAGCGGTCGGCAATCAGGCCGCCATCGACCAGAAGATGATCGATCTGGATGGCACTCCCACCAAGAGCCGCCTCGGCGCCAACGCCCTGCTGGGCGTCTCCATGGCGGTCGCTCACGCCGCCGCCGCCGAGAAGGGCGTACCGCTGTACAAATACCTGAATCCCACCGGCCCGTACCATCTGCCGGTGCCGATGATGAACATCCTCAACGGCGGCGCCCACGCCGACAACAGCGTGGACATGCAGGAATTCATGATCATGCCGATCGGTGCGCCCAGCTTCCGCGAGGCGCTGCGCTGGGGCGCGGAAGTGTTTCACGCCCTGAAAGCGGTGCTCAAGAAGCAGGGGATGAACACGGCGGTCGGCGATGAGGGTGGCTTCGCGCCCAATCTGCCTTCCAACGAAGCAGCCTTGGACGTGGTCATGGAAGCCATTCGCAGCGCCGGCTATACCCCGGGTAAGGACATCTACATCGCCCTGGACTGCGCCAGTTCCGAGTTCTTCAAGGGTGGCAAGTACGTGCTGGAAGCCGAGGGCAAGTCCTTCACCCCCGCCGAATTCGCCGCCAAGCTGGCCGACTGGGCCAGCCGTTACCCCATCGTCTCCATCGAAGATGGCATGGACGAATCGGACTGGGAAGGCTGGGCGGAACTGACCCGCCTGCTGGGCAAGAAAATCCAGTTGGTCGGCGACGATCTGTTCGTCACCAACACCTCGATCCTCAAGCGCGGCATCGATGAGGGCATCGCCAACTCGATCCTGATCAAGGTCAACCAGATCGGCACCCTGACCGAGACCTTGGCCGCGATCAACATGGCCGCCGCCGCCGGTTACACCTCGATCTCCTCGCATCGTTCCGGCGAAACCGAGGACACCACGATTGCGGATCTGGCCGTGGCCACCGCCGCCAGCCAGATCAAGACCGGCTCGCTCAGCCGTTCCGACCGCATCGCCAAGTACAACCGCCTGCTGGTGATCGAGGAAGAGCTGGGCGCCGCTGCCGTCTATCCGGGCAAGAAGGCGTTCAACGTGTTCCCAGGCTGAAGCTGAAGCCCTGACGGCGACCGTCGTTCCGGCGGTCCCGTCGTTTTAAGCCAAACCGCGCCTTTCCGTCGTTCCTGCCCGATCATGGAGGGGACGGCGGGAAGGCGCCGATTTATTTAGTAGCCATCGCGCGCCCCATGGTCCATCCCGCCGAGCAAGGATTGAAATTACAAATTCTGGTAGCGGTGCTGATCGCGGTGCTGGTGTTGCTGCACTATCTGCTCTGGCTCGACGAAAACGGCGTGCGCCAGACCCACACCCTGCGCATCGGCATCCGCGCGCAGACCGAGGAAAACGTGGAGCTGGCCGAGCGCAACCGCGGGTTGGCCGCCGAGGTCGAGGATCTGAAGCGCGGGTTGATGGCCATCGAGGAACAGGCCCGATCCGACATGGGCATGATCCGCCAGGGCGAAACCTTCTACCGCCTGCTCGAAAAGCCCGCGCCGCTATCGGCGATACCGAACAAAACCGCTCCAGTCGCCAAACCCGCGCCGCCGGCCCAAACCCCGGCTCCAGCCGCCAAACCCGCGCCGCCGGCCCAAACCCTGGCTCCAGTCACCAAACCCCGGGTGCCGGCCAAATCCCCAGGCCCAGCCAGCAAGCCGGCATCACCCGCCAAACCCCCGGCGTCCAGGCCAAATCCCCAAGCCCAGCCAGCAAGCCGGCATCACCCGCCAAACCCCCGGCGCAGGCCAAATCCCCAGGCCCAGCCAGCAAGCCTGCATCACCCGCCAAACCCCCGGCGCCAGCCATCAAGCCCACGCCAACCCCTGGAGCGGCGCAGCGCCGTGAATAGCGTGCGCCACTGGGCGCTGGTCCCCGCCGCCGGTGTCGGTAAGCGCATGGGTTCGGTCATCCCCAAGCAATATCTGCCCTTGGCCGGCCGATCAGTGATCGCCCATGCCCTCGCAACCTTGCTGGACCACCCGCGCATTGACGGCGGTGGCGTCGCCATCGGCGCCGAGGATGAATGGTGGCCGAGGGTCGCCGCCGAATTCACCGCCGCCAAGCCGCTGCTGGTCGTAACCGGTGGCGTGGAGCGTTGTCATTCCGGTCTGAACGGGCTGGAGGCGCTGCGGGAACGGGCCAGTCCGACGGATTGGGTGCTGGTCCATGATGCCGCCCGGCCCTGTCTGACCGCTGAGGATTTAGATCGGTTGTTGGCCGAACTGGCTGATGATCCAGTGGGTGGTCTGCTCGCTGTGCCGGTTCGGGACACGCTAAAGCAGGCCGACGATGCGGATCGGGTGGCGGCGACAGTGGATCGCTCGCGGCTGTGGCACGCCCTGACCCCGCAGATGTTCCGGTTGGGAATGCTGCATGCGGCCCTGCGCGCGGCGCTGGCGCGTGGGTTGCTGGTGACGGATGAAGCGGCGGCGATGGAAGCGGCCGGTTTCGCCCCCCGGTTGGTCGAAGGGCGGGCGGACAATCTAAAAATTACCCGGCCGGAGGATTTGGCGCTGGCAGAGTTTTACTTGACTCGTCGGGCTGCCCTGTCATCCTCAACCCCGCCACCCTCGCTCCCCTCTGCCTCAAGGGAAGCTTTAATACCGGTTCTGAATCGCTGAAGGAACGGGAATATGCGCATCGGTCACGGTTTCGACGTTCACGCCTTCGGGCCGGGTGAGTTCATCACTCTGGGCGGCGTTCGCATTCCGCATACTCACGGGCTGATCGCCCATTCCGACGGCGACGTGCTGCTGCACGCCCTGTGCGATGCCTTGCTGGGCGCGGCCGGGCTGGGCGATATTGGCCAGCACTTTCCCGACAGCAGCACGGAATTCAAGGGCATCGACAGCCGCATCCTGTTGCGGCGGGTCGTGGCGTTACTACGGGAACAGGGCCTGACGGTGGGCAACGCGGACGCTACGATCATCGCTCAGGCCCCACGCATGGCCCCGCACATCCCCACCATGCGGGAAAACCTCGCTGCTGACCTGAACATCGGCCTGGACCGGGTCAACGTCAAGGCCACCACCACCGAACGACTGGGCTACATCGGGCGCGGCGAGGGGATCGCCGTTCACGCTGTGGCGCTGCTCGCTGACCCTGCCTCGTGACCTGACCCCGGCTCGTGTACTATCCTGTACGGTAATCCGGTACGTTTTAGGTAGCCACAGATGGACACTATCACAGTCAATCAATTCCGCGACCGCCTTCGCGAATACGTCGAGAAGGTATTGGCCAACCACGAACCCCTGAAAGTCAGCCGCCGCAACGGCGGAGCCTTCGTGGTGATCGGCGCCGAGGACTGGGAGCGCGAGCAAGAAACCCTGTACGTCTTGCAGAACCCCTCCTTAATGGCTCAGATCGCCCGTTCGGCGGAGACCTACACCCTCGGTACCGGTCGTCGGCCTACGCCGGAGGCGTTGGGTGAGATCGATTGTCTTTGAGGGTGATACTTGGAAAACCTATGAAGCCCTGCGGACCCGCGATAAGTCGCTACATCGCAATCTCTGCCGAATCCTCAAAGAGCTTCAGCGCGGCGACCCCAGCGTGGGTGCGGGCAAGCCCGAAGCCTTGAAATATGATCTCGCGGGACTCTGGTCACGCCGCCTGTCTCACAGGGAGCGGCTGATTTACCGCTTCGACGATTCGGCAATCCACATCTTTGCTATCGGTGGACATTACGAGGACCATTGAGATCGCAGGGTAGGTCGGGCAAAAGCGCAGCGTTGCCCGACGGGTTCAGCGGATGGGTGGGCGAATGTCGGGCACATCCGGCGCCCGACCTACTTGGCTACCTGGCTGTGGCGCTGCTGATCGGTTAGCCGGCCGCTTCGCGGCCTATGGCCGACGCTCCGACTCCCGCGATTCAGCGGTGAGCGGTTCGCTTAGGACTTCGTAGAGCGTCTCCACCGGGCAGTTCAGTTCGACGCTATCCAAGCGCAGCCGCCCGCCGGGACCGACGCTGTTCACCCACCCGCGTGCATCCCCCGCCGGTAACAAAACCTCAAGATCACGATGCCAACTGAAACCAAGCATTCCACCATTCTACCCTTCGTCCATGGCCAACCGAGTCTATCCGGCCGGCTGCGCGCCGTACCCGAGGATTTCCAGGTCCGCGAGGAAATCAGTTTCACCCTGGACGGCGCCGGCGAACATGCCTGGCTGTGGGTGCGCAAGCGCGACGCCAATACCGAATGGGTGGCGCGGCGACTGGCGGAGCAGGCAGGGGTTTCGTCCGGCGCGGTGAGCTACGCCGGTCTGAAAGATCGCCACGCCGTCACCGAGCAATGGTTCTCGGTGCATTTGCCCGGTCGGGTGGAGCCCGACTGGTCGGCGAATCCCGATCCCAGCTTCACCGTGCTGAAGGCGGTACGCCATTCCCGCAAGCTGCGGCGCGGCGCCTTGAGCGGCAACGCCTTTCGCATCGTCGTTCGCGAACTGGACGGCGATCCCGCCGAATGGGTGGAACGGCTCGATCGCATCGCCAAAACCGGCGTACCCAATTACTTCGGCGAGCAACGCTTCGGGCGAGAAGCCGGCAACCTGGAACGCGCCGAGGCGATGCTGAGCGGGCGGGAGAAGGTGCGCGACCGCCACCAGCGCGGCCTGTATTTGTCCGCCGCGCGCTCGGCGCTGTTCAACGCCGTGCTGGCCCGGCGGGTCATGGAAGGAAGCTGGAGCGCCGCGCTGCCCGGTGAGGTGCTGATGCTGGCCGGTAGTCACAGCATTTTCAGCGCCGCCGAGGTGGATGAAACGATCCGCCAGCGAGTCGCCGCTTTCGATTTGCACCCGACCGGACCGCTGTGGGGGGCCGGCGAGTTGCGCAGCGGCGCTGCGGTCCGAGAACTTGAGGAAGCGGTGGCGGCGACGTTACCCCTATTCCGCGACGGGTTGGCAGCGGCGGGGCTGACGCAGGAACGGCGGGCGTTGCGGCTGGTGGTGCGGGATGTGACGCTGGAATTCCCCGAGCCCCGCGTCGCCGTGCTGGACTTCAAGCTCCCAGCCGGCGTCTACGCCACGACGGTGTTGCGCGAGTGGATCGAGTCACGGGCTTGAAATAAATGGCGAAACGGACCAGGGCCGTGCCAGCGGCGCTTCAGCGGCCTGTCCTACCCGTCGTCTTCCGCGCCCAGATAGGCCTCGATCACCCGGGGATCGCGGCGCACCTGCTCCGGTGGCCCCTCGGCGATCTTGCCGCCGTATTCCAGCACCACCAGTTTCTCGCAAGCCCGCATGACCAGCCGCATGTCGTGTTCGATCAGCAGAATGGTGATCCCGCGCGCCCGGATTTGTCCGATCAGCCCGATCAACGCCTCGGTTTCCTGCTCGTTCATGCCACCGGCCGGCTCGTCCAGGATCAGCAAGCGGGGTTGGGTCGCCAGCGCGCGGGCGATTTCCAACCGTCGTTGGTCGCCGTAGGACAGGTTCTTCGCTGTCGTCAACGCCTGCTGGCGCAGCCTGACGAACTCCAGTTCCCGCAGGGCGCGACCGACAGCTTCTTCCTCCTCGCGCTTTTGCGCTGGCAAGCACAGCATGGCGGCGAGAATCCCACCGCGCATCCGGTAGTGACGGCCCGCCAGCACGTTTTCCAAAGCGGTCAATTGCTGGAACAGCCGGATGTTCTGAAAGGTGCGGGCGATGCCGCGCATGATGATGCGGTGGGTGCGCAGTCCGTTCAACCGGGCGCCGGCGAAGGTGATGAGGCCTCGATCAGGCCGGTAGTTGCCGGTGATCAGATTGAACACCGTGGTCTTGCCGGCGCCGTTGGGTCCGATCAAGCCCACGACCGTACCGTGCTCGACGGTGAAGGACACTGCATTGACGGCGGTCAGGCCACCGAAGGTTTTGGTCACGCCTTGTAGCGTCAGCAGTGGTGATGCGGGGTCGGGTTGGCGGGACAGCGAGTCGTTCATCGCCCGCCCGCCTTAATCAGCCCGGCCAGCGAAAACCGCTGGCCCCGCGCCGGCAACAATCCCTGTGGTCGGACCACCATCATCACCATCATTACCAGCCCGAACACCAGCATCCGGGCGCCGGAGAATTCCCGGAACATCTCCGGCAAACCAATCACCAGGAATGCCGCCAGCAGCACGCCGGGAATGCTACCGGCGCCGCCGAGAATCACGATCATGAACAGCACCACCGACTCCCAGAAGCTGAACGACTCCGGCGAGATGATGGTCATTTTGGCGGCGAACAAGGTACCGGCCATGCCAGCCCAGGCCGCGCCCAGCCCGAACACGGCCAGCTTGTAGTAATCGGTATTGATGCCGCTGCCCTCCGCCGCCACCTCGTCCTCGCGCAGATAGTTGAGCGCCCGTCCGAACCGCGACCGTTTGAGCCGCAGGAACAGAAAGATAGTCAGCCCGACGAAACCCCAGATCAGATAGAAAAACTCCCCAGGCTGGCGAATGATGAAGCCGAACAGCTTCGGGCGGCTGATGCCAAAGATGCCGTTGGCGCCGCCGGTGATGCCGAACACGTCGTTGACCAAGGCGATGCGGACGATTTCGCCGACGCCGATGGTGACGATCAGCAGGTAATCGCCACGCAAGTGGACCACCGGCCGCGCCACCGCCAGCGCGAATAATCCGGCGACCAGTCCGCTCAGCGGCAGCGTCCACAGAATCGGCACTTGATAGCGGGTGTTGAGAATGGCGGCGGTGTAGGCGCCCATGGCGTAGAAGGCGGCGTGGCCCATGTTGAACAGCCCGGCTTCGCCCAGGATCAGGTTGAGACTGAGCGCCAGCAGCGCGTACAGGCCGATGCTGTTGAGCACGTCCACTTGATAAGCGTTCAGAAACAGCGGCGCGGCGGCCAGAAGCACGGCGAACAATCCTGTCGCAAGTAGCTTGGCGCGGTTCATATCTTGTCCGCCACCCGCTCGCCCAGCAGCCCGGTGGGTCGGACGATCAGAATCAGAATCAACACGCAGAAGGCGATGGCGTCTTTCCAGGCGATGGAGATATAGGCCGCGCCCAGGGCTTCGATGACACCCAGCAACAGACCCCCGACCATCGCGCCGGGGATATTGCCGATGCCGCCGAGAATCGCGGCGGTGAACGCCTTCATCCCGTAGACCCAACCCATGGTGAAGTTGATCTGGCCGTAGTACAGCCCCACCATCAGTCCGGCGGCCCCGCCCAACGCCGGTCCCAGCAGGAACACCACGAGGATCACCCGGTTCACGTCGATACCCATCAGCCGCGCCGCGCCCTGGTCGATCGCCGCCGCGCGGATGGCCGTGCCGATTTTGGTTTTCTGGATGAACAGGTAGAGGGCCACCATCATCACCACCGAGGCCAGTACGATCAGCACCCGCATCAGCGGCAGATACAGGCCGAAAATGTCGAGCGTCGCGGTGGGTAGGATATCGTCGGGATAGACCTGAAAACGGGCGCCGTAGATCAGCATCAGCGTGTTTTGCAGGAAGATCGACGCGCCCAACGCCGACACCACCGCCGACAGCCGCGGCGATTCCCGCAACGGACGGTAGGCGGCCCGCTCCAAAATCGCGCCCAGCACCGCAACCAGTCCCATGACCATCAGCACCAGGACCAGTACGCCCAAGGTGAAGCCCACCCGGTCGGTGAGCGCCAGCGAGGTCAGCAGGGTCAGGCCCAGATAGGCGCCGTAGGTGAATAAATCGCCATGGGCGAAGTTAATCAGCTTGAGGACGCCATAAACCATGGTGTAGCCCAAGGCGATCAGGGCGTAGATGCCGCCCACGGCAAGACCGTTGGTGAGTTGTTGGAAGAATTCTTCCATGAGGCGGTTGAAATTGGGACTGGAGGGAAAGGGATGCCGAGTTATCGGAAATGTGCAGGCGGTTGTGGTGCCCCCTCCCGCGATGGAGGGAGCCCCGCCCTTACTTATAGCTTTTGCAACACGAAATTCCCTGCGGCATCCACCTTGTAAACCCGGTATACCTCGCCCTCGCGGTCGCCCTTGGCGTCGAAGGAGATCGGGCCACTCAGGCCGGAAAAGTTCTTGAGATCCTTGTGCAGGTATTCGGCGAGCTTGGCGCCATCGGTGGATTTGGCGCCCGCGATGCCAGCCACCGCCACCCGGAACCCGTCGCCGGCCAGCACCGCCCAGATCGAGGGAGGCAGATCGTTATATTTCTTCTGATAATCGGCCAGGAACGCCTTGGCGTCCGGCGTATCCAAATCCTGCGGCTGCGGCGGGCTGAGGAAATAGTAGCCCTCGGCCGCCTCTTTGCCGGCGATTTTGACCAGATCGATGTTGTTGGTGGCGTCGCCGCCGACGAATGGCACTGACCAGTTCATCGCTTTTTTCTGCCGCAACAACAGGCCGGCTTCGGGGTAATAGCCGGTGAACAGCACCACGTCGGGATGGGCGCCCTTCAACTTGGTCAGAATGGCGTTGTAGTCGCGCTCGCCCGGCGTCAGAGCGTCGAAAAACACCACCTCCGTACCCTTCTTCTGCAACAGGGCATTGGCCTCATCGGCCAGACCCTTGGCGTAGGAGGTGCTATCATGCAGGATGGCGACTTTTTTGAAGCCCAGCTTGCCGATGGTTTGCGCCGCCATGCGGCCCTGCTCGTCGTCGCGCGGCGCGGTGCGGAAGAACTGCTTGAAGCCTTTTTCGGTCAGGCGGATGGCGGTGGAACCGTTGGCGATCTGAGGAATTTTGGCTTCATCGTAAATCGCCTGGCTGGCTTCGGTCACCGAGGAGCCATAGGTGCCGACCACCGCCGCCACACCCTTGGTGGTCAGCCGTTGCGCGGCCAGCGAGGCGGTGCGCGGATCGCCGCCGTCGTCCTCGGTCACCACCTCGATCGGTTGGCCCAGTACGCCGCCCTTGGCGTTCTGCTGCTCGGCCAACAGCTCGACGATCTTCTTCATCCCTTGGCCTTCGCTGGCCCAGGAACCGGTCAGCGGCGCCATCAGGCCGATCTTGATCGTGTCCGCCGCCTGGGCCATCCCGCCGCCCAGCGCCAAACCGACCGCCGCCGCCAACGCCAATAGTTGTTTTTTCATGCGGTTATCTCCTCCTGGCAAAATTTGGAAAGTTGTCAACGATAGCAGCGAACGTCAAACAGCGTCAAACCCGCCGAACCTGCGGCATGGGCATCCTGATTTCCACCAGCGGTGCGGCGGTCGCCGGCCCGCTGGCCTCGTCTTCGATCTCCTCCTCCTCCGCCTCATCGTGGCCACCGGGCAGCCAGTCCGGCGCCTGGCCGCTGTTGCGGGAACCCAGCCCAGCGAAAGCGAACAGCCGAGCATCGGCCAGATGCGAGGGCGCCACGTTTTGGAGCGCGGCGAAGATATTCTCCACCCGCCCCGGAAACTGTTTCTCCCATTGCCGCAACATCGCCTTAATCGCCTGACGTTGCAGGTTCGGCTGCGAACCGCACAGATTACAGGGGATGATCGGAAATTGCCGGACTTCGGCATAGGCGGCGAGGTCGCGTTCCCGGCAATAAGCCAGCGGCCGGATCACCACATGCCGGCCATCGTCGCTCAACAACTTCGGCGGCATGGCTTTAAGTTTGCCGCCGTGGAACAGGTTCAGGAACAGGGTTTCAATGATGTCGTCGCGGTGATGGCCCAAGGCGATCTTGGTCATGCCGTGCTCGGCGGCGAAGGTGTAGAGAATCCCGCGCCGCAGCCGCGAACACAGCCCGCAGGTCGTCTTGCCTTCGGGAATCACGCGCTTGACGATGCGGTAGGTGTCCTGTTCGATGATGTGGAAGGGAACGCCGATGCTCCGCAGATAGTCCGGCAGCACGTGTTCGGGAAAACCGGGTTGCTTCTGATCCAGGTTGACCGCCACCAGTTCGAACCGTACCGGCGCCCGCGCTCGCAACTTGCACAGGATATCCAGCAGGGCGAAGGAATCCTTGCCCCCGGACAGGCAGACCATCACCCGGTCGCCGTCCTCGATCATATTGAAATCCTGGATGGCGCGGCCCACGTTCCGTCGCAGACGCTTCTGAAGCTTGTTGCAATTAAACTGCTGTTTCCTGACCGTCACCGTCATCGTCATTCCCCCGCGAACCGTTCGCGCGGCGGAAGACTTTACCTGAAATCCGGCCTGGTTGCGCCGGGTTGATACCTTGCCGGACGCCGGGCGGGGGGCTAGACTCCCCCATTATCATTCATCATGACTGTTCGAGCCGGGGATCGGCACGCCCCGATCCTCGCCCCCTGTCGCACCGACTGCTATTCCCCGGAGAACCTCACCATGGAGACCAGTGACATCGAACATTACAGACACCGGCTCGTCGAACTGCGCGTCGAGCATCGCGACCTGGATGACGTCATCGCCCGCCTCGCCAAGGATCCCCTGGTCGACGAGCTCGAGCTGAAGCGGCTGAAAAAGCGCAAACTCATGCTCAAGGACATGATTGCTCATCTGGAAAGCAAGCTCATTCCCGACCTCAACGCTTGAGCCGGCTCATAACGAACGGGGCCACGCGGCCTTACAGTCCGCCAGCGGCCCCGCTTTCCATCCGCTGCTGATTCGTTCAGATCGGCTTGCCGTGCTGCTTGAGGTACAAGGTCTTGGCTTGGCCGATCCAGTTATCGCGGTGAATGCGGCCGCTGAAATGGATCACTTCCGATTCGAGCCGTTCGATCTCGTCGTCAGCGAGTACCGCGATTTGCTGGTACGTGTTGATGCCGGCGCTATTTAGCTTGCCCTCCAGCACCGGACCGATTCCACTGATCAGTTTCAGATCGTCCTTGTTCGCCGGGAGAGCCGCCGCTCCGGCCGCCGCCCGATCCTCGGCCAGCGCCTTGATCAGGCTATTCATCTCTTCCAACCGCTTGGCGATGCCCTGCAAATCATCGCGGGTCGGTACGCCCAGCCGCTTCAAGGCCCGGGCGACCCGCTCCTCGAACAACTGTTCCAGATTGTCCAGCGTATCGGCCGCCCTGGTTTTGACACCCTCGACCATATCGCGTACTTCACCCACCCGCTCTTTGACTTCGCCGACCGTTTCCCCCGCCAGTTTCAGCGTCTGATCCCGCAATTTCTCGCCCTCCCTGACCAACGAATCCACTACCTTACCGGCCTCTTCCTGAGCCTTGTCCACCACGGTTCTGAGCGGGTTGGCCACGGATTCGGGCGCCTGTTTTTCGGTATCGTTATTCACGTCATACTCCTTTGGCTATTGCCTGAGTGCTAATGGATCATGGCGCTGACTCTAGCAACTAAAACTAGTGCAAACACCCTAACCCCCGCCGCCGATTCGTGAATCCGGTCCCCGAATCGGAAACGCGCGCTATCAATGGATCCCGAGTTTCGGGTCGGTCAAGCAATGTAGCGTTCCGTGTCACTGGGCGGGCTTGGGCGCCACCTGCTTGAACAGGTCAGCGGTATCCTCCGGCTGCGAATCGGTTCCAGCACCGTCTTGATCGTCCTGCGGCGCCAGCATTTGCACCGGCGCCGATTCGCCTGAATACACCGGGCGGTCGAGGCCGATGGTCACCAGCGACGGAAAAGCGATGATCAGCGCCACCATGATCACTTGAATCACCACGAACGGCGCCGCGCCCCAGTAGATGTCGCTGGTGCGCACCGTGGGCGGGGCGACGCTGCGCAGATAGAACAGGGCAAAGCCGAACGGCGGGTGCATGAACGAGGTCTGCATGTTCACGCCCATCAAAATGCCGAACCAGACCAGGTCGATGCCCAGCTTCTCCGCCACCGGCGCCAGCAGCGGCAGGATGATGAAGCTGATCTCGAAGAAATCGAGGAAGAACGCCAGCAGGAACACCAGGGTGTTCACCACGATCAGAAAGCCCAACTGACCGCCCGGCAGATCCAGCAGCAGATGTTCCACCCACAGGTCGCCGTTGACGCCGCGGAACACCAGGCTGAACACGCTGGCGCCGATCAGGATGAAGATGACGAAGCTGGTGATTTTGGCGGTGCTATGCATCGCTTCGACCAGCATTTTGCGGTTCAGCTTGCCCTTGCCCAGCGCCAGCAGCAGGGCGCCGACTCCCCCCAGCGCGCCGCCCTCGGTGGGCGTGGCCCAGCCGATGAAGATGCTGCCGAGCACCAGGAAGATCAGCACCAGCGGTGGAACCATTGCCGCGACCGCCCGCCGGGCCAGCGCCCAGCCGCGCAGGGTCCGGGCTTCCGGCGGCAGGGCGGGGACAACGTGCGGTCGGAAAAGGGTGTTCAGGAATATCCAGCCGACGTATAGCCCGGTCAGAATGAAACCGGGGATGAAAGCGCCCTTGTACATGTCGCCGACCGAGCGGCCCAGCACATCGGCCATCACGATCAGCACCAGCGAGGGCGGGATGATCTGCGCCAGGGTGCCGGAGGCGGCGATCACGCCGGAGGCGAGCGCTTTGTCGTAGCCGTAGCGCAGCATGATCGGCAGCGAGATCAAGCCCATGGCAATGACCGAGGCGGCGACCACGCCGGTGGTGGCGGCCAGCAGGGCGCCGACGAAGATCACCGCATAGGCCAGCCCACCCCGGACGGCGCCGAACAACTGGCCGATGGTATCGAGCAGATCCTCGGCTATGCCGCTGCGTTCCAGCACCAGCCCCATAAAGGTGAAGAACGGAATCGCCAGCAGGATTTCGTTCTTCATGATCCCGAATACCCGGTCCGGGAACGCTTGCAACAGGTTCGGGGTCAGCAGGCCGAGTTCGATGCCGAGCAGGCCGAAGGCTATGCCGACCGCCGCCAGCGAAAAAGCCACCGGATAGCCGATCAGCAGGAACACCACCAGCGCCGAGAACATGATCGGCGCCATGTTGGCGATCAGGAACTCGGCCATGTCAGTGGCCTCCCTTGAACTCGGGCAGGGGCCGATCGCCGGTGAGCGCGGCGATATTCTTGATGATCTCGGACAGACCTTGCAGGCTGAGCAGGACGAACGCCACGGGAATCGCGAACTTGATCGGCCACCAGAGCAGTCCACCGGGGTTGGACGAGGCCTCGTTGGTCTGGTAGGCGATCAGGAAGAAGTTCCAGGAATCGTAGGCGATCAGCAGGCAGACCGGTAGCAGGAACAGCAACCCCCCGAGAATGTCGATCCAGACCCGGGTCACCGGCGATAGTCGGGAAGACAGGATGTCGATGCGGACGTGGCCGCCCTCCCGCAGAGTCCAGGCCGAGCAGAATAGAAAGACCAGCCCAAACATGAACCACTGCGCTTCCAGCAGGGCGTTCGAACCCCAGTCGAGGGTGTAACGGAGTGTGGCGGCGAGGGCGCTCGTCAGGGTACAGAACAGGATCAGCCAAGTCATCCAGCGGCCGATCGCCGTGTTGAGCGCGTCGATGGCCGCCGCGATGCGGAGCAGAAACTTCATGTCGCCTCCTGGGGTGGGGCAGGGCGCGGAGGGAGTAACGGCGTTATTGGGGAACGGTATAGTCTTGCCAATCATGATCCGTGCATGTCTGACCTTCGATCGATCTTGTAGGGGCGACTGGCTGGTCGCTCCTCCTATTCCGCGCTGGCTGGGCTGGAGATTTCGCGAGCTTGCCGAGGCTTTACAAGTCTAGTTGCTGAAAGCCGGCGCGCGCTACTTCACGCCGCTGTTAGAATGTCTATTCCAGCCGCCCCGTTCGGTCCCTTCCTGCTCTTCCGAGATATGATTCATGCAATACAAGGACTTGCGCGATTTTATCACCCAACTGGAACGACTCGGCGAACTCAAGCGCATTCCGGTCGTCGTGGACCCCAAGCTGGAGATGACCGAGATTTGCGACCGGGTGCTACGCGCCGGCGGACCGGCGATTCTGTTCGAGCACCCCAAGGGTCACGCGATTCCGGTGCTGGGCAACCTGTTCGGCACGCCGCGCCGGGTGGCGCTGGGCATGGGGGCGGATGGCGTGGACGCGCTGCGCGAGGTCGGCAAGTTGCTGGCCTTTCTGAAGGAACCCGAGCCGCCCAAGGGCCTGCGCGACGCCTGGGAGAAGCTGCCCGTCTTCAAAAAGGTGCTGGACATGGCGCCGAAAAAGATCGGCCGGCCGCCGTGCCAGGAGCGGGTGATCGAGGGGGCGGACGTCGATTTGTCTCGACTGCCGATCCAGACCTGCTGGCCGGAGGATGCCGGGCCGCTGATTACCTGGGGCCTGGTGGTCACCCGGGGACCGAACAAACCGCGCCAGAATCTCGGCATCTACCGCCAGCAGGTGATCGGTCGCAACAAGGTGATCATGCGCTGGCTGTCGCACCGCGGCGGGGCGCTGGATTTCCGCGAATGGCAACAGGCCCGGCCCGGAGAGCCGTTTCCCATTGCCGTGGCGCTGGGCGCTGATCCGGCGACGATTTTGGCGGCGGTGACGCCGGTGCCGGATACCCTGTCGGAATATGCGTTCGCCGGTCTGCTGCGCGGTTCCCGCACCGAGCTGGCGCAATGCCTGGGCAGCGAGTTGCAGGCGCCGGCCTCGGCCGAATTCGTGCTGGAGGGGCATCTGGCCCCCGGCGAGACCGCGTTGGAGGGACCGTTCGGCGACCATACCGGTTATTACAACGAAGTCGACCGCTTCCCGGTGTTCACCATCGACCGCATCACCCATCGCGAGAATCCGATCTACCACAGCACTTATACCGGCCGGCCGCCGGACGAGCCGGCCATTCTCGGCGTGGCGCTGAACGAAGTGTTCGTGCCGATCTTGCAGAAGCAGTTTCCCGAGATCGTGGATTTTTACCTGCCACCGGAGGGCTGTTCCTACCGGCTGGCGGTGGTGTCCATGCGCAAGCAGTATCCGGGGCATGCCAAGCGGGTGATGCTAGGCGTGTGGTCGTTTCTGCGTCAGTTTATGTATACCAAGTTCGTGATCGTGGTGGACGAGGAGGTGAACGCCCGCGACTGGAAGGACGTAATCTGGGCCATGACGACGCGCATGGATCCGGCGCGGGATACGGTGATGATCGAAAATACGCCGATCGATTATCTGGACTTCGCCTCGCCGGTGTCGGGTCTGGGTTCCAAGATCGGCTTCGACGCCACCAACAAATGGCCGGGCGAGACCACGCGCGAATGGGGCCGGCCGCTGGCGATGAGCGCGGAGGTGAAGCAGCGGGTGGATAAGCTGTGGGGAGAGTTGGGGCTGTAGGGAAGCCTTCGCTGCCGACGGCATCTAACGCTATTTTGGATATATACGGCAAATTGCCGTATCATATTCCCAGGAGGAATGTCGCCATGCCTATTGCAACGCCTACCGCGCGTCTGGAAGCCCGGATCAGTCCTGAGCTACATGCCCTGCTCAAGCGAGCCGCCGAGCTGCAGGGGCGCACCATGACCGATTTCGTGGTGGCTGCCGTGCAGGAAGCCGCCCAGCGGGCCATCGAACAGGCCGAGGTCATCCGGTTGTCCCTGACCGATCAGGAGTGTTTCGCGCGGGCGCTGCTATCACCGCCGCCCTCTAGCTTGGCCCTGGAGCGCGCCTTTGCCCGCCGCCGAAAACTCGTGATTGCCGAATGAGCGGCGCGCTGTTCCAGGTTGCGCCCCTGGAAAATCGCCATGACCGCACCGGTTTTCACAGCGGTTCCGAGCCGCTGGACCGCTATTTCCGGGATCACGTCATGCAGGATATCCGCCGGCGGGTAACGGCGTGCTTCGTGGCGCTGACGGGCGAACAACGCATTGCGGGTTTCTATACTTTAGCTTCGGCCAGCGTGCTGCTCTCCGACCTGCCGGCGAGTCTGAGCAGGAAACTCCCGCGCTACCCCTCCGTGCCCGCCATCCGCCTGGGGCGGTTGGCTGTTGATCAACACTTCAAGGGCCAGGGTTTGGGGGGTGCCTTGCTGGCCGATGCCTTGGAGCGCGCCCTGCGCTCCGAAATCGCCGCCTATGCTCTGATAGTTGATGCCAAGGATGAATCCGCCGTGGCGTTCTACCAGCATCATGGCTTTATTCACCTGCCCGACCAGGCGCTGAAGCTGTTCCTGCCGCTGGCGACGGCGCGCGGCGTGGCGCAACGCATCTAATGGAAAGACCTCGGTGCCAGACGAGGTCGCTACCCGGCCACGGTGATTTTCCACGCCAACGCCCGCAATGCCTTGCCGAAGGTGTTGAATGAGTGAATGCGATCATTTCTCGATAGATATTGAACTCTTGGTAGGTTGGGCTGAGCTTGCGAAGCCCAACGTCGTATGATGGATGAAATGATAAAACTATGTCTCAAGACCAACGACTGGAACAAAAAATCAATGAATCCAAAGAGCGATTCGGGCGGCTCTCTGCTGTTATTGAAGGATTGAAGAAGGACTATGACTACGAAACACGATCTGAAGACAAAATCAGAATCGGAGCCCTGCTCGAAGAACGGGAACAGGAACGCCAAACTGTAGAACAACAATGGCGGGCGCTGGAAGTGGAGCAGGCGCAACAGCAGTTATCGCGTCTGGAACAGGAAGCCCGCCAGTTGGAGCGCAACAAGGCATTCAAGGAAGCACTTGAGACCTGGCGGGAAATCCGCCGTCTCAAACCCGACGATCCCCAGACCGCCGACGAAATCGGCCGACTCGCAGCGCGGCTCCAGCATTCCCAACAGCTTACCGAGTACATCAAGCGCCTGACCCGCCGGCTGGCGGAAATCAAGCCGATTTACCCAACGGTGATTACCCATTTGCGGCGGATGGTCGAAACGGGCGGCCAAGATGAGACGCTGGTGAGCATCGTGGAGGATTTCCTGGAGGGCCATCTGTCCGCCGACGACTTCACGACCACCTGGCAGGCGCTGACGACGGCCAGCGCCAAGGAGGAACCGGATTACCGCGCTCTGGCCGACCGCCTGAAACGTGGTGAAATCGTGCTGTTTCTGGGCTCGGACATTCTCCATCTGCTGCAAGGTCCGGCTCCCCTGGAAACTCTCGTGCCCGAGTTGGCGCAACAGGCGCATTACCAGGGTTATGCCGATTCCCTGTCGATGATCGCGGAATACTATCAAATGAAGCCGGAGTACGGCCGGTCATCGCTGGTGCGCCATCTCGAAACTCTTGTCGGAACTCCTGCTCCCGATATTTCCCTTTACCGGTTGCTGGCCCGGATCGAGCAACCGCTGGTGCTGATTTCCGCCAATTACGATCTGTTTCTGGAACATCAGTTACAACAGGCGGGCAGAAAATATGCGCTGATTGCCTCCGTCATTCTTTCCAGCCCGCCCGACCGCGAACTGGGCAATGTGATCGTGCATTACTCGGATCGGGAGGCGCCGGATTTCCTGCGGCTGGAGGAGGAACTGTCCAGCCTCAAGTTGATCGAGAACGGCTATGCGCTGATTTATAAAATCCGGGGTTACTGCAATGCCGTCCACGAGCCAATGGCGTATCAGCACAATATCCTGACGCTGGCCGAAGAAAATTATTTCACCTTCGCCCGCCACATGGACCGGTTGATTCCCAACTACCTGGTGAAACAGTTTGCCGCGCGCGGGTTGTTTTTCCTGGGCTATTCACCCCGCCATTGGGAAGATCGTCTGTTGGTCAATGGCATTCTGGATAAACGCCGCCATCAGCAATACGAACCGGCCCGGGTGATCACCGAGGATACCGATCCCTTCGTGCGTGCCTACTGGGATTCGCGGGGCGTGCATCGCTACGGGCTCGAACTGACCGAATTCGTGCGCGGGTTGGAGGAGTATCTGCAATGAATGCCTCCATCGCTCCCGCCGCTGTGCCGTCTCCCTACAAAGGTCTGCGTCCTTACGAGGAACAGGATCACGATAATTTCTTTGGCCGCGAGACGGAATGCCGGATTCTGATCGATAAGATTCTGGCGAACAAACTCACCCTGTTGTTCGCCGCGTCCGGGGTCGGCAAGAGTTCGCTGCTACAGGCGGCCGTGCTGCCGCGATTGAAAGATCCCCGCCACGAAAACCGCGACGGCGTTTATTACAACGATTGGGTTTCGCCGCCCCTGGACGGCTTGAAACAGCAGGTTCTCAAGACGCTTCAACAGCAAAGCCTGCTGGAAAACGTGGCGCTGCCGGCTGAGTTGCGGGAACAATCCCTCAACGAATTTTTCGGCTTTTGCGCCCTGTTCACTCGGCAGCCGCTGGTGGTGGTGCTGGATCAGTTCGAGGAATTTTTTCAGTATCAGCGTTACACCGCCGATTTCAAACCGTTCATCCAGCAACTGTCGGCGGTCGTCACCGACCGGGACGCGCCCATCGCCGTGGTGATCGCCATGCGCGAAGATTTCGCGCTGGAACTGAACGTCTTCAAACCGATCCTGCCCACGCTGCTGTTTGAAAATTTTTACCGGCTGGAGCGGCTGGACCAAATCAATGCCCGCAAAGCCATCGAGGAGCCGGCGCAGCGGGTGGGTTTTCGCTTTGAGCCGGCACTGCTGGAAGCATTGCTCAAGGATCTGGCGGCCCGTGAACAGCGGGGTTTGCCCACTATCCCGGTCGCTGAAGAGCTGGACACAGTGGAGCCCGCCTATTTACAGATCGTCTGCTCGCAGCTCTGGGAAGCCGAACAGCACAATCCGGACCGCTCGCTGCGACTGCAAACGTATCAGGGTAAAGGTCGGGCGGCGGGTATTCTCAAAAACTATGTGGAAAGCATTATCGGTGGGTTTTCGTCAGGCGACAAAAAACTGGCCTCCAAAGCGTTCGATCATCTGATCACCCGGCGCGGCACCAAGATGGCGTACACGGCGGGCGATCTGGCCCAGTTGCTGGGCGTCACCGGGGAAGCCTTGGGCAAGGTGCTGGATCGACTGGAAACCAGCCGCATTCTGCGGCGGCAGTCCCGGCAGGGCGTGTTCTGGTATGAGTTGTATCACGATCTTTTTTCCCAGCCGTTCGAAGAGTGGAACGAAGTCTACAAAGCTCAACAGCTTAGAAAATGGATATTTTTTCTTGTTTGCATTATTTTAATTAGTGGTTTTACGTTATATGGTGCCTATGATCTTACAGCAAACTATACCTTGCGGTTGAACGCCAAGCGAATTGTTTCTGACGGTATCGAGCTTTATCAAGGCAAGATAGGCAGTCCCAATATTCTGGATCCGCAGCATTATATTGCAGAAACGGGTTATCTGCGTTCACAACTTGAACCAGATAAGCTGTTTGTTAAAAAAGTAATCATTGATTATTATGGTTTAAATCGGGAGTTGATCAGCAATTTGCCACTCAATGAAAGAATAGCGGCTTATTGGCAGGATGGACAGACCCATAAAGCGTTGGCACTAGCAAAAAATTCTATTTCTGAATACGATATGCAACGCTCTAATGAAATCATTAATAGATTGAAAGGTTTTTTATCTTCGCAGGCTGTTCAAATTTTATTGGAAAAATTGGAGCAAACTAATAATCCTGATCTTAAAGAGCAAATCATCCTTGCTTTAGGTACAGTACGTGAGGAAGGCATTGCTGAGTCTTTGCTGAAATTCCAGACTGATCCAAAGCCGGAAATACGGCTGGTAGTTGCTAAGTCGCTGGGCCGACGAGGCGACACCCGTGCGGTCGAACCGCTGCTGCAGCTGTTGTTCATTTGGGATGCGGACGTGCGCCAAGCTGCTGTTGGAGTACTGGGCCAACTGGGTGACGCCCGCGCGGTCGAACCGCTTCTGCAACGGCTAGCTGATTGGGATGCAATGTACGCCAGGCCGCTGCCGGGGCGCTGGGCCGACTGGACGACGCCCGCGTGGTCGAACCGTTGCTGCAACGGCTGGCTGATAGGGATGCGAATGTGCGCCAGGCCGCTGCCGGGGCACTGGGGCAACTGGGCGACACCCGCGCGGTCGAACCGCTGCTGCAACGGCTGACCGATGAGGATGCAAATGTGCGCTTGATCGTCGGCGAAGCGCTGGGCCGACTGGACGTGATCGAACCGCTGCTGCAACGGCTGGCTGATAGGGATGCGAATGTGCGCCAGGCCGCTGCCGGGGCGCTGGGCCGACTGGACGACGCCCGCGTGGTCGAACCGTTGCTGCAACGGCTGGCTGATAGGGATGCGAATGTGCGCCAGGCCGCTGCCGGAGTGCTGGACCGATTGGGCAACGCTCGCGCCGTCGCACCGCTGTTGCAACGGCTAACTGATGCGGATGTAAACGTGCGCCAGGCCGCTGCCGGGGCACTGGGCCGATTGGGCGACGTCCGCGCCGTCGAACCGCTGTTGCAACGGCTAACTGATGCGGATGTAAACGTGCGTTGGGCCGCTGGCGAAGCGCTGGGCCGATTGGGCGACGCCCGCGCCGTCGAACCGTTGCAACAACGGTTGACCGATACGGATGCAATCGTGCGCTGGATCGCCTGCGAAGCGCTGGGTCGACTGGGCGACGTCCGCGCGGTCGAACCGTTACTGCAAGGGTTGGCCGATGGGGATGTGAGTGTGCGCCGGGCCACCGGCGAAGCGCTGGGTCGACTGGGCGATACCCGCGCGGTCGAACTACTGCTACCACGATTAGCCAATGGGGATGCGAATGCGCGCCAAGCCGCCGCCTGGGTACTGGGCCGACTGGGCGATGCCCGCGCGGTCGAGCTGCTGCTGCCATGGTTAGCCGATAGGGATGCGAATGTGCGCCAAGCCGCTGCTGAGGCATTAGGCTATTTGGGCGATGCTCGCGTGATCGAACCGTTGCTGCAACGGCTGGTCGATGGGGATGCGAATGTGCGCCAGGCTGCCGCTGAGGCATTAGGCCATTTGGGCGATGCTCGCGTGATCGAACCGTTACTGCAACGGCTGGCCGATGGGGATGCGAATGTGCGCCAAGCCGCCGCTGAGGCATTAGGCCGTTTGGGTGATGCCCGCGCGGTCGAACCGTTGCTGCAACGGCTGGCCGATGGGGATGCGAATGTGCGCCAGACTGCCACCGGCGCGCTGGGCCGACTGGGCGATGCCCGCGCGGTCGAATCGTTGCTGCAAGGGTTGGCCGATGGGGATGCGAATGTGCGCCAGACTGCCGCTTGGACGCTAGGTCAACTGGGCGACACCCACGCGGTCAAGCTGCTGCTGCAGCGGCTCAAGGACGAAGACGGATTGGTACGACGGGAGGCGTTATTAGCCTTGGGCAAAATTGGCGATACGCAAGTTACTGATGCCGCAGCAGCCATCTTGAGTAAACCAGCAGAAACCCGAGCGGTTAAACTCGCCGCAGCGGTTATCTTATCGAAATTCAACCGTGACGATGGGTTGTCTTTATTGATCGATTTTGCCAATAGCAAGGACAGCTATACCAGAAGGCAGGTCGCTGAAATATTGGATACGCTCCCTACATCGGTTGGCAAACAATGGCTTAGGAAGCTGCTTGAAGACAAGAACCAGGATGTCAAACTGAGCGCTATTCAATCACTCGGGCTAATCCAGGCTCATAATGCCTTGCCGAAGCTTCATGCCCTGTTGCAGGACTCAAATGTTCACACTCGGACGGCCGCCGCCGAAGCAATAGGAGAGATCGCCTCGGCCGACAGCGTTCCGGTTCTCCGCACTGCCGTTCTCGATGGCCGGACCCCTGTCCCTACCCGTTTGGCGGCACTCACCGCACTGAAGACTATCGGTACGAAAGACGCCATTCAGATCATTCTGGAGGCTGTCAAAAAGGACGAACAAGTTCTTGGTTTACGGGCCTATCAAGTGCTGGGCGGACTGGGCGAAAGAGCCCACTCACAAGCCTTGCCGCTGCTTTCCGACCGGCTGGCACAACTCGAAAAACAATTCCGTGAATGGCGCCGGATCCGGGACTCCGAACGCCCCGATTTCAACGAAGAGCAAGGCAAGCAGTGGGCAGCGCAACTCAAAGCCGCTGAACCGCAACGCCACTGGGCCTTCTTGCTAGCCCAGGCCATCGCCCGCATTGACCCCAACGGCAAAGGCTTCGCGCTGTTGTCCCACGATCTCGCCGACGTGCGCGCCGGCGCCTGGACGGGTCTGAGCCAGGCGGGGAATGTGAAGCTGCTCAAGCGCCTGCACGCCGAGCGCCAAGCCAGCCGGGAACCGCTGTTCCGCCACGCCGCCTACCGCGCCATTGATCTCCTGCTGATCCGCCTGGGCGGCAGCCGCAATCCCCAGGACCGGACCGACCTGGAAGCATTCTACCGCCAGGTGCAAGACGTGGAAGGCGTCGGCGAGCGGGTGGAATGGACCCTCAACCAGCTCAAGGAGCGTTTCCCATGAACAGCCGCCAGCAAATCCTGCAAACCCGCATTCAGGAACTTCAGAATCGCCGGGACCGGCTGACCCGGAAACTCCAGGCCGTATCCCAGCAGCAGGATGACGAAACCCGCGCCGAAGAGAAACTGCGCCTGGATACCATCATCCAGGAAACCGAAAACGACCGCCGCCAGGTGGAAGCAGAACTCCTCAAGCTCGAAGACGAACTGAACGCCCTTAACGTCGCCGCCGCGCCTCCCTCGCCTCAGCCACTCCGCCCCAAGGTGAGTGGCCCCATCAAACTGTTCTACTCCTACGCCCACGAAGACGAAGCCCTGCGAGAGCGGCTGGAAACGCACCTCAAGCTGCTGAAACGTCAAGGCATCCTCCAGGACTGGCACGACCGCGACATCAGCGCCGGCAGCGAATGGGCGACGCAGATCTCCGCGCATCTGGAAAGCGCCGATCTCATCCTGTTGCTGATCAGCCCGGATTTCATCGCCTCCGATTACTGCTGGGATATCGAATTGAAACGCGCCATGGAGCGTCACGAAGCCGGCGTGGCCTGCGTCATTCCCATCATCCTGCGGGAAACCGACTGGACCGGCGCCCCGTTCGGCAAGCTCCAGGCGCTCCCCAAGGACGCCAAACCGGTGAAGAGTTGGCCGGATCAGGACGCGGCATTCGTCGATATCGCCCGTGGCATCCGCAAAGTCGCCGAGGCATGGGTAGGCAGAGGACGGTCGTCGGATTGATGGCGCGCGCTGAACTTGACCGGCCTGCATTCATTCCAACCGGTTACTACTCAGCTCGGGAGCGACGATGATCACCGAGGAACTTCGCGATCAAGTACGACAGATATTGCCGGAGCTACTACGGCAGGATCCAGAAATCCAGGATTGGATACTCCGCCTAACGCGCGGCGAGTTTGCCGAACGGCGGGAGACCGAAAGCCGGTTCGACCGGGTACTCGACGAATTGCGCCGGGACCGGGAAGCGCAAACCCGCAAGTGGGAGGAGTACACCCAGACGCAAGATCGTAAGTGGGAGGGATTGTTCCAGGACTATAGCCGTCGCTGGGACGAGCAGACTCGCAAGGGGGAGGAGCAGAACCGCAAATGGGAAGAACGCTTCGACCGCATGCACGAGGAGATCATGGCGCTGGCCGCCAGGCATGAGCGCAGCATCGGCGCACTGGGCGCGCGTTGGGGCCTGCAAACCGAGGCTGCCTTTCGTAAGGCGTTGGCTGGTATCCTGGAAAAAAGCTTTGGCGTCGAAGTGGTTAACATCCAACGATTACGATGACGAAGGGATCGTGTTTGGCCGGCCCGAGCAGGTGGAACTGGACATCATCATCAGGAACGGCCAATTGATCGCCTGCGAAATCAAATCCTCGATGGACAAGGCGGGCATACATGCCTTCGCCCGCAAGGTCGATTTCTATGAGAAAAAACACCAGCGGCAGGCGCAACGCCGGATCGTGATTACACCCATGCGCGACCCGCGCGCCGCGCCGGTCGCGCAACGTTTGGGCATCGAGGTCTACTGTGACGCCGACGAGGTCAGCGCGGAATAAAACCCGGCTGACCAGGATTCATCCAACCCTGATTGCTCCATCATGCCCTATCAAATCACCCTCAAGAACAGCGGCCACCAATTTCAGGTTGCCGAGCACGAAACGATTCTGGACGCCGCCCTGCGCGAGAAGGGTAGCGTGCTGCCTTACGGTTGCCGCAACGGGACCTGTGGTTCCTGCATGGGCACGATCCTGTCCGGCGAGGTGAGCTATCCCGATGGCCGACCACCCGCCCTCAGCGAGCGTGAGCAAGCCGAGGGTAAGGCGCTGCTGTGCCAGGCCCGACCGCGTTCGGATCTGGTGATCGAGGCGCGCGAGATCAAGGCCGGCCAGGACATTGCGGTCAGGACCCTGCCGTGCCGGGTCGAACGGCGGGAATTGTTGGCCCCGGACGTGATGCGGCTGTTCCTGAAATTGCCGAACACCGAGCGCCTGCAATTTCTGGCCGGGCAGTACGTGGACATTCTGCTGGCCGATGGTCGGCGGCGCGGTTTCTCACTGGCCAATCCGCCCCATGCCGACGATTTTCTGGAACTGCACGTGCGCCATGTGCCGGGCGGTTTCTTCACCGGCTATGTGTTCGAGCGGATGAAGGACAAGGCATTGCTACGCTTTCAGGGGCCGCTGGGGACGTTTTTCCTGCGCGAGGACTCGCCGCGCCCCATCCTCCTGATCGGCGGTGGCACCGGCTTCGCACCCTTGAAGGGAATGCTGGAGCATGCCTTCCATATCGGGTTGGATCGGCCGCTACACCTGTACTGGGGCGCGCGGGCGAGGGCAGATCTTTACCTGGACGAACTGCCACGCCGGTGGGAGGAGGAATATCCAAACTTCCGTTACACGCCGGTGTTGTCGGAGCCGCGCCCGGAAGATAGCTGGGAAGGCCGCACCGGCTGGGTACACGAAGCAATCGCCGCCGATTATCCCGACCTGAGCGGTTACGATGTCTACATGAGCGGCCCGCCGCCGATGATCGAAGCTGCCAAAGTGGCGTTCGTCACGCGGGGTTTAGCCGCCGACCAACTATTTTACGATTCCTTTGAGTTCGCACCGCGTTGAAGAGTGCCCTACGAATAGCCAGCAGCCCGGTAACAGCGGTATAGTCTTGACATCATCATGCGGCGGTCCGAATTTTTCCCGGCGTCCGCAGGTCGAAGTTCTCGCCTAATGACCGGTTCCGTCCGAAGCCCACCATGAAATCGTTTTTCCAACGCTATCTGCCCGATCACCAGAAGCTGCGCGCCCATAAGAACCTGCGCTTTCTGGGCGATCTGCTCCACGATCCGCGCCTGTGGCATTTCAACCGTCGCTCTACGGTGCGGGGATTGGCGGCCGGCGCGTTTTACGCCTTCGTCCCCTTTCCCTGGCAGATGCTGCTGGCCGCCGCCACCGCCGCTTGGCTGCGGTTTAATTTGCCGGTGGCGGTGGCCATGGTGTGGATCACCAATCCGCTGACGATCCCGCCCATCGCCTTCGTCAACTACCGCTTCGGTACCTGGCTGCTGGGGAGGTCGCCGGAAAACTGGGCGTTCGAACCCTCGCTCGACTGGCTGTTGCAAAAAGCCGGCGATGTTGGGCTGCCCTTTTTGGTCGGTTCGATGGCGACGGCCGTGGTGGCCGGTATCCTGACCTTCTGTGTCGCCCATCTGCTCTGGCGCTGGCACATCATCGCCAAGTTTCGCCGCCGGCGGGCTGTGACCTGTTCGCATTGAAGTCCCGCGCCGAACGGCAAGTGCTGTCGTTGTCGTTTTGATTTCTCTCCAAATCGCCCCGTGCGGGCGATCCTCTTTCAGTAAGGTATGGTTGTTCATGTCAGACCCCATCACGCAATTTGAAGAATTGGCCCTCTCGCCCCCGTTGCTCCAGACCTTGAAGGACGTGGGCTACGAAGCGCCCTCGCCGATCCAGGCCGCCTGCATCCCCCATCTTCTCGCCGGCCACGATCTGATCGGCCAGGCCCAAACCGGCACCGGCAAGACCGCCGCGTTCGCCCTGCCGCTGCTGCAACGGCTGGATTTGACCGACCGCCAGCCGCAGGTGCTGGTGCTGACGCCCACCCGCGAGCTGGCGATTCAGGTCGCCGAGGCGTTTCAGAGTTACGCTCGCCATTTACCCGGCTTTCACGTCCTGCCCATTTACGGCGGTCAGAGCATGAGCCTCCAACTTCGCCATCTGCGGCGTGGAGTCCATGTGGTGGTCGGCACGCCGGGCCGGATCATGGATCACCTGCGTCGGGAAACTCTGACGCTGGACGGTTTGCGCAGCGTGGTTCTGGACGAGGCCGACGAAATGCTGCGCATGGGCTTTATCGAGGACGTGGACTGGATTCTCGAACGCACCCCGCCCGAACGGCAGATCGCCCTGTTTTCCGCCACCATGCCGGAACCGATCCGCCGGGTGGCGCACCGCCATCTGCGCGACCCCCGCGAAGTCAAGATTCAAACCCGCACCGCCACCGTCGCCACGGTCCAGCAGCGCTACTGCCAGGTTGGCGTCCAGCACAAGCTCGACGCCCTGACCCGGGTGCTGGAAGTGGAGGATACCGACGCCGTGCTCATTTTCGTGCGCACCAAGATCGCCGCGACCGAACTGGCGGAACGGCTGGAGGCGCGGGGTTATCCCAGCGCCGCCTTGCACGGCGACATGACCCAGGCGTTACGCGAGAAGACCATCGAACAGTTGCGCGGCGGCGGCCTCGACATCGTGGTCGCGACCGACGTGGCGGCGCGGGGGCTGGACGTGCAGCGGATCAGCCACGTCATCAATTACGACATCCCCTCCGATACCGAAGCCTATATCCACCGTATCGGTCGCACCGGCCGCGCGGGTCGCGCGGGCGACGCAATCCTGTTCGTCGCGCCCCGCGAGATGCGGATGCTGCGCGTGATCGAAAAGGCGACCCGCCAGCCGATCACGCCGATGCAGCCACCGTCCCAAGCTGCGATTGCCGGTCATCGCCTGACCCGGTTCAAGCAGAAAATCCTCGACACCCTGGCCGCGCAGGAACTGAGCTTTTTCCACGAAGTGATCGGCCAGATCGAACAGGAACAGGATATTGGCGCTGGCGACATCGCTGCCGCGCTGGCCTATCTGATGCAGCGCGACCGCCCGCTCCAGGCGCCGGAAGCGGTCGATCCAAAGCCGGCTTTCGCGCAGCCGGCCCGATCACAACCAGCCGACGCCGCGCGCGACCGCACCGAGCCGGACGCCCGGCCGCCGGCGCGGCGGGAGCGACTGAGGGAGTCCGCCGACCTTGAGTCGATGCGCTACCGGCTCGAAGTGGGCCACCAGCACGGCGCGACCCCGCAGAACATCGTCGGCGCCATCGCCAACGAAGCCGGTATCGAAAGCCGCTATATTGGCCGCATCGAGATTCACGACGACTACAGCACTGTGGACCTACCCGCTGGCATGCCCGAAGAGATCTTCCAGCATCTCAAGAAGGTGCGGGTGCGGCAGTGTCCGTTAAACATCAGTCGCCTCGGTCCGTCCGAGCCGGATCGAGCCAGGAAACGCCCGGCGCCGGCCAAAACGGGAGCGGGCGAGAAAACGCCCAGGAGCGCCAGGATCAGCCCCGCCGACCGCGAGGCCAGACCGGCCAGTCGGCGCAAACGAGAACTTGAGTCCTAAGTCGGTAACCTAAGAGGAGTGGCTCCGCTCATGTTGACGGTTTACGGTTGCACGAACACCCGGTCCAGTCGGGTGCTATGGGCGCTGGAAGAGGCCGGCGTGGAGTATGAGTACGTCGCGGTGGATTTGCGGGCCGGGGCCGGCTGGCAACCGGAGTATCTGGCGCTCAATCCCGGCGGCAAGGTGCCGACCCTGGTGGATGGCGAATTCATCCTGACCGAGTCGGCGGCGATCTGTACCTATATCGGCGATCGTTTCCCCTCATCCCGACTGACGCCGCCAGTCGGTTCTCAGGAGCGCGCCCGTTACGATCAGTGGTGCTATTTTGTCCTGAGCGAACTGGAACAACCGCTGTGGACCCTGACCAAGCACACCTTCACCCTGCCCGAACGCTGGCGGGTTCCGGCGGTATTAGACACCACGCGCTGGGAATTTGCGGTGGCGGCCAAGGTGCTGGCGGTGGGCCTCGGCCGGCGGGAGTTCTTTGTCGATAACTGTTTCACCGCCGCGGATATCCTGATCGCCCATACCCTGGCGTGGGCGCAGGCCTGTAAGCTGCCGCTGGAGCATGACAATCTGACCGCTTATGCCGATCGATTGCTGGCTCGTCCCGGATGGTTACGGACCCGGGAACGGGAGCGAGCCGAGAGCGGCTCGCAGTCCTAAAGCTGGGATCCGAAGAAACCTCGCCAAGCACGCCCGCGTTCAGGCTGAATTAAGGATGCTCCATCTTGAATGTCCAGCCACTTCAAGATTGCATCAGAGGAATCTTTAGTATGACGAAAATCATCCATGTTCTTACTATCTTGGTGACCATGCTATTCCTGGTTCCGCCCGGAGCCGTCGCACAGGACGATTTCTCGCCATACGGGCCGGAGCGTTCCCGCGACTGGCATCGCGGCGAAATTCAGGTCACCAACGACTGGCGGGATCCAGTTAAAGTCACCATGTGGACGCACCAGCGCGAGCGGATCGGTGATTACTGGATGATCGAACCAGGGGAATCGGCTTTTCTGGCAATAGACGAGGATCGGATCAGGGTTCGGCCGAATTACAAAATTAAGGTCGGTAAAGACTGGGGATGGGTGGATCTGGAGAGCGTGGGTCAGTTTCACCGCGGTGCGTGGTATGTCAACGTGCGCGATATCTGGCGCGCTACGCACCCGCGTGGTGATGGTCGTCGGTCCGGTTGGGATTCCGATGAGGATGAGGATGTCCCCGATTGGAGACGGTAGCGGCTTTTCGAATAGCCTCGTGAGGGAGTAACGCAGCAATGAATAAATTCATTCGTTTTATTCTACTAGGGTTGGGAAGCGCGCTGATCCTCGGCGGATGCGCCACCCTGCCCGAAGATGATGGCTACTACGATGGTTGGGATAGGGGATATGGGCAGGATGACCGTGGCCAGTGGGAAGGCCCCTATCAGCGAGATGGCTATTACCGAGACGGTTATCGCCAGCGGGACGGTTATCGCCAGCAGGATAGAAACCGTGGGCGGTGGCGGGATGATCGTGACTCATGGGATGGAGATCGTGGGCAGTGGCGGAATGATCATGATCAGTGGGATGGAGACCGTGGCCAGCGAGATAGTCGCCGCCGGTGGGATAAAGGCCGTGGCCAGTGGGAACAGCCTGGCCGAAACAGAGGAGAGGATCGAGGACGATGGGAGAATCAGCAGCCAGGTGATTCTCAGCCAGTCCAGCCAGTCCAGCCAGTCCAGCCAATCCGGCCGATACGGCCGATCCAGCCAGTCCAGCCAGTCCAGCCAGTCCAGCCAGTCCAGCCAGTCCAGCCAGTCCGACCGGACCAGTCGATACGGCCGATCCAGCCAGTCCAGCCGGACCAACCGATGCGGCCAATCCAGCCAGTCCAGCATATCAGAAAAAGAAATCCAGCCAGTCCAGCCAGTTCAGCCGTTCAGCCGGGCGAGCCGGCCTGGTACGAACAGGAACGCGGCAACGCTGACGAGTTGCGGAATCGAACCAAGGAATCGGGCGAGCTGTTGCAGAAGTACGAGATGCGCCCATGACCGTCGGGGTCCGGGTGGAGGCGCTCTGGTGAAACTGCTGGCGCTGGATACCGCCACCGAAGCCTGTTCCGCTGCCGTGTGGGTGGACGGCGTCGTGCTGGAGCGCTACGAATGGGCGCCGCGCCGCCATGCCGCCCTGATCCTGCCGATGATCGAAACGGTGTTGGCCGAGGCCGAATTAAACGTGATGCAACTGGACGCCATCGCGTTTAGCCGGGGACCCGGCGCGTTTACCGGGTTGCGGATCGCGGTCGGCATCGCCCAGGGCATCGCGTTCGCCGCCGATTTGCCGGTCGCGCCAGTGTCCACCCTGGCCGCCCTGGCGCTGGGCGCGGCGCGGGAAACCGGCCAGACGCACATCGCGGCGGCGCTGGATGCCCGCATGGGCGAGGTCTATTGGGGCGTTTACGCAGTTGCGGGTGGGGATGCCGAACCCTTGGGCGAGGAGCGGGTATGCGCGCCAGCCGCGGTCGGCGCGCCGCCGGGGGAATGGTTCGGCGCCGGCAGCGGCTGGGCGGTGTACGCCGCAACCCTGTCCCGGTATCTGACCGTTAGCGGCTGGCGGGGCGAGTGTTACCCGCGCGCCGGCGATATCGCCCGGCTGGCGGCCGTCCCATCCCGGCGCCGCGAATGGGCGCCGGCGGAACGGGCCTTGCCTGTCTATCTGCGTAACGAGGTGGTGGTCAAACCGGTTTGAAGCCGCATCTAA
>CAVRCC010000018.1:0-17720 GCA_963719395.1 uncultured Gammaproteobacteria bacterium | reverse complement strand
AAACGGTTCGTTCGAGGCTGAAAACGATGGCAAAGGTTACACATCATCACAAGTTGCCGCCGCACGCGCAACGGTATCTGGTGACCGGCATCCTGACGGTGATCCCGGTCTGGATCACCTGGCTGGTGTTTGGGTTCGTACTGGGCCAGTTGACCCGGATTGGAATGCCGTGGGCGCGCGGGCTGGCCAGCGCCATTCACGACGAACTGCCGATTTTATCCGACTGGCTGCTTACCCCCTGGTTCCAAAACCTGCTGGCGGCGCTGATCACCCTGATCGGCCTGTATCTGCTGGGCTGGACGGCGACCCGGGTGGTGGGGCGACGGCTGATCGCCGGCTTCGAAGCGCTCATGCACCGGCTACCGGTGGTGCAGACTATCTACGGCTCGACCCGGAAACTGGTCCAATCGCTGCAACAGGAGCCGACCCAGATTCAGCGGGTGGTGCTGATCGAATTTCCCTCGCCGGGAATGAAAGCCGTCGGGTTCGTGACCCATGTGCTGCGGGATGAGGAAACGGGCGAGGAGCTGGCGGCGGTCTACGTGCCGACCACGCCGAATCCGACCTCCGGTTATCTGGAAATCATTCCGCTCAACAAGGTGACCACAACCGACTGGGCGGTGGACGAGGCCATGACGTTCATCATTTCCGGCGGGGTGGTGTCGCCTGATCACATTCATTACCACCGGGGCGTAGGGCGGTTGGGTGAAGCGGGCCAGGCGGAGAAAACGTAAAAGCCGGCTCGAGCTTCAGAAGCGCTGATTATCCATCGCCGGCAAGCCGGCGATGGATCACAACTACATATTCGGATAATTGGGCCCACCGCCGCCTTGCGGAGTGATCCAGTTGATGTTCTGGGTAGGGTCCTTGATATCGCAGGTCTTGCAGTGGACGCAGTTCTGAGCGTTGATTTGCAAGCGTGGATTGTTGTCGGCATCCCGGACGATTTCATAAACCCCTGCCGGGCAGTAGCGCTGCTCGGGCGCGTCGTACAACGCCAGATTGATCCGAATCGGCACGGCCGGATCTTTCAGCGTCAAATGACAGGGCTGATCCTCCTCGTGATTGGTATTGGAGATGAACACCGAGGACAACTTGTCGAAGCTCACCACGCCATCCGGCTTGGGATACTCGATCTTCGGGCACTCGCTGGCTTTCTTCAGCTTGGCATGATCCGGCTTGTGGTGGAAAGTCCACGGCGCTTTGCCCCGGAACACGTAGGTATCCAGCGCCGAATAGGCGATCGCCGCCCACAGCCCCCAACTGAACGACGGCTTGATATTGCGGACTGCGTACAGTTCCTCCCACAGCCAGCTTTGGCGCAGCCGCTCGGGATACTCGCTCACCTCGTCGGCGCCGCGCCCGGCTCCCGCCGCCGCGAACACCGCCTCGGCCGCCACCATCCCCGACTTCATCGCGGTGTGGGTGCCCTTGATCTTGGGCATGTTGAGGAAACCGGCGGTGTCGCCGATCAGCAGGCCGCCGGGGAAGGTCAGCTTGGGAATCGACTGGATGCCGCCGGCCGAGATGGCACGCGCGCCGTAGGCGATGCGCCGACCGCCCTCGAAGGTGGGCCGGATGTCGGGATGGGTCTTGAAGCGTTGGAACTCGTCGAACGGCGACAGATGCGGGTTGGCGTAGCCGAGACCGATCACGAAACCCACCGACACCTGGTTGTTCTCCAGGTGATACAGGAAGGAGCCGCCATAGGTGCTGGCGTCCAATGGCCAGCCGACGGTGTGGATGATCTTGCCCGGCTGGTGCTGGGCCGGGTCGACCTCCCACAGTTCCTTGATGCCGATGCCGTAAGTCTGCGGGTCCACGCCCTCGCGCAGCTTGAACCGGTCGAACAGGGTCTTAGTCAGCGAGCCGCGGCAACCTTCGGCGAACAGGGTATAGCGGGCGCGCAGTTCCATGCCCGGCGCGAACTGCTCGGTCGGTTGGCCGTGGCGGTCGACGCCCATGTCGCCGGTGGCCACGCCGGCGACCGCGCCGTCGTCGTTGTAGAGCACTTCGGCGGCCGCGAAGCCGGGGTAAATCTCCACCCCCAGTTCCTCGGCTTGCGTGGCCAGCCAGCGACACAGATTACCCAGGCTAATGATGTAGTTGCCGTGATTGTTCATCTGCGGCGGGGTAGGCAGCTTGTACGAGGTTTCGCGGGTCAGGAGCAGGAAACGGTCTTCCGTGGCCAGGGTATGCAGCGGCGCGCCCCGTTCCTGCCAGTCCGGGATCAGTTCGTTCAACGCGCGTGGCTCCACCACCGCGCCGGACAGGATGTGCGCGCCGACCTCGGAGCCTTTCTCGATGACGCAGACACTCACCTCCTGGCCGCTCTCCGCCGCCAGTTGCTTCAGACGGATGGCCGCCGACAGGCCGGACGGGCCGGCGCCGACGATGACCACGTCATATTCCATACTTTCGCGTTCCACCGGGCACTCCTTCGATATTGTTTTCGGGTTGGAGGAGGCGGGCGACGGCATCGCGTCCCCGCAGGATTCGGGATTTTAGGGAGGGCCGCCAGAACCGGGCTAGCCCGAACCGGCTACCGCTTTCGGCATAACTGCGCTCATTAAAAACAATTTTTGGGGAAAATGCATCCCGGCCAAGGCAGCGCGCCGTGGACCATTCAGACCCATCGGCGCGTGCTCGTTCGCGTTTTCATTGGAATATGATATAGTTATGTTATCCATAAATTCCAGCGCTCATCTTTGCGTTATATCGAGTTAACCCAGGAGGAGAACCATGCCTAGTCACCGCTTTTTTCGTGCGTATCTGCTGCTCCCCCTTGCTCTTTCAACCCTGACTGCAACGGCGGGAGATATTCAGTTCTCCCTGGAAGAACCTTTTAATGGCAGCATCTACTCTGGGGTTGCTAATATACGCGGCTGGGCGGTATCTTCGGCAGGGATTCGGAATGTCGAGCTTCTTGTCGACGGGGTTTCCAATGGCAATATTCCCTCGGGTGGCCGAAGAGTGGATGTAGGAAATGCTTATCCCACTTATCCTAATTCCTCTCAATCCGGTTTTTCGATGATTTTTAACTACTCCAACCTGACGGTAGGAGCGCATACCCTCTCCGTTAACGTAGTTGACAATCAGGGAAGTCAGAAAAGCGCGACAGCTTCCTTCAACGTTGCACGATTTAATAACTCGTTCATTGATAATCCAGCAGCGATCAGTTTGAATGTCGCAACCATCACCGACGACAACGACAAATCAATCCTCATCAATAATCTGCAAGCTGACGGCCAGCTTTATAATGTTCGTCTGGAATGGCGCCGCGCAGCTCAGGGATTCGCGCTGACCTCAATCAGTCCAGTGGGTGGTGGAAGCGGAAGCGCACGCTGGAGCGCCTTGAACAACGTGGGCTGCGCCAATGGCTCTTTCACCTATGAAGTAACCATCGACGGCACCACAAAACGCTCCACGACAACCTGTGGCTCTGTTATTAGTCCCAGTACTTGCAATACCACCTTCGAAGGGTTCGCCAGCACGACCCCCGGCGCCAAGAATTGGGTGGCAAAAGCGGTTTCGTCAGCGTGTGGTATCAATAGTCAAGCCAGTGGAACTGATACCTTGGCCAGTGATGCCTGCTACAGATTTATACTTAATCAGCAAGGCCAAAACCTAGTCAACTCATTAGATGGAACGGTCGATTGCCCTTCGTCGGCGAACGCGGAAACCCTTCGGGAAGAAAGCCAGGCCACGCCGATGGCGATCTTCCCGATGCAACCCGTTGACCCCTCGGGATCGGGGCAGGAAAAGTGGAACCAGCTAAGAAACATCGTCGAACCCTGATCCGCAAGCCCCGAACCATCCACCAGCAATGCTGGCGCGGCCAAGGAGGGCCGGCTACAATCCTACGCCATCGGAGAGGTGGCAGAGCGGTCGATTGCGACGGTCTTGAAAACCGTTGACCCGCGAGGGTCCGTGGGTTCGAATCCCACCCTCTCCGCCAACGTCTTATCCCCCGCTTGCCGCCCTTACCGGTTCCATCTTCCCACGCCGCCGCCCCGCGCGCTACGCCGGCAACGGCCGCGGCGGCGGTTCGCTGGCCGGATCCTCGTGAATCAGCACGTCGGCGTTGGGAAAGGCCGCCACGATCGCCGCTTCCACCTCGTCAGCCACCCGGTGCGCCTCCACCAGCGGCAACTGATCGTCCAGCATCAGATGCAACTGGATGAAATAGGTTTGCCCGGAGCGGCGAGTGCGCACATCGTGAACGCCGCGCACCCGCGGATAGCCACGGGCAATTTCCTTGATGCGCGCATGTACCTCGGGCGGCAGCTCGTGATCCATCAGCAATTGGATCGCCTCATGACCGATGTGGCCGGCGCTGTAAAGGATGTACAGGGCGATGCCGATCGCGAAGACCGGATCGGCGAGCGGCCAACCCAGCATCGCCAAGCCCAGCGCTAGAATGGTGGCGGTGTTGGTCAACAGGTCGGTGGCGTAGTGCAGCGCGTCGGCGCGGATCGCTGTGGACTGGGTGCGGCGGATCACATAATGCTGAAACGCCAACAGCAGCACCGTGGCGGCGATAGAAAATAGCAGCACGCCGACGCCGACCAAGGCATCGTTCAGCGGCTGGGGGTGCAACAGCCGATCCACCGCGTGCAAAATCAGAAACACCGCCGAGCCGGTGATAAACGCCGCCTGCACCAGCCCCGCCAGCGGCTCGGCCTTGCCGTGGCCGAAACGATGCTCCCGGTCGGGCGGTTGCAAGGAATAATGCACCGCCAGCAAATTGATCAGGGACGCCGCCACGTCCATCATCGAATCGACCAGCGAGGCCAGAACGCTGACCGACCCCGTCATCAATGCCGCCGCCAGCTTGCCGGCGATCAGCACCGTGGCGGTGGTCACCGAGGCATAGGTCGCCAGCCGCAACAGGCGCCCGGCGCGCGCCGGATCGATGGTCAACTGGGTTTCGTCGTTCATGGTTAAATTCTGTGGTCCACTGAAGGCTCTACATTCTACCTAGCTTCCATCACCCAGCGGAGCGAACTATCGGCCGAAATAGCGACCTTAAAGGGGGCGTATCTAGGAGTTGGGGGAGGGCAAGTTTAGCAGCGCGACAAGGGGTAGTAGACTGCTTGGAGACCAGACCAAGAAGAGGACGCGCCCTTGTCACGCTTAAGCGATATCCTATGGGACTATGATCCCCAGTTTCAAGAACCGTTGGCGCGGTTGCGGGAGGCGACGAGCTTAGCCCTGATGGTGATGGCGGCGTGGACGGTGGTGCGGATGTTGGCGGTCCGGTTGCTGGAAGAGGTGTTAACGGTACGCGCCCGACAGCCGGAGACGTGGCCGGTCTGCTCGAGTTGTGGGCGACTGCTGCAGAGCAAAGGCTTCCGCGAGCGGGTGCTACAGAACGCTGTTTGGGGCAATCCGCTGGCGGCGGCGGGTGGGGCGGTGTCCGCACGGCTGTGCCGGGTCGCAAGTGGCGCCGTTGGATGCGGTCTTGGGGTTGGTGGCGCACCAACGCACCGGGGCGGAGGTGCAGTGGATGGGCTGTCTGTTGGCCGTGTTTGTACCGTATGAGACGGCGTGTCGATTGCTTCAGCAGTTGACCGGGGTGTCGCTGGCGGCGGGGACGGTCTGGACCTGGGTCCAGCAGGTGGGGCAGCGGGTCATGGCGCAGCTCGCGGAGGAGTTACAAGAGTTGGCGGCGGGGACGTTACCGCCGGCCGAATCGTTAGCGGCAGAACGGGCGGCGCTGCCGTTCGTGATTGGCGCGGATGGGGTGATGGTGCCGTTTCGACCACACCCGGGCACGCCGACGGGAAAAACCCGCTGGCGGGAGATCAAGGTGGCGATTCTCGCCCGCTTGGGCGAGCGGCTGACCCGCCACGGGCAGCGCGTGATCCGCCTCTGCCAGCGCCGGTTAGTAGCGGTGCTGGGCACGATCGATGACTTGACGCCCCGCTTGTGGCTGGAAGCCGTCCGGCAGGGGGTCAGCACGGCGGTGCAGGTGGTGTGGCTCTCGGATGGCGGGCGGGGTTTCTGGACCGTGTTCCAGCGCTGCTTTCAGGCGGTCGGGGCCACCGCGATTCTCGACTTCTACCATGCCGCGCAAAACCTGTACAAGGGCGCCGCCGCCTGGCTGGATGGGCGGACTCGGGCCTGCCAGCAGTGGTTTGCCAGGTTACGTCACCAGTTGCGCCACGGCCACGAACCGCAGGTGTTGGCAGAATTGGCGGCCCTGGTCGAGGCCGAGCAACTCCCCAAGTCCGCCCGGGAAACCCTCACTAACGTGTATCACTATCTGAAAACGCACGAAGCGCATATTCAGTATGACCAGTTCAAAGCCGCCGGGTTACCGATTGGCAGTGGCTTGGTGGAAAGCGCCTGCAAGTGGCTCATCCAACAACGCTTCAAAGGAGTAGGCATGCGCTGGAGCGAACCGGGGTTCGATCATCTACTCCATCTCCGCTTGGCATGGGTTAACCAACGCTTCGATCATTGCTTCCCGGCCATGATCCCCTCCCCCAACTAGGAGATGCGCCCCCTTAAAGGTCGTTAGCTGACATCCACCGACCAAGGCCCTGGGATTTGAGGCCGCGACTGTTTGGAGCCGACGGGATCTTGAACTTACATGCGATGCTGGGTTATTCCGCGCTATCACCATCCATCATGATGGTTTATTTTATGCTCCAAAAAATTTCCAACGGGAAGGAATCTCGCTTCATGCTCAAAACCCTGCGCCGTATCGTTCAGGATGTCAGCGCCGCGCCGGATCTGCCCAGCGCTCTAGCGATCACGGTCAACCGGATTCGGGATGCGATGCAAGTCGCCGCCTGCACCGTCTATCTGGCTGACGAGGACAATCGGGAATACGTGCTGATGGCGACCGCTGGCCTCAACCCACAGGCGGTCGGTCAAGTGCGGCTGAGCCGCCAGGTCGGCCTGGTCGGGCTGGTCGCGGAACGCCAGGAGCCGCTCAATCTCGAAGATGCCCCGCGCCATCCCCGGTTCCACCCGGTGTGCGAGGTGTGCGAGGAAGATTACCACGCCTTCCTGGGCGTACCGCTGATCCAGTACCGCCGGGTGCTGGGCGTGCTGCTGGTCCAGGATGCCGCCGTGCGCCAGTTCCATTCCAACGAGGTGGATTTCCTGGTCACCATCGCCGCCCAACTGGCCAGTATTCTCAATCACGCCATTCTCAGCGGCGCCACCCAGGAACTGCTCAACCCGCTGACTATCGGCGTCCGCGCCCTGCTCGGCGTACCCGGCGCTCCCGGCGTGGCCATGGGAACCGTCACCGTTCCCCATCTGCTGGCCGATCTCGACGACGTACCGGATCGACCGGCTCGGGATATCGCCGCCGAGGAAGCAACCTTCCGCGCCGCCATCGCCGCCGTCGAACAGGAGTTGCGCGCGGCCAGCGACCGGCTGGCGCCGCTGTTGCCCCCCACCGAACAGGCGCTGTTCACGGTCTACCGAATGATGCTGGGCAGCGACAGCCTGATCGGGGACACGCTCGTCGGCATCCGGGCCGGCCGCTGGGCGCCGGCCGCCTGGCGCGACGCCGTGCTGGCGCGGGCGCGACTGCTGGAACGGGCCGAAGATCCCTATCTCAGCACCCGCGCCGAGGACATCCGCGACCTGGGCCAGCGGGTGCTGCATCACCTGCGCGCCGCCCCCGGCCACCCGCTGGAGCCGACCGCCGACCGCTGCGTGCTGGTAGCCGAGGAGATGAGCGTGGCCCATCTGGCGGCGGTGCCGCCGGAGCATCTGGCCGGCATCGTCTGCCTGCGCGGTTCGGCCCTGTCCCACGTCGCCCTGCTGGCGCGGGCCATGGGCATCCCGGCGGTGATGGGTCTGGGCGACCGGCCGCTGGGCCGGTTCGAGGGCAACGACATCATCGTGGACGGCTATCAGGGGCGGGTCTACGTCAACCCGGACCCAACCACCCGCGCCAACTACCAACAGCTCATGACCGCCGAAGCCGAGCTGTCCGCCGAACTGAGCGAACTGCGCGACTTGCCGGCCGAAACCCGGGATGGCTACTCCATTCCGCTGTACGCCAAGGCCGGATTGCCAACCGACATCGCCGCCGCCCGCAAGGTCGGCGCCGAGGGCATCGGCCTGTATCGCACCGAGTTCGCGTTCATGGTGCGCGAATCGTTCCCCAGCGAGGACGAGCAGTATCAGCTTTACCGCCAGATGCTGGCCGCCTTCGCCCCGCATCCGGTGGTGATGCGCACCCTGGACATCGGCGGCGACAAGACTCTGCCCTACTTCACCATCGAGGAAAACAACCCGTTTCTGGGCTGGCGCGGGATGCGCTTCACCCTCGACCACCCGGACATTTTCCTGACCCAGTTGCGCGCCATGCTGCGGGCCAACGCCGGGCTGGACAATCTGCGGATTCTGTTCCCGATGATCACCACCGTCGAGGAGGTGGATGAGGCGTTGCGGCTACTGACGCGCGCCGACTGGGAGTTGCGCGAGGACGGGTATGCCGCAACGCGCCCGCAAGTCGGAGTGATGATCGAAGTACCCTCCGCCGCCTGGCAGGCCGAACAACTGGCCCGGCGGGTGGATTTCCTTTCGGTGGGCACCAACGACCTGACCCAATACCTGTTGGCGGTGGACCGCGACAACGCCCGGGTTGCAGGTCTGTACGACAGCCTGCACCCAGCGATGCTGAAAACGATTGCCTACATCATCGAGGAAGGACGCCGCGCCGGCCGGCCGGTGAATCTGTGCGGGGAACTGGCGGCCGATCCCGGCGCCGCCGTGCTACTGCTGGGGATGGGGGTGGACAGCCTGAGCGCCAGCGCCGTCAGCGTGCCGCGGGTCAAGTGGGCCATCCGCGGCTTCACCCATGGCGAAGCCCAGGAACTGGCCCGGCAGGCGCTGGAACTGGACACCGCCCACCAGGTCCGCCGGCTGCTCAACCAGGCCCTGCGGCGCGCGGGCCTGGGCGAGATCGTGCATGAACCCACTTGACCGCAGGCGGCGGCTCGCGGCCGTCAGCGCGGGTCCAACAGCGACTTCATGCCGATCAACTCATCGATGGGTTCCGGGCTAACGACGAAGACCTGAAACGGACTGCGTTGCAAATAGGCCGCCGCGAAGCTGACCGAAATAGCGGCGGAATAGATCAACAGCGCCGCCAACTGGGTCCGCCAGTTGTCGAGGTGCACCAGCGCCACGGTCAGCAGCGTGAATGCCCCCAGACAGGCCACGGCGAACCATTTCAGCGGATCGCCGTGCCGCTGGCTCTGGGCCAGCCGCTGATGGCGCGCGACATGCACCCGTTCCACATCCTGCACCATGGCCGCATGAACGCTACCGGGCACCCCATCCACCACCGGCTCCGCCAGCACCGCCCGCAGCAAGTGCCGCCAGCGCTCCAAGGACTGCTCGCCAGGCGGTTCGCCTCGCGCCAGCAGTGGCCATTCGACCTGAATCGTCACCCACGCGTAATCGCGCAACGCGGCGATGATCGGCGCGCCGATGGCCGGCGGCTGTTGTTCGGCCAGCCGGAACAGCCCGCGCATCGCCTCCGCTTCCTGCTGGATCGCCGTCTGCGCCCGGTCGCGGATGTTCCAGATGTCGCTGGCAAAAAACGTGGTGTACAGCGCGAACAGAATGCCGACGATGGCCACCACCTGCGGCGAGAGGTTGTTTAGCGACTGAAACAGCGGCGCGAACCGGGAAAAGCTGCACAGCCAGAGCAGCAGGCCAGCGGTGGCGAAGGTGGCCAGAATGCCAAGCACCAGCAGGCCGATGTAAATCACTTCCTGAGTGAAAGTCATGGGGTGAATGTCGGATGATTGTTATTGGGGGCCGGGCGATTCCAACCGGTTTCAGCCAAGGCCAATCCACAGGTATTTGATGTCCAGATATTCCTGGATAATGCCGTACTTCGAGCCTCGGCGTCGATCCAGGAGCCGGCAACGTAACCTTGCCGCCGGAACAACGTGGCTTCACAACGTCGCATGAGATTCCCTGGGTAATCGCGCAAGAGGAGGGATAGGATGCTCGAGAGCGCGGATGGGACGCCCGCCCCACCCGACGCTGACTTCCGAATCAAGATAGTCGGAAAGTTCAGACAGCAATACAATAATGCGCTTAAATACTTTCTCCCAAACCTGATCGGGTCATCCCAACGACGGAGCCGTAACGCCGTGAAATTTCGAATGCTGCTGAGTTTTGCGCTGCTGGTGGGTGTCTGGATGAGCCCAGTGGTCTTTGGCGCGCCCAACGCGCCTGAAGCCACCGAAGCCGCGACCCCACCGCCCAAGCGCTTCAACTTCGCCGATGTCCGCCGCCGCGCCGAGGTGCTGGCAACCCAGCCTTTCCAGGAAATCACCAATAAGCTACCGGATTTTCTCAAAAATCTGGACTATGACCAATACCGGGATATTCGCTTCCGAGCCGAGAAAGGTCTGTGGCGCGCGGAAGGTTTGCCGTTTGAAATCCAGTTCGCACCGCTTGGCTTTTTGTTCTTCCAGCCGGTCGCTATCAACGTGGTGGACGAAGGCGAGAGCAAGCCGGTCCAATACGCCAGCGATCTGTTCGATTACGGCAAGAACGCGGTGCCGGATAACCTGCCCACGGATCTCGGTTTCGCCGGTTTCAAGGTGATGTATCCGCTGCACACCGACAGCTATTACGACGAGGTCGTGGTGTTCCTGGGCGCGAGCTATTTCCGCGCGGTCGGGCAGAACCAGAACTACGGTCTCTCAGCTCGCGGTTTAGCTGTGGACACCGGTCTGCCCAAGGACGAAATATTTCCCTATTTCCGCGAGTTCTGGCTGGAAAAACCCAGCAAGGACACCACCGAACTGACCCTCTACGCGCTGATGGATAGCCAGAGTCTGACCGGTGCTTACCGCTTCGCCATCAAACCGGGCGTCAACACCCAGATCGAGGTCAAGGCCAACCTGTTCGTCCGCGACAAGGTGCAAAAGCTCGGCGTGGCGCCGTTGACCAGCATGTTCCTGCACGGCGCGTTGAACGAGCGCTTCTTCGACGATTTTCGTCCACAAGTCCATGATTCCGAAGGCTTGCTGATGGCCACTGGCAACGGCGAATGGATCTGGCGGCCGCTGAACAACCCGACCCGACTGCGCATCAGCGCCTATCAAGACAACAACCCACGTGGCTTCGGCCTGCTGCAACGCGACCGCGATTTCGAGGACTACCAGGATCTGGAGGCGAACTACCACATCCGGCCCAGCATCTGGGTCGAGCCGCAAGAAGACTGGGGTAAGGGTTCGGTGCAATTGATCGAAATTCCGAGCAATGCCGAGCGCTACGACAACATCGCCGCCTTTTGGACGCCTGAAAAGCCGGTCGAAGCGGGCCAGCAACTGGAATACAACTACCGCCTGTATTTCTTCCTCACCCTGCCAAACCTGTCGCCGAATGGCCAAACCCTGGCCAGCCGGATCGGGGCCGGCGGCACGGGGGAACTCGATTCCACGCGCCGGCAGTTTGTGATCGACTTTGGTGGCGAGAACCTGGCCAAGCTGGCCGACGACGCGCCGGTGGAGGCCGTGGTCAGTGCCTCGACCGGCCAGATTCGGAGCGTGGTGGTCCACAAAAACCCGCATACCCACGGCTGGCGTTTGTCCTTCGAACTGCTGCCGCAGGACGACGCGCCCTCGGAACTGCGCTGCTTCCTCAAGCTGGGCAACGACGTGCTGACCGAAACCTGGAGCTATCAGTGGACCGCGGTAAAGTAAGCGTCACGGAGCCGTACTTGCCGCCGGCGCCGCCGGCGCCCTCCAGCGAATTCGTGCTTGCCCGGCTCGGCGCCTATTGGCGGGCGCTGGGGGTGACCGACCCGACTCAAGTCGCGGCCCTGAGCGAACAAGCGCTGCGCCGCGCGGCCGAGTCGCCGGAGCCGCCGGGGCTGGACCCGGTGGCGCGGGCGCTCACCGCCGCCAGCGATCTGTTGGACGACTGGCTGGCGCGGGCGCTCGATCTACCTCGGCCGTCGCGGGAACTGGCTGCGGCGCGAGCCGCGCTGTTGAGCGGAGCTGCACCGGACTGGCCGGCGGCGCTGTTCGCCCCGCCTGGCGAGGCCGACACCGTGTTGGACGCTCTGCGCGCGGCCCTCGCCGAACCCACGCCGCCGCCCAGCCCCGGCGCCATGCCGGCCCAGCGCATCGATCTGTTCGAGTTGCTGGGTCCACTGCGCCGGCTGTGGCATCCGGAACTCCGAGCCTGAGCCGTTATTCTCTATATTTTCTTAAACCTGGACGTGTCATGACCCAAACCGTTCAACCCCCGATCATGGGGCATACCCTGCGGCGGGTGGCATTCTTCCTGCTGGTGCTGTTGACGACGCTGGTCGCGATGGGCCTGATGGTCAGCGTATTCCAGACCGACGGCCTCAGCCCGATGGAACTGATTCTGCTGCTGCTGTACGCGATCCTGTTTTCCTGGATTTGCATGTCGTTCTGGACCGCGTTCATGGGCTTTTTCGTGATCCTGACCGGCCGCGACCGCTGGGCGATCTCGCGCCAGTCGAACCCGGCGGCTGCTTCGGCTGCACCGTTGCCGCGCACCGCGATCCTGATGCCGATCTACAACGAAGATTCGGAGCGGGTCTTTGCCGGCCTGCGCGCCATTCACCAGTCCCTGGCCGACACCGGCCAGTTAGATCACTTCGATTTTTTCGTGCTCAGCGACACCCGCGATGCGGAGGTGTGGGTCGAGGAGGAACTGCGCTGGCAGGACATGGTGCGGGCGCTGGACGGCAAGGGGCGGATTTTCTATCGCAACCGACCGGAGAACATCAGCCGCAAGAGCGGCAACCTGGAGGATTTCTGCATCCGCTGGGGCGGCCATTATCGCTACATGATCGTGCTGGACGCCGACAGCATCATGAAGGGCGAGACCCTGGTCGAGATGGTGCGGATCATGGAGCGCCAGCCGCGAGTGGCGTTGTTGCAAACCCCCCCGGTGCCGATCAACCGCGCGTCGCTGTTCGCCCGCATCCTGCAATTCGCTGGCAGCCTGTACGGGCGGATGTTCACTGCGGGGCTAAACTACTGGCAGTTGGGCGAAAGCAATTACTGGGGCCACAACGCCATCGTCCGCATCCAGCCGTTCCTCGACCACTGTGGTCTGCCCAAGCTGCCGGGGCGCGAGCCGTTCGGCGGCGACATTCTCAGTCACGATTTCGTCGAGGCGGCGCTGCTGCGGCGGGCCGGCTGGGAGGTGTGGCTGGCCTACGACCTGGAGGGCAGCTACGAGGAAATTCCGCCCACCCTGATCGACTACGCCAAGCGCGACCGCCGCTGGTGCCAGGGCAATCTCCAACATCTGCGGCTGGCGTTGTCGCACGGTTTCAACGCCCTGAGCCGGCTGCATTTTTCGATGGGCGTCATGTCGTATCTGGCCTCGCCGCTGTGGCTGCTGTTCCTGATCGCCACCGGGGTCGAGGCGTACTTGCAGACCCAGCAGGAACTGGTGTACTTCTTCGGGGAAAACTGGGCGCCGGTGTGGCCGGTGTCGTTCGCGGTGGAAATGACCACCGTGCTGCTGGTCACCCTGACCATGCTGTTCCTGCCCAAGGGGTTGGCGCTGGCGCTGTTGCTCAAGGAAGGCCGGCTGCGCCGCGCCTACGGCGGGATGTTCAAGGCCACCCTGAGCGTGGTGCTGGAAACGGTGTTCTCGGTGCTGACGGCGCCGGTGCTGATGCTGTTCCAGACCAAGTTCGTGCTGGCGATCCTGATGCGCCGCGCGGTCGGCTGGCCGCCGCAGCAACGCGGCGATCATCAGACCGGGTTCCGGGAAGCGGCGCTGACCCACGGCGGACAAACGCTGATCGGCGTCGTCGCCGGAGTGTTGAGCTATCAGTACGTGCCGGAGTTCTTCTGGTGGTTCACGCCGGTGCTGGCCGGGCTGATTTTGTCGATTCCCGTATCGATGTTATCCAGCAGCATCGCTCTGGGCCGCCAGTCGCGGGAATTCGGCCTGTTCCTGACCCCGGAGGAAACCGACCCGCCGGCGGTGCTGCGCTATCTGGAGGAGAACCTGGAAGAGGATGAACCGGTGCTGCCGGTCCTGCGCGAAAAGCCGGCCAGCCGCTTCGTCCAGGCGCTGACCGATCCCTACGTCAACGCCCTGCACCTGTCGCTGCTACCGCCGCGCGAGCCGCCCGGCAAACGCCGCCGGCATTATCTGGAGGGACTGGTCCATCAACTGGAAGAGGAAGGGCCGGACAGCCTGAGCTCGGCGCAAAAGCGCGATTTGATTGCGGACCCGGACACGCTGCTGCGGCTGCACGCGCTGTTCTGGAGCCGGCCACCGGCCGGGGCCGGGATGCTACCGTAGCCATGTTGGCGTGGCCAGGGAGGGCCAGCGATTTTTCGGTTTTTCCAACCCCCGTCTGATAAAGAGCCAGAGAACATGTCACAGCAACCACAGATCGTTATGACCAGCGCGGATCTGGAGCGACTGGAACGCCTGCTGGATTCGGTGTCGCCGCTTCATGCGCCAGGTCTGGATGCGCTGCGCCGCGAGCTGGACCGGGCCGAAGTGGTGGAGTCACATGAAATTCCGCCCAATGTCATCACCATGAATTCGACGGCGCGGTTCGTGGACGAGGTCAGCGGCCGGGAATTCGAACTGACCCTGGTTTATCCCGACGACATGCACCTGACCCACGGCACGGTATCGGTGCTGGCACCGGTCGGCAGCGCCCTGCTCGGGCTGTCGGTCGGTCAGTCCATCGAATGGACATTGCCCGGCGGTCGAACCATGACCCTGCGAGTATTGGAAGTGACCTATCAGCCGGAGGCCACCCGGAAACAGCAGGCGTAACGCGACCCTCGCCCAGACAGCAGTACGCGCTGGCCCGGGCCAGCCAGTCGCGGTAATAGCCGGCTACCGCCTTTTCCAAAGACCCGCATCGATCAACCGCTTCACCAGCGTGGTGCGGCGGACATGCGGCTCCATAAACCGCCGCAGGGCCTGCTCGAATTGCTCGCGGGTAGCATACCGCTCGTAGGCTTCGGCCAAATCGGTGACGGCGCTCCGCACGTCGTCGTAAGCCGACGCCACGCCGCGTGCGGTCTGTTGGTCCGCCGCCGCCCAAGCTCGATCAAAATCCCGCGCCAGCGTACCCAGATACACCTCGCGCTGTTTCCGACGCTCGGCATCCGCACGGGCGCGTTCTTGAGCTTCCTGCCGCTGGCGGATTTGCTCGACCTCCTTGGCCAACCGCAGGAGTTCGGCCACGGTTCGGCGGTTGGCGGTAGCTGCGCCCGGTGGGCGTTGCTCTCGCTGCCAGGCGACAAACCGGGCTTTCAGGGAGCGTTCGGTCTGCTGGCCCTGACCAGCCAGCAACCGGCGAAGTACGTCGCGCGCTTCATCAGGCGACACGGTATCCAGCCAGGTTTCCATGTCTTCTGGCGCCGTGGCGTCCACGGCGGCATCGGCGCTGCCCATAGCCGCCGCAGTCAGCAGGTCGAAGTCGACCGCCAGAAACGTAGCCAGAGCCAGTTGCGCCGGGGTGAACTGCTTCAGACCCGCCGGCACCGGCGGCTCCAACTGGTCGTCCTCCACTTCCTCGGCGGCGACGCCCGCCAGCCAGCCGATGTACAGTCCGCGCCAGTCGCCGCGCAACAGTTCCTCGCGCAGGGGCGTCAGCCGCACCATCCAGCCATGCCCCTCGTCCTCGCTCAACCAGCCGCCCCCCTCATCCTCCGCGCTCAGGTTCCAGTCGATCACCCAGTGCTCGACGGCCTCCCGGATCACCAGAGCGTATTCGGTTCCATACGCGGCGGCCATCTTAAAATCCAGCACGTCGCGGGGCAGGCGTAGCGAGAAACGGCGCTGTCCCCAGTTGGCCAGATAAACATAGGCGTCGAAATAGCGTTCCATCAACGTGTCGGGATCGCCCTTGAAACTGCCCCAACTGTATTCGTTGACGAAGCTCACCGCCGTAATCCGGGCGCGGGTCGACAGTGCGCGCAACTCGGCCATTTCCTGCGCGCTCAACGGCCGATCCATGGCCAGGAACTCGTAGTACTGGTATTCGCTCATGGGCCACTCTCTATCGGAATTTCATCGCATGGAAGGTGGAGGGTACTGGTTCAGTCTGATTATTCTCCAACATTTTGATCATTAAAATAAAATTTCTTCACGGGTTGTTATGGAGTTGGCTCTTCTGGGCGAGATCCGGCCTGCCAAGCTAGCTAAAATCCGGCTTAAAATCATTTAAGATCAATCGGTTGGCTTCTTAGTCGGACCCGGGCCCGGCCGGCTCCACAAGGGCCAGCGGATAACCCTAAATAGCTTGTTATATTCAAACAGTTATTGCGAAAGTCATACTGAACCAGCGCCCCTCGCTGGCAGGGCTGGAAATGGATCGCTAGACTGTGGGTCGCTGGAATTCCACCCTTTGGAAAAAACTATAGAGCGTACACGCATGCCATCGAACAAGACGCCCGCCAATACCGACAAACTCGACCAGGTCATTGCCGAAGCCCGGCGCAACCGCGCGCAACGCGAGCAGGATTATCGCGAACAGGCGCTCAAGCTGTATCCCTGGGTTTGCGGGCGGTGCGCCCGGGAATTTACCCGTGCGAACCTGCACATGCTCACCGTCCATCACAAGGACCACAATCACGATCACAATCCGCCCGACGGCAGCAACTGGGAACTACTGTGTCTTTACTGCCACGACAACGAACACGCGCGCTACGAGGACTCCATCGGCCACGGGGGCGCGATGGCCGGTGGCAAGCCACAATCCTCCCCCGCCACCCATCAGCCCTTCGCCAATCTCAAGGACTTATTGAAGCGCGGGGCATAGCGGGACTCTGGCAGCTTCCGGCTTGGATCAGAGAGACGTTAGGAGCAGGCCATCAAACCCGTATCCTCACCTGAGTTACCCACTGGAATCAATTGTAGCGGGCAACCTCGGAGGCGATACAAAACTGCCTCTCACAGCCCGGCCTGATCCAGCCAGGCGGTCAGGCATTGCCGACCCCGGGCCTCGGCAACGGCGGCGTGACGGGCAGTCGTGGCCCGCAACGCCGGTACGCTCAAGCCGGGAGTTTGGGCGATTTCGCCAGCGTGACCGATGAACCAGCGCTCCAATCCCCGCGCGGTGGTTTCGAGGTGGAACTGCAAACCTAGGGCGCGCTGCCCCCAGGCGAACGCCTGATGCGGGTATGCATCGGTGGATCCCAGAAGAACGGCGCCGGTCGGTAAATCGAAGGTGTCGCCGTGCCAGTGCAGCACCGGCGTGCCATCGGCCAACGCCGCCAGCGGGCTGTCGCAGCCAGCGGCGGTCAGCGTCAACGGCGCCCAGCCGATCTCCTTGCGCCCGCCCGGATAGACCGCTCCCCCCAGCGCCCGCGCCAGCATCTGGCAGCCCAGGCAGATGCCCAGCACTGGCCGACCCGCGTCCAGTCGCGCTCGCAGCATGGTCAATTCATCACGGATGAAGGGATACGCCTCGTCCTCGTAGACGCCGATAGGGCCGCCCAGCACCACCAGCAGATCATCGGCCAGCGGGTCCAACAGCGTCAGATCATCGTAACCGGCCTCGCCATAGCGAATGGCGTAACCGCGCTCGGCCAACACCGACGCGAAACTGCCGAGGTCTTCAAACGCAACGTGACGGAGAGCGAAAACGGTTTTCATGCGAGCAGACTCCACAGGACGAAAGATGTAGGTTTGATGCGCCATCTTATCCCGGATTATCCGAGCAGATATCCCCAACCCACCGCGACGAC
>CAVRCC010000017.1:0-111297 GCA_963719395.1 uncultured Gammaproteobacteria bacterium | reverse complement strand
CCGACCAGCAACAAAATTCGTTTGGCGCTCATCTGTTCGCTCCTGTGGTTTGCAAGGGTTAATTGTAATGATAGCTGCTCGCCGGGCTGGTATCGCCAGGGGGCGGCCGCTAAAATCACAATAGGTTGGAGAGGTGGCAGAGCGGTCGATTGCGACGGTCTTGAAAACCGTTGACCCGCAAGGGTCCGTGGGTTCGAATCCCACCCTCTCCGCCAGCTTAATCGTTCTTTCGCCTGGGGTTGCTTCCCCCACTCTCCGTGGTACACCCCTTACCGCCCGCATTCCCCACCCCTTCGAGCACGCCGATGAAATCCGTTCTCGCCATCCGTCACGTCGCGTTTGAGGATCTCGACGGGTTCGCCCCGGTGCTGGCCGGGCGCGGTTATGACATCCGTTATCAGGAGGCCGGTTACGACGATCTGGCCGCGCTGGATCCCCTGGCCGACGATCTGCTGGTGGCGCTAGGCGGACCGATCGGCGTCTACGAGAACGAGGCGTATCCCTTCATCCGCGACGAATTGCGGTTGCTGCGAACCCGGTTGGATGCCGGCCGGCCCGCGCTCGGCATCTGTCTCGGTTGCCAAATGATTGCCCGGGCGCTGGGGGGACGGGTTTATCCGGGCGGGCATAAGGAAATCGGCTGGAAACCGCTGTTGCTGACCGATGCTGGCCAAAACAGTCCGCTGGCGGCGTTCGCCGACCAGACGCCGGTGCTGCACTGGCACGGCGATACCTTCGATTTACCCGAAGGGGCGACGCTGCTGGCATCCAGCGACCTGTATCCGCATCAGGCGTTTTCGTGGGGCGAGCGCGTCCTGGCCCTGCAATTCCACATCGAAACCACCGCTCGCGGCCTGGAACGCTGGTTCGTCGGCCATGCCGGCGAAATCGCGGGTACGGCGGGTTTGAGCGTGCCGATGCTGCGCGATGAGACTGCCCGCCATGCCGCCGGAGCGGAAGCGCGCGGACGGCGGTGCTTCGCCGCCTGGCTGGATCGGGCCGGGCTGTACTGACAATTTGGCGGCGTCGGCAACGACCTGGAACGAACGATGACGACCATGTTTCATTATTCAATTTAAAATAAATTCAAATTTGAATTAATTCAAATTTGAATTTATAATTCACCAGCCTGTTGGATTGCTGGAGGGCGAAACATGGTCATGCGTTTGGGTAACAAAGCGGAAGGTGCCGATTTTTTCGACCGGGTTACGGAGCGGGACGATCTTTGGCGTTATCTGGAAGGCAACCACATCGTTCTGAGCGGGCCGCGCCGGCTGGGGAAAACCTCTCTGTTGCAACGCCTTGCGGATGAGGCCGAGGAAAAGGGACTGATAGCTCGGCTGGTGGATGTGGAGGGCATCAACAGCGCCGAGGCATTCGTCGGCGCCTTGGAGCGTGCTTTCCCCGATGAGAGCATCACGGGCTCTCTGAAAGCAGCGGGTAAGACTGCTTCTGCCTGGATGCCGCGCTTCCGCAAGATAGACGTGAAGCTGCCGGGTGGCATCGGTGGCGGGCTGGAAATGCAGGCCATGCCCGATCTTCCCTGGACGGTCGCCGCGCGGAAATTGCAGCAACGGCTATCGGAAGCGCCCTTGCTGATCCTGATCGATGAATTCTCGGTTTTTCTGGAAAAGCTGATCGTGCGCGATCCCGCCGAAGCGGAAAGCTTGCTTGGCTGGCTGCGGGTTTGGCGTCTCTCTTCCGGGGTGGCGTGCCGCTTCGTGTTTACCGGCTCCATCGGCCTGAACTACCTGCTCGAACAGCACAAGTTCAGCACTCGCTTCAACGACTGTCACGACTTCCGCCTCGGCCCGTTCAAGCCAAAAGCCGCGCTCGCCATGCTGGCCGAGGTTTCGGCCCGCGAAGGCTGGCAAGCCGACGATGCCACCCTCGCTCATCTGTGCCAGCGCACGGGCTGGCTGTCGCCCTTTTATCTCAACCTATTGCTGGCCTCCAGCATGGAAGCGGGGCGCGACCGCGCAGAGGAATCGGGATCGGCGGCAAAGGTGTTGATCCAAACCGATGTGGACGACGGTTACGACCGCTTGCTGGCCAGCCGGTCGCGCTTCATCCACTGGTACCAGCGTCTGGAAAGAGATTTGACCGAGCCTGATTTCTCCTTCGCCCTGGCTGTTCTGGGAGCGCTGGCCAAGCCGGACCAGGGATTGACGCGCAAGCAACTTCTCGCCCGCTTGCAGCGTCGTCAGCCCGATCCCGACCAACGCGCCGCCACGCTGAGCCGCTTGTTGCTCAAGCTGGAGGAAGACGGTTACGTGGACGGGACGGGCGAGCGCATCCTGTTTCTTTCCTTCCTGCTGCGCGATTACTGGAGGCGCAACCATGCCTGAGCCGGATCGCGGCCCGCTGCAAGGCATCGTGAAATACAACCCGCACCTGTGGGGCGACGATGAGTTGCGTTCGATTTTCGTCGCGCGCAACCGCGAGCTGGCCGAACTGCTCGACCGATTGCGGCAAACTCCGGCGGGCGCGGTACCCCAGCATGTGTTGGTCGTCGGTCAGCGGGGCATGGGTAAGACCACCTTGCTGCGCCGGCTGGCCTTGGGGGTGCGGGACGACCCCGAACTCTCGCCTCTGTGGATCGCCCTCACCTTTCCTGAAGAGCAATTTACCGTCTCCACCCTGGCCGAGTTGTGGAGCAATGTCCTTGATGCCCTGACTGACACGCTGGAAAACGAAGGCGCGCCGCAAGCGGAACTCGACCGCCTGGATAGCGAAATCCGCCGCATCGGCGCGTTGCCGCCCCTGGAGAGGGAAGACGCCGCCATCGGCCTGCTCGGTGATTGGATCGATCAGCACCAGCGGCGCATTCTGCTGCTCATCGACAGCACCGATCTGTTGTTCGACGGCTCTGGGCGGGCCGGAGGAAGGCAAGCGCGGCCAGAAAGCCGGCGCCGCCTCGCTGTGGCGTCTGCGCAAGACCCTCACCCATCACAGCGGTTTTTTCTGGCTGGGCGCGAGTTACCAAGCCCTGGAATCCGGCCACCTGTACAGCGACGCTTTCCACGACTTTTTCGAGCTGGTCGAGTTGCGTCCCTTGAGCGTGGACGACATGCGCCAAGCCATGCTGGCCCTCGCACGCACCTTTGGCGCGGGTCAGGAAAAGCCCGGCGAAGCCGCCGTCCAAGCCATGGCCCGCATCCTGGACGCCAAACCGGAACGGCTGAAGGCTCTGCGCAACCTGACCGGCGGCAACCCGCGCACCACGGTCATGCTCTACGAGTTATTCGCCGCCGACCGGCAAGACAATCTGCACGCCGACCTCAAGCTGCTGCTGGATTTGATGACGCCGCTGTACAAGGCACGCATGGAAAATCTGGCCGATCAGCCGCGCAAACTGCTCGCCCATGTGATGGAACACTGGGCGCCGGTGGCCACCGCCGAACTGGCGGAAGCTTCGGGCATCCCCGCCACCACCGTGAGCGGACAACTCGCCCGGCTGGAGGCGGAAGGCTTGATCGAAAAAGCCAAACTGCCGGGTCGCCGCCGCGCGGGCTATCAGATCGCTGAGCGTTTTTTCAACATCTGGTATTTGATGCGCTATACCCCGCGCCGCATCCGGCAGGGTCTCACTTGGCTGGTCGAGTTCATGCGACTGTGGTACAGCGGCGACGAGTTGCGCGCCCTTGCCGGCGAGCGTGCCCGCGCTCATGCCGAAGGCCGGCTCTGCCACGCTGACCATCTCGAATACTCGCGCGCCATAGCTGCTGCTTTGCCCGATGAGTTGCCGGAAAAATATCGCTTGGAATTGAGCGTGTTTTCGGTTGCCCAGAACGAAGCTCGCCGCTTGCGTCGTTCCATCGCCGAAATCTTTCCCGACCTCTTCGATATGGAAGGCGCCGACAAATCTTTCCGCACCGCTGAGGATTACCGTGCGCGCTTCGTGGCATTGGATGAAGCACTTGCGCGTTGCCCTCATGCCACACCCGAAAACCGGCAAGCGTGGATAGATGCCGTGAAGGGCAATTTTCTTCTGACACTCGATGAGAAAGAACGTACCGCGAATCAAGCATTGGCTTTGACTACAGCGAAATTCGAGCAACTGATAAAAACATTCAACGACCAAACCGAAGTGGGGAAAGCGGTTTTAGGAGAAAACGGATATGCAAAATTCCAAAAAGCCGTTCTAAGCAGCGAATTTTTCCCTGATTGCCCCGACCCAGAACTGGCTTACAGCCAAGTCTTAGCCTGTTTTGGCGACGACACCAATATCATCAGATTCTGCGGTATGCTCGTGACAAAGCAGCATCACTCTAGTCCTTGGGAGGAGAAAATCTATCGCCAAGCCTTCAAACTCGATCATAGGGAAGCCTCCCTTGGAACCTTCTTGGCAGCCTGCTACAGCATCTGGGCAGTTACGACGACGCGGAAACCGCCTACCGCACGGCCATCGAATTCAATCCAAAGAGCATCCGATACTGGATCAACCTTGGCATCCTGCTGAAAGATCACTTGGGCCGCTACGACGAGGCTGAAGCCGCCTACAGACAAGCCCGACAACTCGACCCAAATGATCCTTATCCCGTAGCCAACCACGCCCGGCTATTGGCGTTCATGGGTAAACGCGCTGAGGCCAGTGAAGCCTACCGGCAAGCCGCCGACTTGGCAGCAAGAGTAGCCACATCGGAAAGAAGCTCAAACTATTGGGATATTTTCCTGCAAGCCCATCTTTGGCTCGGTAACCGCGATTCCGCCGTCCAGGCTCTGGGACAACTAGCGAGCCGCGCCAGCAACGGCGATACGTCGGAGCTATACACGCTGCGGGAACAGGCACGCGAGTGTCACGGCATCGGCTTGGGGCCGGCCTTGGCCGAACTGATGGCGCAATCCGCGCACGCCAGCTTCCTCAAACCTATCGCCCTGGCCCTGCGCGCCGCCTCGGGCGAGGCGGAAGCCTTGGACGGCATCCCACCGGAACTGAGAACCATGGCCGAAGAAGTGATGCGCGATGTCCTCGCGCAAGATCGAAAGGCGGTTGGAGGCTAATTTCATTTCATCCCAACCCGGATTATCCGAGCAAGAACCCCAACCCACCGCGACGACCACCATCCCCAGCGCCAGCCCCCAATCCCACCAGTGGAACCGGTATTCCACCAGCGGAGTACGAATCGGCCCGCCGAAGCCGCGCGACTCCAGCGCCTCGGCCAGATCATCGGCGAAGCGCATCACGCTGGCCAGCAACGGCCCCAGCAGGGCGAAACCGTTGCGCAGCAGATAAAGCCCGTCCAGCCGGATGCCGCGACTCTCCTGCGCCTCGCGCACCTCGCGCGCCAGGATCGCCATCGTCGGCGCGAAACGCAAAGTCCCCTCCAGCAGGAACACCGCCTGGGGCGACAACCCGCTGGCCAGCAGTGACTCGCCCAATTCCTCCGGTGGGGTCAGCGCGAAGAATAGCGCGCTGGCGGTCACCAAGGCCAGCAACCGCAGCACCGCCCCGGCGGCGGCTTCGGGACCGCTCCCAAAACCGACGATCACGGCGAACAACAGCAAAGTCGGCCACAACAGGCGCATGATCCGCCACCATTCCCCCCAGCGCCGCCCGAACGCGACGCCCAGCAGCGGCGCGGCGGTCAGCGGCAGCAATTCCAACGGTCGGGTCGTCAGCAGGATCAGCCCGCAGCCCAGCAGGTAAACCACCAGCTTGGCGCGGGGATCGAAACGCCGCTCACACTCCTCGCCCCTTGCGGGAGAGGGATCGGGGATGCGAGGGTCGAACCCGCCCATCAGGCCGCCACCGCCAGTGCGGTCGACCAGGCGCGGCGACACGGTTCGTATCGCGCCAACGCCGTTGCGGCATCATCGGCGACAGCGACCCGACCCTCGACCAACACCGCCCAACGGTGGCAGAGCGGCCAGGCCCAGCGAGGATCGTGGGTCGCCACGGCGATCGCCAGCCCGTCGGCGGCATAGTCGGCCAGCAGGGCGCGCAAGGTGGCGCGGGCGATGGCGTCCTGGCCGGCGGTCGGCTCGTCCAGCAACAGCGCCCGGGGCCGGGAGGCCAGCACCGCCGCGATCGCCACCCGCCGCTGTTCGCCGGCGCTGAGCATTTGTGGCGACCGGTCGAGCAGCGGTTCGAGGCCGAAGCGCTCGCTCAGGTGTTCGCACCAGGCTGGATCGTGGCGGCGCAGAGCGCGCGGTCCGGCGGCCAGTTCGGCGCGCACCGTCGGCGCGAACAGCATGTGCGCTGGCTGTTGCATCACCAAGCCCACCTCGCGCGCCAGTTCCGCGACCGGCCGCCGTCCGACCGGTCGCCCCAGCACCCGCACCGCGCCGCGTTGGCCGCGCAACAGACCGTTGCTGTGACGCAGCAGCGTGCTCTTGCCCGCGCCGTTCGCCCCCAGCAACGCGACGATCTCGCCCGCCCGGCTGGTCAGGCTGGCGCCGCGCAACACCGACCGGCCGTCGCGTTCGCACCAGACCTCATCCCATTCCACCACCGGTTCCGACGCGGTCGAAGCGGGCGGCGGCGATGCTTCAGGCCAAGGGCCGGGCGGTTCCAGCCCCCAGGCAGCGACATTGCCGGCCAGCACTTCGCCCGGCGTTCCGTCGGCTACCAACCGGCCCCGATGCAAGACCAGCATCCGGCTGGCAAGATCGGCCACCTCGCCCAGCCGATGTTCGGCAACGATCAGGGTAATCCCGGCGGCGTTCAGGCGGCGCAGCCGTTCGCGCAGATGATCGGCGCCCGCGGCGTCGAGAAAGGCGAACGGTTCGTCCAGCACCAGCAGTTTCGGCGCCATGGCCAGCACCCCCGCCAGCGCCACTCGCTGCTGTTCGCCGCAGGACAGCGTGTGGGGCGAGCGGTCGAGCAGAGGGGCGATGTCCATCCACGCCACCGCCGCGCGCACCCGCTGGGCGATGGTCGCGCGGTCCAAACCCTGGCAAGCCGGACCGAAGGCGAGATCGCGGGCCACGGTCGTGGCCAGGCACTGAGCGTCGGGGCGTTGCAGCAGCAAACCGACCTCGCGGCTCAACCGATGCGGCGGCGTCAAACGCGGGTCGGCGCCGGCGACGGTGAGATCACCGCGCAACTCACCCCCGTGCAGGTGAGGGATCAGACCGTTCAGCAACCGGCAGAGGGTGGATTTGCCGGAACCGCTGGCTCCGGCCAGCAGTACGAACTCGCCGGCTTCGACGGTAAACTCCAGGTCTTGCAGGACCGGCGTGGCGGAAATGGGATAGCGGTAGGTCACGCCCCGGCAGGCGATCAGAGGTTCGGTCATCGCCGCTCAGCGCAGGTAGCCGAGCCGCCGCAGCACCGTGAGGCCCGCAATGCCCAGCGCCGCGCCCGCCACCGAGGACAACAGAAACGGCAGGATCAGCACGGTCAGGGCGATATCCTTGCCCATCAGGTAGGGCGCGACCAGTAGCGCCCCAACCGCAGCGCCGATCAGCCCGGTGCCGATCACCTCGCCCAAGGCGGTGAGATAGACGTTGCGGGTGTAGCGGAAAGCCAGTCCGGCCAGCACCACCCCGAACACGCTGCCCGGAAACGCCAGCGGCGTGCCCAGCCCCAAGGCGTTGCGAACCAGCGAGGTGACAACGGCCACCGCCAGCCCCCACCATGGCCCGACCAGCGCCCCGGCGATGACGTTGATGAAATGCTGGGTGGGCGATACCTTGGCGATGCCGGTGGGAATGCTGAGCGGCGACAGCGCGACCGCCAACGCCGCCAGCGCCACGCTGTAGGCGATCAGGCGGGTCGGCGAGACGGCGCCGGGGAAGGAACCAGAGGAATCCGAGGTAGACATGAGGTGCTTTTTCCTGTCCGAGTTCCTGCGGTAAGGGAACTCACTGTGCTGGCATCGGGCTCAAAGACTGGCATAACCCACCGCCGATTGCCAGACTCGCCCTTTGCGGATGCGACAGACTGGAGAGAACCGTCATGAACCGATCATCACTTTCGGGCGCCGTGCTCGACCAGCTCAAATCCTGGCGCTGGGACCGGATCATCGAAAAACACGAAGGACCGGAACGCTGGGAGAGCACCCTTAAATATGCCGATCCGGAGTTCATCGAGATTGCGGGTTATCCAGTGCTCTTGCCGGTGGACCGCGAGCATCACCCGAACATCACCATCCTGCGCTGCATCGCCAGCGAGGACCGGCGGACGCTGACGATCTTTCTCAAAGACACCACCTATGTGACCGACCCCCGGGATGAGTATTTTTCGGCGGGCTATGTGACGGTTTGCGAGCGGTTTCCAGGGCAGGACTTCTACGTCGCCATCCTCTATCACGAATGGTTCATGGTCGAAAACCGATGACTGCCGCTGCCGCCGTGGATCGGTCCCGTTCATCCTTCTGGCCCGCCTATCTCGCGCTGCTGGACAACAGCGAGCTGGAGCGGCGAGTAGCCGAGGCTTACGCCCGGCTGGAAGATTGCGACCTGTGCGCCCGCTATTGCCGGGTAAACCGGCGGCAGACCCTCAAAGGCGTGGTGTGCCGCACCGGCGAACGGGCGGTGGTGCATGGCTACGGCCCCCATCACGGTGAGGAAGACCCGCTGCGCGGCTGGGCCGGTTCAGGGACGATCTTTTTCAGTTGGTGCAACCTGCGCTGCGTGTTCTGTCAGAACTGGGAAATCAGCCAGAAGGGCGAGGGCCGGGAAGTCTCACCGGAAACGCTGGCTGGAATGATGCTCGACCTGCAACGGCAGGGCTGTCACAACATCAACCTGGTCACCCCCAGCCATGTGGTACCGCAAATCCTGGCGGCCACCCTGCTCGCCGCCCGGCGGGGCCTGCGGTTGCCCTTGGTCTACAACACCGGCGGCTACGACAGCCCGGAGGCGCTGGCGCTGCTGGATGGGGTGGTGGACATCTACATGCCGGACATGAAGTACGGCGATTCCGAAACCGCCCATCGCTATTCGCATGTCCGAAACTACTGGGAAGTCAACCAGGCGGCGGTGCGGGCGATGCACCGGCAGGTCGGCGACCTGGCGCTGGACGAGCGCGGGCTGGCGCGGCGCGGGTTGCTGGTGCGCCATCTGGTGCTGCCGGGCGATCTGGCGAACACCGAAACCGTGCTGGCGTTTCTGGCGCGGGAGATTTCCACCGACACCTATCTGAACCTGATGGATCAATACCATCCCTGCTATAAGGCTTTCGAGGAGCCGCCACTCGACCGTCCGCTCGCGCGAGAGGAATACGAGCAGGCGCTGCGGCTGGCGGAGGAATACGGGCTGCGGCGGCTCGACCGGCGGCGACGGGAATATCCTGGGTAACAACCGGGCGTAACAGCAAGGTTGCGTCGAATCCGCCTCAACGGATTTCAAAATGAAACAAGGCAGGCCGCCCTGGTTTCATTCTGGAATCGGAGGCGTCAGGGATACGAGGATAACCGCGCAAAGAGCGTGCGTGTCGGATAGTCCTGCAAGGCGAATGATGAAGACGGTGCTGGTGCCCGACTACGCCAATCTCCGTCGCCGAAACTGCTTCCAGGGGTTGGAGAAATTCCCACGGGAGGAGACCCTCGTTCGATGGGCGGGACCACCGTGCATCGAATCTCGGACGGTAGTCGTAGCCGCCATGAAGGATACAACCCTTGGGTGGCATCGCGATTGCTGCGCTTTGGCGAGGGCCGCCGATCTCGCAACCAGACGTGTTAAGCCGGCGGTGTTGGTTGCTGCCCAAACCGGGAGGCAATTTGCTTGAAAGACTGGATTTATTTCGCTGGATTTCTAGCCAAAAGCGCCTAGACTGAGTTTAAACCCTAACAAAAGGCTTTCCTGGTAACGCGGTCGGCGCATCCTCGGGAGGCCAGCAGCACGAATTTGGCTTATATCATGCGCTTAGCTATGCGCTAAGAGCTCGTGATAGTTGATAAATGCTAAATGGGGGCACGACGGATGCGGAAGCGCTCTGGAGTGATAGCTGTCTTGGAAGCGAGAAAGTGGGGGTACAGGCCAATCGGGCAGTGGTATCTGCCTTGGCTGGTTTGGATTTCTCTGCTGTTTTTCTGTTTTCTCATTCCAATCCGTTCCGCTTTGGCGCAGGAAGCCGGCGAGATCGTGAGCGTCTTGGGAGCCGTCGAGGTCATGCGGGAAGGGCGCTGGCAACTGATCGGGGTTGGCGACACCCTGGCGGCCGGCGAAGTCGTAAGGACCGGCGTGGATGGCCGCGTCGCCATTCAACTGGCTAACGGCTCCCAACTCAAGATCAATGCTAACAGCCACCTGGAACTCAAGCAGATCACTCCCCGCGAGGGATTGGCTCCCACCACGACCCATCGCTTGCAAAACATACTGCGCGTAATCAGTGGTGAGGTTTGGATTCGTAGCGCCGAGCCTCTGGAAATTCAAACGCTGCCCGTGACTGCCACCATCCGGGGGACTGAATTCAATCTCGCTGTGGGTCCGAGCGACTTCGCCCGGCTGGCGGTTCTCGACGGGTTGGTAGAATTCAGCAATCCCCAAGGCAGCGTGCTGGTGGCAGCGAACGAACAGGCCACGGCAAAACTGGGCGAACCGCCGCGCAAGACCGTGCTGCTCAACCCCATCGATGCCGTGCAATGGTCGCTCTACTATCCCGATCCGGCGGGCGACCGGGCAGAGCGAGAGCGGGCCGAACGGACGGATCCGCCCTCCTCCCGCTACTGGACCTGGACCGCGCGAAACCATCTCCTGCGCGGCCAAGTGCCTGAAGCCCAGCGGGCGCTCGACCGGGCGCTGGCGCTCGACCCGAACGACGCCCGCGCCTACGCGCTGCGCGCCGCTGTCGCCCTGGTGCAAAACCGCAAAGCGGAGGCGCGGACGGACGCCGAGCGGGCGGTGGCTGCCGACCCCGCCGCGCCCGAGGCGCATCTCGCCCTGAGCTGGGTCCAACAGGCCGAGTTCGACCTGGACGGCGCCCTGGCCAGCGCCCGCAAGGCCGCGCAACTCGACCCCGACGACCCGCAAGCACTGATCCAGGAAAGCCGCCTGTTGTTCGGCATGGGCCGAACCAAGGAGGCCACCAAGGTTGCCGAAAAAGCGCGGCAACGAGCGCCAAACGACGCGTTGGTCAATTCGACTTGGGGTTTCCTGCAATTGGCCCGTGGCCGAGTGAAGGAAGCCAACCAAGCATTTCAAGAGGCCATCGCCCAGGATTCGACGCTCGGCGAACCCCACCTTGGTTTAGGACTGGCCCTGTTCCGGCGGAACAAGACCGAAGCCGCAGTCGAGGAGATGCGCAAGGCGACTTTGTTGGAGCCGAAGGTGTCGCTCTATAACAGTTACCTCGGCAAGGCTTATTACGAAATCAAGGATGACCGTTTGGCGCAAAAGTATTTCGAAGCAGCCAAGCAACTCGATCCGCGCGATCCCACACCCTATTTGTATAATGCGATTCGACTGCAAAGCGTCAATCAACCAGTAGAGGGCGTGCAGGATTTGCAAAAATCTATCGAATTGAATGACGACCGGGCCGTTTACCGCTCAAGATTCTTGCTGGACGAAGATTTGGCTGCCAGAGGTACTGCTTTGGGGAAAATTTACAACTCAATTGGTTTTGAGCAACTGGGCTTGAATGAGGGATGGAAGTCGCTCGCCCATGATCCAGCCAATTATTCTGCTCATCGCCTGCTGGCTGATTCATACTTAACCTTGCCCCGCCACGAGATTGCAAGAGCCAGCGAATTGTTACAATCACAATTGCTGCAATCGATCAATACCACTCCTGTGCAGCCTCAACTTGCGGAAACCAACTTGTTTATCTTGGCAGGCGCTGGCCCGACGACGGCATCCTTATATGAATACAATCCGCTGTTGGTGCGCGACCGCTTATCACTTCTTTCTTCAGCGGTGATTGGTATCAATGGTACATTGGGCGATGAAGTAGTCCTGTCCGGCATCGAAGACCGGTTTTCCTACAGTCTGGGCCAGTTTCATTATAGAACAGATGGTTTCCGGGAAAATAATGACCTGCAACACGACATATTTAATCTCTTCGCCCAAGTTGCCGTCACGCCGAACTTTAATTTGCAAGCGGAATTTCGGAGGCGGGAGACAGATCAGGGTGATCTGCGAATGAATTTCAACCCCGAAAATTTTTCAGCCTATAACCGAAGTAATATTAACCAGGATACCGCCCGCTTAGGCATGCATTGGGCACCTTCACCACAATCTGACGTGCTCTTATCCTTTATCCACACCGATAGAAAAGGAAAATTTCACTTCTTGAACCCCTTAAAGGAGGTTCCGGGATTTCCTCCGATCAATTACAGCTCAGATGTTGCGACTAATAACAAAGGCACTCAGGCAGAGGCGCAATATTTTTTCCGAACTCATGAATATAATATAATTACTGGCATCAGCAGTTATGAGATCGATGTTAAACAATATACCCTTCTCGACTTTACCCCCTTTCCTTGCCTAGAGCCTAAACTCAAGCCATCCTGCAAAAGCGAGTCAACTTTTTCGAGAGAAAGAGATAACGCCTATATTTATTCTAATATTACCTACCTAAGCAACTTAATTTGGACAATAGGTTTGAGTTATGATGCTTTCCAGGAAGGTAAGTTTGATTCCTATGAATGGAATCCCAAACTTGGTTTGCAGTGGAATATCAGTGATAATGCACGTCTCCGATTTGCGGCATTTCAGACCATTAAGCCCGCCTTAGTCGTTGAACAGACGCTTGAGCCGACCCAGATTGCTGGGTTCAACCAATTTTTTGATGATACAAATGGCGCAAAATCAAAGCGTTATGGTATTGGCTTTGATTCCCGACTCACTGAAAATTTTTATGCTGGCATCGAGGTTTCATATCGTCACATAAAGCGTCCTGTATTGAAATTATCAGATTTGGAATTGAATTATTTTGAAAATGAGAAAGAGAGACTTTATAGCGCATATCTTTACTGGATACCGAATCATCGCTGGGCAATCGGCGCAGAGTATCAGCTTGAAAATTTCAAGCGTGAACCGAAACCGAATATACTTGTGGATGGGCCTACCAAACTTGAGACGATGACTCTGCCTCTTACTGTTCAATATTTTGATCCATCAGGAATTTTTACCAAATTTGAAGCGATCTATGTCAATCAAGACATCAAACCCGGATTTAAATCGAGTTCTAATGGTGACGAGGAAAATTTCTTTCTATTGAATGCAGCTATCGGCTATCGGTTTCCCAAACGTCAAGGTATTTTCTCCATTGAGACTCTGAATCTACTCGATAAGGAATTTCGCTTTCAAGATATAAATTTCCAGAATTCGACAGTAGAAAACCCTCGCTTCATTCCTGACCGTCTATTACTCACCCGCTTCACTCTAAATTATTAATTTTCAGGACAAGCAACCTCCCAAACAGGAGTTATGAGAAAAGCTATGAGTGAGAAATTACACGATCATTCTAGAATGCCAACCATGTAGTTCCACGATAAGGAGAAAACCGATGAAATCGATAACGCTGACTTCTGAAAAAATCAACCAACTTGAAGGTATTTTGGGGAAAAAAAATCTCAGATTCCTTATTGCTATTGACGAGAATCGCAAAGAATATCTATTTAACTCAACAGGAGTAACAGCAAAAATTAATCCACCTAGCCATAATAATGTAAGAGTTCAAAATTTAACGAGTAAATGCTTTGAAGTTCCGATAATTATAGATGGAGTGCCGCAGACGATTACAATTTGTTTTCCCTGATGATGGCCCAATTTTTTGCCCGTGCTCTATAAAAGCCTGTAATATGAAATGGGTAGGTGTCCTGGCAGCAGAATGTATCCTAGTCTGTTTACTCAAGTAGATTTTCTGGGATATTAAACAGGCGTAACCAATCGAACCACCCCAGATTTTGGCTATGGCCCAGAAGGCCATGGGGTGGTTTTGATCGGACTATTCGCATGGAGGTGCGCCGTTTCCTCTTGAATGAAGCTCCGGTATCTTAAATCGCCCAGTTCATGGTCTTGACTGAGGGGGGACCATTTTACCGTTCCTATCCTCTATCCTCGCCTCGTGCGTCAGCTCACTCTTCGTGGAAGTTTAGCTCAACACTGTTGGTGGTAAAACCGACCACCCCTAGTTTCCCGATGTGAGTCGAGTCAGTATAAGCTCTCCACTATTGCCGACCGCGAGAGCGTTGCGCCATGAGCCCAAAGTCCATCGTGCAAAGTATTCATACCCCGTTCTCCCTGCCTGATGTAGCTCAACATCATGATTCCTGGGGCTGATGTTCTGAATGTTGGGCAACGCTCGCTTTTGCCCAACCTACATCACTGGGAAGTGAACCAGGCGGCAGTCCGGGAGATGTGCCGGCAGGTCGGCGACTTGGCGCTGGATGAGTATGGACTGGCACGACGTAGGTTGCTGATGCGCCATCTGGCGCTGCCGGGCGATCTGGCCAAACGGAAACCGTACTGGCCTTCCTGGCGCGGGAGATTTCCACCGACGCCTATCTGAACCTGATGGATCAATATCATCCCTGCTATAAAGCCTTCGAGGAGCCGCCGCTCGACTGTCTGCTCGCGCGGGAGGAATTACGAGCAGGCGCTGCGGCGGCTCGACCAACGGTGGCGCTGGCAGGGGTGAGAGTATCCTTGATTCTGGAGCGAAAATACCGAAATCGATGACTACCTAAATTCTGCAATCTCCTTATGTCATAAAGAAGGTGGTGAAAAAACCACCAATTGACGGTACAAATTAAGTGCTATACCCACGGTTCAACTGGGATTTTACCCAGTTTAGTCCAGGGTGAATCTGTTTTTAGGCCGTTTTCCGGGACTTTCTCGACCCCGAGGCAGAGATCGCCCTACCCACCGGGTTGCCGGCAGGCTACGAGTTCGGTTTGATACTGGCTGCCAGGCGTGGGGTTAAGTGGGTTCGTCTGATACTGGCTGCCAGGCGTGGGGTTAAGTGGGTTCGTCCGCCAAGGCCCACCACGCTTCCCAGGCCGACGGATAGAGTGAGCAAGGAGGTATCCGCAAGTGCAGTTGGCGGCCGCCGGTGAGTAACTTCCCGGCCACCTGGATGAGCTCGCGGCGCAGGGTGGCGATTTCCCATTGCAGCAGGCTCGCCTCGCCACTGACCAGCGCCATCCACTGCAGGGTGTTATAGGCGAGGATGGCACACTGGAATAACGCCGCATTCGCCAGAAAGGTATCGGTTTTGAGATGCGCCAAGCCCATCTGGTTTTTGGCTTCCTCAATCCAGGTCTCGCAGGTCGCCCGTTCCCCATAGGTCTGGTGGGCCTGCCACGGCGCGAACGCTTCGCTGGTCACATAGCAGAAGTACACGTAGCCATCCTCGGCCGCTGCCTTAGCGCTGCTGGGATCGATCCGGGTATCCAGCCGCACGGCCACGAACCGCCGCAGTCGGTTCCAGTCCTGACAGGCATATAAAAACTCACAACACTCCCAACCGGCTTGGCCCGGCACGGCCGTCCAATCTTTGCGCGCCAGCAGCGCAGTCAGGTTCTTGAGCTTGACCTTGATCAGATAGCCATGCCCGCGCGCCTCCAACAGCGCCAGCAACGCCCCGACAAAAAAGCCGCTGTCACCTCGAAACACGACCTGTACCCGCGTCGGCAGATGCGCCAGCAATTGCTGCATGAACTCCACCACCCCATTGCTGGTGTACGCATTCCCCGTGCGTAACCACCCTTGAAGAATCTCCTGGGTGGCGGTACAAAAGGCTAACAGCGGATGGTACGATTTCGCCCCCCGCTTGTGCGGATTGTAGCCCTTGGCAGCTCCTTCGGGTTCCCCATACACCGTCTTAACCGTCGAGTCCACGTCGATCCACAGCCGCCGCTGCGCCCCGACGGTGGCGCCCCCGCTGCGTAACGCTAAGCGCCAGACGCGGCGGCGCACTTGATGCACTACCGTCTCGAGCTGCACGATCTGCCCCAGCCGCACTTGCTTGAACAGCCGCCCCAACGTGCTGTCATCCGGAATCCGCAACCAGCCGCTACAGCTCCGCAGCACCTCATCCGACCAGAGCCGCACCACTTGCAGGAGCGACCTGGCGCCGCCGATCAGTCCGACTATCGTTAGCAGCATCGCGTCACCCAGCGTGTACACGGCACTCGCCCCCCGGCACTGAGCCACGGCCTTGTCCAACAACCCCGCCAACCCCACCCGCTCGTGAAACTTTAGCACCGGGATCAGTCCCGCCTGCCGGGTCAAGTTCTTCGCCCCACGCTGGATTCGCACCTTGCGCACTGTGCCGCGCGCTTTACGGGGTGACTTGGCAACTGCTTTTTGGGTAGACTTCTTCTTCATGGAAAAGGTGACTCCTCTGAACGCCACAAGGCGCTGTTAACTTACTGAGTAGTCTACCTTTTTCACCTCACTTTCGGTACCCTATTGCAGGATTTAGGGACTATTCAAACAACCTACACGCAGGCACGTACCCAGTTTGCCCATCTGTGCGATGCCGTCACCAACGACCGGGAAATTGTCATTATTCACCGGCGGGGAGCGGAAGATGTGGCGCTCATCGCCGCCGACGAGCTTGCTGGTCTCCTGGAAACTGCTCATCTGCTCAAATCACCTGCCAACGCCGAGCGGTTGCTTAATTCCCTGGCCCGGCACGCGAACACATCGGAACACCCCAAACAATTGCCGAATTGCGCCGCGAAGTTGGACTTGATGAAACCGGGGTATCGGGTTCCGAGCCGCGACATCCATCACCTACCCCCGTATAATTCCCAACCTCTTTCCCCGGTTATCGACCCCGCGCCCTCTGGATGTTCATGCTTACCGCTCTCCCGTTATTCTCCCGTCGCAAATACTGGGCCGCCCGTTTCGGCACCGCGCCCTTCCTGCCGATGTCGCGCACCGAAATGGACGCGCTCGGCTGGGATTCCCGCGACATCATCCTTGTCACCGGCGATGCCTACGTGGACCATCCCAGCTTTGGTCATTCAGCCCAATTTTCGAGGTGAAGTCCGTCCACCCGTTCAAACTCCCGGGTATTGTGAGTGACCAGCGTCGCCCTCGTGGCCAAGGCATGACATGCGATCCACAAATCATTCACGCCAATGGGGGTACCCGCTGCCTTGAGTCGGGTAAATTGCATCGCATAGTGTTCGCACAGTGGGCGATCTACTTCAAAGAGAACGGGGATCTGCCGGATCAACCGATCCATTTGGCGCAGAACCCCAGCCTTGCGGACGCTGCGCTCAGCACCCTTGAGCAGTTCCGCATAGGTGAAGAAGGACATGCACAACACCGCATCTTCATCCAAGGCGTTGATGCGGTCGGCGATCGACGGCGGCTTGTTCTTGATCAGATAAATGAGAATGTTGGTGTCCAGCATGTATCTCACAGTTCCTCCCGTTCCTGCACGACGGAAGGTTCACGCTGGTCTTCTTCAAGCAGCGCCACAAAGTCGTCATCGAACGCAGACAACGCCTGCAACAGCGCCGCGCCCCGATCCCGCATATGCGCCAACTTAGGGATTAAGAGATTGAAAAATATATAAAATAATAGCAGGCTTGAGGTTTCTTCACCCACCTTGCCATCGGAGGACCGATCACGATGAGCCTGCCCTTTGGTCATGCTGAGACGACATTTGAAAGCTTCTTACAAGAGTTGCCGGAGGACTATTGGGAACTGGCCATCGAGTTCAAGGCCTTTACCCGGTCGCGCAAGATCAAGACGCCGGCGCAACTGATGCAAGTCGTGATGTGCTACTGCGGCCTCGATGAGGTGCTGCGGGAGACGGCAGGGAACTTCACGTTGTTAGAGGAGCGGATCAGCGATACAGCGATCCATAACCGCCTGAAGGCGTGCGTGCCGTGGGTGAAGGCGCTGTTGAGCCGGATGATGGGGGCGGCGGCGCAGCCGCTGCTCGAGGGCCACCTCCGCTTTCTCATTATCGATGGTTCGACCGTGCAAGGGCCGGGAGCGAAGGGCCCGTGGTATCGGCTGCATCTGGCCATCGACATGGTCAAACTCCACTTGCTACATGGGGTGGTGACGGATGCGCACGAGGGTGAGCGCCTGGGCCACTATCCGTTACAAGACGGCGACGTGGTGGTGGTGGATCGCGGCTACAACCAGACCCAGATGTGGATCGACCAGGCGGATCGGGGCGTCGGCCTGGTGGTGCGCTATAACCCGCATGGCCTCCATCTTTATGATGCGGCGGGGCAGAAGATCGATCTCGAGGCGACGTTAAAAGCGACGGTGGAGACCGAGCGGTGCCTGCCGGTGCGGGTGCGCAACCAAAACCAGGAATTCATCGAAGGTCACCTGCATGCCTGCCGGCTGCCGCCGGCGCAAGCGGCGGAGGCCCGGCGCCGGGCCCGGGCCGAGGCGAAGAAGGCGGGTCGCCAAATCCGGCCCCGGACGTTGGCGTTGGCCGAGTGGGTGTTGATCTTCACCACCGTGCCGCCGGCCGTCCTGCCCACGGCGACGGTCATGGCCCTCTATCGGGTGAGGTGGCAAGTGGAGCTCGCGATCAAGCGATTGAAAAGTATCCTGAATATTGACAGGCTCCGCGCCCGCAAGGACGGCCGGTTGGCCGACTTGTACCTGCACGGCAAATTGCTTTATGCCTGGGTGGTCGAGAAACGGGCGCGCCGGCGATGCGGCGACGACTGGAATCGTCTCGATCACCCGCGGCGCGCCACCCCGTGGCGGATCTGGAAACTCCTGCGCCAGGAACTGACCGTTGCCATCCGGGGAGTGAACCAGTGGAACCTGAACCGCTGGGCGGCCTGTCTCGACGTGATGCAGGAACGGCCACGCCGACGGTCACTGCAAACCCTGCCGGATCGAGTCAGCCACCTGATCGCCTACTGCCAAGCTAATGGCATTAGTAACATATAATAAGCACCGATAAGTTGGCGAATATGGGGCCAGCCGGTGAGATGCGCGTCCGGGATCGAGCGGGACGTGCTGCGCATTCGGATTTCGGGGCCGGTCGATCCGGCGCTGTCGGACACGATTCTCACCTACATCCATTGGCGATGATCGGGCCGCAGACGTGGACCCAGATTTGGATAGCGGCGTGTGTCACCGATTTACGGCGTGTTGTAGCGCGATGAGCGTAATGCCGCCGGCTTCACTGAAATCGAATCAAATAATCCACATACGCGTTGAGAGGCCGGGTTTCGTTGTCACCGCCAGCAATGATGCTATGCGCATGCGCGCCCGCAGTGCTGGTTGTCGTGGAATCGTCCGTCCAGTCAGCCAGATGACTACCGCCGATCCAGTAACTGCAATTGCTTTTAGGGACGTGGTCAATAGTGTGATTGTGATTACCCTGCACGTCAGTTGTGAAACCGCGACTGGCTGGCCTGGCGGTGGCCCAGGGCTGGATGGCATATTCGCCAACTTATCGGTGCTTATTATATGTTGCTAATGCCATTAGCTTGGCAGTAGGCGATCAGGTGGCTGACTCGATCCGGCAGGGTTTGCAGTGACCGTCGGCGTGGCCGTTCCTGCATCACGTCGAGACAGGCCGCCCAGCGGTTCAGGTTCCACTGGTTCACTCCCCGGATGGCAACGGTCAGTTCCTGGTGCAGGAGTTTCCAGATCCGCCACGGGGTGGCGCGCCGCGGGTGATCGAGACGATTCCAGTCGTCGCCGCATCGCCGGCGCGCCCGTTTCTCGACCACCCAGGCATAAAGCAATTTGCCGTGCAGGTACAAGTCGGCCAACCGGCCGTCCTTGCGGGCGCGGAGCCTGTCAATATTCAGGATACTTTTCAATCGCTTGATCGCGAGCTCCACTTGCCACCTCACCCGATAGAGGGCCATGACCGTCGCCGTGGGCAGGACGGCCGGCGGCACGGTGGTGAAGATCAACGCCCACTCGGCCAACGCCAACGTCCGGGGCCGGATTTGGCGACCCGCCTTCTTCGCCTCGGCCCGGGCCCGGCGCCGGGCCTCCGCCGCTTGCGCCGGCGGCAGCCGGCAGGCATGCAGGTGACCTTCGATGAATTCCTGGTTTTGGTTGCGCACCCGCACCGGCAGGCACCGCTCGGTCTCCACCGTCGCTTTTAACGTCGCCTCGAGATCGATCTTCTGCCCCGCCGCATCATAAAGATGGAGGCCATGCGGGTTATAGCGCACCACCAGGCCGACGCCCCGATCCGCCTGGTCGATCCACATCTGGGTCTGGTTGTAGCCGCGATCCACCACCACCACGTCGCCGTCTTGTAACGGATAGTGGCCCAGGCGCTCGCCCTCGTGCGCATCCGTCACCACCCCATGTAGCAAGTGGAGTTTGACCATGTCGATGGCCAGATGCAGCCGATACCACGGGCCCTTCGCTCCCGGCCCTTGCACGGTCGAACCATCGATAATGAGAAAGCGGAGGTGGCCCTCGAGCAGCGGCTGCGCCGCCGCCCCCATCATCCGGCTCAACAGCGCCTTCACCCACGGCACGCACGCCTTCAGGCGGTTATGGATCGCTGTATCGCTGATCCGCTCCTCTAACAACGTGAAGTTCCCTGCCGTCTCCCGCAGCACCTCATCGAGGCCGCAGTAGCACATCACGACTTGCATCAGTTGCGCCGGCGTCTTGATCTTGCGCGACCGGGTAAAGGCCTTGAACTCGATGGCCAGTTCCCAATAGTCCTCCGGCAACTCTTGTAAGAAGCTTTCAAATGTCGTCTCAGCATGACCAAAGGGCAGGCTCATCGTGATCGGTCCTCCGATGGCAAGGTGGGTGAAGAAACCTCAAGCCTGCTATTATTTTATATATTTTTCAATCTCTTAATCCCTAAGTTGGCGCATATGCCCCGATCCCGTTCGGAAGGCAAGGGATGAATAATCAGATCGCCGTTTTCGTTGCGGGTAATCTCGACTTGGCTGGCCGCCAGTCTAAAGGCCTGCGGAATACGAACCGCCTGACTGTTACCATTCATGAAAACACGGCTGGTCACGGTAGTCATTGGGCACCGCCGAAAAGTATGTACTACAATGTATGTATGCCATGCGTCTGCAATAAAGACAATAACAACATATTTTCAGCCGGTTGATCAGGACGATCTCGGCAAAGCAAGCCAGTGACCTTCCCGGACCTAATCAGGACGGCACTCGCCACGAGATCCATAGTACGCTGGTAATATGGCGGCAGGACCGGCGGGGGTGGTTCCTGCTCCCCTCGATCAAAGTTATTTCCGTTCGACACCCCCTAACCTCTGGATGTTCATGCTTACCGCTCCCCCGTTGTTCTCCCGTCGCCAATACTGGGCCGCCCGCTTCGGCATCGCGCCCTTCCTGCCGATATCGCGTGCCGAAATGGACGCGCTCGGCTGGGATTCCTGCGACATCGTCATCGTCACCGGCGATGCCTACGTGGATCATCCCAGCTTCGGCATGGCCATCATCGGCCGGCTGCTGGAGGCCCAGGGCTTCCGGGTCGGCATCATTGCCCAACCCGACTGGACTTCCGCCGAACCCTTCAAGGCGCTGGGCCAGCCAAACCTGTTTTTCGGGATCGCGGCGGGCAACATGGACTCGATGGTCAACCGCTACACGTCCGACCGGCGGCTGCGCCATAACGACGCCTACACCCCCAACGACGAAGGCGGCAAACGGCCCGACCGGGCGGTGATCGTCTACAGCCAGCGCTGCCGGGAGGCGTATCCCGATGCACCCATCGTCATCGGCGGCATCGAAGCCAGCCTGCGCCGCATCGCCCATTACGACTACTGGTCGGACAAGGTGCGGCGCTCGATCCTGCTGGACGCCAAGGCCGATCTGCTGCTGTACGGCAACGCCGAGCGAGCCATCGTCGAAGTCGCCCACCGCGTGGCCGCCGGCGAGCATCCCAAGACCCTGAGCGACATTCGCGGCGCCGCTTTCATCGCCAAAGGTCTACCGGAGGGCTGGCTGGAAATCGACTCGACCGAGGTGGACCGGCCCGGCGTGGTGGACACGCATCCCGATCCCTATTCAAACCACCCCGGCGCTACGCGCCACCCCTCCTTATCCAAGGAGGGGAATTCACAGGCAAAAACATTGATTTTCCACCCGCGCGCCGTCCGCCACGACCGCGCCAAAACCGTCATTCGCCTGCCAGCCTACGAGCAGGTCAAGGACGACCCAGTGCTGTACGCCCACGCCTCGCGGCTGCTGCATCTGGAGACCAATCCCGGCAACGCCCGCGCCCTGGTGCAACGCCACGGCGACCGCGACGTCTGGCTCAACCCGCCGCCGATCCCGCTGACCACTGCGGAACTCGACGCCGTGTTCGATCTGCCCTACGCCCGCGTCCCGCACCCGAGCTACGGCGGCGCTCGCATTCCTGCCTACGAAATGATCCGCTTCTCCGTCAACATCATGCGTGGCTGTTTTGGCGGCTGCACCTTCTGCTCGATCACCGAGCACGAGGGCCGCATCATCCAATCCCGTTCGGAAACCTCGATCCTGCGGGAGATCGAGGAGATTCGCGACAAGACGCCCGGTTTTACCGGAGTCATTTCCGACCTCGGCGGACCGACCGCCAACATGTACCGCATCGCCTGCAAGTCCAGCGAGATCGAGCGGAGTTGCCGCAAGCTGTCCTGCGTCTACCCGGACATCTGCCCCAACCTTAACACCGATCATTCGTCCCTGATCGGCCTGTACCGCAAGGCGCGGGAATTGCCGGGCGTGAAAAAAATCCTGATCGCTTCCGGGGTGCGTTACGACTTGGCGATCCGCGATCCGGCCTACGTGCGCGAACTGGTGACCCACCACGTCGGCGGTTATCTCAAAATCGCCCCCGAGCACACTGAAGCCGGGCCGCTCGCCAAGATGATGAAACCGGGCATGGGCGCCTACGACCAGTTCAAAGAGCTGTTCGAGAAGTTCTCGAAGGAGGCCGGCAAGGAGCAGTATCTGATTCCCTACTTCATCGCTGCCCATCCCGGCACCACCGACGAGGACATGCTCAACCTCGCCCTGTGGCTGAAGCGCAACAGCTTCCGCGCCGATCAGGTGCAGGCGTTCCTGCCGAGTCCGATGGCGCTGGCCACCGCCATGTATCACACCGGCATCAATCCGTTGAAAGGCATCCACCGCGACCGGGGCGAGACGGTATTTTCGCCCAAAGGCTTGAAACAGCGGCGGTTGCACAAGGCGTTTCTACGCTATCACGATGCCGAGAACTGGCCGTTGCTGCGCGAGACGCTCAAGCGCATGGGCCGTTCGGATTTGATCGGCAATGGCAAGCGCCATCTGATTCCAAGCTGGCAGCCCGCCGGCACCGGACTCGGCGGCGGCGAAGGGAGTCGGTCGGGGCGCAAGCATGGGCCACAGACGATTCTGACCCAGCATACCGGCCTGCCGCCACGCGCCGATGTGATCCCCCCTTTGCCAAAGGGGGAAAGCAGAGGAAATTTCTCCAAGCCAGCGGCGCCCGACCGCCGACCGGCACGGGCCTTCACTCAAGGTAGCCCCTGCGGCAGCGGCCGCCGGTCGCGCCGGCCCTGAATACTGACTGGTGGATGACGGCAGCGGCTTACCAGCCATACAATAGCTTCAGGAGGAAGATGGAAGCGGCCAGGGCGGCATCGTTGCCCGGGTCCCGCGCGTAGCCCTTCCTCCGGGGGTGTGTCCTGACAAAGGCACAACACCATGCTGTTGCTCCGTCCCAAGAGACCTGCGGAAACGCATCCAGTCTTCGACTTTGCGGACTCAGGTCCCCGTCACTGTCTGGGGGTCTCTTGGGGCGGAACATTATCAGAGGTGGACTGATGAAATACCTGGTTCCAAGTATTCTTCTGATCGTGCTTCTTGCCCTTTTCCTGAAGTTCGGCATCCGGCGGATCACGATTCTCGAATACGAAAAAGGGCTGATGTATATCAAAGGCAAATTCAGGAAAATGCTGGAGCCAGGACAGTATTGGTATACCCCTCTATCGACCATCATCCATAAGCTCGATATCAGACCCCGCTTTGTTTCGATCACCGGGCAGGAGGTTCTCAGTGCGGATGGCGTGACCCTCAAAGTCAGCCTCGCCGCCAATTACGAAATTACCGACCTGGTTGCGGCCACCACCAAGGCGCAGAGCTTTCAAGACGCGCTCTATCTCGAACTACAACTGGCCCTCCGGGAAATCATCGGCTCCGCCGATATTGACGCCATCCTGAAGAGCCGGAGCGAATTTTCCAAAAAGCTGATGGAAATGACGGAGAGCAAAGCCCAGGATCTCGGTCTGAAACTGATCTCCGTCAATCTCAAGGACATCCTGTTTCCGGGCAAGCTCAAAGAGGTTTTTGCGCAAGTGGTCAGCGCCCGCAAGGAAGGGTTGGCCACCCTCGAAAAGGCCAGAGGAGAAATGGCGGCCCTGCGCAGTCTCGCCAATGCAGCCAAAATGATCGAGTCCAATCCTAATCTTATCCAACTCCGGCTCGTACAGGCTCTCGGCCAGTCATCGGGGAACAGCCTGGTTTTTGGAATGCCGCCCACATCGTCTATCCCCACCAAGACGAAACACGCCCCCAAAGGGAGAGAATGGCTTGAAGAATCTACAGCGGAACCCCCACAAACCGATGCGCCCGACAAGCAGTAGTTGTATGGCGGTTATTGGCCGTGGCTGATCGTGATCCGATGGATGCCTTATTGGCATTGATGGCCCGGCTGCGCGATCCCGACACTGGCTGTCCGTGGGATCGAGAGCAGACCTACGCCACCATCGTGCCCCACACCATCGAAGAAGCCTACGAAGTCGCCGACGCCATCGCTCGCGAGGATTGGACGGAATTCGAGTCAGAACTGGGCGATTTGCTGTTTCAGGTGGTGTTCTACGCCCAGATCGCCCGCGAGGAAGGCCGCTTCGACTTCGCCGACGTGGCGCGCGGCATCGTCGAGAAGATGACCCGCCGCCATCCGCACGTCTTCGGCGACGAGCAATACGCCGACGCCGCCGAGCAGACCGCCGCCTGGGAACGAATCAAAGCGTCCGAAAAAATCCAGCCACCCACTGGCGCGCTGGATGGAGTGCCGCTGGCGCTGCCGGCGCTGACCCGCGCGGTCAAGCTGCAAAAAAAAGCCGCCAAGGTCGGCTTCGACTGGGGCGCGGTGGAACCGGTGCTGGCCAAGATCGCAGAGGAAATGGCCGAGATCCGCCACGAGATCGCCAACGACGCCCCACCGGAGCGGCTGGCCGACGAACTGGGCGACGTGCTGTTCGCGGTCGCTAACCTGGCCCGTCACTTGAAGCTGGACCCCGAGGCGGCGCTGCGCGGGACCAATGCCAAATTCCAGCGGCGGTTCGGACGCATCGAACAGTGGTTGGCGGAAGACGGCCGCGTCCCGACGGACTCGACGCTGGTGGAAATGGATGGGCTGTGGGAACGGGCCAAGCGCGAAGAAGCGTCGGGATCGGGGGGTGGTTGAAGAAGACCCCGCTTATCCTCGGGCCCCGCCGCGCACCCAACTGGCGAAAGCGTTGCGGTTGCGCGAGCAGATGATGACCTTGCCCCGCCCGGAAAAGCGCAGCACGACGCCTTCCCCGCTGGTCACGCTGCTGACCAGCCGGTTAAACAATCCCCCACCCTGCTGGTTGGGCACCGAAAGCTCGTAACGCAACTGGCTGTCCCACGCCACCACATGCGCGTTGTCGATAATCACGTCCTTACCCGGCGCCACGTCCAGAATGAAGCCGGAGCCAAATCCGGAGACCGCCAGCTTGCCTTTGCCGCTAGCCTCGCCGACGAAGAACCCGCCGGTCTGGGCCAACAGCGCGTTGCCGAGGCTCTGAGCGCGAACCCGCAAATCCACGCCGCTTTCGGCGGCCACGAACGCGCCGTCGCTGAGCATGTAGCAGGTGGCGCCGACTTCCAGAATCTGAATCGTCCCCGGCAACATCGGCGACAGCAGGCAATCCCCGTCGCCGCGAGTCGCTTCGATGTGCTGCTGGAAAAACGATTCGCCGTTGGCGAACCGGCGCATCAGCGCGCTGCCCAGACCGCCGGTCATTTTTCCAGTCAGATCGAGCGTATCTTCCATCATCACCATCGCGTCGGATTCGCAGTAAATCCGCTCGCCCTTGTTTAACGAGACATGCAGAAACGGATCGATGTCTCCGGTCACCGTGAATATCGCCATCGCCTTGACTTGCCCTATGTTGATGTGAACTTTGGACCCGTCGTCGAACCGTCGAACCGACGCCATCCACTCCGGCCCCGCGTGATTCATTGGGTTCGCTCCGCTTACCCCAACATGGAAACTCGTTAGACGATTCCCTGGAAAGGGTTATACCAAACCGAACCCGGCGTGGTTTCCCCCCTTTTTTCAAAGGGGGGGTCAGGGGGATTTTAACCGGTTGCGTCAGCCCATGGAGTTCAAATCGAGCCAGGGAGCGAAACCGGGTATCGGCGGCCGGCGTTCAAGGCAAGCGGGCGGCGGGGTCGCCGAGGAGGACGTAGCCGGCGGTCAGGGCGGCCGGATGGCCGGCGGCGACGTAGTCGGTCACGGCCCGCTGGACGGCCTCGCCGACGGTGGCCATCCCCGGCTGCTGGTAGGCGCCGAACAGGGCTTCGTTGAGTTTCACCGCGTCGCCGTGCTGGGAGAGGCCGGCGGCGGCCCAGACGGCGACGGCGCCGCCGTTCGCCTGGAGCACCAACAATTCCCCAAGGCTGGCGTAGCCGGGCAGCTCGAAGCGGTTGATCGAGCAGGTCAGGCCGCTGAAGACGACGGGGCGGTTCGCGCCGAGGCGACCGCCGGCGGCGAGGTCGGCGTTGGTCAGCAGGCCCTCGGCGGTCAGGCGGTCCAGGCCGCCGTGGCCGAGGTAGCTGACGATGTCCCGCCCCTGGGCGAGGGCGGCGAACAGCTTGTCCCGGGTCGGGGCCAGGGCGGCGGCGCCGGGCAGGTCGACGGTGTCGATCGCGTAGGCGCCGCTCAGGACGCCGGCGACGGCGGCGCTGTCGCCGGCGAAGTTGGCGTCGCGTTCGGGGTCGTCGGCCAGCAGCAGGACGCGGGGGGCGCCGCCGCCGCCGCCGGCGTCGTGGGCGGTGAGTTTGGCCAGGTAGGCGGCCACGCCGGCGGCGTCCAGCACCGGCAACCGCCCGAGCGCCAGGTCGGGACGGCCGTCGCCGTCGGGGTCGGCGAGCGGGGCGTCGGCGGCGATCAGGCCGCCTCCCTGGGTGTTGATCAGCAGGGGGGGGACCAGATTGTCGTTGCGGCCCAGCAGGTTGCGATAGTCGAGGGTGCCGTTGCCGAGCAGGAGCACGAAGCGCGGCTTGATCTTCCAGTTTTGCCGGGCGTGTTGGAGGAAGTCGCGCAGCGCCTTGGGTGAGGCCAGGCCGGCGTTGAACTCGTCGTAAACATCTTCGAGATCGACCACCTGGGTGAGGTAGCGGGCGCCGTGGTAAGCGGCCAGCGCCTGGGTTTCGGCGGCGGCGGCGAGGGCGCTGGGGGCGAGGATGAGGTAGTCGGCCCCGGCGTCCGGCTGGCGCAGGGTGGAGGGGCGGTCGGGGCGGGTCCAGAGCGGCCGGCGCAGGCCGCCGGTCGCGACCGCGGCGTAGCGGCGGTTGGCGCGGGTGCGGAAGCTCGCCCGATAGCGCCCGTCGACGGTGTCGATGGTGAGGTTGGTGACGTAGATCGGCGCGGCGGGGTGGGTGATGTCGAGCACCTGGAGGCTGGCGTCGCCGAAGCCGCTCGCGGTGACGGTCGGCTTGGCGCCGGCCGCCAGCAGCAGGCGGTCCTCCACGGCCTGGTAGCGGCGCTGGTAGGTCAGTTCGACGCGGTCGAGGAAGAACACGCCCTGGGTGGCGGTGACGGTCACCGCGTTGTCGCCGTCCTGGAGCAAGGTCTGGGCGAACGGCAGTTCGACGGTGAACGGCGCCGTGCCGGCGCCGGCGCCGGCGCCGAGATCGTGGCCGTTGAGGGCGACGCGGACCTGGTGGGCGGTGGGGCTGAAGCCCAGCAGCCGGAGCCGGAGCGTAGCATTATTTGCCGAAGCGGCGACGCCGTCGAAGCGCAGGGTGAAGGTCCGGCGGGTGGGGCCGGACGGATGAGCCGTCAGCCCTTGCCAGTACCAGTAGTCGCTGTCGGGATCGGCCGGGACGACCGTGACCGGCGTTGCGTCTTCTTCGCGGATCTGGGTGTCGGTGAAGGTTGGGTCGACCGTCGCGGGGGGCGGTTGTTGGCCGCTGACGGTCGCCATCCGCCGGCCTTCGCCGCCGGCGCCCACCTGCAGCCAGTAGACGTTGTCGCGGGCGTAGGGGCTGTCGAGGGTTTGGCCGTAGAAGTAGATCCCCGCCTGGCCGCTCGCCGGCCGCCACGGAATCACCTGGCCGCGACTGCGCAGCACCAGGGCGGTTTGACGGATCGCGGTTTGCACCTGCGCCGCCGACAGTCCGAGCCCGCCGCCGATGTCGGCGGTGGTTAGGTAGTACAGGCCCTCGTCCCGGATGCCCAGCTTGACCGCGCCGGTGGGGGTCGCGGCGGCGGCGGCCAGCGGTTGGGCGAGGGTCTGTGGCGTCGGGGGCAGGGCGTTCGGCGCATGGGCGGCGCGGTGGTACTCCGCCGTGGCGTCGTCAGCGGCCAGCGTGCGGGCGGAGGAGACCTTGGCCGAGGCCGGGGCTTCGCGACGGTCACGGGGTAGGGGCCGTAGAGCCGGCGCGCGCCGCCGACTTCCACTTCTTCCAGTTGGTAAACGTAGCTTCCACCCGGCCGGGCGTCGGGGTCGCGATAGCGGTACACGCCGCCTTGGGGTACGGTCCACAGGCCCGGCAGCAGGTCGTCGTTCACCGGCTCGAACTCGCCGGTCTCGGGGTGTTGCCGTAGCAGGTTGAACCCGAGCGTGCCGACTTCCGAGGCCGTCTCCCATTCCACCACCACCGTGCCCTCGGCGTCGGGGTACGCCCGGAAGGCAGCCACCAGCGCCTGCGTGACGGCGTTGCTGACGATGAGGGTCGCGACGGCGGTGTCGCAGGCCGGTGGAGCGGTCGCGGGGTTGGCGCAGATTTGGTAGGGAACCGTGTAGGTGCCCAGGGTCGCGCCGGCCGGCACGGTGATGGTGCCGTCGGCGTTGACGCTCAGCGGCGCTGCCACCCGTGCGGGTAAGCTTCCGCCCGTTAAGGGGCTGACGGTGACGTTGGCGGAGGTCGCCGTCGCCGCGCCGTTGGTGTCGTTGGCCAGGACCGTCAGCGTCGTGCCGCCGGTGGTTGATCGTCCCCAGGGCGGGGTTGTCGATGGCGTCGATCAGCGCCGGGCTTAGGTTGCCCGCCTGCCGCTCGGTCGTGGCGCTGTTGTTGCCGCCGGTGCCGTCTGCCACCGTTGCTGTCGTTGGTGGCGCCGGTGGCGCCGGTCACGGCGACGCTGGTGGCGGGGACATCGCCGCCGCCGCCAGGGTTGCTGGGGGCGGTGATGACGAGGTTGCAGACGATGGTCCCGCCCACGGCCAACGGCAGCGCCGGGCTGCTGCAACTGGCTGTGCTGACGATCGCGCCGAGGGTGGTGGTGCTGGCCGTACAGGTCGGCGCCGTGGCCAATCCCGGCCCGTTGTTGGTGCAGGTGAGGCCGCCGGCGACGGTGATGGTTTGCCCCGGCCCGATGGCGGTCGGCAGGCCGCCCCCGGTGAAACTGGGCACCATGTCGGAGCCAACTACTGTAACTGTATCGGTTACAGTTGCACAATTCGGCGGGCTGTTTTTATCGCATAGTTGATAAGCCACGCTATATATACCCGGCGCAACCGCCGCCGTAGTGCTGATTGTGCCGGTCAATGGATCCAGGGTAATGCCCGCCGGCCACACGCCAAATTGCGCGACGGTGGCGTTGCCCGCAGGGCCGAGCGTCGCCGCTACGCCGTTGACGGTGTCGTTCGCCGCGACGTTGGCAATCGGCGTGCTGGCAATGCCTGCCGTCGCGGTACCGGATTCAGTGACCGGGGTAATCGTAGGACACACAATCGAAAGATTGTTAGTTGCATTCTTGCTGGCGGCTACACCTATTTGATCCACGCCAATGGTTCCACTGGTTGAGGAACGATCAGTGGTGGTCGCGGTGTTGGGACTCGTTGATGGACAGGTTGCGGCGCCGACTGCTTGTGTATAGGTGATAGTGAGCGATTCGCCGGCATTTAAGCCGCGCGTGCCGCCCGACGGGGCTTGTGGTGTTCCTGCAACAGCGCTATAGGCGCGGGAACATACGGTGGATGCGGGCATGGCCGCGCCCACCGTCACCCCGGTGCAGGTCATCGCACCGCTGGTCAGGTTAGGGTTGGATCCGCCCGATGTCGTGATGGAATTGACGATGTAGGTGCCAGGTCCAGGCAGTGTATCGGCCAAATCGACCGTGTCGCCGCGGGTCATCGGATCGGGACCGGTGTTGGTCACAGTGACCGTCCACACGGCGGAGCCGCCGCGGACTATGGAAGCAGGGGCCACCGACTTGGTGACGCTCAGGCTGTACACGCACGGCAGCCAGTCGATGGTGATCGATCCGTTCGCACCCGGAAGGGCGGTGGTGGGCGAGGCTGGCCCCGCCGTGCCGGAAATCGCAGTCGGTGCCGTTAGCGCCGCAACAGGCGAGGTCGCAACCACCCTGCTCGAACCGCCGCCGCCGCCTGCGCCAGTGACACTACTATTGACAGTCGCAGCTCCGCCACCGCCGCCGGTATAGCCGCCGCCGCCACCACCGCCGGAATCGAAATTAGCATCAGGACCGCCGTTGCCGCCGGTTCCGGAACCAATAGTGCCCCCAGTAGAACCATTGCCCCCCGTACTGGAATTGACACCCCCTGTCCCGCCAGCGGCGGCCTGACCACCCTGGCCGCCGCCTACGGTAATGGACGTAGGGTTGTCTTGCCCGGCATTTCCATTCGATCCAACGGCGACTACACCAGCGCCGATGCCAGCAAAGCCCCCGCTGCCGCCGTTACCTGTCGGCGGATTTTGGTGTGCTGCGCCTCCGCCCCCCCGCCGCCCGCGATCAAAACGGTCGCGCCGCCGAGGTCGACCGATGTCCGTCCACCGCCGCCGCCGCCGCGATGAATATTTCCTACCGTGCCGCCGGTTCCTCCGGTGCCGATGGCGCCGTTACCCGCGCCGCCATCCGGGACCGCCCCACCGCCGCCGACACTGCCTTGGTAGGTCTGCAACGGCAACACCGCAAACGTTGCCTGAATACGCGCACCTGCGCCGCCGATTCCGCCGAGTCCAGCAGCAGTAGGCGATGAAGCCCCCCGCCCGCCAATGCATTAATGGCCGCTCGGCAGGTACCATCGGGAATAACGCCGCTCGCGAGCGCGCCCACCGTGGCCTGGCTCACCACGCCGGGTCCCGTCGCCGGGGCTGCAATGGCCGTTTGTGACACCACCATGGCATACAGAACTAGAGTGATTCCCACCGTTATCGCGGTAACAGAAGACGAATGCAGCACCGCAGCCACAGTGTGGCGGAGGTATTGCGGTATCGCTATCACTCGATCACCAAAAATCGCCTGCATCAGTATTCCAAAAATCATGTTCACAACCGGTCTCCCCTGTATTGCTCATGCCGCAACGTCGGCCGCGCCGCGCGTCTGTCTTGTTGTGATGGCGCTGATCCCCAGCCCGGCTCAACACCATAGCCCGGCCCGAGAGGACCGGCTGCGGGGCCGCCCGGCGAGGGAAGGGTTCGGCATGGATAGTATGGCATCAGCGGATCGCGCACGGGTTCATATCGGCCTTGGGTGGTGTCAAAAATGGTCAGTATTTCTTGCCAAATTCTGGCATCGATCGACAAAAATATCGACCTGATGCGGACCGGGATAACGTCGCCCGCGTAAAAATGAAACAGATCAGTGACTAGGGCTTGGGTTAAGTAATATCCAAAATATCTTAGTACAAAATTCAAGCCACTATGAACATGGATCTCAGTCTTCGCGGTCTGGAACCCCCGCGCCGACCGGGATCGAAATCGATCACCGGCGAGAAGTGCGCGCTTTGTTAGCGGTTTTGGCGGACGCCACAGCCGGTTCGAGGCATTCGTGACCGGTTACAAGGTCGACTTGCCGGCGCGCTTGCGTGCGTACATATCGGCGTCGGCATGCTTGATCAGATCGTCGGCCGTGTTCGCGTCGGCCGGATAGCGAGCCAGACCCACGGCGCCCCCCAAGACTTGGCCGGCCAAGCCTCCAATGTCGATGCTCGTTGGCGGCTCGTGCAGCACCCGTTCGATATGCTTTCGGATCTGTTCCGCAGTGTCGGCATCACGAACATCATTGATCAGCAATACGAACTCATCACCCGCATAACGCGCCACCAGATCCCCGACACGGGTAGATGCGCGCAAGCGCCCGCCCATTTCGATGAGCACTCTGTCCCCCGCATCGTGACCCAGTCGGTCGTTAATGATCTTGAAGTTATTCAGGTCGACGAAGAACACCGCAAATGGCGTGTTGTCCGCTACCCGACGATGCTGACGGATCCGATCGGTAATGCAGCGCAGCATCATGTCGCGATTGACCAGTTCGGTGAGCGCATCGATCCGTAGCTTGCGTTGCATCCACCGAAAGCTGGTCGCGAGGTCGCCGATTTCATCGTTCCGATCAATGTCTAGCGGCGCATCGAGTCGACCTTTGCTCACTTGACGCGCGGCCTCGGCCAACTGCCGCAGGTCACGGCTGACCCAACCGAGGATGATCAGGCCGATGGCTACCGCCACCAGCGCCGCCACGCCGCCAATGATCGCCGTTCCGACCACATTCTCGGTCACGCCCTGCATGAATTCGCTACGCGGCACCGCCACGACGATGATCCAGTCCAGCCCGGCCACATCCCTCAGCCGGTCGTAGGCGAGTTGGATCGACTCACCGCTCGGTCCGGCAAAGCGCAGCGTGTACGGCGGCAGCGTGGCGGCTGGCGCCGCCAACCGTTGACGCACCTGTTCGAAGGCCGCCACCTGCAACACATCGCCGCTATCGATGGCATTGATGCGGGTGTTGCTACCGTCGGCCAGCGTCCGGGTGTTCGGGCTGCGCGACGAGGCAATGAGATTGCCGTCGGGTTCGAGGATGAAAGCCGCCGCATGCTCGCTGACTTTCAGCCCGCGGACAAAGTCGTTGAGCTGGCGCAGTGAAACGTCGGTGGCAACGACACCCTCCAGGGCGCCCTTGGCGTCGAGCACGCGGCGGGCCCGCGTCGCCACCAGTTCGGCGGTGCGAAAGTCGATGTAGATGGATGTCCAGGTGTGGGACGGGTGGTTCTCACCCGCCTTGTACCAGGGTCTCACCCGCGGGTCGTAGATCTTGGTCTCCAGCACCGGCTCGGACAGCGCGCCGTTGATGCCGGTAAAGCGGTACAGAGAGCGAGGGGCTTCGCCATCGAGCTTGATCCGCAACTCGCCGTCTTGCCGCGAGTACCGCCACAAACCAAAAAACTGGCCTTGGCGCGTGCCGTAGTAGACGTAGTTGTTCAGGTTCAGATGCAATGAAGTGGCGATCCAGAACCGAGTCCGTAAGTCGGCGAATGAGTCTTGGATGTTCGCAGGCGCGGGCATTCCATCGGGGAAGGCGGCTTCGAGCACCGCGCCCGAATCCATGATTTGACGATCCACCGCTTGGGCAATGCGCCCCACGGTCTCGCGCAGCAAGTGATCGGCGACGGTGTCCACCGCCTGGCTGCCCGTCCGATAGGAAAGCACGCCGATCAGCAACACGAGTCCGATGACCAGCACCACATACGGCACGGTCAAGGATTGGCGCAGCGAAAGGCGGGCGGAATGTTTCAAAGGATAGAATAATGGCAGAGAAATGGTACGCAATCCAAACACTTGGGTGACAGTATCCCTGCCTCCTCCGCCCAAGTCAAGGGCTCGATACCGCGTTGGGAACGCTGACGGAGGCGTGGCAGTGAGCCTGCCAAACGATTTAGTGACTCCAAGCCGGGAATGAAATCCGGAGGAGTCGGCGCAAGCCTGATGGCCTAAACGATGACCAAAGCCCGTCGAACCGTCAAACCCGCACCGCCCATTCCCGACCCAGCCACTCGCGACGCTCGGTTCGCAACGGTCGGGTCATAGCGCGGCCGTTGACGGTCAGCGCCAATTCCCGCAGCTCCGGGCGGCCGTAGATCACCGGCGTAAATGCCACTGTATCGGCCGGATAGTGGCCTGATTCCGCGATGACAACGCGCAACCGCTCGCCGTCGATCTCCGCCGTGACGCGGGCGATGCTGTAAGCACCGGTTTGATAACGCCGGGTTTCCCGATCATCCACCACGTAATCGTACCGCGCCGGCCGGTCCCGGCAGAACAGGTGCAATTCGACGGCGCGCAGGTCCATCACGCTGTTTTGCAACGGCCCGGCGTAATACGGCAACACCGCGCCATCGCGGGCGAATAGCGGCAACTCATCCAGCGCAGCGGCGTACATCATCATCCTCCCGCCTTCCACCCACGCGCCCCGGTTCAGGTCGAACCACCATCCTGGCGGCAGGCGCACCGCCCGCTCCTGCTTCTTGATCCCGTCGCGGACGATTTCCGGTCCCTGCCCTTCCCCGTGCAGGATCGGCGCGACCAGCAGCGCATCGCCGAGCAGGTATTGATCGTCCAGATCGACGTATTCCACTCCCGAATAGTGGTAGAGCAGCGGGCGGATCACCGGGTCGCCGTCGCGCCAATGCGCGAAAAAGCACTGATACAGATACGGCAGCAAGCGATAGCGGGTACGGATTGCGCCACGCATGGCCGCCAACGGCCCCGGCCCGAACTGCCACGGTTCCTGCGGACGGGAATGGCGGATGGAATGGTTGCGAAAGAACGGGAACAGACCACACGCCTGATGCCAGCGCACCAACAGTTCGGCGCTGGTGTCGTCCATAAAGCCGCCCACGTCGGGACCGTTGAACGCCACCCCCGACAGGCTCAGGTTCAACGAACACGGCAGCGCCATCCGCAGATGCTTCCAATTGCTGGCATTGTCGCCAGTCCACACCGCGCTATAGCGCTGGGCGCCGGCGCAGGCGCTGCGCGTGAGCAGAAACGGCCGACCGTCGGGATCGAGCCGGTCGCAGGCCGCGCGGCTGGCGATGGCCATGAAATGCGCGTACTGGTTGTGATAGCGGTCGTGAGGAATCGCGCCGTGCTGGAAGCGCATCTCTTCCGTCCGGCTGTAACCGGTGGCGGGATCGTTCATGTCCAGCCAGACCCCGTCCACCGCGCTGTCGCGCAGGAACTCCGCCAGCCACCCCGCCCACCAGTCGCGGGTCGTCTCCAACGTAAAGTCGGGAAACACCGTGTCGCCCGGCCAGACTTTGCCCACGTACTCGCGCCCGCTCGCGGTCTGGCAAAACACGTTCTGTTGCCGACCGTTGTCGTAGGCCGCATAGCCCGGCTCGCGCTTCACCCCGGGATCAACAATCGTCACCGCCCGGATGCCGGCCGTCTTGAGATCGTGGTTCAAACCGGCGGGATCGGGGAAATCGACCCGATCCCAGGTAAACAGCCGGTAACCATCCATGTAGTCGATGTCGTACCACAAGGCGCTCACTGGAATGTCGGCGGCGGCGAACTGGGCGGCCAGCTCGCGAAACTCCGCCTCGGACTGATAACCCCAGCGGCACTGGTGATAACCCAGCGCCCACAGCGGCGGCAGCGGCGCCCGGCCGGTCAGCGCCGCGTAGCGCCGGACCACCTCGGGCAGGCTGGGTCCGGCGAGCGCGTAGACCTCGGTGTTGCCGCCGAGGGATTGATACCAAAACTCGCCCGATCGCTCCCTGCCGGCATCCATCACCGCCCGGCCGGGGTTGTCGAAGAACAGTCCCTAGAAAGCGCTCGCCGCTTTTGAAAATCGCGAAGGGAATGGCGACGTAGCTGGGGTCGTAGTCGTCGCGGGCGTAGGTATGGCGGAACACCGACACCACGTCCACGGTCAGGCAGTCGGCGCTGTCGCCCAGTTTGTTGAGGCGCTTGGTGCGCTCGCCGAAGCCGTAGCAGCCGTCCACCGACTCGATAGCAAAGTTCAGCAGCAATGCCTCGCCGCCAGCGCCGATTCCCTCGGCGACCGTTTCCAAGGTGAAGCCGGCCAGTTCCAGCCGCAAGGACGCCGCGCCCAGTTCGACCCGCCCCGCCTCCACCGCGAATGCCGCGCTCTCCGCTTCCCGTCGCGCGGCGACCGGACGGCCTTTCCGCCATTCCGGCAGCACCGCGTCCGAATGCTGGCGCGGGTCGGCGACGGCGGCATTCTCAAACCGCAGCCGCAGGCAACCCGCGAACAGTTCGGCGCACTCAACCCGCAGCCGGACGCCCGGCCCGGACAGTTCGACCCTGTCGCCCGCGACGGTCAGCGTATCGGCGGTGTCGAAATTGAGCGGATGGATTTTCTGGCCGAAGAACATGGACAGCTTCCAGCTCAGCGTCTCAACACCGATTTGGGAGCCATTTTTTCCGCCAGCATTTGCGCCAGTTGGGTGGGTGGCACGTAGCCGGGCAACATGTCGCCGGATTCCAGAATCATGCTCGGCGTGCCGCGCACCCCCAGCTTCTGGCCGAGTTCGTACTGCGCCTGCACCGGATTGTCGCAGGTCTTGCTCTCGACGTTCTCGCCGCGCTTGGCCTTGGTCATCGCCTCCTGCCGGTTGTCCGCAGCACCAGACCGCCACCGCCTTGTTGATACGACTCGGAACCGACGCCCTCGCGCGGGAACATCAGGTAGCGTATCTTGATGCCTTCCTTGTTGTAATCGGCCATTTGGCTGTGCATCTTGCGGCAGTAACCACAGTCGATATCGGTAAAGATCGTGACCGTGTGCTTGACCGGCCCCTCGGGCGCGAACACCACCATGCTGCTCTCATCGACCGCCGCGATGGCCTTGCCGCGCAGCTCGCCGCGCCGGGCCTCGGTGAGATTGGCGTGGGCGCCCAAATCGAGAATATCACCCTGCACCGCGAACCGGCCATCCTCGCTCAGGTACACCACCTGGGAACCCAGCACCACCTCGTACAATCCCGGAATGGCGGTCGGCGCGATGCTGTCGGGCTTGGCGCCGTTCAAGAGAGTTTGCAGTTGAGTAAGATCGGGCTGCTTGACCGGCGTGGGAACGGCAGCGGGCGCGGGAACGGCAGCGGGCGCGGGAACGGCAGCGGGCGCGGGAACGGCAGCGGGCGCGGGCGGCGAAACGGGATCGGCGGCCAGCGCGCCGGCTACGCACAGAACAGCGGCAACGAACAGAGTTTTGCGCATTTCAAGATCCAGGGTATGAGCGAAAGGATGATGGATTCAGAGTTTTCCAGCCAACGAGAGTTCAACAGTGACCGGCCAGCGGCGGAAACGCAAGCGGGAGCCGACTTGGCGGCAGAACCCACCGACGACACACTGCGGCGGCGGGATTTTCACTATGCGTTGCCGCCGGAACTGATCGCCCAGCACCCGCCAGCGCGGCGCGGCGACAGCCGATTGCTGACCCTGGACGGCGCCAGCGGCGCGCTCGCCGACCGGCTGTTCCACGAGTTGCCGGAGCTGCTGCGACCCGGCGACCTGCTGGTGTTCAACGACACCCGGGTGATCCCGGCGCGGCTGTTCGGCCGCAAGGCCAGCGGCGGGCGGATCGAAATTCTAGTCGAGCGGTTGCTGGACGAGCGGCGGGCGCTGGTCCATCTCCACGCCAGCAAATCGCCCAAACCCGGCGGATCGTTGTTGTTCGAGGCGGGCTTCACCGCCACCGTGCTCGGTCGCCACGGCGAGCTGTTCGAAATCCGCGCCGACGGCGACGCGTCGTGGCTGGCGCTGCTGGAACGGTACGGCCAAATGCCGCTGCCGCCCTACATCCGCCGCGCACCGACCCCGGAAGATCGCGAGCGCTATCAAACCGTCTACGCCCGCCAACCCGGCGCGGTGGCCGCACCCACCGCCGGCTTGCACTTCGACCAGGCGCTGCTCGACCGCTTGGCGGACCGGGGCGTGGCCCGGGCGTTCGTCACCCTGCATGTCGGCGCCGGCACCTTCCAGCCGGTGCGGGTCGAGCGCATCGAAGAGCATGTCATGCACGCGGAGCTGATCGACGTTGGCGCCGAGGTGTGCGAACGTATCGCCGCCACCCGAGCGCGCGGCGGGCGGGTGATTGCGGTCGGCACCACGGTGACCCGGGCGCTGGAAACCGCCGCCCGGGACGGCGAAATCCAGCCGTGGCGCGGCGAAACCCGCATGTTCATCTACCCCGGCTATCGTTTCCGCTGCATCGACGCCCTGATCACCAATTTCCACTTGCCGGAGTCGACCCTGTTGATGCTGGTGGCGGCTTTCGCCGGTCGCGCCGAGACGCTGAACGCCTATCGCCATGCGGTCGAACAGCGCTATCGCTTCTTCAGTTATGGCGACGCCATGTTCATCACCCGCCGGCCACCTTGAAATTTCCAGCGGCGCGCCTATAGAGTCGCCAGCAACCCCATCATGGAGTCTCGTCATGAAACGCATCCTGCTGTTTGTCGCCACCAACCTGGCGGTCGTGCTACTGCTCGGCATGGTGGCCCGCCTGCTGGGCGTGGACCGCTTCCTGTACCAATCGGGCCTGAATCTCACCAGCCTGCTGATTTTCGCCGCGATTTTCGGCATGGGCGGCTCGCTGATTTCGCTGCTGATGTCGAAATGGATCGCCAAGAGGTCGGTCGGCGCCCAGATCATCGAGCAACCGCGCACCCAGACCGAACGCTGGCTAGTCGAAACCGTCCGGCGTCAGGCGCAAGCGGCTGGGATCGGGATGCCGGAAGTCGCCCTGTACTCTTCACCGGAACCCAACGCCTTCGCCACCGGCGCCAACCGCAACGCGGCGCTGGTCGCGGTCAGCACCGGCCTGCTGGAACAGATGGCCACCGAGGAGGTGGAAGCGGTGCTCGGCCACGAAGTCAGCCACGTCGCCAACGGCGACATGGTGACGCTGAGCCTGATTCAAGGCGTGCTCAACACCTTTGTGATCGTGCTGTCGCGGGTGGTGGGTTATCTGGTCGATCAATTACTTTCCAAGGGGGAGAATCGCGGCCCAGGCATCGGCTACATGCTCACCAGCTTTGTCATGGAAATCCTGTTCGGCTTCCTGGCCTCGCTGATCGTGATGTGGTTCAGCCGTTATCGCGAATTCCACGCCGACGCGGGCGGCGCCCGCCTGGCCGGTCGCGGCAAGATGATCGCGGCGCTGGAGCGGCTGCGGCAGTTGCAGGAACCTTCGCGACTGCCCTCGCAAATGGCGGCATTCGGCATCAACGGCGGCTTGGGCGACGGCCTGCGCAAGTTGTTCATGACCCATCCGCCGCTGGAGGAACGGATCGCGGCGTTGCGGCGGCAAGCGTAACCGGCGCGGAAAAGCGAACGCCGCGATGGATCGCCATCGCGGCGTTTTTTCGCGGGCGCGATTTTTCAGCCGGCGTATTGCTTGAAATCGAAATCCAGTTTAGGTCCGGCTTCGGCGACCATGTTGCCCTGAACCAGGTTCACGCCGAACTGCCAGATACTGGCCATCTGCGGCGCGGTGGAGACGCCGGCCGCCACCACCTGGGTCTTCAATTGCTGCGCCTGTTTGGAGAGCGCCGCCATCGCTTGCCGGCTCTTCTCGTCCTTGGCCTTGGCCAACCGTTCGATCAGATTACCATCGAACTTGATGTAATCGGGATACAGTTCCTTGAGCAACCGCTCGGAATGCGCCTTGCCGCCGAAATGGGACAGAGCCATGCCGCAACCCAACTCCCGCAAGCAAGCGCGCAACAGCTTGGTTTCCTCGAAGCAGTCGTCGGCGTTGTCTTCCTTGACTTCCAGCACCAGATGCTGACCGGCTAACTGGCTATCCTTGAAGCGTTTCTTGAGCCAGTCAAAGAAATTCTTGTCGGTCAGCGAATTGCGGGAGACCCGGACGAACAGGACCGGCAGTTTGGCGGCGGCGCGTTGCATTTCCATCAGCATCCCCAGACTCTGGGCAATCGTCCATTTGTCCAGGGCGCCCATCACGCCGTAGCGCACCGCCGTGGCGCCCAGTTTGTCCATGGTCTGCGGCTGGCCGTTTTCATCCATGATCTGCAAATAAACCTTGTAGCGCGCTTCCTCGGCGTTCTCGAAGCTGATGATCGGCTGATAGATCAGACTGAGCCGCCCCGCGGTCAAGGCATTCCGAATCAAACGGATGATGGCTTCGTCTTCTGGGCTGATGGCGGCTCTGCCCGAGGGCGCTTCCTTGGGCGGCGTATACGTCTCGATCTGATTGCCCCCCTTCTGCCGGGCCGCTTCGCAGGCGCGATCGGCGTGCAACAGAATCTGGACCACGCTCTCATGACTCTCATGCGCTTGGCAGACGCCAATGCAACAGGTCGTCGTGACCAGCTTGCCACCGAGCTGAAAATTGTGCTGGGCGACCGTCGCGTGGATGCGCTCGGCCAACTCCCGCGGATCGGTCGGCGATGTCGCGGGTACGAAAACCGTGAACACGCCACTGGCGAAATGCGCGGCGATGTCATCGGGCGTCAATATCTCCTTGAACAGCCCGGCGGCCTGGATCACGAACTGCTCGAGGGCTTCAAACCCCATGGTGTGACGGATGGTGGTGTAATCCGTGAACAGAATGTACAGCACGGCGCCCTTATGGATGATCTCCAGGTTTTCCATAAAAAATCGCCGGCTGTACAGCCCGGTCGTGTCGTCGAGCTTGAGGAGATCCTCAAGCTGCCGGCTGTAGGCGTTCTTCTCTGGCGTGGCGTCGCGCACGATGATCTGAGTGCAGGGCTCGTCGTTCATCCGGGTCGGCGCGCATTCCAGCAGGATCGGGAAGGGCTGACCGTTGCGGCGCACCCCGACCAATTCCACCGGTTCGATCGCCTTGCCGGAACGGATGCTGCGGCGCAGGATGCTTTTCAGCGCGTCCCGGTAGCCCGGCGGCACCATGTGGACCAGTTGGATCGCGGCCAATTCACCCTTGTCTTCGTAGCCAAACAACCGCAGGTAGGCCGGATTGGCGTAGGCGTGGATGCCTTCATGAATGTAGGCAATGGCCTCCTGGATGTTTTCCAGCAGCGCCTGACTGCGGTTCTCGCTCTCCTTGACTCGGGTCTCGAAGGACTGCTCGCGCTTGCGCGCTTGCAGGTGGCGCAGTTCCTTGCGCACCACCGACACCAGGTGATCGGCGTCGTCCAGATAGAAATAATTGTCGGCTCCTTCCGCCAGCAGGCGGGCCGGCCGATATCGAGCGCGGCTTTCGTCGTCGAGCACGGCGATGATGGGAATATCCTGCCGGGCTTCGGCCACCATCAGCCGCGTTTCGGCAAGGGTGGGCAGGTTTTCGGCCACCCGCAGCAGGATCAGGTCCAGCGGTTGGTAATCGATGGCGTTGCGGGCCGTTTCCGTCTGGTCGGTATCCAGCAATTCGATCTCGTAACCATCGCCGCGCAAAGTTTTGGCGATATGGTCGATGTCGGATCGGGCACGATCCACGATAAGCAGACTGATGACGGAAGGACTAGACACGCGTGCCAACCTCTGCCAATGGCATGACTAAAAAGAAAAGCGGCGCCGGCAACATTACCCAATCGGGGTTTTGGCCGGTTGTCCGGGCTGTTCGCGCACCAGGCGGGGCACCAGATAACCCGGCAATCGCTGACGTAGCGCTTTCATGATAGCCGATGCCTCGGTTTCGTTCACGTCGAAATGCGCCGCGCCACGCACCGGGTCGAGCAGATGCAGATAGTAGGGCAGGACGCGGGCGGCGAATAACGCCTCGCTCAGTTCCGCCAGGACCGCCGCCGAGTCGTTGACGCCGCGCAGCAGCACCGACTGATTCAACAGGGTCGCGCCAGCCGCCGCCAGCCGCGCCAGCGCCGCGCGCACGGCGGCGTCGATCTCTCGCGGATGGTTGGCGTGAACCACCCACACCGGCCGCAACCGGGTCCGGGCGAACAGATCCAGCAGCCCCTCGTCCACCCGCTCGGGCAACACGATCGGCTGCCGACTGTGAACGCGCAGTCGGTCCAGATGGGGAATCCGGTCCAGTTCCGCCAGCAGCGCGCCCAGCCGCCGGTCGGACAGGGACAGCGGGTCGCCGCCGCTCAGAATCACCTCGCGGATACTGGGGTCGCTGGCCAGATAAGCCAGCGCTGGCTTCCATTCGTCCGCGCCGGCGTGGGCCTCGGCGTAGGGAAATTCCCGGCGAAAGCAGTACCGGCAATGCACGGCGCAGGCGCCAGTCACGATCAGCAGCGCCCGGCCGTGGTATTTATGCAGCACGCCCGGCGCCGCCCGCGCCGCCCAGTCACCCACTGGATCGACTACAAAACCCGGCGTCGGTTCCATTTCCGCAGCCAGCGGTAACACCTGCCGCAGCAGCGGGTCGTTCGGATCGCCCTTACCCATCCGCGCCACGAAACCGCGCGGCGCTCGCAACGGAAAGCGCGCCGCCGCCGCCCGCGCGGCCGGTAACAACGCGAGGTCGAGTTCCAGCTCCCGCAGCAGTTCGGCCGGATCGGTGATCGCCCGGGCCAGTTCCCGTTGCCAAGCTGGAACCTGACGCAAAATCGCCTTTGCCGTTATCATAAGTTAGCGTCTGGCCGAACCCCCCGAAACCCTGTAGGTTGGGCTGAGCTTGCGAAGCCCAACATCATGATTCTTGAAACTAAAGTTCTGAACGTTGGGCAACGCTACGCTTTTGCCCAACCTACAAACCTGACGCAAAATCGCCTTTGCCGTTATCATACTGGGTTTAGGTAGCTCCACCACTCTAGCGGAAGGCAGGTTTTACATGGCGATGTATAGTACCAATGAATTCAAAAGCGGGCTGAAGATCATGCTGGATGGCGATCCCTACGCCATCGTGGAAAACGAATTCGTCAAGCCCGGCAAGGGCCAGGCGTTCAATCGGGTCAAGGTGCGCAACCTGAAGACGGGACGGACCATCGAACGCACCTTCAAGTCGGGTGATACCGCCGAAGGCGCCGACGTGGTCGATGTGGAGCTGCAATACCTCTACAACGATGGCGAATACTGGTACTTCATGGATCAACAAAGCTACGAGCAGTTGACCGCCGACGCCGCAGCCATGGGCGATGCCGCCAAGTGGCTGAAGGAAGAGGCGATCTGCCAGGTGACGTTGTGGAATGGCGTGCCGCTGAGCGTGGCCGCGCCCAATTTCGTGATCATGACCATCGTCGAGACCGACCCCGGCGTGCGCGGCGACACCTCGGGCGGCGGCGGCAAGCCGGCGACGCTGGAAACCGGCGCGGTGGTGCGGGTGCCGCTGTTCGTGCAGAACGGCGAGGTCATCAAGGTAGACACCCGCACCGGCGAGTACGTCTCCCGGGTTAAGGAATAACCGGAATCGCGCCGCACGGTGGATCGACCCGCCTGGACCCCCAGCGCCGATTGGGCCACCCTGCGCCTGCGGGCCGAACTGCTGGCGCGCATCCGGGCCTTCTTCGCGGCGCGCGGGGTGCTGGAAGTGGACACGCCGGCACTGTCGGCGGCGGCGCTCCCCGATCCGCATCTGACCAGTTTCAGCACGCCCTACTCCGGGCCGGGACCGCGCCACGGCCGGACGCTGTATCTGCACACCTCGCCGGAATTCCCGATGAAGCGGCTGCTGGCGGCCGGCAGCGGCTGTATTTACCAAATCGCGCGGGTATTCCGCGACGGCGAGGCGGGCCGCCGCCACAATCCCGAATTTACCCTACTGGAATGGTATCGAGTCGGTTTCGATCATCACCGGCTGATGGACGAGGTGGCGGAACTGGTGACGGAGTTGCTGGCCGGGCGGCTGGCGCTGGCCGAACCGGAGCGGTTGAGCTACCGCGAGCTATTCCAGCGTCATCTCGACCTGGACCCACACCGGGTTGGCGTGACGGAACTGGCGATGCGCGCCGAGGCGCGGGGCGTGCCGATTCCGCCGGGAATGCCGGCGGACCAGCCCGATCCCTGGCTGGATTTGTTGCTGACCCATTGCATCGAGCCGCGCCTGAACGTGGGACGGCTGATCTTCGTGTACGACTACCCGGCCTCGCAGGCGGCGCTGGCGCGGTTGCGGCCGGGCGATCCGCCGGTGGGCGAACGCTTCGAGTTGTACCTGAACGGCGTCGAACTGGCCAACGGCTTTCACGAATTGGGCGACGCCGGCGAACAGCGCCGCCGCTTCGAGCAAGAGAATGCGGCGCGGCGGGCGCTGGGCTTACCGGTCATGCCGGTGGATGAAAACCTGCTCGCCGCCCTGGAAGCCGGCTTGCCGGACTGCGCCGGAGTGGCGCTGGGTTTCGACCGGCTGGTGATGCTGGCGGCGGGGAAAAAATCGCTGGCGGAGGTACTGGCGTTTCCAGTCGACATGCGCCTGACGCCCGGTCAGACTGCTGGTTTTGCGACCTTCCCCAGGCGTTGCCCCATCCGCACCGCCGCGCCCGGGCGGATTTCGGTTTCCCAGCGCACCGCTCCCTGGCCGAACAGCAAAATTACGGTGGAACCCATGTTGAAGCGGCCCAGCTCCGCGCCCTTGTCGAGCCGGACCGCGCCATCGCCGTTCGGCGGATAGCTCCAGCGCCGGATCGTGGTTCCCAGCGGTGGCGTGATCGTCCCCGCCCACACGGTTTCGATGGACGATACGTTGATCGCTCCCACCAGCACCAACGCCATCGGCCCCGCCGGGGTATCGAACAGAGTCGCCACCCGCTCGTTGCGGGCGAACAACTCCGGCACCATCCGGGTGGTCAGCGGCGACACGCTGAACAGCTTGCCGGGAATGTGAACCATCTCCCGCAACTGGCCGGCCAGCGGCAGGTGGATGCGGTGATAATCGCGCGGTGACAGATACAACGTGGCGAAAGCGCCGCCCTGGAACGGCCGCGCCCGTTCCAGATCGCCGCCGAGCAGCGCGGTCAGCGAAAAGGTTCGCCCCTTGGCTTGCAGCAGCGTATCGGCCTCCGCGAGGCCGATCTGGCTGACCGCGCCGTCCACCGGACAGCACACCGTCCGGTCGCCCGGCGCCACCGGCCGCGCGCCGGGCTTGAGCGCGCGGGTGAAGAACGCGTTGAAATCGGCATAGGCGCCCGCATCCGGTTCCAGCGCCTCGTCCAGCGTCACCCGGAACCGCCGAGCGAACTGGCGGATCAATACGTCTTTCAACCAGCGCGCCCGAACCCGCGCCAACCGATAAACCAGGCGAGTCAACAACCGTTGTGGCAGCAGGTATTGCGGCAGGTTGCGCAGGGAGTCGCTCAAGCGTGCGGTCATGATTGGCGCCTTTCGAGTAGCCTATATCGTGGGGGTAAACGGCGGGCGGGAGCATATCCGCTTCGTCGTCGCAACGGTAGAATGCCGTTGAATCTACCCCCTCTTTCACCCATTCACCCGATTCCCGATGACCGACCACGACGACGTCTCCTCTTATTTGCGCACGATCCGTGATCTCATCCGCTGGGGCGCCAGCCGGATGAACGAGGCCGGCCTGCACTTCGGCCACGGCACCGACAACGCTATCGATGAAGCGGCGGCGCTGGTGCTACACGCGCTGCACCTGCCACCGGATTTGCACGCCGATTACTTTCAGTCGCATCTGACACCGCCGGAAACGCAGGCAGCGCTGCGCCTGCTGGAACGACGCATCGTCGAGCGCAAGCCGGCCGCCTATCTCACCAACCGGGCCTGGTTCATGGGGCTGGGGTTTTACGTGGACGAGCGGGTGTTGGTTCCGCGTTCGCCGCTGGCGGAACTGATCGAGCGCCATTTCTCGCCGTGGCTGCCAGACAGCCGGCAGGTAGGCGATATTCTGGATCTGGGAACGGGCAGCGGTTGCATCGGCATCGCCTGCGCCTACGCCTTTGCCGACGCGCGGGTGGATTTGGTGGACATCTCCCCCGATGCGCTGGACGTTGCGCGGCGCAACGTCGCCGAGCACGGTCTGGAGGACCAGGTCGAGGTCATCCAGTCCGATCTGTTCTCGGCGCTGAAGGGTCGCCGCTACGACCTGATCATCAGCAACCCCCCCTACGTGGGCCTGAACGAGTTGGACAATCTGCCGTCCGAGTACCACCACGAACCGCAGCTGGGGCTGGTCGCCGGCGAAGAGGGGCTGGACGTGGTGGTGGAAATCCTGCGCCAGGCGACCGATTACCTGAAGCGCGACGGGCTGTTGATCGTCGAGGTCGGCAACGCCCAATACGCCCTGTGTGAAGCCTTCCCGGACGTGCCGTTCACCTGGCTGGAGTTCGAGCGGGGCGGGCAGGGTGTATTCCTGCTGAACGCCGCGCAACTGCGCCAGTTATAACGACCTGGAATGAACCAAGCAAAGCGTCATGCCGATGGGGACAGAAGCGACTCTGGTTGAAAACCGCCTGCTGCAAATGGCGCCGGACGCCATGCTCGTGGTGGATCAGTCCGGCCGGATCATTCAAGCCAACGCGCTGGCCGAACGATTGTTTGGCTATCCGCCCGGAACGCTCGTGGGTCAAACGCTGGATATGCTCGTTCCCGAACAGTTACGGGACCGACACCACCAGCACTTGACCGCATATTTCCGCAATCCCCACTCCCGGCAGATGGGTGCTGGCCTGCCGTTATGGGGGTTGCGGCGGGACGGCGGCGAGTTCGCGGCCGAAATCAGCCTCAGCCCGCTGCAAACCCCGACCGGTCTCCAAATCCTGGCCGCCATTCGCGACGCGAGTGAGTACCGGCGCGCGAAACAGACGCTGGAACAGGCCGCCGCCGAATTGGAACGGCAGGTGGAAATGCGTAACGCGGAGCTGTTGCAAACCAATGCCGAGCTGCGCCAGCGAATCGCCGAACGGGTGCAAGCCGAGGCGGCCTTGCGGGAGACCGAGGCGCTGTACCGCCAACTGGTCGAGAATCAGCCCGATCTGATCTGCCGATTTCTACCGGATACCACCCTGACCTTCGTCAATGCAGCGTATGCCCGCTTCTTTGGCTCCCGGCCGGAAGAGTTGATCGGTAAACCGTTTATCGAATTCCTCTGTGCGGAGGAGCAGGCGGAGGTGTGGGCGCAACTGGCGGCCTTCACCCCGGCGGCGCCAGCACGCCAATACGAGCACAAGACGATCCGGGCGGACGGGATTACCCGCTGGCATTTGTGGCACGATTTTGCGTTTTTCGACGACCAGGGCAAGGTTACTGGCTTTCAATCAGTCGGCGTGGATATCACCGAGCGCAAACAGGCTGAAGCGCGCTTGCAGACCGTCAACCGCGCCCTGCAACTGCTTAGCGCCTGCAACCAGGCCCTGGTCAAGGCAACCAACGAAGCTGCTTTGCTGGCAGAGATTTGTCGGCTCATCGTCGAGGTGGGCGGCTATCGGCTGGCCTGGGTGGGTTTGGCGGAGCAGGATGAAAACAAAACCGTCCGGCCCGTCGGGCAGGCCGGTTACGAAGCCGGATATCTGGAGTCGATTCGAATCACTTGGACCGAAGAAGAACACGGTCAGGGTCCCACCGGCACGGCGATTCGCACCCGGCGGCCCGTCGTGGCCCGTGAATTGTTGACCGATCCCCATTACACCCCCTGGCGCGCGGAGGCGCTCAAGCGCGGCTATGCCTCCTCGATCGCGCTTCCCCTGTGCCGAGAGGAACACGTCCTGGGTGCGTTGAATATCTACGCGGCCGAACCCAGCGCTTTCGATGTCGAGGAAACCCAACTTTTGGCCGAGCTGGCCGATGATTTGGCGTATGGCCTGTCAGCGCTGCGCGGGCGCGCGGAGCAGCGGCGGATGGCGATGGCCTTGCAAGAAAGTGAAGAGCGGTGCCGCCAACTGGCCGAAGCGGCCTTCGAGGGGATTGCCGTCAGCCAGCAGGGCCGGCTCGTCGATATCAACAACCAACTTGCCGAGATGCTGGGCTACATGCCCGCCGAACTGATCGGCCGAGACATCGTGGATTTCGTCCCCCCCGAGGCACGGGAACGGGTCCGGGAGCGTCTGCGGTCTGGCAATCTGGAACCGGTCGAACACGCTCTGCAAAGAAAAGACGGCTCGACCTTTTTCGTGGAGGTGCGGGTCAGAACCATGCTTTATCGGGGCGAAATGGTGCGGATCAGCGCCATCCGCGACATCACCGAGCGCAAGCAGGCTGAGATAGCGCTGCGCAAGAGCGAGGAACGCCTGATGCTGGCCCTGCGCGCCGCTCGCGCCGGTGCCTGGGAGTGGGACGCAGCGTCCAACCAGGCGATCTGGTCCGATGACAACTATCGGGTCCTGGGGTTGACGCCGGGGAGCGTGGAGGCGCGCTACGAGAACTGGTTGCGTTGCGTCCACCCCGACGACCGCGCGGAAGCGGAGCGACAAGTGGCACAGGCCATGGAACAGGGCGATGATTTGAATATCGAGTTTCGGGTGGTATGGCCGGACGGCAGCATTCACTGGGTGAACGATATCGGCAAAATGCAATTCGACCCGGCGGGCAAATCGGTCGGCATGTACGGCATTCAGATGGACATCAGCAAGCGCAAGCACACTGAGGAAACTTTAAGGGCGAGCGAGGAGAAATACCGGCTACTGGTTGACAATCAGACCGACCTGGTCGTCAAGGTTGATCCCGAAAACCGCTTCCTGTTCGTCAGCCCGTCCTACTGCCAAGTCTTTGGCAAAACCGAAGCGGAACTGTTGGGCAAGACCTTCATGCCCCTGGTGCATGAGGAGGACCGAGAGTCAACAGCCAAGGCCATGGAGGATATGTTCCGGCCCCCCTACCGGGATTATCACGAGCAACGCGCCCTGACCCCAGCGGGTTGGCGCTGGTTCGGGTGGGCCGACAAAGCGGTGCTGGATGAACAGGGCCAAGTCGTTGCCATCGTCGGCGTGGGGAGAGATATCACCGACCGCAAGCGGGCGGAAAAGGCATTGCAAGAGAGCGAGTTCAAGTACCGCCGCCTCCATGAGTCGATGAGGGACGCTTTCGTCAGTGTCGATATGGCGGGCATCATCCAGGAATTCAACCCTACCTATCAAATGATGCTCGGCTACTCGGAAGAAGAGCTTCGCCAATTGACTTATCAGGACCTCACTCCGGAGAAATGGCACGCCTTTGAAACAGAGATCGTGGAGCAGCACGTCCTGGCGCGGGGATACTCCGAAGTTTATGAGAAGGAATATCGCAGGAAAGATGGGAGCATTTTCCCCGTTGAAATGCGAACATTTTTGATACGTGATTCGGCTAAGCAGCCGACCGGCATGTGGGCCATCGTGCGCGATATCACCGAGCGCAAGCGGATAGAAGAAGTGCTACGGAAAAGCGAGGAGCGTTTGCAGCAAGTAGTCCGCGTTTCCCAACTGGGCATCTTCGATCACGACCACCTTACTGACCTCATCTACTGGTCGCCGGAGCAGCGAAAAATTCACGGCTGGGGCGCGGATGAGCCGATAACCTTTCCGGCATTTCTCGATAGCGTCTATCCCGACGATCGCGCGATGATCGCGGCGGCTGTCCAGCGCGCCCACGACCCGGCCGGTGATGGCTTATGCGACTTCGAGCATCGGATCATCCGCAACGGCGAGGTCCGATGGATCGCCACCCGGGCGCAAACGTTTTTTGAAGGTCAGGGCGTCGCCCGCTACAAGGTACGCACGGTAGGCGCCGACCTCGACGTCACCGAGCGCAAGCAGGCGGAAGCAGAATTGCAGCACTACCGGGAGCATCTGGAAGACGTGGTGGCCGAGCGCACCGCCGCGCTGGAGCGGACCAATGTCGACCTGCGCCAGGCCATCGACCAATTGGTGCAAACCGAGAAGCTGGCCGCCCTGGGCCACCTGGTCGCCGGGGTGGCCCACGAACTCAACACCCCGCTGGGCAACGCCCGCGTGGTCGCCAGCGCGCTGGGCGAACACCTGCGCGAATTCGCCGCCGCGGTCGAGACCGGCGCCCTGCGCCGCTCCCAGGTGGAGGCGTTCCTGGGCCGGGGCCGCGAAGCCGTGGAGTTGTTGGAACGCAACACCGTTCGCGCCAGCGACCTGATCGGCCAGTTCAAGCAGGTGGCGGTGGACCAGACCAGCATGCGCCGCCGCCGGTTCGACCTGCGCCAGACCGTCGAAGAGCTGCTCGCCACCCTGCGACCCCAGTTCAAGCACACCGCCCACCGCATCGAATGGGAGATTCCTCCCAACCTGGAACTGGACAGCTACCCCGGCCCGCTGGAACAGGTCCTCGCCAACCTGATCACCAATTCCCTCGTCCACGGCTTCGCCGGCGCCACCGCCGGGTTGATCCGGATCCGCGCCGCGCCGCTCGGGGTCGGTCAGGTGCAACTCGAGTACACGGACAATGGCGCGGGCATCCCGGAACCGATCCTGCATCGCATCTTCGAGCCGTTCTTCACCACTCAACTGGGCAGCGGTGGCAGTGGACTCGGACTCTCCATCGCCTATAACCTAGTCACTGGGGTGCTCGGCGGCACCATTCAGGCGCACAGTCCGCCGGGCCAGGGCGCGACCTTTACCCTCGCCCTGCCCCAGATCGCCCCCGACCGACCAGCCTTGGGAATGCCCGCATGATGGATGAATGGATCCCGTTGACGAACGACACGGAACCGCCAGACGCGCCCCCACCGGGCGGTGTCCCACCGTGGAAGCTGCTCGTCGTCGATGACGACCCCGAGGTGCATATCGTCACCCTGTTCGCCCTGCGCGACCTGCACATTTTCGGGCGGCCCCTGCATTCGCTGCACGCCTCCAGCGCCCAGCAGGCCCGCGAGCAGTTGCGCCAGCACCCCGATATCGCCGTGGCGCTGCTGGACGTGGTGATGGAAACCGAACAGGCGGGACTCGAACTGGTCGACTATATCCGCAACAATCTGCGCCTAGCGGAATGCCGGATCATCCTGCGCACCGGCCAGCCGGGTTACGCGCCGGAATTAACCGTCATCAACGAATACGACATCAACGACTATCGCACCAAGGCCGAGCTGACCCATACCCGGCTGATCGCCATGGTCAGCACCGCCCTGCGCGCCTACGCCCAGCTTCGCGCTCTCGCCGAACACCGGCGTGGGCTGGAACTGATCGTCCATGCCGCCGCCGATCTGATGGAGCGGCACACCATTTCCAGTCTCGCCGAAGGCGTACTCACCCAACTGGCCGCGTTGCTCAAGCTGCCGCCGGACAGCATCCTCTACGCCCAGAAGGGTTCGCCATCCGGCGACGACGGCGAACGCTATTACGTGGTCGGCGCCGCCGGCCGGCACGCGCCCTACATGGCCCAACCGCTGGAAGCGGTGCCGGACTCGCGGATCGTGTCCGCCATTCTGGACAGCGTGGCGCGGGGCCAACATCTGTTTGGCGCCGATTTCACCGTGCTGTACCTGAAAGTCACCCGCCGTCAGGACGCCGCCATTTTTGTCGATTCCGGCCAAGTGCTCGCCGCGCTGGACTACCCCCTGATCGACGTGTTCATCGCCAACGTCACCGCCTGCTTTCGCAACGTCAACCTGGTCGAGCGTCTGCTGTACGCCCAACAGGAGATCGAGAGACAGCGGTCGTTTCTCAGAACGGTCATCGACGCCGATCCCCACTTCATTTACGTCAAGGACCGGCACGGCCAGATCATGCTGGCCAACCAGAGTTTGGCTGCGAGCTTCGGCCTCACTCCCGAGCAGATGGTCGGACACACGTTCTCCGATTTGATCGCCGACCCCGATCTGGTGCAAGCATTGTTTGACGACGACAGCGCCATCCTGACTCAAGCGCGGGACAAGATCGAGCGAGAGGCGAGATTCGTTGACTCGGCGGGACAGGTCCGCTGGGCCTATACCGTCAAGGCGCCCATCAAGAATGAAGCGGGCGATGTTGGGCAGCTCATTGGCGTCAGTATTGATATCACCGAGCGCAAACGAGCCGAGGAGGCGCTGTTCGAAGCCAAGGAACGGGCGCAGGTCACGCTGCACTCCATCGGCGACGGGGTGATCACCACCGACGGGCAAGCGATCGTGGATTATCTGAATCCGGTGGCGGAGGCGCTCACTGGCTGGACCACGGCCGAGGCCCAGGGCCGGCCCTTGCGCGAAATCTTTCAGATCGTCAACGAGCAGACGCGCGAGCCGGCGCCCGACCCCGTAGCGCGCTGCCTCGAGGAAGGCAAAATCGTCGGGTTGGCCAATCACTCGGTACTGATCGGGCGCGACGGGCGGGAATACGACATCGACGATTCGGCGGCGCCGATTCGCAGGCGGGACGGTCAGGTGTTGGGCGCGGTGCTGGTGTTTCACGACGTGAGCGAAACCCGCCAACTGACCCGCCAGTTGGCTGCACGACGCCAGCCACGACGCGCTCACCGGGCTGGTCAACCGGCCGGAATTCGAGCGGCGGCTGCAACGGGCGCTGAGCAGCGCCCAGCAGTACGGCGCCCGGCACGCGCTGTGTTATCTGGATCTGGATCAGTTCAAGATTGTCAACGACACCGCCGGGCACGCGGCCGGCGACGAACTGCTCCGCCAAATCAACGTCATCCTGTCCGGTATGTTCCGCGAGCGCGATACCTTGGCGCGGATCGGCGGCGACGAGTTCGGGCTGCTGCTGGATAACTGCCCGCTGGATCGCGCGCAAGTCATCGCCCAGACCGTGGTCAGCAACATTCGCGACCACCGGTTTCACTGGGGGGGTCGCAGCTACCAGATCGGAGTCAGCATCGGCCTGGTGCCCATCACCAGCGAGGCGCAAGACACCGCCCAACTGCTCACTCAGGCCGATGTCGCCTGTTACACCGCCAAGGAAATGGGGCGTAACCGCGTCCATATCTATCAACGCGAAGACACCGAAACGACCCAGCGTCACGGCGAAATTTTGGGTGCGGCGGGCTTGCGGGACGCCTTGGAACAGGATCGGTTTCGGCTTTACTACCAGCCTATCGTGCCACTGAATACACCGGATTGCCGGCCCGTTCGTTACGAGGTTCTGCTCCGCGTCGTGTATAAGTCCGGCCCGAAGGAAAACACCGAGACGGTGCTACCCGCGGCCTTCATTCCAGCGGCCGAACGCTACGGCCTGATGGGCGCCATCGACCGCTGGGTGATTCAAACGGCGTTCCGCGAATATGCGAACGGCATCAGTCAGACCGGCGCTCGGATTGCCATCAACTTGTCCGGCAATTCCCTCAGCGACGAGACTCTGCTCGACTTCATCGAAGCCCAGTTCGTCGAACACGCCTTTCCGCCGGAGCGAGTGTGTTTTGAGATTACCGAAACCGCCGCCATCCAGAACCTGCGCCACGCCGTCGAGTTGATGGCGACGCTCAAACGCCACGGCAGCCAACTGGCCCTGGATGATTTCGGCAGCGGCCTGTCCTCGTTTCATTATCTCAAGACCCTGCCGATCGACTACCTGAAGATCGACGGCAGCTTCGTCAAGGATATGATCGAGAATGCCAACGATTGCGCCCTGGTCGCGGCCATCAACCAGATGAGTCACACCATCGGCATCCAAACCATCGCCGAATACGCCCACAGCCAAGCCATCATCGAGCGCTTGCGCGAACTGGGGGTGGATTACGCGCAGGGTTATTACTTCGGTCAGCCCGCGCCCTGGGGCGCCCAATCATGAACACCGCGATCGTTGTTGATCCCGCCTTGATCCGCAAATACGACAAGGCTGGCCCTCGCTATACCTCGTATCCAACCGCTGTGCAGTTCCACGAAGGCTTCAACGAGGCCGAGTACCGCCAGGAGGCGCAAGCCAGCAACGCCAGCGGCCGGCCGCTGTCGCTGTATGTCCACATCCCGTTTTGCGACACGGTCTGTTTCTATTGCGCTTGCAATAAAATCGTCACCAAGAATCGTCGTCACACCGCGCCCTATCTCGACCACCTCTACCGGGAGATCGCCTTGCAGGGCGCCGGATTCGACCGGAGCCGTCCGGTCACTCAACTGCACTGGGGCGGCGGTACGCCCACCTTCATCAGCGCCGCTGAAATGCGCGAACTGATGCGGGTCACCGGCGAGCATTTCCAGTTGCTCGACGACGACCGCGGCGAGTATTCCATCGAGGTGGACCCGCGCGAGACCGACGATCACACCATCGCCCTGCTGCGCGAACTGGGCTTCAACCGGCTGAGCCTGGGGGTGCAGGATTTCGATCCCGAGGTGCAAAAAGCAGTCAACCGCCTTCAGTCCCGTGAAATCACCCTGAAAGTGATGGAAGCCGCCCGGCGCGAGGGGTTCAAATCGATCAGCGTGGATTTGATCTACGGCCTGCCATTCCAGAGCGTCGCCAGCTTCGGTCGCACCGTGGACGAGATTGTCGCCCAGAGCCCCGACCGGGTTTCGGTGTTCAACTACGCCCACCTGCCCGACTTGTTCAAGACTCAGCGCCAGATCGACGCCAGCGCCCTGCCGCCGCCGGCGGTGAAGCTGGAAATCCTGAAAACCGTGATCGAGCGGCTAACCGGCGCGGGCTACGTTTACATCGGCATGGATCATTTCGCCAAGCCCGACGACGAACTGGCGCGGGCGCAGCAGGCCGGCACGCTGTACCGCAATTTTCAGGGCTACAGCACCCACGCCGACTGCGATCTGATCGGACTCGGCGCGACCTCCATCGGCATGGTCGGCGACAGCTACAGCCAGAATTTGAAAGGGCTTGAAGAATATTACGCGCGGATCGACGAAAATCGGTTGGCGGTATTCCGGGGGGTGCGGCTGGACGCCGACGACCGACTCAGGCGAGCGGTCATCACCGACCTGATTTGCCACTTCACGCTGGAATTCGCCGCCATCGAGCGCCAGTACGGCATCCGCTTCCGCGACTATTTTGCTTTGGAGCTGACGGAACTGGCCGACATGGAAGCCGATGGTCTGCTGGCGCTGTCCGAAACCGGCATTCGGGTATTACCGCCGGGCCGGTTGCTGATTCGCAACATCTGCATGGTGTTCGATCGCTATTTGCGAGAGCAGAAACAACAACGGTTCTCCAAGGTCATTTGAATGGAGAAGATAAACATTTTTGTGTATTCTTGACCCATGAACAGTAACCAGTTCAAAGCTTGGCTCCGCCAACAGGGTTGCACGTTCGAGACTAAACCGGGTGGCTCCGGCCATTTGGTCGTGCGGCTCGGCAGCCGGAAATCCGATCTGCCCGATGCACGGCGGCGGCAAGGCAATTAGGCACGGGGCTGGTGAACAAGATCAAGAAAGATCTGGGTCTTGAAATAGGAGGGAGACCATGTTGATCTACCCCGTGGAATTGACACCGGATGACAACGGCACCCTGCTGGTGACGTTCCCGGACATCCCGGAAGCGATAACCTTCGGCGAAGACGAAGCCGAGGCGCTGCTGATGGCCGAGGACGCGCTGTTGGTCATGCTGTCCGCCTACATGGACGACCGCCAACTCATCCCGGAACCCTCGCCGCTCGAATGGCCGACCCGGCGTGGCGCTGAAAGTGGTGGCCGCCGGCAAGGTGGCGCTGCACAACGCCTTGCTAGCGGCGGGCAAGCGCAAGGCCGACCTGGCGCGGATGCTCAACCTGGCGCCCACTCTGGTGGATCGGCTGCTGTCGCTGCACCACAAAAGCCGCATCGAACAGATCGAAACCGCGCTGGCGGTCTTGGGCAAGCGGCTGGTGGTCGACGTGCGCGAGGCGGCTTGAAAACATGTTTTTGTACGGCTTTCAATTAATCAGTGCCTGGCCGAAAATCCCGAAACCCCGTAGGTTGGACTGAGCTTGCGAAGCCCAACATCATGATTCTTAAGGCCTATTGCTCGAAATGTTGGGCAACGCTACGCTTTTGCCCAACCTACAAACCAGGTTCTCGGTCAGGCGCTAACTATTGCGGGCAACCATGCAGTTGCGGCAAATTTCACCCACTATAATTTCATCCGTAACACACCATCACGACGAGAGGAATTGCTTGATGAACATTATCAACCGTAATGTCTTGAGCGCCGCGGTCGGCGCGGCCATCCTGGGTCTGGGCGGCGTGGCGCACGCCGAAGACACGATCAAGATCGCCGTAGCCGGCCCGATCACCGGTCCGGTCGCTCAGTACGGCGACATGCAGATGAGCGGCGCCAAGATGGCGGTCGAGCAGCTCAACGCCAAGGGCGGCATCAACGGCAAGAAACTGGAAGCGGTGCTGATCGACGACGTGTGCGAACCCAAGCAGGCGGTCGCCGTCGCCAACCAGATCGTCAACCAGAAGATCAAGTACGTGGTCGGGCACCTCTGCTCCGGCTCGACCCAACCCGCCTCCAAGCTGTACGAGGAGGAAGGCATTTTGATGATTACGCCGGCGGCCACCAACCCCGCCATCACCCAACAAGGCTACAAGATGGTGTTCCGCACCATCGGCACCGACGACCAGCAGGGACCGACCGCCGGCCGCTACATCGCCGGGACGGTCAAACCCAAGAAGCTGGCGATCATTCACGACAAGCAGCAGTACGGCGAAGGCATCGCCAAGGAAGTGGACAAAACCGTCAAAGCCGCCGGGATCAAGCCGGTATTGTTCGAGGGGATCAGCAAGGGCCAAACCGACTTCTCCGCCCTCATCACCAAGATGAAGAAGGATGGGGTGGATTTCGTCTATTACGGCGGTTATCACCCCGAACTGGGCCTGCTGCTGCGCCAATCGAAGGAGCAGGGCTTCACCGCCAAGTACATGGGGCCGGAAGGCGTCGGCAACAAGGACATCAGCGCCATCGCCGGCCCGGCGTCGGAAGGCTTGCTGGTCACGCTGCCGGCCGATTTCAGCACCGATCCCGCCAATGCCGACCTGGTCAAGGCGTTCAAGGACAAGAACCAGGACCCCAGCGGCCCATTCGTGATGCCGTCCTACTCGGCGGTGCAGATCATCACCGACGCCATCCAGGGCGCCAAAACCGAGGATGCGGTCAAGCTGGCCGACTACATCCGCAAGAACAGCTTCCAGACCCCGATCGGCAAGGTGGCTTTCAAGGACAACGGCGACCTGAAGGAATTCGAGTTCGTCATCTTCACCTGGCATGCCGACGCCACCAAGACGCCGGTCAAATGACGTGATGACCAGGGGCGAGGGCTAAAAACCTCGCCCTTCGGTTTTTATGGCGCCTTGCTTGTTCGCGCCCTGCTTTCCACACCACCTCAGACGCGGCGGCCATGTCCGGTTTCTCCCTCCTCGAATTCATCCAGCAGGTCATCAACGGCCTGACCCTGGGCAGCATCTACGCCCTGATCGCCATCGGCTACACCATGGTGTACGGCATCATCGGCATGATCAACTTCGCCCACGGCGAGATTTATATGATCGGCGCCTATGTCGGCCTGCTGGTCATCACCGCGTTGGGGCTGTTCGGCGTGGAGAGCATCTCGGCGATCCTGCTGGCGACGCTGGCCATCAGCATCCTGGTCACTGGCTCCTACGGCTGGACCGTGGAGCGGCTCGCCTATCGGCCGCTGCGCGGCAGCCCCCGGCTGGTGCCGCTCATTTCCGCCATCGGCGTCTCGATCTTTTTGCAGAACTACGTTCAGCTCGGTCAGGGCGCCCGCGATGTGTCGATGCAGCCGGTGCTAACCGGCGGCTGGCGCTTCGGGCCAGAGGATGGCTTTCAGGTTTACTTGTCCTACATGCAGGTGTTGATCGCGTTGGTGACCGTGGCGTTCATGACCGGCCTGACCCTGTTCATCGCCCGCTCGCGGATGGGGCGGGCCTGCCGCGCCTGTTCCGAGGACCGGGCCATGGCCAATCTGCTCGGCATCGACACCGACCGGGTGATCGCGCTCACCTTCGTGCTCGGCGCGGCCCTGGCGGCCGTGGCCGGCATCCTGGTCAGCATGTATTACGGGCTGGTCAACCCCTTCATCGGCTTTATGGCCGGGCTGAAGGCGTTCACGGCGGCGGTGCTGGGCGGGATCGGCAGCATTCCCGGCGCGATGCTGGGCGGGGTGGTGCTGGGGCTGGCGGAGAGCTTCGCCTCGGCCTATCTGCAAACCGAGTACAAGGACGTCGTGGCCTTCGCCCTGCTGATTCTGGTGCTGCTGGTGCGACCCACGGGACTGCTGGGTCGCCCGGACGTGGAGAAGGTGTAAAGCCATGCGTCGCACCCTGTCCGATGCCTTGCTGGCGGCGGTATTGACCGCCGTATTGCTCGTCCCGATCTTTGGCCTGCGCATCCACGTGGATGGCGTCAACGTCTCGCTGAACCGCACGCCCATGCCGGTCGTCGTCGCGGTTGTGATCGTCTTCCTGCTGCGACTGTTTCGCCAACCCCTACAACAAGCCTGGGCAACGCTGCGCGTTCCGGATTCCTGGCGCAAGAACGCCCTTACCGCCACCTTGCGCCACGCGACGCAACAACCACGCTCTCGTCGGGCGTTGTGGATCTTGTTGCTGGTCGCGGCGGTCATCTGGCCGTTCACCGCCTCACGCGGTGCGGTGGACGTGATGACGCTGGCGCTGATCTACGTGATGCTGGGGCTGGGCTTGAACATCGTGGTCGGCTTCGCCGGTCTGCTCGTGCTCGGCTACGCCGCGTTCTACGCGGTCGGCGCCTACACCTACGCCCTACTGGCCCAGCACTTTGGCCTCTCTTTCTGGCTCGGCCTGCCGGTTGCGGGCGCGCTGGCGGCCTTGACCGGTTTCCTGCTGGGCCTGCCGGTGCTGCGGCTGCGCGGCGATTATCTGGCCATCGTCACCCTGGGTTTCGGCGAGATCACCCGGTTGTTGCTCAACAACCTGAATTTCCTGACCGGTGGTCCGGACGGCATCGGCAACATCCCGCGCCCGGGCCTGCTCGGGCTGGAATTCAGCCGCCGGGCCAGCGAAGGTGGAACCACCTTCCACGACTTTTTCGGCATCGACTACAGCGGCGATTACGGGGTGATCTTCCTGTATTTGCTGGGGCTGGGGCTGGTGCTGTTGATCCTGTTCGTGATCAATCGCCTGCTGCGGATGCCGCTGGGTCGGGCCTGGGAGGCGCTGCGGGAGGACGAAATTGCCTGCCGCTCGCTGGGTCTGAGCCCGACCGTGATCAAGCTGTCGGCGCTGACGCTGAGCGCCGCGTTCGCGGGACTGGCCGGCGCTTTCTTCGCCGCCCGCCAGGGTCACATCAACCCCGAGTCGTTTACCTTCATCGAGTCGGCCATGGTGCTGGCGATCGTGGTGCTGGGTGGCATGGGGTCGCAGATCGGCGTCATGCTGGCTGCCATCGCGATTACCGCCTTGCCGGAACTGGCGCGCGAGTTCGATGAATACCGGATGCTGGCTTTCGGTCTAGTGATGGTGCTGATGATGATTTGGCGACCGCAGGGCCTGGTGCCCGCCGCCCGGCCCCGGCTGGAAATGCCGGAGTACTCGGAGACCTCGCAATGAGTCTCGCACCGAGCAAAACTCCCGCCGCCGAACCGGCCAACCGTCCGCTGTTGGAAATCCGCAACCTGAGCATGCGCTTCGGGGGCCTGTTGGCGGTGGACAAGGTCAATTTCGAGGTCCGCCGCGACCAGATTTTCGCCATCATTGGTCCCAACGGCGCCGGTAAAACCACGGTATTCAACTGCGTTGGCGGCTTCTACCGTCCCACGACCGGCGACGTGACGCTGGACGGCCAACCCATTCACCACTTGCCCAGCCATCGCATCGCCCGGCTGGGCCTGGTGCGCACTTTCCAGAACGTGCGGCTGTTCAAGACCATGACCGTGGTCGAGAACCTGCTGATCTCGCAGCATACCCAACTGGAAACCCGGCTGTTGCCGGGCCTATTCAAGACGCCAAAGTATCGCCGCGCCGAGGCCGAGGCGCTGGAGCGGGCGGCGTTCTGGCTGGAAAAGGTCGGGTTGTTGGCCATGGCCAACCGCGAAGCCGGCAATCTGGCTTACGGGCAACAACGGCGGCTGGAAATCGCCCGCTGCATGATCACTCACCCCAAGCTACTGATGCTGGACGAACCGGCGGCGGGCCTGAACCCGCAGGAAACCCGCGATCTGGACCGGCTGATCAACGAACTGCGCGCCGAGCATGGCGTCGCGGTGCTGCTGATCGAGCACGACATGAGTCTGGTGATGGGCATTTCCGACGAGATTCTGGTCATGGAATACGGCCGGCCTATCGCGACGGGTGATCCCGCCGCCATCCGCCGCGATCCGCGCGTCATCAAGGCGTATCTGGGAGAAGAGTGATGATGCTGAAGTTGGAGAACGTTCACACCTTCTACGGCCAGATCGAGGCGCTTAAGGGCGTGTCGCTGGATGTGCATCCCGGCGAGATCGTCACCCTGATCGGAGCCAACGGCGCCGGCAAGAGCACGCTGTTGATGACGATCTGCGGCTCGCCGCACGCCAGCCGGGGCGCGGTTCTGTTCGAGGGTCAGGACATCACCCACAAGCCGACCCACGTCATCATGCAATGCGGGCTGGCCCTGGTGCCGGAGGGGCGGCGCATCTTCCCCGGCCTGACCGTGCAGGAAAACCTGCAAATGGGGGGCTTTTTCGCCAACAAGGCACGGCTGGAAACCGATCTGGAGCGGGTGTTCGCGCTGTTTCCGCGCCTGAAGGAACGGCGCAACCAGCGCGGCGGCACCCTGTCCGGCGGCGAGCAGCAGATGCTGGCCATCGGCCGCGGCCTGATGAGCCGGCCCAACCTGTTGTTGTTGGACGAACCCTCGTTGGGACTGGCGCCGATCATCATCGCCCAGATTTTCCAGATTCTGAAGGAAATTCGCGAGGAGGGCGTCACCATTTTCCTGGTCGAGCAGAACGCCCACCGCGCCCTGCAACTGGCCGACCGGGGCTACGTGCTGGAAAACGGCCGCATCGTGGTGGCCGACACCGGCGCCAACCTGCTGGCCAACGATCAGGTGCGGAAGGCGTATCTGGGCGGCTGAACGCGCCGCCAATCACTTCAATCTTCGCCGCCGAATCGACCTGAAGCGTAGCTACATCTCTCCATCCGAGCGAGCCATCTGGAAACCGCCCAGCATGGTTGCTCAGATGCATTGCCGCTTTCTTTAAAGTAACTTTTATATACATTTATTGCTTATATTGATACATTATACATCATATATGTTATATCTTCTGATTGGCCATAGTTTTTTTATTTGGCAGACACATCATGAATATGATGAATTGGCTTACAAAATTTCTCTTTGCCCACAGCCGCCAAACCGTACCGGATGGTCGTCCGCTGTATGCGTACAAAATGCGGGACGCCACCTACACAAATTTGCGGGACCACTTCCATCAAATCCTCCTTTGGGATTCAAACGGCGAGCTGGCCTCGCGCTTTCCACCGATATTCTGTTTGTACGCCGCCGAAACCTTTCGCCGGGAACACGCGGAGGGCTCTTGGACCTGGGAAACTGTCTTCCGTCCGCTGGGTGTGGATGCACCATCCCATCAGCAAATCGCTGACTGGGTAGAAAAGGGCCTGAAGTGGTGGAGACGCCCCCTGTTGCGGGGCAAGGACAGCAGTCGGCGGTTTTTGGTGACCATTGCCTGTGAAGGTGGGCTGCCTTTGCGGTTGTTGCAACGGGAGAATAACCACCTAACACAATTCTTCCGAACCGTTCTCGAAAGCTATTACCGATCTGGCCAAGGCGGTGAGGCGATTGCCGAGACCATCGCCCGGCAGCAAGCTCACCGTCTGCCCCGCAGCCTGCGCCATGAGCCGGTGTTTCACCTCGCCGCCACCCTCATTGCCAAAATCGGCGAGCTGCAATCCCGGATCGGAGAATCTACTGATCCCATTGCGACCCTCGATCAAAAAGTGCCTGATTGGCGCCGAGATTTGCCGTTGCGACTGGATGATCAGGTCGCCGAGACGCTCTTGACCGGCCTGGTGCGTCGCTTCGGAGAACTGGTTCGCGAGACCAGCGCACGACTGCGCTGGCGGGGACGGATCCGCGAAACCAGCAAAGGCTGGCAAGTGGAAAAATATCTGGAATTGCCGGAACGTCCGAGCAGCGAACAGATCGCGGAATGGATCGGTTCGTCAGCGGCGGACCGACCCCGCTGGCGCCTGCTGCTGCACACGCCCGCCGGTACCGAGGCGGTGGCGTGGTTGACGCTGGTCCAGGGTCAAGGCCAATCGGCCCAGTATCGTCGGGAATGGTTGCGGCATGGTGGAGTGGCACTCGCTGGCGCGGCGGTCGGGCAACCTCACCGGCTGAGTCTGCACGACGGCCAACAGGAATACACGCTGACGGTACAGGATGGCGAACCGTGGGGCGATTCTCCTTGGGTGTTCGTCGAGCGAGGGGCGTTGGGAGAAGGGGAATGGTTGACCGAAGGTTCGGCCCGCACCCGGTCGGAACGGGCTTGGGTGCTGGCCCCACCAGAACTCACTTCGCGAGAGGTGGTAGGCGCTTGCGAATGCGTGGGGACTGTCGCAGGACTCGACCGAGTGGTGTACCGGGTCAGCGGTGAGATTGAACTGCTGACCTTGCACCAGGATCGCTACCGAATCGTCTGCCGGGCCGAGAGTGAGTCCGAGGAAACTTTTGTCGTTATCGGTCATGAGGTCGCACCAGCGCTCCAGCAACGCCCGCTGTATTGCGGCCTGCCGCAGATCCAGACGCTGGACCGGGAAGGGCGGCGGCAACCTACAGCCGGGCGCATTCAATGGCGGCCGGTCGGCGACACCGCGCCTTGGCGGGAAATCCACGAAGCGGGGCACGGGCGAATTTGGGTGCGACTGATCGACGCCAGCGGCGCGGAGCGTTGCCGGCGGCAAGTTGATGTAGCGCCCCGCAATTTTCGCATTGAGGCCGATATCGGCACCGGAAACCAGGCCGGCGTCGTGCGATTGATCGAACTGGCGGGCGCTGAAGTGCGGCTTGGCCCGGATAGTCCCTCTGACGTCGCTGTCAACCTTGCCGAGGATCGGGCGCGGATCGTATGCCCGTCCTTGCTGGGCGTCTTGCCGCCGCCGCTGATCTTTCTGCTGAATTGGCCTGAATCACAACCGGTCGCATTGGTTCTTCCCTACCCCCAACGAGGCGCGTTTTTTCAACTAGCGGGACAGCCGTTATCCAACGATGATTGGATTCCCATGGATCGACTGGGCGGTCTGCGCCTGTTCGTTCAGGATCCGGCCAGTAACGGTCAATTCTGGCTGGAAGGCGAACTGATTGCTCGCGGAAATGAAAGCACGGGGTACTTTCGCCAGGGATTTCACGAGCGGCTGCCACCTCTTGCACAAGGCCGACTCGAAGTTTCGCTGCTTCCCTGGCAGGATCGTATCGTTTCCCTGTTAGCCAGCAGCCGCGATTTGGACGCTCAAGTGCGGCTGATCGTCGAGACCACTCAAGGGGAACGGCTTGCGAGAATACGAGTGTCCCGGTCTGATGTGATGATCGAACCAAACCGCGCGGCAGGCTTGGTATGTATTCCCGAAGAGTCCCTGACCCGCCTTGGCCCAGAATGGAAGACGCGCGTCCAGTTGCGGATGATTCGGCTCTGGGCGCCAGCAGATCCACCTGTCGTCCCGCAGACCGGCCCGAACCAGACGGCTTGTTGGGAAGTCCCTCCTGATCTCGACCCTGGCCCTTGGTGGGTGGTGGGACGAGATGGCGACTGGACGCGGTTTCGCCCACTGCTGTGGATCGCTACCACCAACGGCACGCCCGCTGAAGATGAGTATGGGGTACTGGCTGGGGCGATCCGGGAATCCGATCCCGAGCGACGGGACCAACGGCTAAACGCCGTGCTCGAAGCATTGGGACAAAATCCCGATCATCCCGACTGGCTGTTGTTGTTCGACTACGTGCGATTGGCGCGTGAATTTCCACCCAGTTCGATGGATGTGTTGCGTCGGTTACCGGCGTATCCGCGCACGCTGGCTCTCGCCTTATTCAAGGCCGATGATGAAACCTTCGAGCCGGTTTGGTCGCTCTCCCGGCAAATGCCGTTTTTATGGGTTTTGCTGGCAGTCAACGACTGGCGGGAGGCGGCAACCGCCTATTTCAGGGGGCTTCAGGCTACGTTGGCCGAAATGGAGGGGGGCGCGGAGATGATTTTTGGCCTGCTACAAGGATTCCGGGAACGCGCCAGCGCCCGTCGTCCTTATTGGCGACCGTTGTGCGACTGGCTTCAGGAATTGTTATTTCCCGAACAGCCGCTGAAAGGCAGCGAACTGAGTATGGCGCGCTGCTATCCGTCATGCTTGGAACAGCAGATTGCCTTGATGGAGCAGGAACTTCAGGGACGGCATGTATCCGGCGAAAAATGGCCCGAAAGCGTCGAAGTGATGGGCTGGCGGCGGGAAATCGCTCCCAAATACCATTATGACCGTCTCGATCCCTTCTACCGCCCAGTGCGGTGCGCGCCCTTCGTCGCCGCGCATCTAAGCCTGAACAGTATCACTCCCAACGAGCGATTGATCTACGAGTTGCGCCTGCTGCGCGCCTTCGACCGAGAGTGGTTTGATAACGTCTATGCCATCGCATTGACCCTGGGCCTTGCGCAACGACCGCTGGAAGCCTGAACCATGGAACGCACGCAATTTTACAACACGCTGGTCGAACAACTGGGCCGCCGCGCCACCCGCGCGGTCTTGGGCTTGTGCGGTTTCCGCAACGATGCCCTGCGCGAGTATCTGCGCACCCTGTTTGACCGGGAGGCGGGAACACCGGGCGCATTTTTGGCCGATCCGGTTTTCGAGGCCAGCTTCGGCTGGCAACCGGCGGAACGAACCTTGGGCGGTCTGGAAGGGAAGCTGCTGCATCCTGACCTGGTGCGCGCCTTGCGCGACCCAGCAAGGTTAACCGAGGACTACAGCTTTCCTGCCCGGCGACGACCCTACCGTCATCAACTGGAAGCCTGGCAAACCCTGATTCAAAGTCGGCCGCCGCGCTCGATTCTGGTCACCAGCGGCACCGGTTCCGGTAAAACCGAATGCTTCCTGATCCCGATTCTCAACGATCTGGCGGTGGAACTGGAACAGCGCCAGAACGCGCCGCTGACCGGAGTCAGGGCGCTGTTTCTTTATCCGCTCAATGCGTTGATCAAGAGCCAGAAGGATCGGCTGGTCGCCTGGTCGGAACCCTTCAACGGCGGTATCCGCTTCTGCCTCTACAACGGCGACACGCCGGAGCAGGCCAGAAGCGACTGGCAATGTGAAGTGGCCGACCGCCGGACGTTGCGCACGAATCCGCCGCCGTTGCTGGTCACCAATGCGACCATGCTGGAGTACCTGCTGGTGCGCAATGAAGACCGACCGATCATCGAGCAATCGCAGGGCCTGCTACGCTGGATTGTGATCGACGAAGCGCATACCTACGTTGGCTCGCAGGCGGCGGAACTGACCCTGTTGCTGCGGCGGGTTCTGCATACGTTCGGTTGTCGCCCCGGAGAAGTGCGCTTCATCGCCACCTCAGCCACGCTCGGTGAAGCCAGCGAAACCGCCCGCCGGCATTTGGCCGAATTTCTCGCGGACGTGGCCGGTGTATCGGTGGATCGGGTCCGGGTCATCGAAGGCCGACGGGAAATTCCCGCGCTGCCGGAAGCGTTGCTTGACGGCAAGTTGCCTCGCCCTGATCTGGAAACGCTGCGCACACAATCATCACAGGAACGCTTCATTGCCTTGGCGAGCGACGGGCGAATGCGCGATCTGCGCGCCCGGCTGGTGGAGCGAGCCAGCCGGTTGAGCGAACTGGCCCAAACGCTCCTGAATCGCCAGGATGCCTCTGCCCGCCGGGAGACCTTGCAATGGCTCGATCTCTGCACCCAGGCGGTCAACGCTCAGAATGAACCCTTCCTGCCGTTGCGCGGCCATCTGTTCCAGCGCACCGTCAGCGGCTTGTGGGCCTGCGCCAACAGCGCGTGTTCCGGGCGAATCAACACGGCGCTGGATCAACCGGCCTGGCCGTTCGGCGCGGTGTTTCTGGAGCGGCGCGAGCATTGCCGGCATTGCGGGACTCCGGTTTTTGAACTGGTGCAGTGTGGGGAATGCGGGGCTGAATATCTGGCCGCCACTGAAAAGCATAAGAATGGTCACGACTGGCTGGTTCCGCGTGAGTACGATCAGAACGAGGACGAGTTTCAGCAGGAACTGGAACCCATAACCGACGACGAGGGCGAGGAAAGTGCCACGTCACCCAGCGCGCCAACGATGCAACAACCGCGACTGTTGACCCGAGTCGACCACGCCACGCAGCAAAATTGGGGACTGAATGCGGATGGTCGCCTCGACTCGTCAGGGCTGACCGGTATTCCCGTGCATCTGCGGTTCCCTGGCGAGAAGGGGTTGGAATGCGCGGTTTGCGGGGATAGAGAGCGAGAGCGAGCGCTGTTCCGACCGGTGCGGGTTGGAGCGCCGTTTCTGTTAGGCGTCGCCATCCCGACGTTGCTTGAAGCCATGCCAACACTGACTGATGGACAGGAACCTCGACCGCTCGATGGCCGACGACTGATCACTTTTACCGACAGCCGCCAAGGCACCGCCCGCTTCGCCGCCAAGTTGCAACAGGAAAGTGAACACGATTATGTGCGAAGTCTGCTTTACCACTCCCTGATTGCCAGCGCTCAACCAACCGCTTCGGTGGAAATTGCAAAAATCCAAGCCGATATTGCCAAGTTGGAACAAGCGGTCAAATTAATGCCCGACCTGAAAGGAATGCTTGCGCGACAGCGCCAGGAACTGACGAAACTGGAAGCGCCGCCGCTGGGCCGCCTGACGTGGGAAGAAGTCGAGAACAAGCTACTCGGTGCCGACGACTTCCATCGCTGGCTGTTGCCGGCGCTCAAGGAACTGACCTTCGGCCTGTTATCCGACCGTTTATTGGTCAAGCTCTGTTTGTTGCGGGAATTCTTCCTGCGCCCCAGACGGCAGTTTTCACTGGAGGGTCTGGGACTGGCGCAATTGTGCTACCCGGCTTTGGAAAAGGCTGACCCGCCGGCGGTGATGAAGCAGCGTGGCGTCAAACCGGAAGAGTGGCGAGTGCTGCTGCAAGTCGCAGTCGATTACTTTCTGCGCAGCGGAAAACCGACCGTTCAAGCGCCGCCGGATGTGACTCGTTGGCTTGGTTATCCCGGTTGGCCCAATTTTCTGCTGACACCAGATGCGCCAGTCATCAATCGGAAAATTCAACGTGCCTGGCCTTCAACCCGCTCATCTCAAGCCAAACGCAATCGCCTGATTCGTCTGCTCGGTCATGTGTTCCGCCTGGATGTTGGCGACGCGGAACAGCGCGGCCAACTGGAGGAAATGCTCATCGCCCTTTGGGATGGCATCCGCCTCTTGCTTTCCCAAACCGAAAACGGCTTTCAGTTGGAACTGGAAAAGCAGGCCGTGCTGACCGAGGTGCGTGAAGCCTGGTTCTGCCCGATGACCCGCCGCCTGCTGCCCGTCGTGTTCCGCGAGACCACGCCCTATCTACCAGCACCGCCCGCACCCGACGCCCTGGCGCAGTGCCGACGAGTCGAGATGCCCCGCGTTCCGCATCCGTTCTGGCTGGACTGCGATCCTGGAGAAGCCGATGTTTGGCTGGAATCCGATCAAAAGGTCCATGCATTACGGGCATTGGGCGCCTGGCCCGACCTCAGCGACCGCTTGGCCCGGCATCGCCGCTACATTCGCGTCATGGAACACTCGGCGCAAATTGCCGGCCCGAACCTGACCCGCCGCGAAGCGGCGTTCAAAGCTGGCGAGATTAATTTGCTGAGTTGCTCGACCACGATGGAAATGGGCGTGGATATCGGCGGCCTGACTGCCGTCGCCATGAACAACGTCCCGCCGCACCCGGCCAACTTCCTGCAACGGGCTGGACGGGCCGGACGCCGGGGCGAAACCGCCGCGCTCAGTTTCACGCTTTGCAAAGCCACGCCCCAAGGCGAAGCGGTGTTCCAAAACCCGCTCTGGCCGTTCGTCAGCCGGCTCGGTCTGCCGCGCGTCGCCCTGCAAAGCGAACCCATCGTGCAACGTCACCTCAACGCCTTGGCTCTGGCTGCTTTTTTGCGCGACCGTGCGCCCGATATTCGCCGCCTGCACACCGGCTGGTTCCTTGAATCCAACGATGCGGAAACTTCGGCACCCTGCGATCGCTTCGCCGCTTGGTGCGAGGATGAGCAATCCATCGGACTGATGGCCGAGGGGTTGGCCGCCCTGACCCATCGCGCCTTGCTGGCGGGCCGATCCACTGCCTATCTGCTGGGCCGTACCGCCCAAGCCATGCGCCGGGTCGCCGAACGCTGGCGGCGCGAGCTGGACGCCCTGCTGGATCAGCAGAACATCGTCGCAACCCGCGAGGGAAACAGCAAACCGGAACAGGCTGTTGCGATTCAGTTGCAGCGACTGCGCGGTGAATATCTACTGGGTGAACTGGCCAATCTGGGATTCCTGCCGGGTTACGGTTTTCCCACCGATGTCGTGCCGTTCGTCACCACAACGGTAGAGGACTTGAAGCGGAAGAGCGGTAACAGCGAGCGTGAGGATAACCGCTCTCGCCGGGCCGGCTATCCGAGTCGCCATCTCTCTATCGCGATCCGCGACTATGCGCCCGGTACGGATACCGTGCTGGACGGGCGGGTTTATCACAGCGGTGGCGTAACGCTGAACTGGCAAATCCCCGCTGAAGCCGAAGCAGAGCCGGAAATTCAGAATTTGCGCTGGGTTTGGCGCTGTCGAAAGTGCGGCCACAACGGAACCCGGATCACCATGCCCGAGCGTTGTCCAAGCTGTGGCGCGGGCGGTCGCAATAGCTTTAACTGCTATCGCTTCATCCAGCCGGCTGGCTTCGCCGTGGATCTGCGCGACAAGCCCCACAATGACATCACCCTGCCGCAGTACATCCCGGTACGCAATCCGCTCATTTCGCTGGAGGGCGTCGATTGGATGCCGTTGCCGAAAACGGCCTTGGGGCGCTACCGGACAACCGCTCAAGGCTCCCTGTTCCATTACAGTGACGGGCTGCAAGGTGAAGGCTATGCGCTGTGCCTGCGTTGCGGGCGGGCTGATTCGGAAAGCGAACAGGGCGTTTTGCCCACGGCACTGAAGGATCACAAACGCCTGCGCGGTGGACGCCTCAACGACCGGGAACAACTTTGTCCCGGCAATCAAGAAGCCAGTTGGGCAATCCAGCGTGAGGTGCGGTTGGGCGTGGTGGCGCACACCGAAATTTTCGAGCTGCAACCATCCGATTTCGCCGGCAGACCTATCGACCAGACGACCGCTTATACCCTGGCCGTGGCGTTGCGCCGCGCCTTATGCCTACATCTGGGCATCGAGGAAGCCGAAGTCGGCGTGTCGGCGGCCGAACAGCGGCGAGATACCGACGATCAAGCCACCTATTCCCTCTATCTGTACGACACGGCAACGGGCGGCGCGGGTTACGTCAGCCAGATCGCCGCTCGGCTCTCCGAGTTGCTGCGGCAAGCCCGCCAATCGTTGGAATGTCCACGCAACTGTGACGCCGCTTGTCAAAGCTGCCTGCTGACCCATGATACCCAACATCACCGGGAGCATCTCAATCGCCACGTCGCCATAACCCTGCTGACCGCTGATTTCTTGGCTGCGCTGGAATTGCCAGAAGAGCTACGGGCTTTCGGAGCCAACAGCCAACTGGAAATGGAGCCGCTGGTTCTGGCGCTGAACCGCGCAGGGCAAGCGTTGGACGCAACCGAATTGCGGGTTTATCTGGGTGGCGAGGCGCAGGATTGGGAGCCGCTGGCCTGGCGGCTGCGCGACGATCTGGCACGATGGAAGCAAGCTGGAACCCGCGTGTGCCTGATGGCTCCAGCAGCCACCTTGCAGGCTCTAAACGCCAGTCAGCGCGACGAACTGGCGGCGCTGGCCGCTTACACCAGCGCCGAGTTGCATCAAACTCCCGATTCAAATCCAGCGGTAGCCTCGAATTTGCCGTCGATTCTCGAACTGGGCGGCACGGATCGGCGGGTCCGCTGGGCGGCGCGTGAACCTACTGCGTTGATTCCTGGTCCCGTCTGGGGTGGCGGAGAACACGGCGGTCCCTTCGTGCGGGTAACCGAACCCGAATCCCTGACACCCTTTCCCGATACATGGCGACGACTTGCCCCAGCCGACCTGCGCCAAGTTGCACCGGGCTTGATCGCCCTGTCCATTACTCACGAACTCGATGGTCCATCGGCGACCTTTGGCGAACGCGCCTGGGCGTTGCTGGAGCGTCTGGCGCCCGGCATGGCCGAGCATCTGCATACCACCGCGCCACTGAAATCCGTGCGCTACAGTGATCGTTACCTGCGTTCGCCGCTCGCCCTGCTGCTGCTTCATGGGCTTTTACAGGGCTTGACCCACCATTCCGGCGGTTTGACCCCCACGACCGAAGTGTGGGTGGAAACCGCCAAATTGGATCGTCCGGGAACCGAACAACCCCGGCGGATATTCCATGACTGGCGGGACGGCAACGACCGCCAGCAGGCGGTCAAGCAGTGGTTCCAGGAAAGCTGGCCGGCATTCGCGTGGCATGAGGCGACTTCCCGCGAGTTGCCCCACGCCCGGGAACTCGCGCTGGCCTGGAGCGATGGCGAAAGTTGGCTGGTTCGTTTGGATCAAGGGTTCGGCTACTGGGGGACGGCGTCCGGGACGCGACCCGACTTCCCTTTCGACAACGATGTGGCGCGACAGATCGGAAAATTGCGGGGAGCCAATCTCATCGTCGAACCACTGAACCCGGACTACCCGACTTACTGGTACTGTGGCGAACACCGGGCGGCTCGGCCGATTCGCGAGGATCGTTGACTCATGCGCTTTCCCTACGGCATTGCCGATTTTCGGGCGATCATCGACGAAGGCTACTTCTACGTTGACCGCACCGACCGTATCCCCCTGATCGAAGAGGCCGGCAAGCAACTGTTGTTCCTGCGCCCGCGCCGTTTCGGCAAGAGCCTGTGGCTGTCCACGCTGGAGAACTACTATGACCTGGCGCGGGCGGAAGACTTCGAGCGGCTGTTCGGGGGCTTGAAGATCGGCCAGAACCCCACCCCGCTGCGTAACCGCTATTTCATCCTCAAGCTGAACTTCTCGGTGGTCGATCCCGGCGGCGACCACGACGCGATCCGTAGTGCTCTGTTCGATCATGTCAACACGCGGATCGAAGATACCTTGGTTCGTTATGCGCCCTGGCTCGGGCAACCGGCGCGCATCCACCCGGACAACGCCATCGCCAGCCTGCAATCGCTGCTGGGCGCGGTCTCCCGCACGCCTTACAAGCTCTACCTGCTGATCGACGAATACGACAACTTCGCCAATGAGGTGATGATCAGCCCGCTGCGGGGCACGGATCGCTATGAAGCCCTGGTGCGCGGCGAAGGCACGATCAAGACGTTATTCAAGGCGATCAAAGAGGGAGCGGAAGGGCGGGGAATTGATCGGGTGTTCATCACCGGGGTTTCTCCGGTCGTCCTGAGCGACATCACCAGCGGCTACAACGTCGCAGAAGATCTGAGTTTCGAGCCGGATTACCACGACCTGTGCGGTTTTACCGAGAGCGAACTGCGCGCCGCCCTGGAAGCCGTTGCGGTCGTCCACCGTCTCGGCGCCGACCAGACCGACACCGCTCTTAATCTGATGCGCGACTTCTACAACGGCTACCGCTTCTCGCCGCTGCGGGAGGAGCGCCTCTACAACCCCACCCTGGCGCTGTACTTTCTCAAGCATCTGGCCCGGCATGGTGCCTATCCAGCCCGGTTGCTCGACGACAATCTGGCGATGGACCGCAACCGGATTCAATACGTGGCCCGGCTGCCGCACGGCGAGGCGCTGGTCAACTGCGCGCTGAATCCTGCGGAACCCCTGACGGTCGCGCAACTGGCTAACCGCTTCGGGGTGCAGGAGATGTTGGCCGCTCCCAGGGATCCGGGTTTTCTTGTCTCGCTGCTGTACTACTTCGGCGTTCTCACCCTGGCCGGGCGAAACGAATGGGGTGAACTGATCTTAACCATTCCCAATCAGGTCATCCGCAAACTGTATGCCGAACGGCTTCAGGAACAACTGCTACCGAATTATGCCGACCAAGAACAACGGCAGGTGCTTTGCCGGAGATTCTACGCCACCGGCGATCTGGAGCCACTGTGCGACTTCATGGAACAGCGCTACTTCAAGGTCTTCGACAACCGCGACCTTCGCTGGAGCAACGAGCTGGTGGTCAAAACCGCCTTTCTGGTCACGTTGTTCAACGATGCCTTCTACGTCATGGACTCGGAGCCGGCGCTGGAGCGGCGCTACGCCGATCTGATGCTGCGGGTGCGGCCCGACATGCGCCAATACGCGCTGCTCGATCACCTGCTGGAATTCAAGGCCATCAGCTTGAAGGAAGTCGGCCTGAGCGGTACGGAACTGGCGGCGACACCCCGGGAGACGCTGCGAGCCTTGCCGGCGGTGGCGGAGAAACTGCGGGAAGCGGAACGGCAGCTCGCCGCCTATCGGGAAGTGCTGGAGCGCGCCCACGGCGCCACGCTCAAACTGCGCACGCACGCCGTCGCGTGCATCGGGCTGGAACGACTGGTGTGGGGGATGCCGGGCTCCACCTCCCGACACGGTTCATAGCCCCGAATCATCTCCAACATGGAGAAGCGATCCGGGGCGTAGCACGCGGGAAATTGAGTTACGTTCAGGCGATTTCGTCGAGCACCGCGCGGATGCGCTGGCCGATGGCCTCGATGGCGCCGGTACCTTTGACGGTACGCAGCAGGCCCTTCTTGGTGTAGTAGTCGATCAGCGGCGCGGTCTTCTCCTCGTAAACCCGCAGCCGGTTGCGGATGGTCTCCTCGTTATCGTCGGCGCGGCCGCGCCCCAGCAGACGCTTGACGATCTCCTCGTAATCCACCTCGAAAAACAGCACCAGATCGAGCGGTTGGTCGATCTTGGCCAACAGCTTGTCCAGCGCCTCGGCCTGCGCCAAGTCGCGTGGGAAGCCGTCCATCATGAACCCCTTCGGGTTGGTTTTGGCGAGCGTGCGCAGGCCGTTTTCGATCATGCCCAGGACGATATCGAACGGCACCAATTCGCCGGCGTCCATGTACGGCTTGGCCCGCCGACCCAGTTCGGTGCCGGCGGCGACCTCGGCGCGCAGCAGATCGCCGGTGGCGACCGTGGAGACCCCGTAGCGTTCGATGATGGAGTCGGTTTGGGTTCCCTTGCCCGAACCGGGGGCGCCTAGCAGAACAATTCTCATCATGGTTTCACTCTTGTTTTGGCAGGAAAAGCATCGAGATTGCGTCGGAAATCCAACATCAGGACCGAATCCATCCCGCCCTCCGCCGGACCCGCGTGGCGGGCGCGGTCGTGGCTGTCAAGCGTTCGGCCTTGATGTAGTATAAGCACTCTTTTACTCATCAACTGCCGTACAAAGGTCACTGCCATGATTTTGGATAGAGTGGACGCAGGTCATAATCTCCCCGACGAATTCAACGTCATTATCGAGATTCCGGCACATGCGGACCCAGTGAAATACGAAGTGGACAAGGAGACCGGTGCGCTGTTCGTGGATCGGTTCATGACCGCCGCGATGCATTATCCCTGCAACTATGGTTACATTCCCCACACCCTGTGCGAGGACGGCGACCCGCTGGACGTGCTGGTCGTAGCCCCGCTGCCGGTGATCAGCGGCTGCGTGGTGCGCTGCCGGCCGCTGGGCGTGCTGCGGATGACCGATGAGAAAGGCGGCGATGCCAAGCTGCTGGCGGTGCCGATCAAAAAAGAGTGCGCCCAGTACGATCATGTCGAGTCCGTCGAGCAGATGTCTCAGGCGTTGCTGAACCAGATCGCCCACTTTTTCCAGCACTACAAAGATCTCGACTCCGGCAAGTGGGTCCAGCTTGACGGCTGGGGCGGCGTGGAGGAAGCACGGACTGAAATTCTCGACAGCGTGAAGCGCTACAACAGCACCCACTAAACACAACCCGATGGACCCTGGTTGGTCACATCGCATCCAAGCACCTCCTTCGCGCCGCACACCGATCCCTGAGCCCACGCGACGCGATTGTTTTCTGTTCGTCCAATTTCCTGTTCGAGATTGTCTTAACGCCAGCATCGCCTATGCTTTAGGAAAGCACGGCGCACTGGTTTTTCGCTCCCGAGTGGGAACCCGCGCGGCGTCCGCCGAGCACATCCTTTCCAACAAACGAACCCGTAAAATTAACTGAGGAGGAACCATGCGGTCATTTCATCCATACATGGGAGGATTCGGGCCATGGCGGCGGTAGGATTGATCATCGCGTTACTCTGCGCCATCGGCGCGCTCATCTACGGGGTCCAGTCGATCAAATGGATCCTGGCCAAGGATCCCGGCAATCCCCGGATGCAGGAAATCGCCGCCGCGGTCCAGGAAGGCGCCCGCGCTTACCTGAACCGGCAATACACCACCATCGCCATCGTCGGCGTGGTACTGGCGGTGATCATCGCGGTGGTACCGCAGCTTGGGCTGAGGACCGCCATTGGTTTCGTGATCGGCGCGGTCCTGTCGGGCGCGGCCGGTTATATCGGCATGTACGTCTCGGTGCGCGCCAACGTCCGCACGGCCCAAGCCGCCCATGACGGGCTGGGCGCGGCGCTGGAAGTGGCGTTCCGGGGCGGTGCGATCACCGGGATGCTGGTGGTGGGGCTGGGCCTGCTCGGGGTGGCGGGCTACTACGTGATCCTGGTGTGGCTCAACGCCGCACCCGACCAACTGCCCGACCTCGGCCCGATGATCGGGCTGGGCTTTGGCAGCTCGCTGATCTCGATTTTCGCCCGACTCGGGCGGCGGCATCTTCACCAAGGGCGCCGACGTCGGCGCCGATCTGGTCGGCAAGGTGGAAGCCGGCATTCCCGAGGACGATCCGCGCAATCCAGCGGTCATCGCTGACAATGTCGGCGACAACGTCGGCGACTGCGCCGGGATGGCCGCCGACCTGTTCGAGACCTACGCCGTCACCATCATCGCCACCATGCTGGTCGGCAGCCTGCTATTTACCGGCGACGCCGCGCGGAGCGCCATTATCATGCCGCTGGTGATGGGCGGCGTGTCGATCATCGCCTCGATCATCGGCTGTAGCTTCGTCAAGGCCCGGGAAGGCGAGAAGATCATGAACGCGCTGTATCGCGGCCTGGCAGTGGCCGGGGCGATTTCCGCCGTAGCCTTCCTGCCGGTCATCTGGCTGTTCATGGGCGGCAACAATCCCTGGGGTCTGTACGGTTCGGCGCTGGTCGGGCTGGCCTTGACCGCCGCGATGGTCGTGGTCACCGAGTACTACACCGCGACCGAATTCAGCCCGGTACAAAAGCTGGCGGAAGCCTGCACTACTGGCCACGCCACCAACATCATCGCCGGGTTGGCGGTATCGATGAAGGCGACCGCGCTGCCGGTGTTGGCCGTCTGCCTGAGCATCGGTCTGGCCTATTCCTGGGCCGGGCTGTACGGCATCGCCATCGCCGCCACCTCGATGCTGTCGATGGCCGGCATCATCGTCGCCCTGGACGCTTACGGACCGATCACCGACAACGCTGGCGGCATCGCCGAAATGGCGGAAATGGACGAGAAGATTCGCGGCATCACCGACCCGCTGGATGCGGTGGGCAACACCACCAAAGCGGTCACCAAAGGTTACGCCATCGGCTCGGCGGCGCTGGCGGCGCTGGTGCTGTTCGCCGACTTCGAACACAAACTGGCGGTTGCCGGCATCAAGGTCCAGTTTGACCTGACCGATCCAGTGGTGATCATCGGCCTGTTCATCGGCGGCATGATCCCGTTCCTGTTCGGAGCGATGGCGATGGAGGCGGTCGGTCGGGCCGCTGGCAGCGTGGTGGTCGAAGTGCGCCGGCAATTCCGGGAAATCCCCGGGATCATGGAAGGCACCACCAAGCCCGATTACTCGCGGGCAGTGGACCTGCTGACCAAGTCGGCGATCAAGGAGATGATCATCCCCTCACTGCTGCCGGTGCTGGCGCCCATCGTGGTCGCGTTCGGCATGGCTTGGCTGATGGGGCCCGACGCCGGGCCGAAGGCGCTGGGCGGGCTGCTGATGGGCACCATCGTCACCGGGCTGTTCGTGGCGATTTCCATGACCGCCGGCGGCGGCGCCTGGGATAACGCCAAGAAGTATATCGAGGATGGCCATTTCGGCGGCAAGGGTTCGGAGGCGCACAAGGCGGCGGTGACCGGCGATACGGTCGGCGACCCCTACAAGGACACCGCCGGTCCGGCGGTCAACCCGTTGATCAAAATCATCAACATCGTCGCCCTCCTCATCGTGCCGCTGCTGGTGGCGATGAAGTAGGATTGTGGCTGAACTGAGTCACTTCAACGCCGCCGGCGAGGCCCAGATGGTGGCTGTGGGCGACAAGGACGTCACTCGCCGGACGGCGATCGCCGAAGGCTGGATTCACATGCAGCCGGCCACGCTCGAACGGATCGTGGCCGGCGCCCACGCCAAAGGCGATGTACTCGGCGTGGCGCGGATCGCTGGCATCATGGGCGCCAAGCGCACCGCCGACCTCATTCCGCTCTGCCATCCGCTGGCGTTGACGCGGGTGGCGGTGGAGCTCTATCCACTGCCGGAACGGAGCGCCGTCCATTGTCGGGCGACCGTGGAAACCCAGGGCCGCACCGGGGTGGAGATGGAAGCCCTGACTGCGGTGCAGGTGGCGCTGCTGACCGTTTATGACATGTGCAAGGCCGTGGACCGCGGCATGACCCTGACCGACATCCGCCTGCTGGAAAAGGCCGGGGGCAAGTCAGGCGTCTGGCGACGAGAATGAGTGTTCCCTACATCGTCGACCGGCCGGCGCTGGCCGATTTCTGCGCCGGTTTGCGCGGCGCATCCTGGCTGGCGCTGGATACGGAATTCATCCGCGAACAGACTTTTTATCCCCAGCTCTGCCTGATCCAAGTCGCCGCTCCTGGCGGCCCGCTCGCCTGCATCGATCCGCTGGCGCTGCCGTCGCTGGACCCCCTGCTGGACCTGCTCTACGACCCGGCTATTACCAAGGTGCTGCACGCCGCGCACCAGGATCTGGAACTTTTTTACCACCTGCGCGGCGCGGCGCCGACCCCCGTGTTCGATACCCAACTGGCGGCATTGGTGCTGGGCTGCGGCAATCAGATCGGCTACGCGGCTTTGGTGCAACAACTGCTCGGCGTGGAACTGAACAAGGCTCATACCCGCGCCAACTGGCGCCACCGGCCGCTGGCGCCGGAGTGGCTGACCTACGCGGCCGACGACGTGCGTTATCTGGGGGAACTGTACCTCCGGCAGCGCGCAGTCCTGGAGGAACGCGGCTGGCTCGAGTCGCTGGCCGAGGATTTCCAGGCGTTCTGCCATCCCGACCGCTATCGGTTGCAACCGCGCGACGCCTGGCGGCGGGTCCGGGAGCATAACCGGCTCAGTGGTGTCCAGCGCGCAGTGCTGCGGACCTTGACGGCCTGGCGCGAGGAACAGGCCAGCGCCCATGACCGGCCGCGCCGCTGGATTCTGGACGACGCCGCGCTGCTCGAACTGGTCCGGCGGATGCCGGCAACCCTGGATGAGTTGCAACACCTTCGCGGCCTGCCTGCCGCAACCCGGCAACAGCATGGCGAAGCGCTGCTGGCGCGGATCGCCGCCGCCCGCGCCGAACCGCCGGACCAGTGGCCAGCCCGACCGCGCCGGCCGCGACTGACTCCGGAACAGAGTGCGCGAGTCGACGAACTGCTGGGCCTGATCGCCGTCCGGGCGAACGACTACGGCATTCCACCACAGGGAATCGCCGACCGGCAGGACGTTGAAAGCCTGCTGGCCGGCATGGATTCGCCGCTGCGCCACGGCTGGCGGGCAGCGGTCGTCGGACGGGAGCTACAGGCCCGATTGGCGGGCGGTCTCGACGCTTAACCCGGTTGCCACCGCTGGCGGCTGGCGCCGAGCCAGCCGTCGGATCGCCGAAACACATTCAGGCAACATTCACACGGCGAGCGGGATACTGCGTTCCGACCAGTGTGGGTGTATGTGGGTCTTAGGGCGGCGCCGCTGGTGCGTGTTCCGCGGCCGCCGCCACTTTTTTCACCCGGGTTTCACCCCTCGAGCAACGAACCTGGAGAACTTTCAATGTACGCGCCATTCCGAATCGCCATCCTGGCCGCAGCGCTGGGCGCGGGCGTGGCCTGCGCTCCACCGCCGCCCGGCGCTCCCCCCCACTACTACGCCACCAGCGGCGCGCTGATCGGCGCGGCGGCCGGCGCGGCCATCGGCCACGATATCGATCCCACCGGCGGCGCCTTGACCGGCGGTCTGGCCGGCGCGCTGATCGGGGGTGCGATCGGCAACGACATGGATTGGCGGGAACAGCAGTCCTACGACGCGCAGCCGTATGATGATCGCTACGACGACAACTATGGCTATGCCCCGCCGCCGCCCCGGCGCTATGACAATCCACCGCCGCGCTACTATGCCCCACCCCCCTACGGCGGCGGCTCTTCGCATTACCCGCCTTATTGAAATTCAAGTCAGGAAGGTTCTAAAGCACGATCCGCCGGATAGCGAGGTTCTCCAAATCCTTCCGCCCCACCCCCATCTCGCCGGCAATCCGGATGTAATCCACCGCATCCGGCTCCAGACCAAACAACCTGGCCGCCGCCGCGTCCGCCGTCACTAGATCGGTCGAGAGCAACAGCGACCGCATATTCACCACATCCGCCGCCGACACCCCGCGCGGCCCGTGCCGCATCAACACGTTGTAGGCGTCCACCACGTTCAGATCGGGCTTGCGGTAGCTGGCGAAATCGGCGATGCACTGGTGCAGGTTGTTGGCGTGCCACTCGCCGCGATCCCAGACCACGCCCATCAGGTTTTTCATCGCCACCGTCAACGTGGCGCCACCGTGGCTCTTCAGCACCGGTACGTTGATCAGCACGTCAGCCCCAAGCACCAGTTCGTGCTCCTTGGCCTCGCGCAACCGGCGGCCGTTGGGAACCGCGATTGCCTGGAAATAGCTCTCGCTGTTGCCCGGCGCTAGCTTGCCGCCGGCCTCCTTCACCGCCTGCTCGATACCGCTGGCGCGATAACTGTCGCGCCAGCCGTCGCAGGTGTGATCGAACACGTAAACTTCCTTCGCCCCGGCTTGCAGGCAGTGTTCGACGATGCGGCGGACCAGACGGGGATTGGTGTTGGCGGCCCGTTCCGGCGGTACGTTCCAGCCGATGTTAGGCTTGACCACTACGGTCTGGCCCTTTTTGACGAAGCGCCCCATCCCGCCCAAGGCCTGAATGCCGCTGTCGAACAGCGCCTCCGGCTCGCCGTTTTTGACCGCTGCCAGATCGGGCGGGCCAGCGGCGGGTTCGCCCGCCCGGAGCAGACGGCCATAACCACCCAGCGCCAGACCGACGCCGGTCAACGCCCCTGCGCCGAGGGCCTTAAGCATGGTTCTACGTTGCATGGCGGAATTCCTCACAGGCGAGCCGGATGGCAATCTCCGTGTCCAAACCATCCCGGCGTTTTGCACCACCCCCACTCAGCCAGGGAGGGGAGTCATAGGGATCGACTCAGAACCGGAACCGCCGAAGAATGGTGAGCGATGACAGCGCGCCGACCAGTTTGCGATCCGCGTCCACCACCGGCAGGCGCAGATACCCTTCGGAGAGCAGTTTCAGAGCATCGAGCAACGGCGCTTCCGGATCGACCACCGGATGGGCGCCGGCAAAGTCGCCCACCTTGCGGTGTAAATGCGGGATCAGACGGTTGTCCACATCGGCGGCGGTTTCCTTTTCGGCATCGTCTGGTAACTGAGGTTCCGGCGGCATCAGCAGTTTGGAAAAGGTGAACGAAGTGATGGTACCGACGAATTCACCCTGCTCGTTGACCACCATCAAGTCCTGCATGTGCTTGCGGACCATGATCGACAGTGCTTCCGACAGCGGCGCCGTGTCGAGCACGTAGGTCGGTGCGGATAGCATGTAGTGTTTGCACTTCATTTCTAGGTCACTCCTGGTTGCTTGCCCCATAAAAGCGCATCCCACGCTTCATTCGACAGCATGGGAACGAATGCGGCATTGCCGCAACCATCACCCCGCTTCGGACTTTGCGTGGGGTCGGACCCGGAAATTGCCGGATTCGCGACGCCTCGATTAGGGTATTATTAACCAAACTCACGCATCCTGTTCAGGTCTTGGCGCAGCGAAAGCTCCGCCGGGTTGTTCCCGATCCCATAACTCCCCCTTGGACGCCGGTCGCTGGCGGCAAACCTGTCCGGCGAACGGCTTCCCCCTCGCCATCCTGGAAGAAAAGCCATATAGATTAAGGGCATGTTTTTTGCTAGGCTTTGCCGCCGCTGTGGAGGCCAATCCGCCGGCGCGACACCGAATTCAGACAATCCGTGGAGAATCTTAAATGACTGTGGCAATCCTATCGCTGGTGGCTGGCCTGATTGGTCTGGCCGCCGCCGCGATGCTGTATCGCTGGATCGTCCAGCAATCCACCGGCGACCCGCTCATGGTCTCGATCGCCGATGAGATCCATCTGGGCGCCATGACCTATTTGCGGGCGCAATATACCAAGATCGGCATCTTTGCCCTGGTGGTGGCGATGCTGCTGTCCATGCAGCACGGTTTTGGCACCAGCGTGGCGTTCCTGATGGGCGCGCTGACCTCGGCGCTGGCCGGCCTGGTCGGGATGCAGGCGGCCACCAAGGCCAACGTCCGCACCACCGCAGCGGCGCGGGAACAGGGCGCGGGCGCGGCGCTGCTGATGACCTTCAACGGCGGCGCGGTGATGGGCCTGGCCGTGGCCAGCTTCGGGCTGCTGGGCCTGGGCCTGCTGTTCTTCGTCCTGTCCGCCAACTTCGCGGCCGATCCCAACTCGGCGTCCACCATCTGGGGCTTCTCGATGGGCGCCTCGTCCATCGCCCTGTTTGCCCGGGTCGGCGGCGGCATCTTCACCAAGGCGGCCGACGTCGGTTCCGACCTGGTCGGCAAGATCGAGGCCGGCATCCCCGAGGACGATCCCGCGCAATCCCGGCGTCATCGCCGACAACGTCGGCGACAACGTCGGCGACATCGCCGGCATGGGCGCCGACATCTACGAATCCTACGTCGGCGCCATGGTGGCGGCCATCACCCTGGCGGCGACCACCGCCGCCACCGATCTGACGCATTACTTCGGCGACGGCGTCAGCCGCCCGATGTTGCTGGCGTTGCCGTTGGCGCTGGCGACCATCGGCCTGGTGTCCTCGCTGGTCGGCATCTACGGCATGACCGCCTTCAAGAAACAGGGACCGAACGGGCGCTGGCGATCTCCGAGTTCAGCGCCGCCGGGCTGTTTCTGCTGCTGACCCTGCTGACGATGATGATCTTTGGCTACGGCTGGCCGCTGTTCTCCGCGATCATCGCCGGCAATCTGGCCGGCATCGCCATCGGCCGGGCGGCCTGGTACTACACCTCGTCCAAGCCGGTCACGCGGATCGTCGAATCGTGCAAGACCGGGCCGGCGACCAACATCATCACCGGGCTCGCGGTGGGAATGGAGAGCTGCGCGGTGCCGATCCTGGTGATCGTCGCGGCGATCTTCGTCGCCTACCAGACCGCCGGTCAGTACGGCATCGCCATCTCGGCGGTCGGCATGCTGGCGACCGCCGGCGTGACCATGACCATCGACGCCTCCGGGCCGATTTCCGACAACGCCGGCGGCATCGCCGAGATGTCGCACCAGCCGCCCGAAGTCCGCGCCATCACCGACCATCTCGACGCCATCGGCAACACCACCGCCGCCACCGGCAAGGGTTTCGCCATTGGTTCGGCGGCGCTGACCGCGCTGGCGCTGTTCGTCGCCTACAAGGAAGCGGTCGAACTGGCGCTCGGCCATCGCGCTGCCGATGGACATTACCGATCCCCGGGTGGTGATCGGCGTGCTGCTGGGCGGCATGGTGGTGATCCTGGCCGCCGCCATGACCATGAGTTCGGTGGGCCGGGCGGCGATGGAGATGGTCACGGAAATTCGCCGCCAGTTCCGCGAAATTCCCGGCCTGCTGCAAGGCACCGCCAAGCCCGATACCGCCCGCTGCGTGACGATCTCGACCGACGCGGCGCTGCGCGAAATGGTCGCGCCGGGGATGATGGCCGTGCTGGCGCCCGTCATCGTCGGCTTCTTCCTGGGACCGATCGCGCTGGGCGGTCATGCTGCTCGGGTCGATGCTCACCGGCGTGGTCATGGCGCTGTTGATGGCCAATGCCGGCGGCGCCTGGGACAACGCCAAGAAAGCCATCGAAGGCGGCGCGCTCAAGGGCGAGCGCAAGGGTGGCGACGCGCACGCGGCGGCGGTGATCGGCGACACCGTGGGCGACCCGTTCAAGGACACCAGCGGCCCGGCCATGAACATCCTGATCAAGCTGCTGTCCATCGTTTCGCTGATCCTGGTGCCGTTCATCACCTAAGGACCGGCCCTCGCCCTGACCCCTCTCCCCTGGCGGGAGAGGAGGTTCTCATCCAGCCGTTGATTCCGTCCGCTGGGCGAACTCGACCGCCAGTTCGTCCAACCCGTTCGCTACCACGTCCGGCTCGACCTCCCACGGATCGAACACCGCCTCCGGCTGGCGCTTGACCCAGACGGCGCGCAAGCCAGCGGCTTTGGCGCCGATCACGTCCCAGGCGTTGCTGGACACCAGCCAGGTCTCGGCGGGTGGGTGCCCGGTCCGCCGCGCCAGGTAGTCATAGACCGCCGGATCGGGCTTGAAGGTGCGCAGGTCGTCCACGCTGACCACATCCTCCAGTTGCGACAGCACTCCGGCGTTGGCCAGCAGCGCCCGAATGCTGGTTTCCACCCCGTTGGTGAACGCCACCAACCGGTGGCCCTGAACCTTGAGCGCGGTCAGACTGGCCGCGACCTCCGGGAACAACGGCAGGTACAGATAGGCTTCCAGTAGCCGGTCCCGGTCGGATTCCGGCAGCTCGCACCGCAAGGCTTGTTGGGTGTAGCGCAGCGCCTGCCGAGTGCACGCGTCGAAATCGACGTAGCGCCGCATGAGGCCGCGCCGGAAGGAATACTCCAGTTGCTTGCTCCGCCACAGTTCGGCGAACCGGCCGGCCTGCTCGCCGACCAACGCCCGCAGTGGCTCGGCCATCGCTAGTGGGTCCACCAACGTGCCGTAGACATCGAATCCCAAGGCATAAGTCTTTTCCACAATTCCTCCTTTGTCCGAAACTGATTTTCCGCCCACGGCCCGGCTTAATCCACTCGGACGACTGCAACCGCCAACAGCAGCCAGGCCGCCAGAAAGGCCGTGCCGCCCACGGGAGTGATGGCTCCCAGCCAGCGGATGCCGCTCAGGCTCAGGGCGTACAGGCTGCCCGAGAACAGCAGCAACCCAGCAGCCATCAGGAAGCCCGCCCAGCGCAGCGCTCCCGAATCGGGGAGATGCAACGCCAGCAAGCCAATCACCAGCAATCCCAGGGCATGATAAACATGATAGTTCACAGCGGTTTCATAGACCGCCATCATCTCTGGGGCCAGCGTCTTTTTCAGGGCGTGAGCGCCGAACGCGCCCAGCGCCACCGCCAGCAGCATCCCAACGCCGCCCAGCGCCAGAAAGGTTTTCGCCGATATCGGCATGGGGGTTTCTCCATAATTTTGCGCCAGGCGGTGCAAGGCGCGCGTTTCATATCGCCCGGCGCGTTATTGCCGAATCGCATTCGCCTCAACGGTTCACATCACCGGCCTGCAACTCCACCCGGTTCTGCTTCTGGTTGTAGCCCATGCGGGCGACGATTTCGTAATCCAGTTCCGCTTTGCCTCCGCCGGGAATCTCGGTCTCGAACTGCACGGTCTGAAAATCGTGCAGAGTCGGATTCAAGCGGCCACGGAACACGATGTCGCCCGGATATTCGCGGCGGATTTGTACCGCGATCGGCTTGCGGGTGTAATTGCGGATGCGTTGCCGGTAGACCGTATGCTCGTCCCAGCCGGCCACTTGGCTGTCCAACTCCAGCTTCATACCGTCCTCGCCCAGCTTGCGGTAGAGATTGCCGCCCTTGATCTGGAACCACAGGTTATCGCGATAGACTTTCTGCTTGAGCAACTCGAACACCACCGCCGGGTCGGGACCGAGATTCAATTCGATCTTGTCGCCGATGGGGACGTATTTGAGAGTCTGCGCCGTCAGATAGCTCAGCCCATCGCGGCCGTTGGCGCGAAAGACTCGAATCATCCCATCCGGCAACGGCGTACTCCCCAGTTTGGAGGCCGTGTCGTTTTTCAGCAGATACAGCCGGGTCAGTTGCTCGCCGTACTCGCGGGGCCGGTAGCGGTACTGCACGGTCAGCGGCACGCCGGACGCTTCGAAGCTGCGCAAGCGTTTGGCCCAACCGTTCGGCACGGTTTCGGCGCCCTCGATAGTGTAAATGAAATACTCGCTCAAACCTTCCTTGATGATCTCCTTGGGCGCCGCCATCTCCGCCGCGTCGGCGGCCACAGCCCCGCTGGCCATCTCCATCATCGGCGCCGGCGCCGGCGCCATCATCTTCCGCGCCGCCTTCTGCCGCATATCCCGGTATTCTTCCTTGCCGAGTTCGTCCACTCGCCCGACCGGCAGCTTGGCCAATTCGGCGATCTTTTCCACGAGATTGATGGTGCCCACCACCAACCGCACTTGGGCGTTTTCGTAATCCTCGCCGGAGTGATTGCGCACCCGCACGAAACTTTCCAACTGAAGCGTCTTCTCCTCGGGATCGGCGATGGCCAGATAATCCGCCGCCCAGGAGATGCCGGAAGTGAAGTAGCTGATCTCGATGGTCGCCTCGCGGTTGGCGTCGCTTTGCACGTTCCAGTACAGGGTTTGCGGCTTGTCGTGCGGGAAGGTGGTATCGAGCACCTCCAGGCCGATTTTGGGTTCGCGGAATTTCAACTCCACCGAAGTCGGATCGATCAGGGTGTTGGCCCAGGAAAATTGCAGGGGGTTGACGCCCTGCTTGAAGGTCACCACCCGCGTTTCCCGCACCAGGGTCAAATCCTCGGAGTTGTAGATGGTCAGTTGCACCGTGCTACGGGTAGGCACGGTGGCAAGATCGACGTTGCGGGCCAGGGTCGCCAGCGGTAGCAGCAACCCGAACAGACAGAGCAAACGGACAATCCAGTTTCTGGTCATGGCGCTCACCATTCGTTGTTCAGGGTCAACCGCAGGGTATGAATCTGCTTTTGCGCTTGGCCGTCGGCGGCGCGGGCCGGCAGATCGACGTGGAACAACAGCTTGTCGGCGTCGCTCTTTTCGGGGTCGGGATTGCGCAGGCTGCCATCGCCCAGTTGCCATTCCGGGTCGCGGCCGCTGTCGCCGTGGATCTGGTCGCGAATCTGGCGGACGCTTTCGGTAATGTCGAGCGTGGCCGGCGAATCCTTGAAGTTCTCGATTTCGTACTTCAGGGTCACGTCGTAGCGGTATAGATTGCCGGCGATGCGCTGGCGCTCGTTGCGATCCACGGTGCGGCGCACCGCGATGTCGCGGGCCAGACCCAGATAGAGTTTGAGTTCGTCGTCGGGCGAGGTGAACTTACCACGATCCTCGCCGAGAAACGCGCTGCCGCCCTTGCCGTCGTCCTGAAAAATGCGCGCCTTGCCTTCCGGCAGCGGTTCCTGGCCGAGAGCGCCGCCAGCGTTCTTGACCACGTAGTGCATCGGCACGTTGAGCTTGTCCTGGGCGCGGTCGAGATAGCCGAACTCCACCGGGTCGCAGGTGTAGGTCTTGCGCACCGGCACGCCGGCGAAGCGACCCAGTTGCACTTCCTTGGTTTCGTTCAAGCCGAGCGGCTTGGCGAAGCGTCCGCCGACTCCGGCCCAAAATTCGGCGGCGTCGTAGGCTTCGTTGGCGTTGTTGTTGACCCGCAGAAATTGCCCAAGATTCAGAGTTTTCTCATCGCGGTCGGCCACGGCGCGGTAGTGGAAATCCTTGCCGAGTCCGCCCAGCACGTAGCTGATCCGCACCCGCGCCGCGCCGGACGCGCTGGCGGACACCGCCCAGACCAGCGCGGTTTCGTTGGGCGGATAGCTGACCGACAGCACCTTGACGTCCAGCGGTTGATCGGCGGGCGGTGGGAGAATGCGCAGCACCAGGGTGTCGGGGTCGATGCGGGTATTGGCCCAGGAGAAGTCCACCTGGTTGACGCCCTTGACCAGGGGAACGATGCGTTCCTCCTCGACCAGGGCGATTTGGGGGTGGTCGAGCTGGATTTCCACCCGCTCGCGCACCGGCAGGGTGGTGAGCTTGATGCGGGCCAGCACATCCGGCGGCGCGGCGCCGAGCAGCAGCAGGACGCCGAGCGGATACAGCCATTGGGTTCGATTCATCGGTCGCGACCTCCTCAAGATTAAGCGTGGCAGGTATAACCATAAACGCTCGCGACCGGTTTTGGGGTTAATCGACATGCGCCCAAGGTTCCAGGATGGCCAAGCCGATGCGCTGGCTATCGTATCACTGCATTGGAGTCACCGATCATCCGGGTTCAAACGCCAATCACGAACCGAAACGCGGGGTTGGAATCTCACCCAAATCCCGCTCATACAATTTCAGCTTGCTGGGAAAACGGTATCCACGCGGGCTACCGCTCTCATTTGAGTGGAATCACGCCTTCCGTCTTCTTTGCCACAAGGTCGAGAGCTTGGCCCATCTCGGCCACTCGATCCTTGAGTGTTCGGGGTGTTGTTTTCTTGGCGTAATCCGGGCTTACATCAATAACCATTCCCGCCCCCTGCTTTCGTACTTTCAGCCCAGGCACCGATGGATCGACGGAGGTACCAGAGACATACGGTTGATTTCCAAAAAAATCTCGCATGATCCGCCAAGCCAGTTCGGTTGCGGCCATGCCTGGATCGGTCCGGCGCACCGCAATAAAGATGTCACCGTCGTTAGCGGAAGCGTCCGGCGTCAAGTTCCATGCATTGGTTTGATATAGCCCCAGGACCGACGTTTGGCCGAAAACATCGCCCATAAGATTACCGTGAGTGCTGTACATCATCTTCCCGCGTCGCGTCACGGTGGAGCGCGGCGCTATCTGATTGCAGATCACCGTACCAGTTCTGTCACGCACCGCTGGGCCTGTAGGCGCCCATTCAAAATTGTATTTGATTTCTTCCTTAAATCCGGCGACCGTTCGCAGAAAAGCGTGACTGACAAGCGACATGAGGGCTTCTTTCCCACTTCCAGCATTACAACCCAGCAGAATGACTTTGGCGTTTGCCGTAAATCGGTCCTGTAATTCACGAAATTTAGGCATCGCTTTTTCGAATGTTTGGGACGGTCCGATCAGCGCTTTTTCCTGATTAAAATACACATCATCGTTCTTGATTTCACCAGCCAGGGAAAATACGGTTTCATTGGCATGTCCAAGTATTCGCAGTTCTTCAATCGATTCAACCCCTTGTTGGCTGATCACCTTGAGTAAGTCGTCGATGGATGCGGCTGGCGAACTACCGCCCGAAGCAAGTCCGACTGCCGCAAAATCCTTTGACGAAGGTGACCAGTGGCAATTCGGAGTTCCTCCACATCTAGGATCGAGGGTACAGCGGATTTCCTGCTGGTCGTTTTTCCAGGCCGTCAGCAGATATCCGCTCGCATGAACGAGGAGTTTCATCAGCTTTTCTCCAAAGTGCCAGTTTTATCGTATTTGCCAATTGTTTCGTGGCTCACATCTGATCACTACACCTCAATCCTAACAATTCCAGGCAAAGCCGCTTTAACATCCGCTCGATGGAAGGATTAGGGGCGCCATTTACCAAGGTAGCTCTCCTACACTCGGCTCGAAATACCGACAGCACACGCTTGGAGGCTGCTCCAGCAGCCAGCGATAAAACCGCCGAGCGGCAAACTCCGGCGAAAGGGCTGCATCACTGGCCGCTGTGGCCGACTTAAAAAGGCCGGGATGGATCGCCAGGACCGAGATGCCGGCGGACGAAAACTCCTCCGCGAGGCAAACGCTGAGCATGTTTTGCGCTGCCTTCGCGATTCGATACGCATAAGAAAAGCCCCTGCCCGAGAACTCGCCACCGGCGTTCTTCGAGAGCGAACCCAGTCGGGATGACACGTTGACTACCACAGGCCATTTTGCACGTTGTAGCCAGGGCATTGCCGCCTTGCACACGCGTAATGCCCCCAGGCAATGAACCTGAAGCAGCTTTAACACCTCTTCAGTTGTCACGTCCGACAGACGCGATGCGCTTCCGGGAATACCTGCATTATTGATGACAACATCGAGGCAAAGTGCGTGCTTGGCAAGCATAGACTCGATGCCGCGAGCCACCTCATCTGTGGCAACGTCGGCAACTATTGGATGACAGAGCAGAGGCTCAATCTGGACGAGGCTTTGCGCGTCTTGCGCGGACCGTACCAAGGGAAAGGTGCGCCAGCCCTCTTTGGCAAAGACGCGCCATAACTCATGGCCTAAGCCACGATTCGCCCCGGTTATCAGCACGCTACGCGCCTCGGACACGCGCAGCTCCTATCGCGGATAGGGAGGAGCCTCGCGACTCCCCTCCCATCCTTCACAACCCATCGGTTGCCGGTCGCGCGCGCCGCCTTGAGCTGGGTTCGCAGGCCGCGTGACGGGCCATCCCGACCGAACGCCGACCTTCCCCATCACCGCACCCAAGCATGGCTTTAGGAATACTCGCTGGATCGTCATCCATCAAGCATAGAATGCGGCGTCCACATTTCCACATCGCCCGGGCGACAACCACCGCGACGACTGGCCACCTGCACCCTAACCCCTCTCATCTAGGGAGAAATGGTTTGGCCCAGCATCGGAATAACCCGCGCCAATAGAGTCTTAACCCGCACTATGCTGTCTTGCAGGTTCCGCTCGATCTCGGCCATGGTGATCTCGCCCGGAACCTTGCCCGCCGCCCGGTTGGCCACCACCGCGCAGGTGGCATACCGCAGCCCGAGTTCGCGCGCCAGCGCCGCCTCCGGCATTCCGGTCATGCCGACGATGTCGCAGCCATCCCGTTCCAGCTTGCGGATTTCCGCCGCCGTTTCCAGTCGCGGCCCCTGCATCGCGGCGTAAGTGCAGGACTCGCGGGCATCGATATTCAAGGCGCGGGCGGCCTCGATCAGCCGTGCCCGCAGTTCGCCGCAGTAGGGCTCGGTAAAATCGATGTGGGTGACATGGCTGAGGTTGTCCTCGAAAAAGGTACAGTGCCGTCCCCACGTGTAATCCACGAGCTGATCCGGGAAGGCCAGAACGCCCGGCTCCATGTCGTCCCGAATGCCTCCCACCGCCGCCACCGCAATCACCCGTTGCACGCCGATCCGGTGCAGCACCCAGAGATTGGCCCGGTAGTTGACCTTGTGCGGCGGGAGGGTGTGATGCTGGCCGTGTCGGGCCAGAAACACCACGGCCCGGCCACCCAACTCGCCATGAATCATGGGGCCGGACGGCTCGCCGTAGGGGGTGGACTGGGTTTCCCGATGAGTGATTTTCAGGGTGTCCAGGGTAGTGAGGCCGGTGCCTCCGATGATGGCGACGGTTGGGGCCATGGTAGAGATCCTCGCGGGCAAGAGAGAAGTGAGACGACGAACGCGATTCTCGCCGGGCGCTCAATCGCGGACGGCGTAGATAGCCGGCAGTTGACGCCAGTATTCCTTGTAGTCCATGCCGCAGCCAAACACGTAGCGATCCGGGACGTCCAAGCCAACAAAATCCACGGTCAGGCCCGGCGCCTTGCGGTCATGCTGTTTATTCACCAGCACCGCGCTATACACCGCCGTCGCGCCCTGCTGGCGCACTTTGTCCACAATCGCCTTCAGCGTGTCGCCTTCATCGAAAATATCGTCCACCACCAACACCACTTCCCCGGCCACCGGCGGCCGCGGCGAAGCGATCCAGTCGATTTCGCCCCCCCGCGTGCCGCTGCGATAGCGGGTGGCGTGCAGGTAGCCGACCCGCAGCGGAAACCGCAGCCGGGACAACAACCTCGCGGTCGTCACGAACGCGCCGTTCATCACCATCAGCACCAGAGGATCGCGGCCTTCCAGCCGGGCCGTCACGGCGGCGGCCAACCGGTCCAGGGCGGCCTCGATCTGCTCCGGCGGACACACCAATTCAGCCTCGCGCAACACGGCGAGCGCCTGTTCGGTAGTGATGCGAGTCATGCGGGACTCCAGAATAATGGGCCGAGGTCAGCCGAGATTTTCGCGCTCAGATATCCATCTCCAGCAGTGGGAATGCATCGTAATCATGCACCAGTCGCACCGCCCGCTGCCAAACCGGATTGCGATGCAGCCGTTCCACGGTGAGGTGGCTGCGCCCGTGCAGGCGGATCAGCCGCACCTGGGTCACCGGATCGGGGATATAGCGCAGGTTGTCGAGAATGGCGATGGCGGCGCGGCGGTCGTTGCAGGCCAGCACCATGTCGCAACCGGCCGCCAGCGCCGCGCCGGCCCGTTCCGGCGGCGAGCCAGCAGCATGCGCGCCGGCCATGTCCAGGTCGTCGCTGAAGATCACGCCCTGAAATTCCAGCCGCTGGCGCAGAATGTCCTTGAGCCAGCGCGCCGAGAATCCGGCCGGCCGCTCGTCCACCGCTGGATACACCACGTGGGCCGGCATCAGGGCGGCCAGGCCGTAATGGATCATCCGCTCGAAGGCTAGCAGATCCGCCGCTTCCAGAGCGGCGAGCGGGCGCGGGTCCACCGGCAGTTCCAAATGCGAGTCGGCGGCGATGCCGCCATGGCCGGGAAAGTGCTTGCCCACCGCCTCCATGCCGGCCTTCTGCATCCCGCTGGCATAGGCATGGGCCAAATCGGCCACGCTTTCGGGATCGTGGTGAAACGCTCGGTCGCCGATGATGCCGCTCACGCCGTGATCCAGGTCCAGCACCGGCGCGAAGCTGAGATCCACGCCCACCGCCCGCAACTCGGTGGCCATCAGCCAGCCGGTGACCCGGGCCAACTGCTTGGCGCGCATCCGGTCCTGGTCGTAAATCTCGCCCAACCGGCGCACCGCCGGCAGCCGGGTAAACCCGTCGCGGAACCGCTGCACCCGGCCGCCCTCGTGATCCACCGCCACCAGCAGCCGCGGCTGGCGCAGGGCGTGAATGGCGGCGGTCAGCGCCGCGGTCTGCGCCGGCGACTGGTAGTTGCGGGTAAACAGGATGACCCCGCCCACCAACGGATGGCGCAGGAGTTCCCGCTCCTGCGCGGTCAGTTCCGCCCCTTCCAGTCCCAGCATTACCGGTCCCAACGCCATCGTTCGCGCCTCGCATCGGCCTATTCGCCGCGAAATAGTCTTATGATAACGATTAACGTCCCATTCGCCAGCCCATATGTCTACCTCTTCCTCGCCCTCGACCGCGCCGTCCCCGCCGGCGCCGCTCACCGCCCGGCCAAACCGCCGGTCGTGGCGGTTCTACCTGTGGCTGGCGTTCGCCGCAGTCCTCGGCGCCGCAGCCATCACCCTCCTCGACCCGTTCTCTTATCGCCAGTCCGCCGACCCACCTCGGGCGACGCACCCTTCCACCCGGCCCATGGATGTGCTCGACCTGGAATCGCCGGTTTCGAATGGAAACCCCGATCGCGAAACCCTGCTCGATCGCTGGTTCGGCGCGACCGGGCCGCAAACCAGCGGGTTTGGGGCGATGCTGCGCTACACGGTTTGGCTCCTGATCCCACTGGGCGCGATCACGATCGCCGCGCTATTGTGGTCCTGGCTGTTGCAGCGTCAGGTGGCGCAGCGCACCCGGCAATTGCAGCGGGAACTGAACGAGCGCCAGCAGGTGGAAGCGGCGCTGCGCGAAAGCGAGGCCCGGTTTCGCGACGTGACCGAAGCGGCCAGCGACTGGATCTGGGAGATGGACGAGAACCTGCGGTTCACCTACCTGTCGGAACGATTCTACGCCCTGACCGGCATCGCCTCGCAGTACGTGCTCGGCCTCACCCGCTGGGAACTGGCTGCGGTGGATTCGGTCGCCGATCCCGATAAATGGCGTCGGCATCGGGAAACCCTGGAAAATCACCTGCCGTTTCGTGATTTCGTCTATCAGACCCGGCTGAGCGGCAGCCACAACGAAGGCCGCTATCTGAAAGTCAGCGGCAAACCCGTTCACGATGCCCAGGGCCGGTTCCTGGGCTACCGCGGCACCGGTACCGACATCACCGAGCAGCTTAAAGCGGAAACGGCGCTGCAAGAAAGCGATTTTCGGCTGCGGCGCATCATCGACCTGGTGCCGCACATGATTTTCGCCAAGGACCGTCACGGTCGCCTGCTGCTGGCCAACCGCGCCACCGCCGACGCCTATGGCCTGAGCGTGGAAGAACTGGTCAACCGTTCCCATCGCATCGTTCATGGCGTGGATGAGGAGGTGGCGCGAATGCTGGCCGATGACTTGGAAGTGATCGACAGCGGCGTGTCCAAGTTGATCTCCGAGGAAACCTTCACCGATTACGCCGGCCATGTCCGCACCCTGCAAACGCTCAAGATTCCCTTCCTCGAACCGGGTTCGAACGAGACCGTCGCGTTGGGCGTGGCCATCGACATCACCGAGCAGAAGCGCGCCAAGGAAGAAGTGGCGCGGATGCGGCTTTATCTCAAGAACATTATCGACTCGATGCCCTCGGTGCTGGTCGGCGTTGATCCCTGGGGCTACATCACGGTGCTGAACCAGCCGGCGGAACAAGCCGGCGGCGTCTCGTGGGAAACGGCGCAAGGCCGGTTCTTCGGCGACGTCTTCCCGCAACTGGAAGGCCAGTTCGAGCAGGTGCGCCAGGCGATCCACCTCGGTCGGCCGATCAAGACCCCGCGCATGACGCTGGACATCCAGGGCGAACTGCATTATGCCGATGTCATGGTCTATCCTTTGATGGCGGACGGCGCAAGCGGCGCGGTGATCCGGATGGATGATGTCACCGCCCGGGTCCGGATCGAATCGAAGATGGTGCAAACCGAAAAGATGCTTTCGGTGGGTGGGCTGGCGGCGGGCATGGCGCACGAAATCAACAATCCGCTGGGCGCGATCCTGCAGGGCAGCCAGAACATCCTGCGCCGCGTGGCCCCGGACATGCCGCAGAACCGGGCGGTGGCCAACGCCATCGGCGTCGACCTGGACCGACTCCACCGCTACCTGGAACAGCGCCAGATCCTGCATTTCCTGGAAGGCATCCGCGAAGCTGGCGCCCGCGCGGCCAAGATCGTCGCCGACATGCTCTCCTTCAGCCGGCGCAGCGAATCGCGCTCCACGCCGGTGGATCTGCAAGAGATGCTGGAAACGGTGTTGCGGCTCGCCGCCAGCGACTACGATCTAAAAAAGAAGTACGATTTCAAACGAATCGCTATCGACCGCGACTACGACCCCACCCTGCGCCTGGTGTATTGCGACAAGACGGAAATCGAGCAGGTGATTCTGAACCTGCTCAAGAACGCGGCCCAGGCCATGGCCGAGCAGGGGACATCGTCACCCACCATCACGCTGCGCACCCTGCACGAACCGGAATACGCTTTGATCGAAGTGATTGACAACGGCCCCGGCATGGACGAAAAAACACTCAAGCGTATCTTCGAGCCCTTCTTCACCACCAAGGAGGTGGGCGCGGGCACGGGTCTGGGCCTGTCAGTGTCCTATTTCATCATCACCGAACAGCACAACGGCCGGCTGTCGGCGATGTCCAAGCCGGGGCAGGGCGCGCGTTTCAGCATCCGCTTGCCCCTGACCCGGGAGGCATTGCCATGACTGATTGGATTCTCATCGTCGACGACGAAACCATGATTCGGGAAAATTTGAAAGCATACCTGGAAGATGAAGGCTGGCGCGTGGCGGCGTTCGAGTCCGTCGCTCCGGCGCTGGGCTGGCTGCGCGCTGGCGGAGCCTGCCGGGTCTGCATCATGGACATGCGCCTGCCGGACATGGATGGCAACAGCGCCATTCGCGTTCTGCATCAGCTCTACCCAGCGATGGAATTCCTGATTCACACCGGTTCCTCCAGCTACAGCCTGCCCGAGGACCTGCGCGCCATGGGCCTCGATGACGATCGGGTCTATCACAAACCGTTGAGCGACATGGCGCCGCTGGCGGCGGCGGCGTGGACGCTGGCGGCGCGCGAGAACTCGCCATGAGCGCCCAGCCCGCCCGCATCCTGACGATCGACGACGAAGATCTGGTCCGGGAGATCCTCACCGCCTATCTGGAGGACAGCGGTTTTGCGGTGATCCAGGCCAGCGACGGCCAGACCGGCATCGACCTGATCCGCCGCGAGCAACCCGATCTGGTACTGTGCGACCTGCGCATGCCCAGCATGGACGGTTTGCAGGTACTCGCGACCGTTACCCGCGACTTTCCCGAATTGCCGATTCTGGTAGTCTCCGGACTGGGCGGCATGAGCGACGCCATTCAGGCGCTCAAGCTCGGCGCCTGGGATTACGTCACCAAGCCGATCGAAGATATGGCGGTGCTGGAGCACGCGATCAATCATGCCCTGGAACGCGCTCGCCTGCGGCGGGAAAACCGCGAGCATCGCGAGCATCTGGAAGTGGTCAACGACCAGTTGCGGCAAACCTTGCGGCGCTTGCAGGAAGACGAGACGGCGGCGCGGCGCATCCAGTTTCAGTTGCTGCCCGAAAATAACAAGGTGTACCGCAATTACCGCTTCAGCCGCCATTTGCTGACCTCCCAGTACCTGAGCGGCGATTTTGTGGACTATTTCGCCATCGACGGCGATCATCTCGGCTTCTACATCGCCGACGTGTCCGGCCATGGCGTCTCGTCGGCCTTCGTCACGGTCATGCTGAAAAGCTACATGGGCCGTTACCGCGAGTTGCGCCGGCAAAACCGCGACAAGGGCATTTTGAACCCGGCCGAGACCCTGAGCCGCCTGAACCGGGAAATCTTCGGCTGCCACATGGATAAATACCTGACCATGTTCTACGGCGTGATCGACTGGTCGAGCAATCAGTTGCGCTACAGCAGCGGCGGCCAGTTCCCGTTCCCGATCCTGTTCGACGGCGAACAGCCCCGCTATGTCGGCCGGAAAAGCTTGCCGATCGGGTTGTTCGACTTTGCCAGCTATCAGAACGAATTCATGGACTTACCGCGACGGTTTGTCCTGGCGCTGATTTCGGACGGCATCCTCGAGACCCTGCCGCAGACCACCCTGCGCGACAAGCAAGCGTTTCTGCTGGACCGGATTCGCGACACCGACCTCGACATCGAAAATTTGATTCAGACGCTGGGCCTGGACCGCGCCGGTCCGCTGCCAGACGACGTCACCTTGTTGCTGATCAAGAGGGCGGAGTGAATGGAGTCGGGAGCAGCGTTTTACGTCAAGCAGGGTAATACCTACATCCTCAAACTGATCGGCGACGTGCGCTATACCATGGGCTGCGCGCTGGGGGATTTTCTGGATGGGTTGTTCGCCCAGATCGATTACGACGACATCGTGGTCGATCTCACCGACGCCCACTCCATCGACAGCACCAGCCTGGGGCTTTTAGCCAAGATCGCCAACTTCAGCCACCAGCACTTCGCCCACAAAACCACCCTGCTGTCCACCAACCCCGACATCAACCAGATTCTGGAAAACCTCGGGTTCTACGACATTTTCAATATCCGCGACACCGGGGAGACCATCTCGAAGGCACTGCGACAATTGGAGATTCCAGATCCCTGTAGCAAGGACACGCTGACCCGGATCGTCTACGAAGCCCACCGCACGCTCAGCGAGCTCAATCCCAACAATCAGGAAGCGTTCAAGGGCGTTCTCGACAGCCTGCGGCCCAAGATCGACGGCCCCCCCTGAACGCGAGCAGCCGCAACCTCAGCCAGCGATGAACACGAGGTCGCCGGCCTCTACCCGGTCGAACACCTCCATCACATCCCGGTTACGCATGCGGATGCAGCCGTGCGACAGCGGTATTCCCATCGGCGCCGCGTCCGGGCCACCGTGAATGTAGATGTACCGGCGCAGGGTGTCGCGGTCGCCACCCCGGTTAAACCCTGTTTCCAGTCCGGTCAGCCATAGAATCCGGGTCAGAATCCAATCCCGTTCCGGCTGACAGGCCGCCAGTTCCGGGCCGTAGATTTCGCCCGTCGGCCGCCGGCCGATGAAGACCGTGTTAAGCGGCAAACCCGCGCCGATCTTGACGCGAACGCGATGCCAGCCGCGCGGGGTGCAACCGCTGCCGCGCTGTTCGCCACAACCGTTGCGAGCAGTGGACACTGGGTAGCGCGCCACCACCCCGCTTCGTTCCAGCAGTTCCAACCGCTGGTCGGGAATGCTGACGCGAATCAGCCGCTCGCTCATGACCAGGTGGTATAGGGCTGTCGCGCCAGTTGCGAGTTGTAGTAGCGAATATCGTGCGAGACGTCCTCGCCCGCCCAGTCGGGCCGGGCGAACGATTCGTCGGGGCGGCTCAGTTCCACCTCCGCCACGATCAGCCCGGCGTTGGCGCCGGCGAATTCGTCGATTTCCCACACATGGTCGCCGACGTGGACGAAATGGCGGGTCTTCTCCAGCAGCGGTTTTTCGCACAGGGCATCGAGGATTTCCTCGGCCTCGGCCAGCGGGATGGGGTATTCGTACTCGCTGCGCTGGATGCCGAGCGTCCCGCTCTTGATGTTCAGGAAGCCCTGACCGCCGGCGACCCGCACCCGCACCGAGCAGCGGGCATCGCTGGTCAGGTAGCCCTGCCGCATCCACACCGAGCGTTCGACCTGTTGGCGCCAACGGTCGTCGCGGAGGAGAAATTTGTGTTCGATTTCAGTGGCCATGTCACCATCCGATTAGCTGACTGACTGGAATTTAACTCCCGCATGGCGGGACAAGCCACGGGTTTTGTGTATGCTTGCTCCATCCACACTACCTTAAGGATAAATCCGCATGAGCGACGCCGATCTCAACCAGTTGCTTTTGCTCGATGACGAGGTTCTCACCGAACTGCGCGACATCATGGAAGAGACATTCGCCGATCTGTTGCATACTTTCCTGAATGATTTATCGGTTCAGATCGACCACATGCAGGCCGCCATCGCCGGGGATAACGCCGACGAACTCTATCATATCGCCCACAAACTCAAATCGAGTTGCGGCAGCATTGGCGCGCCGCGGCTGGCGGAACTGATCCGACGCCTGGAGCAGGCTGGACGGCAGAAAACCCTGGACGGTAGCGCGGAACTGCTGCGGCGCGTCCAAGCAGTCGCCGCCGAGACCATCGCCGGCCTGCAAGTCCATCTGGACTGAACCACCGCCCGACGACCGCCGCCATCCGCCCAATGCGGCGATCATGATGCCGACCGCGATGATGACGGAATGTTGTGATTGGGTCATCACCGAACGTTGCACGAAAGGGCACGGCACGAAGCCGATCGACGGGTAGGCCATGACCTTGTTCTGGAAGGACGACGGTTTTACCTGGCGACGCTCCACGCTCGAAGATAACGCGCCAGGATAGCGGCCGGCGTCAGGATGGCAACGGTCGACGACGCGCTCAGAGCGCGCCCTGAAAGCCGCTTTGTCGCCACGCCTCGTAGACCACGAGCGCGACCGCGTTGGCCAGATTGAGACTGCGGCCGACGGTGAGCATCGGAATCCGCAATCGCTGTTCCAGGGGAATGTCGGCCAGCACCCGCGCCGGCAGGCCACGGGTTTCCGGGCCGAACAGCAGCGCGTCATCGGGCTGGTAGGCCACCGTGTGGTAGGAACGAGCCCCCTTGGTGGTGAGGGCGAACAGCCGCGGCGGTTTCACCTCGGCGAGAAAGGCGGTCAGATCGCGATGCAATCGCACCGTGGCCCATTCGTGATAATCCAACCCAGCCCGGCGCAACTGGCGGTCGTCGAACTGGAAACCCAGTGGCCGGATCAGGTGCAGCCGCGCGCCGGCGTTGGCGCACAGCCGAATGATGTTGCCAGTATTGGGTGGAATTTCCGGCTCATACAGAATGACATCGAACATGGTCCGTCGCGCCCGGTCCCCTACTCCATCCGTAATTCCTTAATCTTGCGGGTCAGGGTGTTGCGCCCCCAACCCAACAACCGAGCCGCGTCCTGGCGGTGGCCGCCGGTCTGCTCCAACGCCACCCGGATCAGCACCCGCTCGAAGCTGGGCAGCGCTGTTTCCAGCAGGTTCTGCTCGCCGCGCGCCAGGCTCTGGCCCGCCCACAGCCGCAACGCCGTTTCCCAGTCGGGGCCGCCGCCGGCCGCCGCCGGTCCCCGTTCCCGCAATTCGCCCGGCAAATCCTCCAGATGAATGTCCCGGCCCGAAGCCATCACGGTCAACCAGCGGCACAGATTCTCCACTTGGCGGACGTTGCCGGGCCAATCCAACCGGGTAAGATAGGTTTCGGTTTCCGGCCGCAGCACCTTGGACTCGACCCCCAGTTCCCGCGCGGCCTGGCTCAGGAAATGCCGGGTCAGCAGCGGGATATCCTCACGGCGCTTGTTGAGCGACGGCAGTTGAATGCGAATGACATTCAGCCGGTGATAAAGATCCTCGCGGAACAGCCCATCGCGCACCCGCTGCTCCAGATTTTGATGGGTGGCGGCGATCACCCGCACGTCCACCCGAGTCGGCAAATGGCCGCCCACCCGGTAGAACTCGCCTTCGGCCAGCACCCGCAGCAACCGGGTCTGCAACTCCGCCGGCATGTCGCCGATTTCATCCAGGAACAGCGTGCCGCCGTTGGCCTGCTCGAACCGCCCCTGGCGGGCCGCCTGCGCGCCGGTGAACGCGCCGCGCTCGTGGCCGAACAACTCTGACTCCAGCAGGTCGCGAGGGATAGCGGCGGTGTTGATGGCGATGAACGGCTGGTCGGCGCGCGGGCAGTGACGGTGCAGGGCGCGGGCTACCAATTCCTTGCCCGTGCCGGATTCGCCGGTGATCAGCACCGTGATATTGGAGCGCGACAGCCGGCCAATGGCGCGGAATACCTCCTGCATCGCCGGCGCCTCGCCGATGATCTCGGGCAACGGCTCGCTCGGTTCCGGCGGCTCGGTGCGCTGGCGATAGGTCTGGCAGGCGCGGCGGACCAGAGCCACGGCCTCGTCCACGTCGAACGGTTTGGGCAGATATTCGAACGCGCCGCCCTGATAGGCCGACACCGCGCTGTCGAGATCGGAATGGGCGGTCATAATGATCACCGGCAGTTCCGGCGCCCGTTCGCGCAGCCGGGACAGCAGCTCCAGACCGCTCATGCCCGGCATGCGGATGTCGGCGACCACGGCGTCCGGCGCTCCCTGGCGGAGCGCGTCGAGCACCCCCACCGCGCTGTCGAAGGTGGTGACCGTCAGGCTGTCGCGCTGCAGCGCCTTTTCCAACACCCAGCGGATGGCGTGGTCATCGTCGATCACCCAAATATGTTCTTTCCTGGTCATTCCGGTTTTCCCAAGGGCAGCAACAGCGTAAACACGGTTTCGCCCGGCCGGCTGGCGCACTCGATCAGGCCGCCATGCTGGGCGATGATGTTCTGGGCGATGGACAGACCCAGCCCGGTGCCATCGGGCCGGCCGCTGATCATCGGATAGAAAATCTGCTCCTGCTGTCCGGGCGGAATACCGGGGCCATCGTCCACGACATCCAGCCGCGCCACCAGTTTGTGGCGCTTGGCGCCGATGGTGTACTGGCGCTGCACCCGGGTGCGCAGGGTGATCACGCCCCGCCCGCGCTCGCCCAGCGCCTGCGCGGCGTTGCGCACCACGTTGAGCACCGCCTGGATCAACCGGTCATCATCACCCCACAGCGGCGGAATACTGGGATCGTAGTCGCGCTCGATGCGGATGCCGGGATAGGCTTCGGCTTCCACCAACCCGCAAACCCGTTCCAGAACCTCATGAATGCTGACGTCGCCATGAATGGGCAACTGGTTGGGTCCGAGCATCCGGTCCACCAGATTGCGCAGTCGGTCGGCCTCGCCGATGATGATGGTGGTGTACTCGCGCAGCGCCGGGTCCGGCAGTTCCCGCTCCAGCAGTTGCGCCGCCCCACGCAGACCCCCCAGCGGATTCTTGATCTCGTGGGCCAGATTGCGCACCAGCGCCCGGGTGGTGTGATGCTGGGCCAGGATGTTCTCCTCCCGGCTGATCCGGACTCGCCAGTCCACCTGCCGCAGTTCGAGCAGCAACTCGGTGGGCGGATCGCGCTCCAGCAGCGGCGCGGCGGTGCAATCCACGGTCACGATCCGCTCCAGGGGAAAGGTCAGTTGCAGCTCCCGCTCGATATAGGGATAACCGCTCTCCAGACAGTGTCGCAGTCCGGCGATGAACGGTTCGGCGCCAATGACCAAATCCGGCAAGGCCAGCTTTTGAGCCTTGCGGAAGCTCGACTCGAACAGCGTCTCCGCCGCCGGATTCATAAACAGCAACCGCAAGCGCCGGTCCAGCACCAGCACGGCGATGCTCAGACTCTCCACTACCCGGCGTTGATAATTTCTCAGCACGGTCGCCTCATCTTCCGCTTGTCGCCGGCGATACAGCAAAAACCAAACCAACCCGGCGAATCGTACTCATTGATGCCCACTATTACGGCCCACGCACTCATTCAACGCCGACCATCGGGCCGTGCGCGGTCGGGATAGGTCAGCATCGCCATCACAATGCACTATCATAGTGCAACACCTTCAATGAAAACGCCCCCAAACGGGGGCGTTGTTACAACCCAACCCAGGCGGCGCGCGGTCCAATGCCGCGCTACAACCCTTATAGGCTGTAGTACATATCGAACTCGACCGGATGAGTGGTCATCCGCATCCGGGTGACTTCCTGGATCTTGAGCGCGATATAGGCATCGATCAGGTCGTTGGTGAACACGCCACCCCGGGTCAGGAACTCGCGATTCGCGTCCAGTTCGTTCAGCGCCTGTTCCAGCGAGAAGCACACCTGCGGGATCAGCTTCTCTTCCTCGGGCGGCAATTCGTAAATATCCTTGTCCACTGCGTCGCCGGGGTGAATCTTGTTCTGGATGCCATCCAGACCGGCCATCAGCATCGCGGCGAACGCCAGATACGGATTGGCGGTCGAGTCGGGGAAACGCACCTCGATGCGGCGGCCCTTGGGATTGCTGACATAGGGGATGCGGATAGAGGCGGAACGGTTGCGCGCTGAGTACGCCAGGTTAATCGGCGCTTCAAAACCCGGCACCAGCCGCTTGTAGGAGTTGGTGGAGGGATTGCAAAAAGCATTCAATGCCTTGGCGTGCTTGATGATGCCGCCGATGTAGTACAAAGCCACTTCGGACAGGCCGGCGTACAGATCGCCGGAGAACAGGTTGACGCCGTCCTTCGCCAGCGACTGGTGGACGTGCATGCCGCTGCCATTGTCACCGACCAGGGGCTTGGGCATGAAGGTGGCGGTCTTGCCGTAGCTGGCGGCCACGTTCTGCACCACGTACTTCAGCCGCTGCACTTCGTCGGCCTTGCGCACCAGGGTATTGAACTGAACGCCGATCTCGGCCTGGCCAGCGGTGGCGACTTCGTGGTGATGCACTTCGGGCACCAGTCCCATCGCTTCCAGGTTCAGACACATGGTGGAGCGAATGTCCTGCATCGAATCCACCGGCGGCACCGGGAAGTAGCCACCCTTGACGCCGGGCCGGTGGCCGAAGTTACCGCCTTCGTAGGCGCGCTCGGAATTCCAGCCGGCCTCGGAGGAATCCACCTTGTAGAAGCAGCCGCTGATGTCGGCGCCCCAGCGCACGTCGTCGAAAATAAAGAATTCGTTTTCCGGACCGAAGAAGGCGGTGTCGCCGATGCCGGTCGACTTCAAGTACGCCTCGGCGCGGCGGGCCAGCGACCGGGGATCGCGCTCGTAGCCCTGCATGGTGTTGGGTTCGATAACGTCGCAGGTCAACACCAGAGTCGGTTCTTCGAAGAAGGGATCCACCGTCGCGGTGACGGGATCGGGCATCAGGATCATGTCGGATTCCTGAATGCCCTTCCAACCAGCGATGGATGAGCCGTCGAACATCTTGCCATCCTCGAACACATCCTCGTCCACGGCGCTGACGGGTACAGTGACGTGCTGCTCCTTGCCGCGGGTGTCCGTGAAGCGATAATCCACGAACTTGATGCCCTTTTCCTCGATCAGCTTCATCACATCGGCAGCATTCATTGTCATTGATTCCTCGGGTTTGGAAAGAGTCGGTCGTGATTGGGGACGTCGGTGGTGGGATAGCGACGCTCCATGCCCGCCGCGATTTAGCATGAACCGTGCCACGGGAATTTTTTCCTGCAATGACCGTCAACTGTGCAGACCTTGGAATGCACAGGCGGCAACTATTGCCTCATTATAGGGCAACAATATGAATGATTGCGCTATTGAAGAGCAAAATGCCACGCCATCCAGTAACCCCTTTCAACAGGGCGAACAGCTTATACTTTCATCATCATTCAATTATCGGTGGAGAACGACATGAAGTTCGAGTTCACGGTTCAGAACGTCAAATGCGGCGGCTGCGCCAGCGCGATTCAAACCGGTTTGCGCCAGGACGCCAGGGTCCGGGAGGTGGCGGTGGACGTGCCTACCGGCCGGGTGACGGTGGAAACCGAGGGGGATCACCGGATGGAACTGAGCGCGGCGCTGAAAACGCTGGGGTATCCCGAACGGGCATGAGAAAACATGCTCCCCGGGTTAACAGACAGGCGGCGGAGTCGGAAAAGCGTCGGCCCCGCGCCCGCCACAACGAGCCACTTAGAAACGGGTGCCGACGTTAAGGCCGACCACCCAGGGGTCAATGTTCACGGTGCCGAGGGTGCCGAGGAGGTTCGATTTAGCCTTGGTGTCAATATCCATATAACTGACAACGGCATTCATAAACCAGTTGGGGGCTATGTCGATATCGACGCCTAATTCCCCAGCCACCCCCCAAGACGGATCCAGATCCAGTTTGGTGCCGGACAGGGTGCCGGTGGTCTTTTCATCCCAGAAGAAGGTGTAGTTCAGACCCACGCCGACATACGGACGGACGGTGCTTTGCGGCATGAAGTGATACTGCAAAAAAAGCGTCGGGGGCAACTGATAGGTACTGGCAACTTTGCCCACGCCGGAGAGTTCGATGTCGTGCTTGAACGGCAGGGCGGCAATCAGTTCGATACCGATGTTCGGTGTAGCCATGTAGGTGAGGTTGAGACCCAGGCTGTAACCGTCGTCTACATTGATCGTTCCCAGTGGGGTATTCAGGTTGTCGGATTTCGGAAGCACACCCCACACCCCAACCCGGCCAATCCAGTCACCCGCCTCGTAAGCCTGGGCAACTCCCGCCAGCAAACCGCCAGCCAACGCCGCCGCCAACGCACTTTTCGCGATTTTCTTGGACATCGTCATGATCCTTAGTCATTTTTTTGGTTTAAAAAGTCGCAATGCGGTAATCACACACAACTATTGTGTACTATTCCCAACAAAATAGTCAAAAACCATGCGATGTATCAAGAAAGCACTCTAAGGCGGCGCTATTCCTCCTCCAGCGGCGGCAATACCTGAAGGACCTCCTCGAAGGTGGTCAGGCCAGCGGCGATCTGTAAAGCGGCGCTGACTCGCAGCGGGCGCATGCCCTGCGCGCAGGCGCGACGGCGGAGTTCGGCTGCGTCCGTTTCTGGTTGCAGCAACCGGCGCAGTTCTGGCGTCACGGTCAGCAGTTCATACAAGCCGACGCGGCCCAGGTAACCGGTGTTGCGGCACTCCGGACAACCGTGCGGCGCCCGGATGGCCGCCGGTTTCGGCAACGGCCAAGGCCGAACCAATGCCTCCCATAATGTCGCTTCCAGTTGTCCCTCGCCCTTGCAGTGCGGGCACAGGGTGCGCACCAACCGCTGCGCCATCACCCCGATCAGCACGTTCTGGATCAAATAGTGAGGCACACCGAGATCGAGCAGTCGGGTCACCGCCGAAGCGGCGTCGTTGGTGTGCAGGGTCGAGAGCACCAAATGTCCGGTCAGGGCGGCCTGCACGGCCATCTGCGCGGCATCCAGATCGCGAATTTCGCCGACCATGATGATGTCAGGATCTTGCCGCAGCAGGGTACGGATACCCTGAGCAAAGGTCAGATCAATCGCTGGTTGGACCTGCATCTGGTTGAGTTCCGGCACCACCATCTCGATCGGATCCTCGATCGTGCACACGTTGACCTCGGGATTGGCCAGATGCTTGAGGGTGGTGTACAGCGTGGTGGTTTTACCGGAACCGGTCGGACCCGTCACCAGCACGATGCCGTGCGGCCGGGCGATCATCGTTCGCCAGGCGGTCTCCTCGGCCGGTGCGAAGCCCAACTGACTGAAATTCTTGGTTACGGTATCGGGATCGAAGATGCGCAACACGCACTTCTCGCCGAAGACGGTGGGCATGGTGGACAGTCGCAGTTCGATCTCCCGGCCGGCCGGGGTGCGGGTCTTGATCCGGCCATCCTGCGGCCGGCGCTTCTCGGCCACGTCCATCCGACCCAGAATCTTGATGCGACTGGTTACCGCGCTCATCACCGCCGGCGGCAACTGATAAATTGCGTTTAACACGCCGTCGATGCGGAAGCGGATGTGTCCCTGCTCGCGGCGGGGTTCCAGATGGATGTCGCTGGCGCGCTGGGAGAATGCATATTGCAGCAGCCAGTCCACGATTTGCACGATCGGCCGCTCGTCGGCGCTCAGTTCGCCGCGCCGGCCCAGTTCCAGCAACTGCTCGAAGTTGAGGATGCCCGAGGTCTGCTCCAGCGAACCCCGCAGCGCGCCGCGCACCGAACGCGAGACGCCGTAGAATTCCAACTGGTAACGATTGATGTCCAGCGGATTGGCGATGACCCGTTCGATGTCGCGGCGCAGGGTCTGCCCCAACACGTTCTGCCATTCGGTCAGATAGGGCTCGGTGGTGGCAAACACCACCCGGGTATCGTCCGCCGCGACCGGCAGGATGTGGTAGCGGGCGGCATAGTCGTAGGAGACGAACGGCAACAACCGCTCGACTGCGGCGATGTCGAGCTTGAGCGGATCGATGCGCAGGTACGGCAAGCCCACCTTGCCGGCCAGCCACTCGGTCAGCAGCTCCAAACTCAACACCTGATGCGGCGGCTGGAGATGGTGCAGTTTTTTGTTGGCGATCACCACCAGGGGATGCGGCTCGCCGCGTTCCGTCCGGGACTCCACGCCGACCCGTTCGAGATCGGCCCGGTCCACCAGACCGTCGGCGGCCAGTTCATCCAACACTTCCTTCAGGCTCAGACGGTGCTCGGGGAGGCGCGGTCTGGATGAAGGGCTGGAGCGAGGATCGACGCCGGTCAGCGTAGGACGGGTCACCGGCATGGTGAGCGCGGGCTGGTTCACAGGATTTCCAGCTTGGCGTAGGCCACCACCAGCCACTTGGCGCCGCCAGCCGCCGGGAAATTCACCTTGGCCCGGGCGTGATAGCCAGCGCCTTCGACCTCCAGCACCACGCCCTCGCCGAATTGCGGATGGCGCACCCGCTGCCGAGGCCGTAGTCCAGCCGGCACGGCGGGGGTTGGCGGGGCGACGGCATGGGCCGGCAACGGCGTTTTTGCTCGGTGGGTAGCGCGAGCGCGCACATCGCGGATCAGTTCCTCGGGGATTTCCCGGACGAAGCGCGAAGGCGACGGATAGTTCTCGCGGCCGTACAGGGTGCGTTTTTCGGCATGGGTCACGTACAACTGACGGCAGGCGCGGGTGATGCCGACGTAGGCCAGCCGCCGTTCTTCCTCCAATTGGCGCGCTTCCCCCACCGAACGGTTGTGCGGGAACAGCCCCTCCTCCAGTCCCACCAGGAACACCAGCGGAAACTCCAGGCCCTTGGCCATGTGCAGGGTCATCAGTTGCACGCTATCCTCGCCGGCGGCGCCCTGACCCTGGCCGGATTCCAGCGCGGCGTGGGCCAAAAAGGCGTTCAGCCAATCCGGCTCATCCGGGTCCGCGCCGACCACGACCGGATCGGTGTTGGCGATGAAATCGCCACTGGCGTTGACCAGTTCCTCCAGATTCTCCACCCGCATCTCGCCTTTATCGGCCTTGGCCTGCTCGTACATCGCCAGCAGGCCGCTTTGATGGATGACGTGATCGACCCGTTCCGGCAGCGGCCGACCGTGACTGTCGCGGTCCAGCGCCTCGATCAGGTTCAAAAAACCGCGCACGGCGCTGGCGGCCCGCCCGCTCAGTCCCCCACCGCTTAGAAGCTGCAACGCCCCCTGCCAGAGCGATCCACCCTGGACGCGCGCCGTTTCGCGCAGGAGGTCCACAGTGCGCTCGCCGATGGCGCGCGGCGGAGTGTTCACCACTCGCTCGAAGGAAGGATCGTCGTCGCGGTGGGCCATCAACCGCAGATAGGCCAGGGCATCCTTGATTTCGGCGCGCTCGAAGAAGCGCAACCCCCCGTAAATCCGGTACGGGATCGCCGTCCCGATCAGGGTTTCCTCGAACAGCCGCGACTGAGCGTTGGAACGGTACAGAATCGCCGCGTCGCGGCGCCGACCACCCGCTTCCACCCACTGGCGGATGCGCTCCACCACGAACCGCGCCTCGTCCACTTCGTTGAAAGCGGCGTAGACCTGAATCGGTTCGCCGTCGCCGTCGGCGGTCCACAGATTCTTACCCAACCGGCCGGCGTTGTGGGCGATGAGCGCATTCGCGGCCTTGAGGATGTTGTGGGTGGAGCGGTAGTTCTGTTCCAGGCGGATGGTTTGCGTGCCGGGGAAGTCCTGGGCGAAGCGTTGGAGATTCTCGACCTTGGAACCCCGCCACCCGTAGACGCATTGATCGTCATCGCCGACGATGAACACGTCGCCCGGCCGCCACTCAACAAGCGCACCCAGTTGTACTGAATGGCGTTGGTATCCTGAAATTCGTCCACCAGCAGGTGTTGGAATCGTTCCCGGGAATGCGTGAGCAGGTCCGGGTTGTCGCGCCAGAGTTCGTAGACCCGCAGCAGCAACTCGCCGAAATCCACCAGTCCGCCGCGCTCGCATTCCTGCTGATAGATCGTGTAAATCTGTCGGTACTGGCGCTGGACCGGCTTGCCGTCGTCGGCCAGATCGGCGGGACGCTGGCCTTCGTCTTTGCAGCGGTTGATGAAGCCGGCGGACTGTTGCGGCGGCCATTTCTTCTCGTCCAGATTCAGGCCGCGCGACACCCGCTTCAGCAACCGGGTTTGATCGTCGCTGTCGAGGATCTGGAAGGCGCGCGGCAACCGGGCTTCCTGCCAGTGTTGGCGCAGCAAGCGGTGGGCGATGCCATGAAAAGTGCCGATCCACAGCCCGCCGATGGGATGATCCAGCATCGCTTCGACCCGACCGCGCATCTCGGCGGCGGCTTTGTTGGTGAAGGTCACCGCCAGAATCGACCAGGGCGAGGCATTTTCCACCGCCAGCAGCCAGGCAATGCGCCGAGTCAATACCCGGGTTTTGCCGCTGCCGGCGCCGGCCAGCACCCGCAAGGGTCCCAGCGGTGCGGTCACCGCCACGCGCTGGGGTTCGTTGAGATCGTCGAGAATCCAGGAAACGTCCATGGCCGGCGATTCTAGCAAAACCGCCCCATCCGGGCCTGTGTTAAAGTGCGCCTCATCAAAAAACCTTTAGAGGCAACTCCGGCGTTCGCCTCGGATATTCGTTCAGGGGGCAATGATGAAAATCACGATTTTTGGCTCCGGTTATGTCGGGCTGGTCACCGGCGCCTGTTTCGCTGACGTGGGCAACGACGTGCTGTGCGTGGACGTGGACCCGCGCAAGGTCGACATGCTCCAACGCGGCCAAATTCCGATTCACGAACCCGGCCTGGACGACGTGGTTCGGCGCAACGGTGAAAGCGGCCGGCTGCAATTCACCACCGATCTCGCGGCAGGCGTGGCGCATGGTCTGTTCCAGTTCATCGCCGTCGGCACCCCGCCCGACGAGGACGGTTCGGCCGATTTGCAGCACGTGCGTGCTGTCGCCCGCTCCATCGGTCAGCACTTGGAGGAGTACCGGGTGGTGGTCAACAAATCCACCGTGCCAGTGGGCACCGCCGACGTGGTGCGGGATGCTATTGCCGCCGTGTTTGCCGAACGCGGCCGGGACATCCCGTTCTCGGTGGTTTCCAATCCGGAATTTCTCAAGGAAGGCGCGGCGATCCAGGACTTCATGCGGCCCGACCGCATCATCGTCGGCAGCGACGACCACCGGGCCACCGTGCAATTGCGCAATCTGTACGCGCCGTTCAACCGCAACCGCGACCGGCTGATCGAAATGGACGTGCGCTCGGCGGAACTGACCAAGTACGCCGCCAACGCCATGCTGGCGACCAAGATCAGCTTCATGAACGAGATGGCCAATCTGGCCGAACGGCTGGGGGCGGACATCGAAAAGGTCCGAGTCGGCATCGGCGCCGATCCGCGCATCGGTTACCACTTCATCTATCCGGGCGCGGGATACGGCGGAAGCTGTTTTCCGAAGGACGTCAAGGCCCTAGAGTATACCGCCCGTTCGGCGAACTACGAGGCTGCCCTGTTGCAAGCGGTGGAAGCGGTGAACGAGCGGCAGAAGAACGTGCTGTTCGCCAAGATCCAGCGCCACTTCGGCGCGGATTCGCGCGGGCGAACTTTCGCCGTGTGGGGGCTGGCCTTCAAGCCGGGCACCGACGACATGCGCGAAGCGCCCAGCCGCAACCTGCTGGAGGCGCTGTGGCGGGAAAACTGCGCGGTGCGGGCTTACGATCCGGCGGCCATGAATGAGGCACGCCGCCTTTACGGCGAACGGCCCGATTTCCAGTTGTGCGACCGGCCGATGGACACGCTCACCGGTGCCGACGCGCTGGTGATCATCACCGAATGGAGCCTGTTCCGCAGTCCCGATTTCGACGCCATCCGCCGGCAACTGAAGCAACCGCTGATCTTCGATGGCCGCAATCTTTACGATCCGGACTACCTGCGCGCACAGGGTTTCATCTATTACGCCATCGGCCGAGGTGAACAAGCATGATCATCCCCGTCATCCTGTCCGGCGGCAGCGGCACCCGGTTGTGGCCGCTGTCGCGCGAGACTTATCCCAAGCAGTTCCTGCCGCTGGTGGACCAGCACACCATGCTGCAAAACACCGCGCTGCGGATCGCCGGTCTGACCGACTGACCGCGCCGTTGGTGGTGTGCAACGAGGAACATCGCTTCATGGTGGCCGAGCAGTTGCGCGCGGTCGGCATCCAGCCGGCGGCGGTGATCTTGGAGCCGGTCGGCCGCAATACCGCGCCAGCGGTCGCGGTGGCGGCCCTGCACGCCCAGCGCGCGGGCGCCGATCCGATCCTGCTGATCCTGCCGGCCGATCATGTCATCGCCGATGTCGAGGGCTTCCGCGCCGCCGTGCGTCAGGTCGCGCCCCACGCCGAAGCCGGCCGACTGATCACCTTCGGCATCGTCCCACCGCGCCGGAAACCGGCTACGGCTACATCAAGGCCGGCCCGCCGCTGGATGAATCCGGGGTGTGCACGGTGGAGCGCTTCGTTGAAAAGCCCGATACCGCCACCGCCCAGCGTTACCTGGAATCCGGCGATCACTACTGGAACAGCGGCATGTTCATGTTCCGCGCCTCGGCGTTCCTGGCGGAACTGGAGCGCCTCGCTCCGGCGATGCTGGCCGCCTGCCAGCAGGCGCTGGCCACCGGCCGAGCCGATCCGGGATTTCCTGTGGCTGGATCGCGAGGCGTTCGCCGCCTGCCCCAAGGATTCCATCGACTACGCGGTGATGGAAAAAACCGACCATGCGGTGGTGATGCCGCTGGCGGTGGGCTGGAACGATGTCGGTTCCTGGTCGGCGCTGTGGGAAGTCGGCGAGCGCGATGCCGACGGCAACATCACGCGCGGCGATGTGATCAGCGTCGATACCCACGATACCTACGTGGATGCCGCCACGCGGTTGGTGGCCACGGTCGGCGTGGAGATCTGGTGGTGGTGGAAACCGCCGACGCGGTGCTGGTGGCCAGCAAGGACCGGGTGCAGGACGTCAAGGCGGTGGTCGACCAGCTCAAGGCCAGCCAGCGCCCGGAAGGGCGGAACCACCGCAAGGTTTACCGGCCCTGGGGCTGTTACGACTCCATCGATTTCGACCGACGCTTCCAGGTTAAACGCATCATGGTCAATCCCGGCGCCTGCATGTCCTCCCAGATGCACCATCACCGCGCCGAGCATTGGGTGGTGGTGAACGGCACCGCCCGCGTCCCCCGTGGCGACGAGGTGTTTCTGCTGACCGAAAACCAGTCCACCTACATCCCGGTCGGCGTCCGGCACCGGCTGACGAACCCCGGCAAGATTCCGCTGGAGATCATCGAAGTGCAATCGGGCAGCTATCTGGGCGAGGACGATATCGTCCGCTTCGAGGATGTGTACGGCCGGGGAAATGCGAGAGCTGAGGCGACGATGAGCACTGAACTGGCGTGTTTCAAAGCTTACGATATTCGCGGGCGAATTCCCGACGAACTGAACGAGGATCTGGCCTATCGCATCGGCCGGGCCTATGCGGCCCTGCTGCAGCCCCGGCGGGTGGCGGTCGGCCACGACGTGCGCCTGACCAGTCCGGCATTGAGCGCGGCGGTGGCCAAGGGCCTGCTGGATGGCGGCGCGGACGTGCTGGATATCGGCCTGTGCGGCACCGAGGAGATCTATTTCGCCGCGTTCCATCACCGGCTCGACGGCGGCATCATGGTCACCGCCAGCCATAATCCGATGGATTACAACGGCATGAAGCTGGTGCGCGAGCAGGCCAAGCCGATCAGCGGCGACAGCGGCCTGTTCGCTATCCGCGATTTGGCCGCGCGCGGCGAGATTTCCAGAATCCAAACGGCGCGGCAACCTGGCTCGATCGACCGGACAAAGGCGATTACCTCGCGCATCTGCTGAGCTATATCGATCCCGGCGCGCTCAAACCGCTGAAGATCGTGGTCAACGCCGGCAACGGCGGCGCGGGACCGATCATCGACGGGCTGGAGCCGCATCTGCCGTTTCATTTCATCAAGATTCACCACGAGCCGGATGGAACGTTCCCCCACGGCATTCCCAATCCCCTGCTGCCGGAATGCCGCGACGCCACGGCGCAGGCGGTGCGCGAGCACGGCGCCGATCTGGGGCTGGCCTGGGACGGCGATTTCGACCGCTGCTTCTTCTTCGACGAGCCGGGCGGTTCATCGAGGGCTATTACCTGGTCGGCCTGCTGGCGGAAACCCTGCTGGCGCGGCAACCGGGCGCGAAGATCATCCATGACCCGCGCCTGACCTGGAACACCATCGAGCAGGTGCGGGCGGCGGGCGGCGTCCCGGTGCAGAGCAAGACCGGCCATGCCTTCATCAAGGAACGGATGCGGCAGGAGGATGCGCTCTACGGCGGCGAGATGAGCGCCCATCACTATTTCCGCGAATTCGCCTATTGCGACAGCGGCATGATTCCCTGGCTGTTGGTTGCCGAACAGCTTTGCCGCAGCGGCCAACCGTTGTCGGCGCTGGTGGACGCCCGGATGCGGGCTTTTCCGTGCAGCGGCGAGATCAATTTCCGGGTGGCCGACGCGCCGGCCAAGATCCAGGAAATTCTGGCTGCCTATGCCGACCAGCAGCCGGCCCTGGATGAAACCGACGGCGTCAGCCTGGAATTTGCCGACTGGCGGTTCAACCTGCGCTGCTCCAACACCGAACCGTTGCTGCGGCTGAATGTGGAGACGCGCGGCGATGCGGAGTTATTGGAGCGCCGCACGGGGGAATTGCGGGCGTTGATCGCGGCCTGA